>NZ_JBICZC010000012.1:0-463315 GCF_043201715.1 Streptomyces sp. NPDC048291
GTGCCCGGCGCGTGGTGGCCGGTGTCCACCACGACCTGCGCCTTCGGCCCCAGCTTCAGGCAGTGGGCGTAGGCCGTCCCCCAGTCCGGCACGTCCGTCGTGTAGAAGGCCGGCTCGAAGAGCTTGTACTCCAGCAGCATCCGCTGCCCCTCGCCGAGGCGCGCGTACACCTCGGCCAGCCCCTCCGCCAGCCGGTCCTGCCGGGAGCGGATGTCGTCCTGGCCGGGATAGTTCGTGCCGTCGGCGAACCACAGCTTCAGGTCCTTCGACCCCGTCGCGTCCATGATGTCGACGCACTCGAGGAGATGACCGACGGCCTTTCGGCGCACCGCCGCGTCCGGGTGGCAGATGCTGCCCAGCTTGTAGTCGTCGTCCTGGAACGTGTTGGAGTTGATCGCCCCCAGCCGCAGCCCGCGCTCCTCGGCGTGCTTGGCCAGGTCCGCGTATCCGTCGGCGCCGTCCATCCTGTCCCAGGGGATGTGCAGCGCCACCGTCGGCGCCACCCCGGTCACCGCGTGGACCTGCGCCGCGTCGTCCAGCTTCTCCTTCGGCGAGCGCGGCACGCCCTGCTGGGCGAACACCTTGAAACGGGTCCCCGAGTTTCCGTACGCCCACGACGGCGTCTCGACGGCCTGGGTCTTCAGCGCGGCCTTCACCGCGACGAGGTCGGTCACTTAGGGGCTCCCGGAGTGAATGATGAAACGATTCAGAACGGCAAAGTATGAGTCCGTCGAGGGGGTGTCAAGCTCTCCGGTCAACCCTGTTTTCCGTGACTCCGCCGTGACCTTAGGCTATCGAAATTTTTTCGACACGGACCCATTGACGTGACATGCCCGTGGTGCCTACGGTCCCGGCAATCCAGTTGAAACCTTTCACGACGCCGTGAGGTCCGGTGCCCACCGGCTCGCCGGTGTCGTCGAGGAGCCCCCATGACCCACCCGTCCGACACGGGACCGGCCCCGGTGCTGGCGCTGAAGGACGTCTCCAAGTCCTTCGGTGCCGTGCGCGCCCTGCGGGACGTCTCCCTGGAGCTGTTCCCCGGCGAGGTGCACGCCCTCGCCGGGGAGAACGGCGCGGGCAAGTCGACGCTGATCAAGACCCTCGCCGGAGTGCACCGACCGGACACCGGGCAGGTGCTGCTCGACGGCGGGCCCGTCGTCTTCCACGGCCCCGGCGACGCCCGCGACGCCGGAATCGCCGTGATCTACCAGGAGCCCACGCTCTTTCCCGACCTGTCGATCGCCGAGAACATCTTCATGGGCCGGCAACCCCGGCGCGCGCTCGGCCGGATCGACCACAAGGCCACCCGCGCGGCCACCGCCGCCCTGATGAAGCGGCTCGGTGTCGCCCTCGACCCCGACCGCCCCGCCCGCGGCCTGTCCATCGCCGACCAGCAGATCGTGGAGATCGCCAAGGCGCTCTCCTTCGACGCCCGGGTCCTGATCATGGACGAGCCGACGGCCGCCCTCACCGGCAGCGAGGTGGCCCGCCTCTTCGGCGTGGTCCGCACCCTGCGCGACCAGGGCGCCGCCGTGCTGTTCATCTCGCACCGCCTGGAGGAGATCTTCCAGATCTGCCGGCGCGTCACCACCCTCCGGGACGGCGCCTGGATCTCCAGCGAGCTCGTCGAGGGCATGACCGAGGACGACCTGGTGCGCCGGATGGTCGGCCGCGACCTGGACGAGTTGTATCCCAAGCAGGACGTCAGCCCCGGCGAAGTCGCGCTGAGCGTACGGCGGCTGACCCGCGAGGGCGTCTTCACGGACGTCTCCTTCGAGGTCAGGTCGGGTGAGATCGTCGGCCTCGCCGGTCTGGTCGGCGCCGGCCGCACCGAGGTCGCCCGCGCCGTCTTCGGCGTCGACCGCTGGGACGCCGGCGAAGTCGAGGTCAGGGGACGGAGACTGACCAACGGCGCACCCTCCGTCGCGATGTCCGCCGGCCTCGCCCTCGTCCCCGAGGACCGGCGCGCCCAGGGCCTCGTGATGGACATGTCCATCGAGCGGAACATCGGCCTGACCGGACTGCGGACGACCGTCAGAGCGGGCCTGGTCGACCGGGGCGCCGAACGCAGCCGCTCCCTCGACTGGGCGGTCCGGCTCCAGGTGAAGTACGCAAGGATCGCCGACGCCGTCTCCACCCTCTCCGGCGGCAACCAGCAGAAGGTCGTCCTCGCCAAGTGGCTGGCGACCGGGCCCCGGGTGCTGATCGTCGACGAGCCGACCCGCGGCATCGACGTCGGCACGAAGGCCGAAGTCCACCGGCTCCTGGGTGAGTTGGCCGCCGACGGGGTCGCCGTCCTGATGATCTCCTCCGACCTGCCCGAGATCCTCGGCATGGCCGACCGCGTGCTGGTGATGCACGAGGGCCGGATCACCGCCGAGATCCCGCGCTCCGAAGCCAGCGAGGAAACCGTGATGGCCGCAGCCACGGGGAGGGCCGCCGCATGACGGTGACCACGTCCGAACAGACCCCCGTCGCCGAGACGCCCGAGTCCGCGGGGACCCGGCTCGTCGACCGCGTCTTCAAGATGCGCGAACTCGCCATCCTCGTCGTCTTCCTGGTGATGATCGCCGTCACCCAGGCCGGCAACAGCGAGTTCCTCTCCGAGCAGGGCATCAAGGACCTGCTGCTCAACGCCACCATCCTGGTGCTGGTCGCCACCGGCCAGTCCCTGGTGGTGATCACGAGGAACGTCGACCTGTCCGTCGGCTCCACCCTCGGCATCACCGCCTTCGCCGCCGGCGACTACCTGCACGGCGGCGGCAGCACGGTCGTCGCGATCCTGCTCGCCGTACTCCTCGGCATCGGCTGCGGACTGCTCAACGGGCTGCTGGTCAGCCTCGGTCAGGTCCCGGCGCTCGTCGTCACCCTCGGCACGCTGTACATCATCCGGGGCGTCGACTCCATCTGGGTCGGCTCCCGGCAGATCACCGCCGCCGACCTCCCCGGCTCCTTCGTCGACTTCGGCTCCGGCGGTCTGGCGGCGATCCCCTGGCTGGCCCTGATCGCCCTCGCGGTCCTGGTCGCCACCGCCTACTACCTCAAACACTTCGGCAGCGGACGGGAGTTGTACGCCCTCGGCTCCAACCCCGAGGCCGCCCGGCTGGCCGGTATCCCGGTCCGCAAGCGGATCCTCACCGCGTACACCTGCTGCGGCGCCCTCGCGGGCCTCGCCGGAGCGATGTACCTGGCCCGGTTCGGGAACGTCGACTCCGGCACCGGCACCGGCTACGAACTCACCGTCGTGAGCGCCGTGGTCGTCGGCGGCGTCGTCTTCACCGGCGGCTCCGGGAGCGTGTACGGCGCCGCGCTGGGCGCCCTGCTGCTGACGTCCGTCAACAGCGTCCTGCCGGCCCTCGGGGTCAGCTCCGTGTGGGTCCTCGCCATCAACGGCTTCCTGCTGCTGCTCGCCATCGCCGTCGACCGGATCGTCGCGCTGCGGGTGGCCACCGCCCTGAAGAAGAGGAGCACCCGCCATGCCTGACTCCCTGACCCGCGCGGTCCGCTGGGACACGGTCGTCGGCGCGCTGCTGATCGTCCTCCTGCTGCTGTCGTTCGGCTTCGTCGACGGCTTCGGGAACTCGCTCAACCTGTCGTTCCTGATCGGCAACACGCTTCCCATCGCGCTCATCGCGCTGCCCATGACCCTGCTGGTCGTCGCCGGCGAGATCGACCTCTCGGTCGCGTCGACCGCCGGGCTCTCGGGCGCCGTCATGGGCCGGCTCTGGAACGAGGGGATGGCGATCGAGACGATCATCCCGTTGTGCCTGCTGCTCGGTGTCCTGTGCGGGCTGGTCAACGGGCTGCTGGTGACCCGGCTCGGGCTGCCGTCGCTGGCCGTCACCATCGGCACGCTCGCGGCCTACCGGGGCATCGCGCAGATCGTGCTCGGCTCGGATGCCGTGACCGACTTCCCCACGCAGTACCTGGACTTCGCGGCGGGGCGGCTCGGCGACACGTTCCTGCCGCGGGCGTTCCTGCCGTTCCTGGTGCTGCTGGCGATCGCCGTGGTGCTCCTCCACGCCACGCCGTTCGGGCGGTCGCTGTTCGCGGTGGGGGCGAGCGAGGAGGCGGCGCGGTTCGCGGGGATCCGCGTCAAGCGCAACAAGCTGGTCCTGTTCGTCGCCACCGGGTTCATGGCCTCGCTCACCGGGATCTTCTGGGCCCTGCACTACGCGAGTGCGCGGTACGACAACGCGACGGGGCTTGAACTCTCCGTTGTCGCCGCCGTGTTGCTCGGGGGGATCGACTTCGACGGGGGCAAGGGGACGTTGGGTGGCGCGATCGCCGGGGTGTTCCTGCTCGGGGCGTTGCAGAACGTGATGAGCCTGCTCAATGTCTCCGCGCAGTCTCAGATTGTCGTGACCGGTGTGTTGCTTGTCGTCTCGGTGCTTGGGCCTCGGGTTGCCCGGCAGATCTCGTTGGCACGGCACAGGGCGGCCAAGGCCGTCTGAACACTGCGGGCCGTATGTGGCTGGTCGCGCAGTTCCCCGCGCCCCTGAAGGGGCGCTCACCTGAACCCTTCTTTCAAAGGAACCCGTCATGCGTAAGTCGTCCCTCCGGCGTGTCTGCGTGGCCGTCGCTGCTGCTTCCTCCCTCGCCCTCTCCGCCACCGCCTGTGGTGGTACCACCAAGAACAACTCCGGCAGTGACGAGACGTCGGCCGCCACCTCCACCGCCAAGGCCGACCCGAACGCCGCGCTCAAGAAGGGCCTCACCGTCGGGTTCCTGCCCAAGCAGGTCAACAACCCCTACTTCACCTCCGCCGACAAGGGCGGCGAGAAGGCGCTCACCGAGCTGGGCAGCAAGTACAAGGAGGTCGGGCCGTCGAGTGCGACCGACACTTCCGGGCAGGTCAGCTACGTCAACACCCTGACCCAGCAGCAGGTCAACGCCATGGCCGTGTCCGCCCAGGACCCCGGCGCCCTGTGCACCGCGCTGAAGCAGGCCATGAGCAGCGGGATCAAGGTCGTCACCTACGACTCCGACACCAACGCCGGCTGCCGCAACGCCTTCGTCTCGCAGGCCAGCGCCGAGGACCTCGGCCGTACCGAGGTGCAGCTGCTCGCCGAGCAGATCGGGTACAAGGGCGAGATCGCGATCCTGAGCGCCGCGCAGACCGCGACCAACCAGAACACCTGGATCGGGTTCATGAAGGAGGAGCTGAAGGACCCGAAGTACAAGAACGTCAAGCTGGTCAAGGTCGCCTACGGCAACGACGACGCCCAGCAGTCCTTCCAGCAGACCCAGGGCCTGCTCCAGCAGTACCCGGACCTGAAGGGGATCATCTCCCCGACCACCGTCGGCATCAAGGCGGCCGCCCAGTACCTGTCCGGCTCCAAGTACAAGGGCAAGGTCAAGCTGACCGGCCTCGGCACGCCCAACGACATGCGCCAGTACGTCAAGAACGGCACCGTCGACGCCTTCGAGCTGTGGGACCCGGCGAAGCTCGGCGACCTCGCCGCCCGCACCGCCGTCGCGCTCGCCTCCGGGCAGATCACCGGCAAGGAGGGCGAGACCTTCAAGGTCGGCGACACCACGTACACCATCGGCAAGGACGGCGTGATCAACCTCGGCAAGCCGACCGTGTTCGACGCGAAGAACATCGACCAGTTCAACTTCTAGAGCATTCGACTCCCAGCAGGAGAGCGGTACTTATGCAGCGCGTCTGTTTCCTCCTCAAGGTCCGGCAGGACCGGCTCGCCGAGTACCGCGAACGCCATGCCGCCGTGTGGCCGGAGATGCGCGAAGCGCTCTCCGCCACCGGCTGGCACAACTACTCGCTCTTCCTGCGCGACGACGGCCTGCTGGTGGGCTACCTGGAGACCGAGGACTTCGACGCCGCCCTCGCCGGCATGGAGGCCACCGAGGTCAACGCCCGCTGGCAGGCCGAGATGGGCCCCTTCTTCGAATCCCTCGACGGCGCCCGCCCCGACGAAGCGATGAAACCGCTCACCGAAGTGTTCCACCTCGCCTGAACACGACACCTCGCCTGAATCACGACAGGAGCCGCTCGTGAAAAGACGTACCGTGCTGGGGGCCGCCCTCCTCGGCGCCGTGGCCACCCCCGCCCTTGCCGCCGGCACCGCCCGCGCGGCCGACCCCGGACCTTCGGTGAACAAGCAGCAGGCCACGCAACTCGACGCCCAGGCCATCTACTTCGTCTCCTACGACGGCCTGGTCAACAACAACTCCTTCCAGAAGAACGGCCTGTTCACATACCAGGGCTACCAGTACGCCGGCTGGTACACCTCGACCGGCGCCGCGGTGATCGGGCGCCGGGTGCTCGGCGGCTCGTCCTGGTCGACCGTCACCCTCGCCCACCAGCTGAAGTCCAGCGACTCGCACAACGTCATCTCCATGGGCGTCTCGAAGGTCGACGGGCGGCTGCACATCAACATGGACTCGCACAGCGACGGCTTCTTCTACGTGAAGTCGGTCGCCGGGCTGCTCGACAACCCCGGTTCCACGGCCTGGACTTCGGGCGTCTTCGGCGCCGTACAGACCTCGCTCGACGGGCTGGCGCTCACCTCGCAGTTCACCTACCCGCAGTTCATCGCCACACCCGAGGGGAAGCTCCAGCTCGGCTACCGGGTGGGGATCTCCGGGAACGGCCGCAACGCCCTCGCGGAGTACGACGGTTCGAGCTGGACCGCGCTGGGGGAGTGGAGCAGCTCCACCGGGACGTACACGAGCACGCACGGTTCGTCGACCGCCCGCAACATGTACCTGCACGGAATCGACTACGACGTCGACGGGCGGCTGCACGCCTTCTTCACCTGGCGCGAGCAGTCGGCGTCCGTGATGTGCAACAGCGGCGGCATCACCAACCACGACACCGGCTACGTCTACTCCACGGACCGGGGCCGTACCTGGCGCAACGACGCCGGCGCCCTGGTCGCCACCACCGGCAGCGCGGACACCGTCGCGGTCACCGACTCCGGGTTGGTCGTCGACTCGCTCAACCCGGACCACTCCCTGATGAACCAGGAGAGCCAGTGGACCGACTCCGCCGGCCTCCCGCACGCGATCATCAGCTATGTCCCCGGCCGCTTCGGCCAGTGCACCACCGACTACGTCGCCGACCGCACCGCCAACGGCCGCGCCTTCCACCTCCGCAAGAACTCCGCCGGCACCTGGCAGAAGACCGAGATCCCGGTCGCCCTGAACTCCAGCCAGCGCACCAAGCTGGTCCTGGACGGGTACGACAACGCCTACGCCGTCCTTCCCCACGGCCGGATCGCCGGGGCGTCCAAGGCCTCCGGTTACTCCGACTGGGCGTTGCTGTACGACGGCGCCGACCTGAACGCCTTCGGCGAGGTCGTCGTCGACGAACTGCGGGTCAGGGCTGACAACGTGCTGTCGTTCATGTACCAGGAGACGTCGAGCGGTACGACCCCCTCCGCGCTCCATGTCGTCGACTTCGCGCTGCCCGGCTGACCCGGACCGGTGTGCGAGTCATGCCGTAATGTGAAGT
This sequence comes from Streptomyces sp. NPDC048291, assembly GCF_043201715.1. Classification (NCBI taxonomy): domain Bacteria; kingdom Bacillati; phylum Actinomycetota; class Actinomycetes; order Kitasatosporales; family Streptomycetaceae; genus Streptomyces; species Streptomyces sp. NPDC048291. Next base: position 7,478 of record NZ_JBICZC010000012.1, read on the forward strand.
CCTTCCCGATGGGCCCTTCCGTGCTGTGAAGGCGCCGTCCATGTTTCCTGGAGGTCTCGACCGATGGCCCAGTCGGTGGGTATCAAGGACGTCGCCCGCGCCGCCGGAGTCTCGGTGGGCACCGTCTCGAACGTCATCAACCGCCCGGACACCGTCGCCGGCGAGACCCGGGCCCGGGTGCAGTCGGCGATCGACCGGCTCGGCTACGTCCGCAGCGAGTCCGCGCGTCAGTTGCGCGCGGGCCGCAGCCGGATCATGGGCCTGCTCGTCCTCGACATGGGCAACCCCTTCTTCGTGGACGTGGCCCGGGGCGCCGAGCGGGCGGCCCGGGACGCCGGGCTCGGGGTGATGGTCTGCAACAGCGCGCAGAACGCCGGCGAGGAGGCCGAGTACCTCTCGCTCTTCGCCGAGCAGCGGGTGCGGGGCGTCCTGCTGACCCCGGCGGACGCCACCGGCCGCAACATCGAGACCTTCCGCCGGCACGGCATCCCCTTCGTGCTGGTCGACCGGGTCGCCGAGGGCACCACGGAGTGCTCGGTCAGCGTCGACGACGTGGCGGGCGGGGCGCTGGCCGTGCGCCACCTGGTCGACGCCGGGCACCGCTCGATCGCGTACGTCAGCGGGCCGCCCGGGTTCAACCAGGTCCGTGACCGCCGCACCGGCGCCCTGAACGCCCTCGCCGAGGCCGGGCTCGGTCCCGACGCGCTGCGCGAGCTGCCGACCGAGCGGCTCGACGTGGCCGCCGGGCGGGACGCGGGCGCCCGTCTGCTCGGCCTCGCCGACCGGCCCACCGCCGTGTTCTGCGCCAACGACCTCCTCGCCCTGGGCGTCCTCCAGGCCATGTACGCGGCCGGGGTGGTCGTCCCTGACGACCTCGCGATCGTCGGCTATGACGACATCGAGTTCGCCGCCGCTGCCGCCGTACCGCTGACCTCGGTCCGCCAGCCCGCCGTCACCATGGGGGCCATGGCCGCGGACCTCCTCCTGGAGGAGACCGAGGAGCGGGACGGACAGTCGGCGCACGAGCACCGCCGGGTGGTGCTCCAGCCGGAACTGGTGGTGCGCCGCTCCAGCCTCGCCGGCCGCTGATCGGTTATTCAGTAACGATTTCATGATCCCGGGGGCGGATCCGCCCGGGACGTGTGCTGAACTGGGACGCGACCGTCCGTCCGTCCCGGGAGAACCGTTGAGCCTCAGCTACCGCCAGCCCGGCGTCGTCCTCACCGACCGCCGCTTCACCGTCCCCCTCGACCACGCGGACCCGGACGGTGAGACCATCGAGTTGTACGCCCGGGAGGCGGTCGCGAGCGACAAGGCCGGCAAGGAGCTGCCCTGGCTGCTGTACCTGCAGGGTGGTCCCGGATTCGGGGCGAATCGTTTCGTCGGGCGGCAGGCCTGGCTCGACCGGGCCCTGGACGACTACCGCGTCCTGCTCCTCGACCAGCGCGGCACCGGCCGCTCCACCCCGGTCAACCGGCAGACGCTCCCGCTCCGCGGCGGCCCGGCCGCCCAGGCCGACCACCTCGCCCACTTCCGCGCCGACTCGATCGTCCGGGACTGCGAGGCGATCCGCCCGCAGGTCACCGGCGGCACCCCCTGGACGACGCTCGGCCAGAGCTTCGGCGGCTTCTGCACGGTCACCTACCTGTCGTTCTTCCCCGAGGGCCTCAAGACCTCCGTGATCACCGGCGGCCTGCCCTCCCTGGACGCACACGCCGACGACGTCTACCGCGCCGCCTACCCGCGCATCGAGCGCAAGGTCAGGGCGCACTACGACCGCTACCCGCAGGACGTCGAGCGGACCCGGCGGATCGCCGAGCACCTCCTGGAGCACGAGACCCTGCTGCCGAACGGCTACCGGCTCACCGTCGAGGCCTTCCAGTCCCTCGGCCTGATGCTGGGCACCGGCGACGGCAGCCACCGCCTGCACTTCCTCCTGGAGGACGCCTTCGTCCGCACCTCCTCCGGCCTCGAACTCTCCGACGCCTTCCAGGAGCAGGTCCAGGGCCTGCTGTCGTACGCGAGCAACCCGCTGTACGCCCTGGTCCACGAGCCGACCTACGGCCAGGACGCCCGCCCCACCGCCTGGGCGGCCGAGCGGGTCCGTGCCGAGTTCCCGCAGTTCGACGCGGCCAAGTCGCTCGCGGGCGACGCCCCGGTGCTGTTCACAGGGGAGACCGTGCACCCCTGGATGTTCGAGACCGACCCGGCCCTGCGGCCCCTGAAGGCGGCGGCCGACCTGCTCGCCGCCCGCACCGACTGGCAGCCCCTGTACGACCCGGCGCGGCTGGCCGCCAACGAGGTCCCGGTCGCCGCCGTCGTCTACCACGACGACATGTACGTCGACGCCGGGCACTCGCTGGCGACCGCCCGGGCCGTGAAGGGCCTGCGCACCTGGGTCACCGACGAGTTCGAGCACGACGGGCTGCGCGTCGGCGCCCCCCGGGTCCTGGACCGGCTCCTCGCGCTCGTCCGCGACGAGGTGTGACCCCCGCCGGCAGAAGACGTCGCGGGCGCGGCAGGTCCGCATAGTCTGCGGCCGTGGACGAACGGGGGACACGGGGGACATGACCATGGACACGGAACTGCTGGCCGGCCGCTTCCAGGAACACCGCGGCCAACTGCGCGCGGTGGCCTACCGGATGCTCGGCTCGCTCACCGAGGCCGACGACGCCGTCCAGGAGGCCTGGCTCAGGCTGGGGCGCACGGACCCGGACGAGATCAGGAACCTGGGCGGCTGGCTGACCACGGTGGTCGGCCGGGTCTGCCTCGACATGCTCCGCTCCCGCGCGGCGCGCCGCGAGCAGCCGATCGACGAGACCTTCGTCCCGGACCCGGTGATCAGACCGCTGACGGGCATCGACCCGGAACAGGAGGCGCTGGAGGCGGACTCCGTCGGGCTCGCCCTCCTCATCGTCCTGGAGACGCTGGAGCCCGCCGAACGGCTGGCGTTCGTCCTGCACGACCTGTTCGCGATCCCCTTCGACGACATCGCGCCGGTCGTGGAGCGCACTCCGGCGGCCACCCGCCAGCTGGCCAGCCGGGCCCGCCGCCGGGTCCGGGGTGCCGTCCCGTCGGCCGACCCGGACCTGGGCCGACAGCGCCAGGTCCTCGACGCCTTCCTGGCCGCCTCCCGGGGCGGTGACTTCGAGGCGCTGGTCGCGCTGCTCCACCCGGACGTGGTGCTGCGCGTCGACTCGGGCGCGCTGGTGCGCGGCGCCGCCGCCTCCAAGGTGCTGCGCGGCGCGCGGACGGTGGCCGAACAGGCCCTCACCTTCCGGCAGTTCGCGGACGCGGCACGACTCGCCCTGGTCAACGGCACCGTCGGCATGGTCACCGCGCCCGAGGGCCGCCCGCTCTCCGTCATGGCGGTCACCGTCGCCGACGGCCGGATCACCGGGATGTACATCCTGGCCGACCCCGAGCGTCTGGGCCGCCTCGACCGCCTCGACTTCACGGCGGACGAAGGCTGATTCACCAGGGCCCCGGTCAGTAGCGGGCGGTGCTCGCCAGCAGAGACGGGTACGCCGCGCTCGGCACCCCGTCGACCGTGGCGCCCGCGTACTTGAGCATGGCGCCGACCCGTTGGTTGAGGTCGTGGGGGAAGCCGAGGGCCGGGGCGGACACCTCGTCGAGCCGGGCCGTCTGCTCCGGTGTCAGGCGGACGTCGAGGGCGGCGACGTCGGCCTCCAGGTGGGCGTGGGTGCGCGGGCCGATCAGGGTGGAGGTGACGCCGGGGCGGTTCTGCACCCAGGAGAGGGCCACGGCGGCCGGGCTCGCGCCGGTCTCCCCGGCGACCGCGGCGAGCGTCTCGATCACGGTGAACTGCTCCTCGGTCGGCTGTCCGAGGACGGCCGCCCGCTTCGCCTCGGCCGGTGCGGGCCGGTCCCTGCGGTACTTCCCGGAGAGGAAGCCGCTCTTGAGCGGGGACCAGGGCAGCATCCCCATCCCGGCGTCCTGCGCGAGCGGGATCAGCTCGCCCTCGATGGTGCGCTCCAGCAGCGAGTACTCCATCTGCAGCGCGGTCACCGGGGTCCAGCCGCGCAGCAGGGCCGTGGTGTGGGCCTTGGCGGTGAACCACGCCGGGGTGTCGGAGAAGCCGACGTACCGGATCTTGCCGGCCGTCACCAGGTCGTCCAGGGTGCGCAGGGTCTCCTCGACGGGCGTGGACCGGTCGTGGTTGTGCAGCCAGTACAGGTCGACGTAGTCGGTGCGCAGCCGGCGCAGCGAGTCCTCCAGCTGGCCGACGATCGCCTTGCGGCCGGCGCCGCCGCCGTTGGGGTCGCCCAGGTGCAGGTTGCCGAAGAACTTGGTGGCCAGCACCAGGCGGTCGCGGCGGCCCGGGCGGGCGGCGAGGAAGTCGCCGAGGATCGCCTCGGAGTGGCCGTTGGTGTAGAAGTTCGCGGTGTCGACGAAGTTGCCGCCGAGGTCGAGATAGGTCTGGATGATCTTCTCCGACTCCTCGACCGAGCAGCCGAAGCCGCCGTCCTCGCCGAAGTTCATCGCGCCGAGGCAGAAGGGGCTCACCTTGAGTCCGGACCGGCCGAGACCGACGTACGAGTCGAGTGCCATGAAATGCTCCGTGGAAGACGCGTGGGGATTCCGACTCCTTGAGCAAACCAGGCTGAGCTGGGGGAACGTTAGGGCGATCGCGTCGTCGGCTTGCACGATCCTGCCGGGTTTCCGGGGGAGGGCATTGCGGCCGTCCCCGGCCGGCGTTTCAATCGGGAGCGTGTCCCTCGACGAACTGCGCTCCCTGATCGACCGGCACGCCCCGCGCGACGCCGACGCCGTCCCCGCGATCGACGGCCTCCTGCTGACCCGCGCCGAACGGCCCACCGGGCCGCGCTCGGGCATCGCGGACCCCGTCCTCGCCCTGGTCGCCCAGGGCGCCAAACGGCTCACGCTGGGCGGCCGGATCTACGACTACGAGGTGGGCCAGTACCTGGTCGTCTCGGTCGACCTGCCGGTCAGCGGGCAGTGCACCCGGGCGAGCCGCGAGACGCCGTTCCTGGGGTTCGGGTTCCGGCTGCGGCCCGCGCGCATCGCGGCGCTGCTCCTGGAGACCGGCACCGACCCGCACGCGGGCGGGGCGCGCCGCCGTACCGGTCTGCCCGCGCTCGCGGTCGGCGAGGCGCCCGCCGACCTGCTCGACGCCGCCCAGCGGATGGTCCGGCTGCTCGACCGGCCCGCCGACATCCCGGTGCTCGCCCCGATGATCGAGCGGGAGATCCTGTGGCGGCTGATCAACGGCGAGCAGGGCACGCTGGTCCGGCAGATCGGGCTCGCCGACAGCAGGCTCACCCAGATCGGGCGGGCCGTCCGCCACATCCGCGCGCACTACACCGACGCCCTGCGCGTCGACGACCTGGCCCGGCTCTCCGGGATGAGCGCCTCCCCGTTCCACCGGCACTTCCGCGCGGTCACCGCGATGACCCCGATCCAGTACCAGAAGCACATCCGGCTCCAGGAGGCCCGGCTGCGCCTGATGAGCAGCACCGACGACGTGTCCGACGTGGGGTACGCGGTCGGCTACGACAGCGCCTCCCAGTTCAGCCGCGAGTACCGGCGGCAGTTCGGCCGGCCGCCGGGGGCGGACGCGGCCCGGCTGAGAAATTCGGACGAGGAGGTCCTCGCCGGTCAGTAGGCTGACCGGGTGCCAGAACAGATATCCGAACGGGCCCGGTTGAGCGGGGACTGCGCCCGTTGTTTCGGGCTCTGCTGTGTCGCCCTGCCGTTCGCCGCGTCGGCGGACTTCGCCTTCGCCAAGCCCGCCGGAACGCCCTGCCCCAACCTCGGCGGCGACCACGGCTGCGGCATCCACGCCGAACTGCGGCAGAAGGGGTTCAACGGCTGCACGGTCTACGACTGCTTCGGCGCCGGGCAGCGGGTCTCGCAGGTCACCTTCGGCGGCCGGGACTGGCGGGGCGGGTCCGCCGCGGACGCCCGCCGGATGTTCGACGCGTTCCCGGTCGTACGGCAGCTGCACGAGCTGCTCTGGTACCTGACGGAGGCCCTCGGCCTGGCCGCCGCCCGCCCGGTCCACGCCGATCTGCGCGCCGCGCTGCGCAGGACCGAGGAACTGGCTCTGGGGACGCCGGAGGAGCTGGCCGCCCTGGACGTGGCCGCCCATCGCCGGGAGGTCGACGTGCTGTTCCTGCGGACCAGTGAGCTGGTCCGGGCGGGGGTGCGCGGCCGGACGAAGGACCGGCGGGGCGCCGACCTGATGGGCGCCCGGCTGCGGGGCGCCGACCTGCGCGGGGCGAGCCTGCGCGGCGCCTACCTCATCGCCGCCGACCTCACCGGGGCCGATCTGCGGGACGCGGACCTGATCGGCGCCGACCTGCGGGACGCCGACCTCCGCGACGCGGACCTCACGGGCGCCTTCTTCCTGACCCGGCCCCAGCTCGACGCGGCCCGGGGCAACGCGGGGACGCGCCTGCCGGCGTCAGTCACCCGCCCGGTGCACTGGACAGCCGCCGCCCTCTGACGCGGGCGCCTCCGGCACGGTCACCGGCGCCGGGGCGGGGGTGCGCCGCTCCAGCCGCAGCCGCAGGCCGTCCGGCATCAGCGTGAGCCGCTCGGTCACCCGCAGCCGGTAGTCCGGGTCGGCGCCGAGGCCGTAGCGGCGCAGCAGCAGGCCGAGGACCAGGGTGGCCTCGTGCAGCGCGAACTGGCGGCCGATGCAGGCGCGTGCGCCGGTGCCGAAGGGCTTGAAGGTGTGCGGGGCCCGGCCGCGTGCCGCCTTCGCCTCGAACCGGTCCGGGTCGAAGCTCTCCGCGTCCGGGCCCCACACCCCGGGGTCCCGGTGCAGCATCGGCGTCAGGACCAGCGCCCAGGCGCCCCGGCGCATCGGGTGCCCGCCGGCCAGCACGGTGTCCTCACGGGCCTCGCGGGCGAAGGCGGGAGCCGTCGGCCACAGCCGCAGCGACTCGTCGAGGACCCGGCGCACGTAACGGAGCCTGGCCACCTGGTCGTAGCCCGGCGCGGGCGTGTCGCCCCAGACGCGGTCCACCTCGGCGGCCGCCCGGGCGGCGATCTCCGGGTGCAGGGCGAGGTAGTGCAGGGCGAAGGAGAGCGCGCCCGAGGTGGTCTCGTGCCCGGCGACCAGGAAGGTGATCACCTGCCGCCGTACGTTCTCGGCGGACAGCCGCTCCCCGGTCTCCGGGTGGGCGGTCTCCAGCATCCGGTCGAGCAGGTCGCCTTCCCCGCGGCCGGTCCTGCGCCGCTCGGCGACCAGGCCGTCGACCGTGCGGTTGAGGTGGTCGATGTCGGCGGCGTTGCGCCGGGCGGCCTGCCGCAGCATCAGCGGGGCCAGCGGCCCTGGCACGCTGTTCAGGCGCTGCGCGTAGGTGAGCGTGCCGATCATCGCGGTCACGAAGGGGTGCGGCCGGTCCCGTTCGAACGAGCCGAAGTCGTGGCCGAACCCGGTGCGGGCGATCGTCTCCAGGGTCAGCTTGGTCATGTCGCCGGGCACGTCCACCCAGCGGCCGGCCGCCAGCTCCCGGTCCCAGTGGTCGGTGAGCCGTCCGGCCACCGCCAGCATCATCGCGTGGTAGCCCTCCATGGCCTCCCGGCTGAAGCCCGGGGCCAGCACGTCGTGCGCCAGCTGCCAGTTCGGCTCGTGGTTGTAGGCCGTGAACAGGCCGTCCCCGGCGACCGGGCGGAGATTGGCCACCCCGAGTCCCACGTGCTTGGCGAACCGCGACTCGTCGGCCATGTCGGCGGCCGGTTCGGCGCCCGCCACGAACACGAACTCGTTGCCGAACGCCTTGCGCCGGAAGATCGGGCCGAGCTGCCCGCCGATCCGCATCGAGTCCTGGAGCGGGGTGCGCCGGTCGACGCCGAGGACGTCGCCGAGGAGCGGCAGGCGGCGCGGCGGGTGCGGGATGCGGTGCAGCTCGGGCCAGCCCTGCTCGGCGCCCCGGAACCCCTTCGGCAGCGGGCCGCCCGTCCCTGCCCCCGGCTGTGTGGCCGTCTCCGCCATGACGCGATCTCCCTCGATGCTGCGGCACGTCGATCTCGTTGTACGTGGGTTCAATAAGCGGTTTCAGTCTCGTCCCGTTGTTGAACTCACGTCAAGTAAAGTGCGGACATGGTCCCGAACCAGGGTGAGCGCAGCCGCCGCAGACTCAGCACCGCGGAGCGCCGTGAGCAACTCCTCTCGGTCGGGGCCAGGCTCTTCTCGGAGAGCCCGTACGACGACGTGTGGATCGAGCAGGTCGCCGAGATCGCGGGGGTCTCCCGGGGCCTGCTGTACCACTATTTTCCGACGAAACGTGATTTCTTCGCGGCGGTCGTGGCGCGCGAGAGCGAGCGGATGCTGCGGATGACGGCGGCCGAGCCCGGTGTGTCCGCCCGCGAGCAGCTCACCGCGGGCCTCGACGTCTACCTCGACTACGTCCACACCCACGCGCACGGTTTCCGCGCCTTCCACCGCGCGGAGGCCTCCGGCGACCAGGCCGTGCGCCGCGTCTACCGGCAGGCCCAGGCGGCCCAGGAGCGCCAGATCCTCGCCGCACTCGCCGCCGACCCCGAGTTCGGCCCCGCCCTCGGGCAGCGCCCCGACACCAGGCTGGCGGTGCGCGGCTGGCTCGCCTTCACCACGCACGTCTGCCTGGAGTGGCTGCGCACCGAGGAACTGACGCGGGAACAGGTCCGGGACCTGTGCGCGCGGGCCCTGCTGGGCGTCATCTCCTGACCGCCCGGCTTCCGGTCCCGGCCGGTTCTTCACGTACGTGACGCATCCCGTGCTTGGCGTACCCCCCGATCTTCGATAAGTTAGGTGAGGCTTACCTAAGGAGGTTTCGGGATGGGTGACGAACAGGCAGCCTGGGCGGCCGGACCCGGTGCGGCGGAGCAGGCCCGGTCCCTGCTGGCCGTCGCGTGGTCGTGCATGGTGACCGCGGACGGCGGACGCGAGGAGTACGTCGGCGCGCACGCCGTCGCCGACGACGGCCGGGTGCTGCTGCACGTGCCCGAGGACAGCGCCCTGCTCACGGCGGCGATCTGCGCCCCGCGCGGCGAGCCGTCCGCGGTGCTGGAGTTCGCCGACGTGGCGCCGGTCCCGGTGCGGAGCCGGATCCGGGCCCGGCTCTGGATGGCCGGCTGGTTCGGCCCCGCCGACGAGCACCTCGTCTTCCACCCCACCCGGGTGGTGTTGCGCCGGCCCTCCGGCGCCGTGGTCGTCGACCGCGACGAGTTCGCCGCCGCCCGGCCGGACCCGCTGGCCGGCGCCGAGGCCGGACTGCTCACCCACCTCGCCGACTCCCACCCGGACGCCGTCGAGCGGCTCACCCGGCTCGTCGAGCCCGAGAGCCTGCACGCCGCGACCCGGGTCCAGCCGCTCGCCGTGGACCGGCACGGACTGACCCTGCGCATCGAACGCACCCGCGCGCACGGCGACGTACGGCTCGTCTTCCACGCGCCCGCCGACGACGTCTCCCAGCTCACCGAGCGCATGCACGCCCTGCTCGCCCGGGCGAGCGCGGCGGCCTCCTGCCCGCGGACGCTACAGCGGCAGCGCGCAGACGGCGACCGGTGACGCGAACGGCTCGCCCGCGAGCCGGAGTTCACCGCTGTCCGGATCGACGGTGAAGACGCTCACGGTGCCGGACCGCTGGTTGGCCGCGAACAGCAGCCGGCCGTCGGGGGAGAAGGCGGTCTGCCGCGGGAAGTCCCCGTGCACCGGCACCGTGTCCAGCAGCCGCAGCCGGGCCCCGGCGGCCTCGACCGCGTACCGCGCAAGGGTGTTGTCGCCCCGGTTGGCCAGATAGGCATGGCCGCCGTCCGCGGTGACCAGGAACTGGGCCGGGTAGTTGGTGGTACCGGCCGCACTGCCGGTGGACTGCGGATCGCCGATCGTCAGCCGGCCGGTGGCCGGGTCGTAGCCGCAGACCGAGACGGTGTTGCCCACCTCGTCGGCCAGGTACGCGTACCGGCCGCCCGGATGGAAGGTCAGATGGCGCGGGCCCGCCCCCGGCTTCGTGTGCGCCTGGGCGGCCTCGGTGAGCGTGCCCCGGGCGGGATCGAGGCGGTAGCTGTAGACCGTGTCGGTGCCGAGGTCCGTGGCGAGTACATGGCCGCCGTCCGGGCTGGTGATGAACTGGTGGGCGTGCGGGCCCTGTTGACCGGGCCCTGGGGCCGGACTGGAATGCGTGACCAGGGCGGTGCGCTCGCCGAGGGCGCCCGAGGCGTCGATCGGGTGCACGGCCACACTGCCCGAGGTGTAGTTGGCGCTCAGCAGCCAGCGGCCGGTCGGATGGACCGAGACATGGCACGGGCCCGCCCCGCCCGTGCTCCGGCTGCCCAGGATCCTCCGGTCCGCCATGCGTACGGCGGTCACGCCTCCGTCCGTGCGCTCGTTCACCGCGTAGAGCGTGCGGCCGTCCGGGTGGACCGCGAGGTACGACGGGTCGGCGACCCCGGTGAGCGTGCCGGTGCCCGTGATCGCGCCGGTCACGGGGTCGTAGGCGGCCAGGCCGATGCCGGTGCCGCCGCCGTCCACGGAGGTGTAGGTGCCGAGGTAGAGCGGGCGGGGCGCCGAGGGAGTCCGCGCCGGGGTGCCGGCCGCCGGCCGCGGCGCCCGGCGGGACCGCTCCGCGGGGGGTGCCGCCGGCGCCGGGACCGCGACCACCGCGCCCACGCCCGCCACCGCGCCGACGAACCGGCGCCTGCTCCAGCCGCCGCGCGTCCCTTCCGTACCACTGCCCATGCCACGCACCTCAGGTCGTGAGTCACCCCGGACCTGACACACCTTGACGTGGACCACGGAGGCAGCGCAAGAAAAGCAACAGCCGTTGCATCGGGTGCAACGGTGTCACCAGTCGCCGTCCTCCACCGGCTTGCCCTGCGCGTCCTTCAGCGGAACCACCTGTCCCGGGGCCGGCTGCTGCCAGGTCTCCAGGTCGTCGCCGAGCCAGTCGCCCACCGGCTTGACCGCCTCCAGGGTGTCCGTGGGGGCGAGATCCCGGGCGTCCTGGTCGTAGTAGTCGTACCAGGGCAGGCCCGCGCGGGTGTACGCCGCCCGGTCCACCGGCGACGGCGGGGGCGCCTCGCCGGTGATGCGGTGCCACTGCGGGGGCGTGACCAGGTGCACGAAGACGCGCCCGGCCGGGATCCCGGCCCAGTCGCCCGGCGGCCGGTCGTCCTCGTACACCTCCTGGCGCATCGAGCCGCCGACGCCGAGCCCCATCCCGGCCGACCTGGCGGCCGGGGCGCCGCCCGGGGCGGGGGCGGGCGCGGGAAGGGCGGACATCATCGGCAGGGCCGCGCCGACGGCGCCGGCGGGCCCGCGCATCCGCTCCCGCCGCAGCTGCTCCTGGCGCAACCGCTCCTGGCGCCGCCACTCGGCGAGCGGGCCGTCCCCGAGCGTGAAGGACTGGAGCTGCACCCCGCCCCACACCTCCTCGCCGGTGACCTGCCCCTCCACCGTCGCGCCCAGCCCGAGCGGCACCGCCACGAACTGGCGGACCGTGCCCTTCCCGGAGTTGATGCCGTCCAGCCACGGCTGGCGCGGCAGCACCAGGTAGTTCTGCGGTCTCCGGGACAGCCGGTCACGCCACGGCTCGCCGGAGACCGCGCACACCTTGCCGACGCCGACCTGGAGCGCGGCCGGTTCCGTCGTGCCCGCGAAGCTCAGCCACATCGCCTCGCGCAGGTACACCGGCAGCATCACCCCACCGCGCGCCCGCCACTCCTCCGGAACCGTGTCCGGGAAATCGCTCACCCGCCGGAGCGGGAACTCGCCCAGCCCCGGCGGCAGCGGATGCGTGCCCGTCTCCGGCAGCCGCAGCGTGCGCACGAACCGCACCGCCACCCCGCCCGGCAGCCGCAGTGTGTTCCCGTCGATCCGTACCGCCGTGTCCGTCATCGGCGTGCCCCCTTCCCCGTCCCTGACGGAGAACGTCCGGGACCACCGCCCCGGTTCCGGCGCAGCCGGTCCGGTACGCCCACCCGCTCCCGCAGCCAGGTCAGCCACGGCCGCCTGGCGCGCTGCTCGCCGGAGACCCGGTCCAGTTCCTCCAGCAGACGGCGGGTGCGGTGCTCGGTGTCGAGCTCGTCAAGGAGCCGGTTGACCTCGGTCAGGACGGCGCCGAGCAGCTGCCAGTTCCGGTCGTCGTGGCGGATCTCCTCGTGGAGCAGGTCGGCGAGCTTGTCGCGGGTGCCGGACGCGGCGTGCAGCTCGGCGGCGAGCCGGGCCTCGGCCGACTCGGCGTTCTCGCTGATGCTGGTGGTCACCAGCACCGCGAAGCTGACCACGGCGTCGGCGATCTGGGACAGCAGCTGCTCCACGGCCGTACCCGCGTCCGACGCGAACAGCGGTTCGGGCTCGCGGGCCTTGGCCAGGTCGGTGAAGGTGCGGGCCAGCACGCGCAGCACGACCGTGCAGATCTCCAGCGTGTCCAGGCCGGTGCGCAGCACCACCCGGTGCAGCAGCCCCTCCCTGACCCGCGGATTGAGCCGCAGACTGTCCTCCGCCTGCCGCAGCGCCGCGTCCACCTCGACGATGGCGTGGTCCAGGCGGCGGGCCTCGTGCAGCCGTGCGGCGGCCTGCTGCCACGGCATGACCTCCGCCGCCTCCTCGCCCATCCGCAGCATCAGCTGCCGCAGCCGGCGGGCCAGGCCCTCGATCGACTCCCCGGCCTCGTCCACCCACACCGGGGGCGGCAGCAGCAGGTTGCAGCCCATGCCGACGACCGCGCCGATCAGGGTCTCCACGATCCGCGCCCACGCCGTACTGCTGATCGTCGTGACCCCGAGGACCAGCATGGCGCTGATCGCCACCTCGGGGATGTACTCGTCGACCCGCACCAGATGGCCGACCCCCAGCGAGGCCACGATCAGCAGGGCCAGACTCCACCAGGTCAGCCCCACCAGCTGGCTGAAGGCGATGGCCACCAGTACCCCGGCCACCACCGAGTTGACCCGGCGGAAACCGTTGGTCAGGGTGGCGTACAGGGTCACCTGGACGACCAGCAGCGCGGTCAGCGGGGCGGTCAGCGGTGCCGGCTCCGGGCTCAGGTGGAGCGCGACCACGTAGGCGATCGTGGCCGCGGTGGCCGACCGCAGGGTCTGGACGACCACCGGGTCCCGGTGCCGGTGCAGGAGTCGCCGCAGCCCCTCGGCCCACTTCCGTACGGTGTGCATCCCTTGGCCTGTTCCCACTCGTGTGTCACGGCGAACGTGTTTTCCGCAGATGACTACCGCGCCGGTGGCTGCTTGACCAGAGCCGATTACGGAAAGTTCCCGAAGCGGAACCCCGGCCTCGGAAACCGAACGCCAGGCCGACGCGTCTTCTCCAGCCGAGGTGCTGAACGGTCGGGCGGGGCGGAAGGGTTGAGGCTTTGAACATCGGTGCGGTGCTGTGCGCGGTGGCCGGCCTGGGGCTGCTCGTGGCCGCGGTGCACGAGGGCACGGTGGTGCACCGGCTGCGGCGGCACGGCGTGCACACCTGGGGACTCGTCGTGGACAACGTGCGCACCAGGGACAGCGACGGGCCGAAGTGGGTCCCGGTCATCGCCTTCACGGACCGCCTGGGCTACCGGGTGGAGTTCAGGCCACGGGCGCAGGGGACCGGCATGGGCCTGGCGACGGGACGGCAGGTGGAGGTCGTCTACCTGGCACAGAACCCGCAGATCGCCCGGGTGCGCATGTGGCGGCACGTCGTGGGCCCTGTGGTGTTCCTGGCCTTCGGCGCGCTGCTCTTCCTGGGCTTCGGAGTGCTCATCGCCGTGACGAGCTGACCTGCACGGCGAAACGGCCGCGACCCTCCTCGGCGTGATCGGCCAGGGTCGGCCGGCACCGGACCGGGCACAGCCCGCGGCCGGCACCGGACCGGGCACAGGGGGAGTCCGATGGACGTCACGGACACCGGGACGGCACGGGGCACGGCGGCACTGCGCCACGTGGCCGCGCTCTCCTCGGGCCCGCTCCTCGACCCCGGCCTGCGCATCACCCTGAACTTCCACCCGGACCGCCTCTCGACCGGCCTGCCGATCCTGGAGGCGCTCGTCCGGGACGGCGCCTGTCACTCCCGGTTCGTCCCCGCTTCGGTGCCCCCGCCGCCGCGGGTACCGCCTACCCGGCCGGGACGGGTGGCCAGACGTCCGGCCTGAGCACGCCCAAGGCGTAGGCGCGGGCGATCAGTCCGGTGCGGTTGGCCGCGTCCCAGCGGGCCGAAAGGCGGCGCAGGTGGTAGGTGACACCGTCCCTGGTCAGGCCCAGCTCCTTGGCGGCCCGCTCGGTGGTGGCGCCCCCGGCCAGCAGCGCCAGCACCCGACCCTCGACCGGTGTGACCCGTGCGGGCTCCGCCCGCGGTGCCGCGCGCTCGCCGTCCACCCGCAACATCACCAGCAGCGAGGGCGTCTCGCCCACCGCCTCGCTCACCGGGTCCGCCGTCAGCTCCCCGTACCGGTCCGCCCGAGCCCAACTGGGCCAAGGCGCACGACATCCTGATGCCCGCCTTCGCGCTCGGCTCGATGCGCACCTACCACCCGGTGATGGTGCGGGTCGCCCGCCGGCTCATCGGGTCCTGGGACCGGGCCGCCCGCGACGGACGTCCGGTCGACGTCCCGGACGACATGACCCGGATGACCCTCGACACCATCGGTCTGGCCGGGTTCGGCTACGACTTCGGCTCCTTCGAGCGCGCCGAACCCCACCCCTTCGTCGAGTCCATGGTCCGCTGCCTGGAGTGGAGCATGACCCGCCTGGCCCGCAAGCCCGGTACCGACCACTCGGCGGCCGACGCGGCCTTCCAGGACGACGCCGGCTACCTCGCCCAGGTCGTGGACGACGTCATCGCCGCCCGCACCGGCACCGACCAGAGCGAAGCCGGGGACCTCCTCGGCCTGATGCTCTCCGCCCGGCACCCCGAGGACGGCACCACCCTGGACCGCGCCAACATCCGCAACCAGGTCATCACCTTCCTCATCGCGGGCCACGAGACCACCTCCGGCGCGATGTCCTTCGCCCTGTACTACCTGGCCAAGCACCCCACCGCGCTCCAACTGGTGCAGCGCGAGGCGGACGCCCTGTGGGGCGACACGCCCGACCCGGAGCCGACGTACGACGAGGTGGGCCGGCTGGCCTACACCCGGCAGGTGCTCAACGAGGCGCTGCGGCTGTGGCCGACCGCCGCCGCCTTCGGCCGGCACGCCCTTGAGGACACCCTGCTCGGCGGCCGGATCCCGCTGAAGGCCGGGCAGTCCGTCACCGTCCTCGCGCCGATGCTGCACCGGCAGCCCGTCTGGGGCGACAATCCCGAGCTGTTCGACCCCTCCCGGTTCGCCCCGGAGGCCGAGGCGGCCCGCCCTGTGCATGCCTTCAAGCCCTTCGGCACCGGTGAACGCGCCTGCATCGGGCGGCAGTTCGCGCTCCACGAGGCGACCATGCTGCTGGCCGTGCTGGTGCACCGCTACCGGCCGCACGACCACGCGGACTACGCGCTCACCGTCAAGGAGACCCTCACCCTCAAGCCCGAGGGCTTCACCCTGACTCTGACCCCGCGCACCCCCGCCGACCGCGTCCATCCGCCCCTGCCGGGCGCCCTGCCGACCGCCGCCCACGACCCGCACACGACGGCCGCGCTCCCGGCCCGGGTCCGCACCGGTACCGGCGCCCTCCTCCTGCACGGCAGCAACTACGGCACCTGCCGCGGCTTCGCCGCCCAACTCGCCGACGAGGCGGGCGACATCGGCTGTGACACCGAGGTCGCGGCCCTGGACGCCTACGCCGGCGGCCTGCCCACCGACCGGCCCGTCGTCATCACCGCCGCCTCCTACAACGGCCGCCCCACCGACGACGCCACCGCCTTCGCCGCCTGGCTCGACGGCGGCCCCGACCTCACCGGAGTGACCTACGCCGTCCTCGGGGTCGGCGACCGCAACTGGGCCGCCACCTACCAGCACTTCCCGACCCGCGTCGACGCCCGCCTCGCCGAGCTCGGCGCCACCCGCCTCGCCGACCGTGCCGCCGCCGACGCCTCCGGCGACCTCGGCGGCACGGTCCGCGAGTTCACCGCCCGGCTGCGCACCGCCCTGCTGGAGCGGTACGGCGACCCCGACGCCGTCGCCACGCCGGAGCCCACCGCCGGGTACGAGGTCCGCACCCTGACCGGCGGCCCGCTCGACGCCCTCGCCGAGCAGCACGGACTCGTCCCGATGACCGTCACCGAGGCGCACGACCTCACCGCTCCCGGCTACAGCCGCACCAAGCGCTTCCTGCGGATCGCCCTGCCCGAGGACGTCACCTACCGCACCGCCGACCACCTCACCGTGCTCCCCGCCAACGATCCCGCGCTGGTCGCCCGCGCGATCACCGCTCTCGGCGTCGACCCCGACACCGTCCTCGACATCCGCGCCGGCCGCCCGCGCCGCGACGACCTCGCCGTCGACCGTCCACTGACGGTACGTCAACTTCTGGCCCATCACGTCGAGTTGCAGGAGCGGCCCACCGCCCACCAGCTCTCTCTCCTGGCCGACGCCAACCCCTGCCCACCCGAGAAGGCGTCGCTCGCCGCGCTCGCCACCGCGGGCTCCCCGGCCGGCGACCCGCGCACCCTCGTCGAGATCGTCGAGGACCACCCCGCCCTGCGCGGCGCCCTCGACTGGCCCCGCCTCCTGGACCTCCTAACCCCGCTGAAGCCCCGGCACTACTCGATCTCCTCGTCCCCGGCCGCCGACCCCCGCCACGCGGACCTGATGATCTCCCTCCTGGAGGCCCCCGCCCGCTCCGGCAAAGGCACCTACCGGGGTACCGGCTCGGGCCACCTGGCCACCCTGCGCCCCGGCGACACGCTCTACGCCCGCGTCCAGCCCTGCCGGGAGGCCTTCCGGATCGACGGCAGCGCCCCGGTCGTCATGATCGCCGCGGGCACCGGCCTCGCACCCTTCCGCGGTGCCGTCGCCGACCGCACCGCGGCCCTCCGGTCGGGCGCCGAACTCCCGCCCGCCCTCTGCTACTTCGGCTGCAACGCCGCCGCCGCCGACTACCTGCACGCCGAGGAACTCCACGCCGCGCAGACCGCCGGTGCCGTCTCCCTGCGCCCGGCCTTCAGCACGGCCGGCACCTTCGTCCAGCACCGCATCGCGGCCGAGGCGGACGAGGTGTGGCACCTGCTGGAAGCCGGCGCCCGGGTGTACGTCTGCGGAGACGGCGCCAGGATGGCACCGGGGGTTCGGGAGGCGTTCCGCGCCATCTACCGGGATCGCACGCCTGGCGGAAACGCCGAGGAATGGCTGAACTCCCTGGTGGCGGACGGACGTTTCGTGGAGGATGTGTACGCATCCTCCTGATCGAGGCCTTGGTGCGGAGCGCCCCTTGAGGGGCGCGGGGAACTGCGCGACAAGCCCCCTGCGGCCGTCGGTCCGCGCGCGACCCGCACCCCTGTGGCGCGACCCGGTGCCTCCCCCTCCTTAGCTCACAGCGTGAACTAAGGGTTGGGAAAATATCGCTTCCACCCTCCCGAAGGAGTATGTTGCAGGTCGGGCAGGGTTCGTGAAGGGAGCCACATGGCGGGGCGGAACGGGCGCACGGTACGCGACCTCAGGAGGGCCAACCGCACGGCCGTACTGCAGAGGCTCTACTTCGACGGCCCCCTGAGCCGCTTCGAGCTGGGCCCGGCCACGGGCCTGAGCTCCGGCTCGGTGAGCAACGTGGTCGCGGACCTGGTCGCCGACGGCCTGGTCGAGGAGGCCGGCAGCGTCGACTCCGACGGCGGCCGTCCGCGCACCCTGCTGCGCGTCGCCCCGCACAGCGGCCACATGATCGGCGTGGACGTCGGCGAGACCCGGGTCCGGGTCGAGCTGTTCGACCTCAACCTCACCGAACTGGCCCGCGTCGAGCGCCCCCTGGCGCAGCAGGGCTACGACGTCGAGGTGATCGTCGGCCACATCAGGGACGGCATCGACGAGGTCCTCGCCACCGAGGGCGCCTCGCCGGAACTGCTCCTCGGCGTCGGCGTCGGCGTCCCCGGCATCATCGAGCACACCGACGACCGGGGCGCCGTCGTACACGGCCAGACCATCGGCTGGGACGCCGTCCCGCTGGAGGAACTGCTCCGCTCCGGCTGCCGGCTCCCGGACTCGGTGCGGTACTTCATCGACAACGGCGCCAAGACCCTCGGCCAGGCCGAGATGTGGTTCGGCGCCGGCCGCGGCGCGGACAACGCGGTCGTGGTGCTCTTCGGCTCCGGCGTCGGCGCCTGCCTGGTCACCGCCGACGTCGAGAACGGCCGGGCCGTCGAGTGGGGACATCTGACGGTACGGGTGCGGGGCCGCCGCTGCCGCTGCGGAGCGCTCGGCTGCCTGGAGGCGTACGCCGGCGCCGAGTCGCTGCTGGCCCGCTGGCACGAGGAGGGCGGCCGGCCGGCCGAGGGCGTCGACGAGGAGACCGCGCTCGCCGCGATGCTCGCCGCCGCCTACCCGTCCGAGGGCGCCGAGCCCGACCCGGTCGCGCTCGCCGTCCTGGAGGAGACCGCCGAGTACCTGGGCGCCGGCCTCTCCGACCTGATCAACCTGTTCCAGCCGGAGCGGATCCTGATCGGTGGCTGGGCGGGCCTGGAACTGGGCGCCCGCTTCCTGCCCGCCGTACGCCGGTACGCCACCACGTACGCGCTGCGCCACCCCGCCGAGCAGGTCACCATCGACCTCGGCCGGCTCGGCCCGGACGCGGTCACCGTCGGTGCCGCGATCCTGCCCCTCGCCGACTTCTTCAACCGCGGGGGCCGCCGCGCCGAACCGGCGACCGAGGACCGGCTCCCCGCCTGGCGCGCGGCCCTGGAGGAACGCAGCCCGCGCTGACCGAAGCGCCCGCCCGTCCCCGCGCCGACCCCGGGTTTCGCCCGGTTCCGCCGAGGTACTCGGCTGATGCCCGGACGGGGCCACCAGGCCATCGGACGAGATCACGGGACGAGGCCTTGGGGCGTCGTCCCGGAACGACGCGAGGGGAGTACGCGGTGGGCGAGAAGCGGGGCGGCAAGCCGGTGCCCCGGGACCTCCCGGACCAGCAGGCCGGGTCCGGCCGCGACCCGTGGGAGGCCGCGGAGAGCGGACGGCAAGAGGAGCACGGCGACACCGGCCTCCCCGACCCCGACGAGGCCGGCGCGGGTCCCCGGGGGGCACCGCGCTCGGGGGCGGTGCACCCCGGGGACCCGGTACCCGACGAGCCGTCGGCCTGACCCCGGCAAGGGGCGACGGCTCGTCGGGTACCGCGTCCCCGCTCGCCTCAGGCGAACGCGTCGACGCCGGTCAGCTCCGCCGACAGGTCCCACAGCCGGGCGGCCTGCTCCGGGTCGACCGCCCACGCCTTCACGCCGGCCGTCGCGCCCTCCACGGCGGGCTCGGCGACGTCGCAGTCCTCCAGGTACACCCCGCCCATGTCCGCCAGCTGCGCGGAGGTGGCCGCCCAGGTCTGGGTGGCCGCACCCTGCTCGGGCGTCTTGAAGCCCTGCGGGTTCAGGAAGGTGCCCTGCTCGTCGATCCAGCCGCGCTCGATCATCTCCTCGCGGGGGATGTGCCGCTGGAGCGGGGTCATGATGCCGCCGGGGTGCAGGGCGAAGGCCCGCACGCCGGAGTCCCGGCCGAGCCGGTCGAGGTGCACGGCGAACAGCACGTTCGCGGTCTTGGCCTGACCGTACGCCTCCCACTTGTCGTAGCCGTGCGTCCACTGGACGTCGTCCCAGCGCATGCCGGCGAAGTGGTGGGCGCGCGAGGAGACCGACACGACCCGGGCGCCGCCGGGCGCGAGGGCCGGCCAGAGCCGGTTGACGAGGGCGAAGTGCCCGAGGTGGTTGGTGGCGAACTGGGCCTCCCAGCCGGGCCCGACCCGGGTCTCCGGGCAGGCCATGATCCCCGCGCTGTCGATCATGAAGTCGACGGTCCGTCCGGAGGCCAGGAACCGCTCCGCGAAGCCGCGCACGCTGTCCAGGTCGCCGAGGTCCAGCTCGTCCACCTCGACCCCGTCGAGGCCCGCCAGCGCCTCGTGGGCGGTCTCGGCGCGCCGTGCGGGGACGACGACGTGGGCGCCGGCCCTGGTGAGGGCCCGGGTGGTCTCCAGTCCGAGCCCGGAGTAGCCGCCGGTGACGACGGCGAGCCGGCCGCCGAGGTCGAGGCCCGCCAGGACCTCGTCGGCCGTGCTGGCCGCGCCGAATCCGGAACCGATCTTGTGCTGAGGTGTCGTAGCGCTCATGACTCGAACGCTACGAATTCGAGTGCTCTCGAAGTCAAGCCGGGGCGGCGCGCCGGGCCGGACGGCCGTGATCGGTCCCGAACAGGAGAAAGCCCCGGCCGCGACGGGGGATTCGCGGCCGGGGCGGCCAAGGTGGTGGGCACGGATGGCGGTCGCCTCTCGGCGAAAGGCTCCACAGGGCTTCAGCCGAACGATCGTCCCTGTGGGCAAAAGGTGAGGCCCGGGGACACTGTCCCATCCGCACCCACGCCTGGTTCAACGGGCAACCACCCCTGGGTGTTCCGGGCCGGCGGGTGACGAGCGTCACCAAGGTCGGTCGTGGATTTGCCCGTACTTTTATCAAAGCCGCGCAAAACTGAAGAATCCTGCGCAAATATCCTGGCAAAGTCCGTGGCGGCCTCGGCCGTCGGGGTGACTTGCGCCGGTCACTTCCGGCCAGGGAGATCTACCCTCGATTGCATGACCGAGATAGCGAGCCCGTACATCTCCCAGCCGCGGATCCTGGTGCTCGGAGTCATGACCGGCAAGCCCGGCACCCCGCCCTTCCGCATCGTGGAGATCGACGGTGAGGTGGTCGGCCAGGCGCGCGCCGTCACGGACGTGCTGGAGGTCGCCGCGTCCTACGGCATCCAGGTCCACGACCTGGACGATCCGGACGTGGTCTGCTGGGTGGGCGGGGACAAGTTCACCTGGGCGCCCCGCCCGCTGCGCCGCTAGCCCAGGCCCGCGGCACGCCCTGCGGTCAGCCGACCGTCCACTTCTGGTTGGCGCCGCCCGAGCAGGTCCAGATCTGCAGCCGGGTGCCGTTGGCCGAGTTGTTGCCGGTGACGTCCAGGCACTTGTTCGCCTGCGGGTTCACGATGTCGTTCGCCGAGGAGACCGCCCACTTCTGGGCGGCCGTGCCGTTGCAGTCGTAGAGCTGGACCGTCGTGCCGTCCGCCGTGCCGCCGCCGGTGACGTCCAGGCACTTGCCCAGCGCGCGGATGGTGCCGTCGCTGCCGACGGTCCACTGCTGGGCGGCGGTGCCGTTGCAGTCGTAGAGGTCGACGGGCGTGCCGTTGGCGGTGTTCGCCCCGGCCACGTCCACGCACTTGCCGGCCAGGCCCCTGATCGCGACCCCGGCCGCGCTGTCACTGGTGGTCACCGACACCGAGTCCACGACCAGCTGCGCCGGGAAGGCGGTCGAGCCGTCCGGGTCGCCCGGCCAGTAGCCGCCCACGGCCAGGTTCAGGATCAGGAAGAACGGCTTGTTGAAGGCCCAGGTGTTGCCGCCCACGTCGGCGGGGGTGCGCGTCTGGTAGACGACACCGTCGACCGACCACCTGATCGAGTTGGGCGCCCAGTCGACGGCGAACGTGTGGAAGGCGTCCGCGAAGGCCTGCCCGTTCGACAGCGAGTAGGCGGCGCCTATCCCGTTGGACCCGGAGTAGCCGGGGCCGTGGATGGTGCCGTGGACCGTGGAGGGCTCGTAGCCGACGTTCTCCATGACGTCGATCTCGCCGGAGTTCGGCCAGCCGACCGACCCGATGTCGGTGCCGAGCATCCAGAACGCCGGCCACATGCCCTGCCCGCGCGGGATCTTCATCCGGGCCTCGACATGTCCGTACTGCGCGCTGAACCTGCCCGAGGTGTTCAGCCGGGCCGAGGTGTACTGGCAGGTGCCGTACCAGCACTGGTAGTTGGCGGGGTTCTCCTTCTTCGCCGTGATGACCAGGTGGCCCTGGCCGTCGAGGGCGGCGTTGTCGGTGCCGGAGGTGTAGTACTCCCGTTCGTGGTTGTTGACGTTGTCGCCGGTCTCCAGCGTCCACTTCGAGGAGTTCACCGCCGAACCGGCGGCTCCGTCGAAGTTGTCGGAGAAGGTCACGGCTGCCGCGCTCGCGTCGGCGGCCTCGGCCCGGTGTGCGGGACCGACCGCGACGGACCCGACCAGGGCGGCGGCGGACAGGACGGCGAACAGGCATCTACGGAGCAGTCGTGGCGAGGCCATGGCGCTCCCTTCCGTACGGCGGCCGTGCGCGGGGAGGCGTCCGGCCGGGGTGGGGGGTAAGGGTGATGCCTGTTGATTTAAGGAGTGAGATAAGTCGTGAGTCAATACTTTGGTACGGACCGGTGCTGGACGATCTGGTGGCTGGTTCCGGACGCCCGCCCGGCCGTCAGGCCTTGCGCTTGCGGGCGTGCACCGCGCGACCGAGCCGGCGGCCAAGGAGCAGCCAACCGACCAGCGCGCCCGTGGTGTTGAGGATGACGTCGTCCACGTCGAACGCCCGGCCGGTGACCAGCGCGCCCTGTGCCAGCTCCACCAGCAGCATCACGATCGCGGTGAGCAGCAGCACCCGCAGGACGCCCCGGGCACCCGGCGCGAGGACCGGCACCAGGATCCCGAACGGGACGCCCAGCAGGATGTTCCCGCCGACCTGCTTCACGGCGTCGCGGAACGCGGGCTGGTCCAGATAGATCTTCAGGGTGGCGCCGGGGTGCAGGTTGGTGTGGGCGATCGAGACCGAGGCGGGGGAGGGGTCGAGCGTCAGCTTGGCCAGCACGACCGCGAACGCCACCATCACGGCGAAGGCACACGTCATGGCCAGCAGCCGCAGGGGGAGGGGCAGCGGACGCCGCTCGGCGGCGTCGGCCTTGGCGGACGAGGCTTTCCCGGTGGTGGCCTTGGCGGAGGAGGCCTTGGCAGTGGTGGCCTTGCCGGGCGCCTTCCCCGGCGCCTTTCCCGGGGCGGGCTTCCTGCCGAAGCCGCGAGCCCTGCCGGTGGCGCCCTTCTTCCCGCCGGCGCCGTTCTTGCCGGTGCCCGCGGGCTTGGCGGCGCCGCCCTTCTCCTTGGTGGCCCCGGCCGCGGTGCCGCGGCCCCTGACCAGCTGTGCGGTCCTGGTGAACAGCCCGGCGCTCCTGCCGGATCCCCTGCCCTTCTTCGTCTCCTCGTTCGGTTCGCCCTTGGCGGTGCGCAGGCGCGAGGCGGCGCTGGCCATCCGATCCTCCACTCGTGAACTTGGCGGCGTGGTAACGCTGTTACCCGCGAAGCGCCCCAAGATGCCGACGTTCCCGCGGCACCTGGAGCACATCGTTGCGTGGCCCGGCCACCGGTCGGCGCCGCCGCGCTCGGGGCACGGCGGCGCCGGTCGGGCTGACCGCGCGGTGTCGGGTCAGACCGTCCCGTAGGACACGTGCACCTCCGTGAAGCCGAGGGAGTGCAGCAGGCCCTCCAGCATGCCGGTGGTGTTGGTCTCGGCGCGGGTGGTCAGCCCGCTGTCCTTGGCCGCGTCCGAGATGTGCTTCACCGCGAGCTTCTGCACCGCCTGTTCGCTGTTCGGGTTGTCCGAGAACAGGTCCCCGATCCGGTCCAGCAGACCGCGCTGCTTGGAGACGGCGTACGAGTGGTCGGCGTCCAGGGTGGCCTTGCCCAGCTGCGCGTGCGGCAGCCGGATGGTGGCCTCGGTCCGGTCGTCGTTGACCGTCACGTCCTTCTGGGCGATCTTGCCGAGGTCGACGTAGGAGTCGACGGTGCCCGCGCCGACGTACAGGGTGCGGGTGCCGCGGATCGCGCTGGGCAGGTACTTGGCGTCCTTCTCCAGGTCCACGACGACCTGGAAGTTGCCGGAGGCCGCGTCGTAACGGCTCATGTCCTGGATGGACTTGAGCAGCGCCGGGCCGGTGTTGTCGCGGGTCTCCGTGCCGAACAGGTCCTTGATCCCCGGCAGCACCGCCAGTTTGATCCCGGCGAACAGCACCACGAGCACCAGCACCAACGCGGTGACCAGTTTCGCCCAGCCGGGCATGCGCCGGGGCCGGGCCGTGACGGGAGCCTCCTGAGTGGAGCTCGCCTTGCTCTCCTTGGTGGAACTCGCCATGTGACGGTCCTCCTTTCCAAGGACACGAATGCCCGCCAACGGCCTTGTCAGACCGCGTTGTCGGCCGATTGAGACAGCTGGGTCAGGACTGATACACGCGGTGCCGAAACGTGTTCGAAGACCACCCGCCACCAGCGCGCCCGGAAGGCCGGTCAGACCCCCGCGGCCAGCTCCGCGATCCGCCGCGCCGACGCCGAACCCGGGTCCGCGGTGACGAGGACGACCTCCTGGTCGTCCTCCGGCACCAGCAGGACGTCGCAGTTCAGCCGCAGCCGCCCCAGCTCCGGATGGTCGAGGACCTTCGTGCGGTGTCCCGGTGCGTGCACCGGATGGGTCGCCCAGATCCGCCGGAAGTCCGCGCTTCCCGCCCGCAACTCGCCGAGCAGCGCGGCGAGTTGCGGGTCGTGCGGATAGCGCTCGGCGGCCCGCCGCAGCCGGGCCGCCACGATGTGTCCGAACTCCTCGGCGCCGGAGCTCTCGTGCATCCGCCCCTGGCCGAGGAAGCGCCGCCGCGCCAGGTTGGTCGTGCCGTGTCCCAGATCGCCGCCGAGCAGCAGCTGGGCGAGGGGGTTCCAGGCCACCAGGCCGTAGGCCGCGTCGGTGACGATCGCGGCGGTGTCGGGAAGCCGCTCCAGCAGGCGGGCCACGTGCGGCCGTACCCGCCGTACCGCCGCGGTGCCGGGCGGCGGCGCGGCCGAGCCGGCCAGCCGGAAGAGGTGGCTGCGCTCGGCGGGGGCCAGCCGCAGCGCCCCGGCCAGGGCGTCCAGGACCCGCGGGGAGGGACGGGGGCCGCGGGCCTGTTCGAGCCGGATGTAGTAGTCGACCGACATGTGGGCCAGCTCGGCGACCTCCTCGCGGCGCAGCCCGGGGGTGCGGCGGTCGGTGCCCGGCGGCAGGCCCACCGTCTGCGGGCGCAGCCCCGCGCGGCGCTCGCGCAGGAAGCGGGCCAGTTCCTGCCTCGCCATGCCGTCGTCCTCTCCTCGGCCCGCCTGGTACAGGTGGTCCCTGGCAGGGCGGACGCGGCCGGGGGACCGTGACTGCCATGAACGATCGCACAGCACTCGTCACCGGTGCCAACAAGGGCATCGGGTTCCATGTGGCCAGACTGCTGGCCGAAGAGGGTTTCCGTGTCCACGTCGGTTCGCGGGTCGCCGACCGTGGCGAGCGGGCCGTGGCGGAGATCGGCGCGAACGCGCGGCTGCTGCTGCTCGACGTCACGGACCCGGGCAGCGTCGAGCGGGCCGCCGCGGGCGTCGAGCACCTCGACGTCCTGGTCAACAACGCGGGTGTCCAGCCGGTGACCGGCACCCCCGCCGAGACCGGTGTCGAGTACTTCCGGCAGACGTACGAGGCCAACGTCTTCGGCGTCGTCGCCGTCACCAACGCCTTCCTGCCCGCCCTGCGCCGCTCCGCCCACCCGCGCGTCGTGAACGTCTCCAGCGGTACCGCGTCCCTCACCTGGAGTACCCGGCCCAATCCGCAGTTCACCGAGGGCGTCCCGCGGTCCGCCGCCTACCGCTCGTCCAAGGCCGCGCTGAACGCGCTGACCGTCCTGTACGCCCAGGAGCTGGCCGAGGCCGGATTCAAGGTGAACGCCCTGGCCCCGGGGCGGCGGGCCACCGACCTGGTGCCCGGCGCGGCCGTCGGCGGCGGCGACCCGGCCGAGGGCGCGCGGGGGGCCGTACGGCTGGCGCTGCTGCCCGACGACGGCCCTACCGGCGGGTTCTTCTCCTGGGACGGGACACCCGTGCCGTGGTGAGAGCGCCACGGTCCGTAGCATGAGCCCGTAGCCCGTATTGATCATGCGAGGAGCGGATCGTGCGAGACATCGCCGTCTTCAGCGGCAGTGCCCACCCCGAGCTGGCCGAGGAGGTCTGCGCGCACCTCGGGGTGCCGCTCAGCCCGACCCGGGTCAGCCGGTTCGCCAACGACTGTCTGGAGGTGCAGCTCCAGGCCAACTGCCGGGAGCGGGACGTGTTCCTGATCCAGCCGCTGGTCCGGCCGGTGCAGGAGCACCTGGTGGAGCTGCTGCTGATGTGCGACGCGGCCCGCGGCGCCTCCGCGGGCCGGATCACCGTCGTCATGCCGCACTACTCCTACGCCCGCTCCGACAAGAAGGACGCCCCGCGCATCTCGCTCGGCGGCCGTCTGGTCGCCGACCTGCTGGTGGCCGCCGGGGCGAGCCGGGTCCTCGCGATGACCCTGCACGCCCCGCAGGTGCACGGCTTCTTCTCGGTGCCGGTCGACCACCTGCACGCGCTGCGCGAGCTGGCGGCGCACTTCCGGCGGTACGACCTGTCGCGCACCACCGTCGTCTCGCCCGACCTCGGCAACGCCAAGGAGGCCGCCGCCTTCGCCCGGCTGATCGGCGCCCAGGTGGCGGCCGGCGCCAAGCAGCGCTACCCGGACGACCGGGTCACCATCAGCTCGGTGATCGGCGAGGTGGCCGACCGGGACGTCATCGTGCTCGACGACGAGATCGCCAAGGGCAGCACCGTCGTCGAACTCCTCGAAAGGATCAGGGAGCTGGGCCCGCCGCGGTCGATCCGGATCGCCTGTACGCACGGGCTGTTCGCGGCCGGGGCGCTCAAGCGGCTGAGCGAGCAGCCCGACGTGCTGGAGATCGTCTGCACCAACACCGTGCCGGTGCCCGCCGAGGAGCACACCGACAAGCTGCGGATCCTGTCCATCGCCCCGGCGCTGGCGGAGGCCGTACGCCGTATTCACAACGGTGAGTCCGTGAGCGCCCTGTTCGACGAGCCGCGCAACCTCTAGACAGGAAGGAGGAGTTGCAGCGCTGAACCGCGCTCGGCGGCACCGAGGCGGACGGGAGGCCCCCAGTGGCGAAGGCCAGGTTCGAGCGGACGAAACCACATGTGAACATCGGCACCATCGGACACATCGACCACGGCAAGACCACACTCACCGCGGCCATCACCAAGGTGCTGCACGACAAGTTCCCCCGGCTCAACCCCTTCACGCCGTTCGACCAGATCGACAAGGCGCCCGAGGAGCGGCAGCGCGGCATCACCATCTCCATCGCGCACGTCGAGTACCAGACCGAGCGCCGGCACTACGCGCACGTCGACTGCCCCGGCCACGCCGACTACATCAAGAACATGATCACCGGGGCCGCCCAGATGGACGGGGCGATCCTGGTGGTCGCCGCCACCGACGGGCCGATGCCGCAGACCAAGGAACACGTGCTGCTGGCCCGTCAGGTGGGCGTCCCGTACATCGTCGTTGCCCTCAACAAGACCGACATGGTCGACGACGAGGAGATCCTGGAACTCGTCGAGCTCGAGGTGCGCGAACTGCTCACCGAGTACGAGTTCCCCGGCGACGACGTCCCGGTGGTCAGGGTCTCCGCGCTCAGGGCGCTGGAGGGCGACCCGCAGTGGACCGCGGCCCTGCTCGAACTCCTCGACGCCGTCGACGAGTTCGTGCCCGAGCCGGTGCGGGACGTGGACCGGCCGTTCCTGATGCCGATCGAGGACGTGTTCACCATCACCGGCCGCGGGACCGTCGTCACCGGCCGGATCGAGCGCGGTGTGCTGCGGGTCAACAGCGAGGTCGAGATCATCGGCATCCACCCGCAGAAGACCAGGACCACGGTCACCGGCGTCGAGATGTTCCGGAAACTGCTCGACGAGGGCCGGGCCGGGGAGAACGTCGGGCTGCTGCTGCGCGGGGTCAAGCGGGACGACGTGGAGCGCGGCCAGGTCGTCATCAAGCCCGGATCGGTCACCCCGCACGTGGAGTTCGAGGCGCGGGCGTACATCCTCTCCAAGGACGAGGGCGGCCGGCACACCCCGTTCTTCGAGAACTACCGTCCCCAGTTCTACTTCCGCACCACCGACGTGACCGGCGTCGTCACCCTGCCCCCGGGCACCGAGATGGTGATGCCGGGCGACAACACCACCGTGCACGTCCGGCTGATCCAGCCGATCGCGATGGAGGAGGGCCTGAAGTTCGCGATCCGCGAGGGCGGGCGGACCGTCGGCGCCGGTCAGGTGACCAGGATCCTCGAGTGACCTCGGTGACCTCGGTGACCTCGGTGACCTCGGTGGCCACGGCGATCACGGTGGCAACGCTGTCATAGGGTGCCGGACGTGGCCTCGGGCTGGCCCAGGGCCGCGTCCAGCGTCGCCCTGGGCGGCAGCAGCCGCGACAGCCCGGTCACCTTCAGCACCCGCAGGGTCAGCGGGTGCGCGCAGACCAGCTGGAGCTGTCCGCCGCGCTCCAGCACCCGGCTGCGCGCCCGGTACAGCAGCCGCAGTCCCGAGCAGTCGAAGAACTCGACGGGCAGCAGGTCGATCACCACCCGGGCGTTCTCCCGGGCGGTCGCCCGGTCCAGATAGGGCATGATCTCCGTCGCCGCCGCGATGTCGATCTCGCCCCGCAGCTCCAGCACCGTGTGGCCGCGGTCCTCGTGGATGCGCAGGTGCCGGGAGAGCGGCGCGGGATCCTGCCGGGGTTCCTGGCGCACGACGACATCACCTCCCACCCCTGCCGGTTCAATTCCGTTCCCCGCCCTGCAAGTTACCCTCGATGGAGGGAATTTGAGCATGTTCGATTGACATATGTCTGCTGCTTCGGCTCGCCATTTTCTGTGGCGTACGCGACAGTCGGCGAACGGGCACGTGGGAGCGGTGCCACGCGGGTGCCGCCGGAACGGGAAAGTGCCGCGGTCCGGCTAGGACAGCGCGTGCCACGCCTTGCTCAGCGCCTGGCGGAACTGCTCCTCCTGGTGTGCGGTGAGCTCGCGGACCATCCGCTCCTCCAGCTCCCGCACCGGCCCGGCGACCCCGGCGAGCAGCTCGCGCCCGGCGTCGGTCAGCAGGATCAGCAGCTCGCGCCGGTTGCGCGGATTGCGCTCCCGCCGGATCAGCCCACGCGTCTCCAGCGACCGTACGAGGTCGGCCATCGACTGGGCGGTGACGAACGAGTCCCGTGCCAACTGGGCCGCCGACAGCCCGTCGTGGCGCTCCAGGACGGTCAGGGCCGTGTACTGCAGCGCGGTGATCCCGGCGGGCTTCACCAGCTCGTCGAGGTGTGAGCGCACCACCAGCTCCACCTGCTTGACCATGTACAGCAGCGAGGGGCGTGTCTTTGTACCGACCATGCGTCCACCCTAGAGCATTGACAGGAATCCTGTCTGTAACCAGACTGCGGTCCAGGGACACAACCAACAGGAATCCTGTTTGTTGAAGACTTGGCGATCGACGCTGGGAGTGGGCAATGACGACCACCTTCGGGACCGGACCGGGACGGCTGTTCATCGGCGGCCAGTGGCGGGAGGCAGCCGACGGGGCCAGGACGGAGGTGACCGACCCGGCCACCGGCCAGGTGATCACCACCGTCGCGGAGGCCGGGGCGGCCGACGTCGACGCCGCGGTGCGCACCGCCCGCGAGACCTTCGACGCGGGGGAGTGGCCGGGGCTCAGCGGTCGGGAGCGCGGCCGGGTGCTGCACCGCGTCGCCGAGCTGATCCGGGAGCACGCCGAGGAGATAGCCGCCCTGGAGAGCCTGGACGTCGGCAAGCCGATCACGCTCGCCGGAGCCGTCGACGTCACCAACGCGGCCAACGACTACGAGCACTTCGCGGCCCTCGCCCACTCCCTGGACGGCGCCGTCCGCGACGTCCCGCTCAACGCCCTCGCCTACACCCGGCGCGAACCGGTCGGCGTCGTCGCCGCCATCACCCCCTTCAACTTCCCGCTCATCCTGGCCGGTTCGAAGATCGGCCCGGCCCTCGCCGCCGGCAACACGGTCGTCCACAAGCCCGCCGACGAGACCCCGCTCAGCGCCCTCTACATGGCCCGCCTCTTCCAGCAGGCCGGCCTCCCCGACGGGGTGCTGAACGTCGTCACCGGTGCCGGACCGGTCGCGGGCGAGGCGCTGCTGCGCCACCCGGGCGTCGACAAGGTCGCGTTCACCGGCTCCACCGCCGTCGGCCGGCACGTCGCGGGCACGGCCGGGGAGGCGCTCAAGCCGGTCACCGTGGAACTCGGCGGCAACGCGGCGCACCTGGTCTTCGAGGACGCCGACCTGGAGAAGGCCGTCGGCGCGGTCATCAAGGCCTTCGTCTTCAACACCGGTCAGTTCTGCATGGGCGGCCCCCGCCTCCTCGTCGCCCGCCCGGTCTACGCCACCCTGCTCGGCATCCTCGCCGAGGCCGTCCCCGGCGTGCCGGTCGGCGACCCGCGCGACCCCGCCACCGTCGTCGGGCCGATGGCGGGGGAGAAGCACCTGCGCAAGGTCGAGGAGTACGTCGACCTCGCCCGCAAGGAGGGCGGCCGCATCGTCTGCGGCGGCGAACGCCTCGACCTGGACGGCGGGTTCTACTACCGGCCGACCGTCGTCGCCGACCTGCCGAACGACTCCCGGGTGGTCCAGGACGAGATCTTCGGCCCGGTCCTCACCGTGCAGCCCTTCGACTCCGAGGACGAGGCCGTCGCCCTCGCCAACTCCACGCCGTACGGCCTCGCCTCGGGCATCCAGACCGGCAACCTGGCCCGCGCGCACCGGGTCGCCGCCCGCCTCCAGGCCGGGATCGTCTGGGTCAACGACTGGGCGATGCTCGACCCCGCCGTCCCCTTCGGCGGCGTCAAGGCCTCCGGCTTCGGCCGCGAGTACGGCCCCGAGGCGCTCGCCTCGTACACCAAGGTCAAGTCCGTCGTCGTCTCGCTCGACTGAGCCCCGCAGACCAGGAGTCCGTACGATGCCCACCACCACCCGAGCCGCCGTCGTCGAGTCCGGCGGCGCGCCCTTCACCCTCGCCGACGTCCAACTCGACGCGCCGGGGCCGTACGAGGCGCTCGTCCGCATGGTCGCCACCGGTCTGTGCCACACCGACCTCAGCGTGGCGAGCGGCGGACTGCCCTTCCCGCTGCCCGGAGTCCTGGGCCACGAGGGCGCCGGCGTCGTCGAGGCCGTCGGCTCCGCCGTCACCGGCGTGGCCCCCGGCGACCACGTCGTGCTGTCCTTCACCTCCTGCGGCGGCTGCCGCAACTGTCACGGCGGCCACCCGGCCTACTGCACCACCTGGCTGCCGCTCAACCTCATCGGCGGCCGGCGCGCCGACGGCACGCCCACCGTCAGCCGGGACGGCGAGCCGCTCGGCGGGCACTTCTTCGGCCAGTCCTCCTTCGCCGAACGGGCGTTGGTGGACGAGCGCAGTCTGGTCAAGATCGACCCGGACGTCCCGCTGGAGTCGGTCGCCCCGCTCGGCTGCGGGGTGCAGACCGGGGTCGGCGCCGTGTGGAACGTCCTGGAACCGGCCGCCGGCAGCACGGTGGTCGTCCTCGGCGCCGGAGCGGTCGGCCTGTCGGCCGTCATGGCCGCCGCGCTCACCCCCGCCACCACGATCGTCGCCGTCGACCGGGTGGCCGAACGCCTGGAACTGGCACGGGAGGTGGGCGCCACCCACACCGTCGACGCCACCCGGGAGGACGTGCCCGAGGCCCTGCGGCGCGTCTCGGACGGAGCGGGCGCCGACGGGATCGTGGAGACGACCGGCAACGCCGGCGTGCTCCGCCAGGGCGTCGACGCGCTGGCCGCCCGCGGCACCCTGGTCGTCGTCGGCGCCCCGCCCTTCGGCACCGAAGTGCCCCTGGACGTCAACGGGTTGCTGTCGGGCAAGCGGATCGTCGGCCTCACCCTCGGCGACAGCGAGACCCAGGCCTTCATCCCGGCCCTGGTCCGGCTGGTCCGCGAGGGACGGCTGCCGCTGCACCGGCTGATCAGCACCTACCCGTTCGCCGAGATCGACCGGGCGGTGCGGGACATGAGCACCGGCAAGGCGATCAAGCCCGTGCTCACCTTCTGACCGCGCGGGTCAGTCCACCACCAGGACCAGCTTCCCGGTGGTCCGGCCGGTGCCGCCCAGCTCGTGCGCCTTGGCGGCATCGGCCAGCGGGAAGGTCCCCGCGACCGTCGCGCGCAGCTTCCCCGCCGCCACCAGTTCCGCGACCGCCCGCATCCCCGCCCGGTCGGCGTCCACCAGCATCCGCACCGCCCGCACACCCAGCCGCTCGGCCTCCTCGTACAGCGCGGGCGAGCCCACCGGCAGGATCGACACCAGTATCCCGCCGGGCCGCAGCACCCGCAGCGAGGCGGCCGAGGTGTCCCCGCCGACGGTGTCGAGCACGACGTCGACGTCCCGCACCGTCTCCGTGACGTCCACGGACCGGTAGTCCACCGGCTCGTCCACGCCGATCTCCCGCAGGAAGTCGTGCTTGCCGGCGCTCGCCGTGCCGATCACGTACGCGCCACGCGCCTTGGCGATCTGCACCGCCACATGCCCGACCCCGCCGGCCGCCGCGTGGACCAGCACCCGCTGTCCCCGCTGGACGCCGGCGTTCTCCACCAGCGCCTGCCAGGCGGTCAGGGAGACCAGCGGCAGCGCGCCCGCCTGGACGTGGTCGATCGCGGCGGGCTTCGGCACCAGGGCCCGGGCCGGGACGATCGCGTACTCGGCGTGCGTGCCGTGCCCGAACGGGTAGGACACCATGCCGAAGACGTCGTCACCGGGCTTGAAGGCGGCGACGCCGATCCCGGTCTCCTCGACGGTGCCGGAGACGTCCCAGCCGAGGACGAAGGGCGGCCTGCCGAGGAAGCCGCCGTTCTCCCGGTGCTTCCAGTCGGTCGGGTTGAGGCCGGCGGCCCGCACCCGGACCAGTACCTCGTTGGGGCGCGGCTTCGGCCGCGCCGTCTCGATCACCTTCAGCACCTCGGGGCCGCCGAGGACGTCCTGGCTGATCGCACGCATCGTGTTCACATCGTTCATGGTCACCCAGCCTGCCGGGAGCCGCCCGGCGGGAAAATGGCACGATGGCCAACCTTCGATGGAATCGTGCCAGCACCTCCCGCTCCCTCCCGGCGAGCGTGAACGTTCCACCCAGCTCCGCCGTCGAAGGACGGCAACGGTGACGAGCGGCGGGGGCGGGCATGCGCAGAGGGCTGGCGGCGACGGTACTGGCGGCGGCCGCGGTGGTGGGCTGTGACGGTGCGCGCGGGCCGGACGTGGTGGTCGAGGGGACGCCGCCGGCGACCCCGTACCGCGGGCCGCTGGACATCGCCACGAAGGAGGCCGACGCGAGCAGCCCGCAGGCCATGCGCATCGCCTCCGGTGCGGCCGGCCGCGCGCTGGAGTGCGACGGGGAGATCTACTGGGGCACCGGGCCGGACGGCTGGAGCGACAGTGACGGCGGCGGTTCGCCCGAGGACGGTCTGCGGCTCTTCTTCGACATGTTCGACCCGGAGGTGCCGCGTGACGGCTACCGCGTGGAGCGGAGGGGAGCCGACCGCGTGCTCTACTCCTACGACGTACGCGGGCGCACGAAGGTGGCCGTCGTGGTCGCCAAGGACCAGCGGGACAGGCCCGGTTGGGGTCCGGAGACCAACGCCTCCTGCGATCCCTCCGAACTCCCGGCGAGTGTGACGTCGGGCCAGGGACGGCACGAGATCTGGACCGACGCCCGCGGTCACCGGGTACCGGTCACGAAGATCACCAGCTCCGCCGGCGCCGGGCACTGCGGCTGGCAGTCCGCGCACTTCCTGACGGTCGGCGGCAGGACGTACGTCCGCGATCCCCACGGCGTGTTCGCCGAGGACTCCGTACTCGCCGGACGCTACGACGGTGACGCCACGATGCCCGCCGACGCGCACGACACCGGATACCGTTTCCGTGGCTGGCGGCTGTGGCTGACACAGGACGGCGACACGGCGTACGTCCGCACCTCGCACGGTGTGGAGGCCTGGCCGAAGGAGCGGCGCGGTTTCGCCTGCCGATGACCGCTCAGCGGCTCATGTGCAGGGCGACCAGCAGCTGCCAGACCTGGTCCGCCACCTGGTCCGGATCGGCGTCGAGGAGGCCGTGCAGCCAGTCGGCCAGCACCCCGGCGAAGGTGGCGGCCACCGCCGAGGCCACCAGCGGGGCGTCCGCCGCGCCCACCAGCTCCCGCTCGGCCAGGCTGCGCGCCCGCAGGTCCCGGTGCAGCACCCGGCCCAGCGGACCCCCGCCGCCGGGCGCGAGCAGCTCCCGGTACAGGGCCGCGTGCGGGACCAGCCCGGCGAAGAACTCGCGCAGCGCCGGTGGCGCGTGCACCGGGTCCGGCCGGCCGCGCCAGGCGTGCAGCGCGTCGACGGCCTCCCGTACGACGTCCGCGCAGGTGTCGACCGCCAGCGCCTCCAGGCCGTCGTAGTGGACGTAGAACGTGGCCCGGCCCACCCCGGCCCGGCGTGCCACCGCGGCCACCCCGGCCTCGGCGAGCGGCCGTTCGGCGCACTCCTCCAGGAGGGCCGCCCGCAGCCGCGCCCGGGTGCGGGCGGCCCGCGGGTCTTCCGCGGCCGGGCGGCCGGTCACCGGGCGGCGAGGACGGCGGCCAGGGCGAGCGCGCCGGGCAGCGCCTGCGCGAACAGGATCCGCCGGTTGGCCGTGACCGCGCCGTACACCCCCGCCACCACCACGCACGCCAGGAAGAACACCTGGGCCCGGAAGCCGGTCGGGTCGGCGGCCACGAGCCCCCACACCAGGCCGGCCGCCAGGAAGCCGTTGTAGAGGCCCTGGTTGGCGGCGAGCGGTGCGGTTCGCCGGGCCAGTTCCGCGTCGAAGCCGTGGAAGCGCATCCCGGGGCCCTTCTGCCACAGGAACATCTCCATCACCAGGATGTACGCGTGCAGCGCGGCCACCAGTCCGACCAGCACGTTCGCCAGAATTTCCATGATCGGCGGATCCTCCCCATCTCTTGAACAGGTGTCCACTATAGCTGGACAGGTGTCCATGAAGTTACGGTTCTTCCGGCCGGGGTGTGGGGGTGCATGTCCGGAAGTCGCGGGTGGCAATGGGTATTTGTTGATTTGGCACCAACTGGCGGAGCGTGACGGAACCCTCACTTCCTCTGTCCGCCGAGGTTGATCCTTTCGGGTTCAAACCCGATAAGCTCCCTTCCGTCACAGCGAGTTGACGCACCCCAGGGTGGGTCCGTCCCGCCGTGCGTACTCGTGAGTGCGGCCTTCGCACACCGCCCCTGTTCGCTGTTGTTCGATCGTGTTGCTTCGAGGGATGCAGATGGAACTCGCCACTCCGCCGCCGGCGGCGCGGGCCCCTGTCGCCTGGTACAGCTGGTGGCTGATGCCACTGGCCTTAGGGGGAGGGACGGTCGCTGCCACGTTCATGAGCTCGGAGCGAATAACCGCGGCCGTCGCCGGCGCCGCGGCCACCGCCGCCAGCTCCGTGTGCGTGCGCCTTTTGATCCGCACGCAGCGCCAACTACGCAGCTCCGAAGGGTCGTTCCGAAGCTCGCAGGCCGAGCACTCCCAGCAGTGGCAGCAGCATGTCTCGGGCCTGGAGCGCAAGTTCTCCGCCGAGCGCGCCACGCTGGAGGGCCGGCTCGACGAGCAGTCGGCCGCGTTCGACGCCCAGCTCGCTGAGCAGGCGTCCGCCTTCGAGGGCCGGCTCGCCGACCGGACCGCCCACTACGACGCCCAACTGGCCGAGCAGGCCCGGGCGTACGAGGAGCGGCTCGCCGACCAGCTGAAGTCCGCCGACGCGCAGCTCGCCGACCAGGCCGAGGTCTGGCAGGAGCAGGTCACGCACCAGCGGGCCGCGATCTCCCGGCTCGCCGGCGAGCAGCTGCCCGAAGCGCTGAAGCGGCTGCGCGAGGGCGACGCCATCGACGACCTGCTGCCCGTCACCGAGCAGTGCGCCAAGGTCGACAAGGACGTCCGGGCCGACCTGCGCCGCATCCTGCGCACGTCGCTGATCGGTGTGGAGGAGGAGTTCAACCGCTCCACCTCCGCCGAGCAGGCCGTGATCAGCATCGGCAACCGCATCCACGTCCTGACCAGCAAGCTGCGCGGCCGGCTGCACGAGATGCAGGGCGAGCACGGCAGGCTGCCCGCCGTGGCCCGCGGTCTCATGGAGCTCGACCAGGAGCTCGGCCCCGCCGACTCGCTCGCCGGCAGCATCGGCGTGCTGGGCGGCTCGGACCGGCCCGGCCGCCAGTGGCAGGAGCCGCAGCGCCTGCTCAGCGTGGTGCGCGGCGGCATCGGCCGGATCAAGGACTTCCATCGCGTCGAGGTCCGGCATCTGCCCGAACTCGGCGTCGACGGCGGTCTGGTGGACCACCTCACGCTGATCTTCGCCCACCTGCTGGACAACGCGGCCCGCTACTCGCCGCCCACCGAACCGGTCGTCGTGTCCGGCAAGGAGGTACCGAACGGCGTCGGCATCGAGATCCAGGACTCCGGCAAGGGCCTGAGCGAGGAGAAGAAGCGCGAGGCCGAGCACTCCCTGGCCGGCACCGACACCGGACCCGGTATCGGGGGCATCTCCGAGGACGCCAACATCGGCCTGCGGGTCGTCGGCATCCTCGCCCGCCGGTACGGCATCCGGGTCACCTTCGCGGACTCGCCCTGGCTCGGCACCTCGGTGGTCGTCGTGGTCCCGCACAAGTTCTTCAGCCCGCTGCCCGCGGCCCCCGCCGCTCCGGCCCCCGTGGCGGCCGCCCCCGCCGCCGCGTCCCCGGTGCAGGCGCACGGCCCGGTCGCCGTCGAAACCGTCACTCAGCCGGAGTCCGGCGAGGCCTTGGACACCACCCCGGGCGGACTGCCCCGGCGGCGCAGCCGGCGCCGCGAGGACGAGCAGCCCGAGGAGCGCCCCGTGCGCACGGAGGGCGCCGCGTTCCCCGCGGTCCCGCCCGACGAGTCCTTCGCCGGCCTGGCCGCATTCGCCACCGCGGGCCGCGCGCCCGTCGCCGGCGAAGCGGCGGACAGCGAGGCCGAGTTGACCGGAGACGAAGACGACGCGGCACCCGCGAACCCGGCCGGCGCCGATGACGCCGCCGCCGGACGCGAGTCCGCCGAGCACCGCACTGAAGAGAGCGACTAGTCCACATGACGCAACAGGGAACCGACGTGAGCTGGGCGCTCCGCGATCTGGTGGAGAGCATCCCGGAGATCCGTTTCGCCCTCGTGGCCTCCAGCGACGGCAAGGCCATCACCTCCTTTGGTGCCGAGGACCCCGACGACGTGGACCGCTTCGCGGCCGTGGTGGCGGGGCTGCAGGCCCTGGCCCAGCCGGTCGCCGAGCAGTTCCCCAAGTACGCGGGGCAGCTGCGGCTGGCGATGATCGAGGTCGACGGCGGTCACCTCTTCGTCGTGCGGGCCGGTGTGGAGACGTATCTCGGGGTGCTCGCCCGCGAAGGACTCGACCAGGGGTTGCTCGGCCATCAGATGAGGGACCTGTCACGGCGGATGGGCGAGCTGCTCGGCACCTCTCCGCGCCTGGAGGAGCACTCTGGATGAGTGCTCCCCGCGGGCCCTCGGATCCGTCCGGTCTCGAGCGTTACTACGTCCTCACCGGGGGACGCAGCGGACCGGGCGGGTCGGCGTCGAGTCTCGACGTGGCCACCCTCGTCGTCTCCCGCACCGCCCCCGTCCCGGGGATGCAGCACGAGTACGAGGAGATAGTCCGGCGCTGCCGTGATCCGCTGTCGGTGGCCGAACTCACCGCCCATCTCGGATTGCCCTTCAACATTCTCGCGGTGCTGTTGGCGGATCTGCTGGACGCAGGCCGTATTGAAGCCCGTGATCCCATTCCGGCGCACCACGCCGGACGCGGGCCTGACCTCGCGCTCCTCCAGGAGGTACTCAGTGGACTTGAAAGGCTTTGACCATCCCGGCGACCCCGGTGCCGGGGGGACCCGCTCGGTCAAGGTGATGATCGCCGGGGGGTTCGGCACCGGGAAGACCACCATGGTCCGCTCCGTCAGCGACATCAAGCCGCTCACCACCGAGGAGACCCTCACCCAGGCGACCGTCGGCGTCGACAACCTCATCGGTGTCGCGGACAAGACCGAGACCACGGTCAGTCTCGACTTCGGCAAGATCAGCCTCAACGAGAACCTGATGCTGTACCTGTTCGGCACCCCCGGACAGGAACGGTTCTGGTTCCTGTGGAACGGGCTGTTCAAGGGAGCTCTTGGCGCGATCGTCCTTGTGGACACCCGGCGGCTGGCCTCCAGCTTCCGGGCGATCGAGGAGATGGAGCGGCAGAACGTGCCGTTCGTCATCGCCCTGAACGTCTTCCCGGACTGCAAGGAACACCCCATCGAGGAGATCCGGGACGCCCTCGACATCTCCCCGCACACCCCGATCGTGGCCTGTGACGCCCGGGACCGGGCCTCCAGCCGTGACGTGCTGATCGCCCTGATACGTCATTTGAAGGAACGCTCCGCCGTCGCACTGGAGCCGCGATGAACGACCAGAGCCCCGACGTCCCCCGCGGCTGCCCGGTCGCACACGGTTCGCCCGAACTGGCCCGGCTGTACGGGCCCGACGCGGCCACCGACCCGCTCGGCATCTACGAGCGGCTGCGCAAGGAGCACGGCTCCGTCGCGCCGGTGCTGCTGGAGGGCGACATCAACGCCTGGCTGGTGCTGGGCTACCGGGACAGCCGGCGGGTGCTCGACAATCCCCGCCAGTTCGCCCGGGACGCGCGGATCTGGCGGGACTGGCAGGAGGGCCGGGTGGCGGAGAACCACCCCCTGGTTCCGATGGTCGCCTGGCGCCCGGACTGCGTGTCCCAGGACGGCGAGGCGCACCGCCGGCTGCGCGAGGCCGTCAACGACGGGCTCCAGGCCGCCGTGGGCCGCGGTATCCGGCGCCATGCCACCTACTTCGCCAACAAGCAGATCGACGCGTTCGCGGGCGTCGGCCGCGCCGATCTGGTGGCGGACTACGCCGGCTACCTGCCGATGCTGATCCTCACCCGCCTGCTGGGAGCCACCGAGGCCGACGGGCGCCGGCTGGTCGAGTCCAGCGCCCTGGTGTTCCAGGGCGGCGAGGAGGCGATCCGGCACGACGCCATCATCAGGGAGATCCTCGGCGAACTCGCGGACCGCAAGCGGGCCGAGCCCGGATCCGACTTCACCACCGGCCTGCTGGAGCACCACGCGGCCCTCGACCACGACGAGATCGTCAGCCATCTGCGTCTGGTGCTGGTGGCCGGGCACAGCACGACCAGCAACCTGCTGGCCCGGGTGCTGCAGCTCATCCTGACGGACGACGCGCGGCTCTCCAGCCTGATCAGCGGTCAGCTGACCATCTCCGCGCTGGTGGAGGAGGTCATGTGGAACTCCCCGCCGCTGTCCGTCCTGCCGGGGCGCTTCGCCGTCAGCGACGTCGAACTGGGCGGGCACCGCATCGAGGAGGGCGACCTGCTCGTCCTCGGCCTCGCCCCGGGCAACCTCGACCCCGAGGTCCGGCCCGACCCGAGCGCCTCGATGCAGGGCAACGAGTCGCACCTCGCGTTCAGCGCGGGCCCGCACGAGTGCCCCGGGCAGAGCATCGGGCTGTCGATCATCGAGATCGCGGTCGACGTCCTGCTGCACCGGCTGCCGGGGATTCGGCTGGCCGTGCCGCCGGAGGAGATCACCTCCACCTCCTCCACGTGGATGTCCCTGCTGGACAGCCTTCCGGTCGAGTTCGCGGTGTAGACCCGGACACGCCGCTGCCCGGTCCTCTCACGAGACCGGGCAGCGCCGCCGTCCCCCAGGAGAGACTCCCCGTAGGGCCCCCGTAGGGACCAAAAGGGGAGCTCCGCGTCAGCCGTCGAGCCAGTCGCCCGTGACGCCCGTGGGGCGGTATCCCGTGGCGTTCCAGAGGAAATGCGGGTGGGCGCCGCCGAACATGTAGGCGAGCAGGGTGGTGTCCTCCCGCCCGGTCCGGGGATCGTGCAGGGCGT
The DNA here is from genome assembly GCF_043201715.1 of Streptomyces sp. NPDC048291. Taxonomy (NCBI): domain Bacteria; kingdom Bacillati; phylum Actinomycetota; class Actinomycetes; order Kitasatosporales; family Streptomycetaceae; genus Streptomyces; species Streptomyces sp. NPDC048291. The sequence goes on from NZ_JBICZC010000012.1 coordinate 47,273, forward strand.
GGAACCGCTCGGAGCCGACCACGCCGGCGTCCTGCTGGATCTCCCGCGCACGGGCCGGGGGCGCCGCGGCGATCGACGCCTCCACGGCCGCGACATAGGTGCGGCGCAGGATGTCCCAGGTGCTCTCGACGTCGCCGTGCCAGGGGCCGTGCAGTGCCTCGAAGGCGTGCAGTTCGGCGTCGAAGAGGGCCCAGGCCCCGGGGTGCTCGGTCCGGCAGCGGGCGGACAGCTCGGCGGTGCGGGTGCCGAGCGCCGGAACGGTGGGCCGCGGGCCGACGGCGAGGGTGGTGCCGTCGCTGAGGATGCCCGTGCACGGGTTGGGCTGCAGGTCGCACAACGCGCACCCCTCGGCCGGGGGCAGGCCCCGGGTGATGCCGTCGAACCACAGGGCGTGGCGGCCCGTGAGCCCCATCCAGACGATGGTGGTGGTCAGCAGCCAGGTGTTCCACATCGGGCGGTGCGCCTCGGGCATGCAGCCGTACTTGACGAGGGCTATCGCGCAGGCGGAGTAGAACGCCTTGGTGTGGGTCGGCATGTCGGCGAGCCAGAAGTTGCTTATCTCGCCGGTGAGGGCGTCGGCCCGTACGTCGGCCATGTCGTCGATGACGCGGCACAGCAGCAGGGAGGCGAGGTTCTCCTCCTGCCACAGTTCGGTGTCGGGCGCGACGTGCCAGAACAGGCAGTCCAGCATCTGCAGGACCGAGTAGGCGCTCTGGTCGAGCGGGTTGGTCTGCGGGAGCACGACGCGGCCCGCGTGGTGCTGGCGGAGCCAGTACTCGTCGACGGACCGCTTGTGGGCCGCGAAGAGCCCGGAGACCAGGGCCCGTGCGCTCGGGGTGCTGAAGTTCTCGGCCAGGCGGCTTTCGACGTGCTGGGTCAGGCGCGCGGTGTCGATGGTGTCGATCACGCGTTTGTACTCGTGGAAGACGAGGATGTCGTCCTCGAAGCGGTGCCGGTGGCCGAGATCGCGCTCCAGGTCGTTCATCTGCCGGGTCCAGGACCAGCCACCGGTCAGGACGCTGTCGAGTTCCCGGCGGTACGGCCAGGTCTTGACCGCGAGGGGCCGGCCGGCGCTCTGCCGCCAGCTGTAGTCGTCCAGCGTGCGGGCGGGGGGCGTGGGCAGGTGACGGCAGAGCGGGCAGGTGCAGTCGGTCGCCTGCTCCTCTTCGCGCGGCGGGGCGAGCGCCCGGGTCCGCCAGGCCCCCTCCAGCATCGCGCAGGTCAGCCGGCAGAGCTCGATGTCGGTGCTGACCTGGGGGAAGGCCGCCTCGATCGTGCGCAGGCCGGCGTCGAGCCGTTTCAGCCGGGCGTAGCCCTCCTCGTCGGGCGGGAGGAAGGCGCGCGGCGCCGGCCGGAGAGCTCCCGCCAGGTGCAGCGTGGTGGCGGCGTGGGGGGAGCCGAGCGCGTCCAGCCGCTCCCGGGCGGCGCTCTGGTCCCGCCGGTACTGCTCCGTGCTCCCCTTGACGCGTTCGGTCAGGAGGCGGGCCAGGGCGTCCCCCGTCTCCGCGGGCTGGAGCGGGGCGCTCGGCTGCGCCGGGAGCAGGCTGTCGGCGGACGCCTTCTGGACAGCACCTACGCCTCGGGAATTCACACCGGTCTCCTTCAAGCTGTGGTCATGACAACGAAATCGGCCGACTGCGGTCGTCGGCAGTCCTGTCCGGGGCGCCGCCCCCTGCTGCTGCGGCCGTGCCGAACGGCCGGACGCACGCGACCGGCTCCGGCTGCTGCCGCGAACGGCTGCGAACGGCTGCGAACGGCTGCGAACGGCCGTGAACGGCCGCGGACACCCGCGAACGACCGTGAGGGGTACGACAGCTGTGCCCACGGCAGGGGAAGCGGAGCGGGCCGCCCGACGGGGCGCCGGTCCACGGCGGATGCGTCCTCGGCACCGCCGGCCTGCCGCGGACGGCACGCCCCCGGCGCAGCGCTCCTGCTACAGGACGAGGACCTGGTGCGCGGCCTCAGCAGTGCTGAAGAGGCCGCGCACCAGGTCCATGTCCCGGAGCCGGCGCGGATGACGGGCGCGCGGACTCCGGATGCTCATCGACGGGGGACTCGAAGGGCAGGTCGAAGGTGACGTCCTGAGGCATGTGTTTCCTTTCGGGCGACAGTGCGCAGAGTCCCCCCGTCCCTGCGAACGGGTGGCCTGTCGGCCACCCGTGCACTCGAACTGGCCTTCGTGGCTCGAAAGTTGAGCCGTGAAGCGCTACGAGGCTGCCCAGAGCGTAAATGATCTACGCGTGACCTGGCCGTGATGTGTGTTACTGCTCATACCTCCTGAGCTGAGTACACTCGCGCGCCCCCGACGTATGTGTGCGCGACGCGTGTGTCCGCGAGGTGCTCGGGGGGCCCGTTGAACGGGTCGCGGTCCAGGACCACCAGATCCGCGAGCGCGCCGGCCGCCACCCGCCCGGTGTCGTCGAGATGGTTCACGTAGGCCGAACCGGCCGTGTACGCGCTGAGCGCCGCCGCGAGTCCCAGTCGTTCCTCCGGCAGGAACACCGGCGCGTCGCCGCCCGGTTCGACCCGGTTCACCGCGACATGGATGCCCTGGAGCGGATCGGGGCTGCTCACCGGCCAGTCGCTGCCGGCCGCGAGCCGGGCCCCGGAGCGCAGCAGCGACCCGAACGGGTACTGCCATCCCGTCCGTTCCGCGCCCAGGAAGGGGATCGTCAGCTCGTCCATCTGCGGCTCGTGCGCGGCCCACAGCGCCTGGATGTTCGCGGTGGCGCCGAGCTGGGCGAAGCGCGGTATGTCGGCTGGGTGCACGACCTGGAGATGTGCCAGGTGGGGCCGCGTGTCGCTCATCCCGTTGGCGGCCCGCGCCGCCTCGACCGCGTCCAGGGCGTCCCGTACCGCCCGGTCGCCGAGCGCGTGGAAGTGGCACTGGAAGCCGAGGGCGTCCAACTCGGTCACGTACTTCGGGAGCTGCCCCGGGTCGATGAAACTCTTGCCCCGGTTGCGCGTCGCGCAGCCGCACGGGTCCAGGTAGGGATCGAGCAGTGCGGCCGTGCCGTTCTCGGCGACCCCGTCCAGCATCAGCTTCACCGTGCCCGCCCGGAACCTGCCGTGGGTCAGCGCGGCCCGCTTTTCGACGAGTTCGGGAATCTGCTCGGCCCCGCGCTCCCGGTCCCACCACAGCGCCCCGACCACCCGCGCGGTCAGCGAACCGTCCCGGGCCGCCGCCAGATACGCCGACGACGGGTCGTCCATGCCGAGGAAGTCCCCGATCAGCGCGTCCTGCCAGGCCGTGATGCCCAGCGCGTGCAGATGGCGCTGCGCGTCCAGCAGTGCCGCCAGCCGGTCCGCCGGGCCGGCCGGCGGGGCGAGCCGGCCGACCAGCTGCATCGCGCCCTCCTGGAGCGTGCCGCTCGGCGCGCCGGAGGCGTCCCGCTCGATCCGCCCGTCGGCCGGGTCGGGCGTGTCGCGCCCGATCCCGGCCAGCTCCAGCGCCCGGCTGTTGACCCACGCCCCGTGATGGTCCCGGTTGGGCAGGTACACCGGCCGGTCCGGTACGACGGCGTCCAGCAGCTCCTTCGTCGGCGTACCGCCCTCGAACGCCTCCATGGACCAGCCGCCGCCCAGGATCCACGGCCGCTCCGGATGCACCGCGGCATAGGCGCGTACGGCGGCCACGGTCTCCTCGGCGGTCAGCAGCCCGGTCAGGTCGCACTGGGCCAGTTCGAGGCCCGCCGGGACCGGATGGACGTGCGCGTCCTGGAACCCGGGCAGCAGCAGCCGCCCGGCGAGGTCGACCACCTCGGTGCGCGGCCCGGCGAGCTCCCGCAGCTCCCCGGCGGGGCCGACGGCCGTGATGCGCTCACCGGTGACGGCGACGGCGGTGGCCGCGGGGCCCTCCGGAGTGAGGACGGGGCCACCGGTGAAGAGCAGATCTGCGTGCATGTTTCCTGTTCCTCAGTTGGGGGTCGTGAGCAGCTGGAGCGCGTCGGCGTCGGTGCCCCGGCCGGTGCGGAAGTACGGCGAGCGCCGCACGTACTTCGCCCAGCCGGCCGCGACGAACCCGGACGCGATCATCGCCAGCGGGGTGGCCAGCAGGAACCACCCGTTGTCCGCGCTGACCTCGAAGTGGTCGGTGGAGGTGTAGAAGGACCAGCCGAGGTAGCCGCCGAGGCCGAGCAGGACGAGGGCGCTCAACGCCGGGAGCACCACGGCCCGTACGCCCTGCCGCCAGTCCTCGCGCAGCAGGGAGCGGAAGCGCGCGGCGGCGGCGAGCGCGGTCAGCGCGTAGGACAGGGCGACCACGATGCCGACCGCGTTCACCGTCGCCATGATCATGTCGGCGAGCCGCGGGATCACCAGGGCCAGCCCGGCGACCACCGTGGCCAGCGCCCCGATCAGCAGCGTGCCGACCGCCGGGGTCCCGTACCGGGCGCTGACCCTGGACCACACCGGCCCGAGGGTACGGTCCCGGCTCATCGCGAACATGCCCCGGGCCGTCGGGATCACCCCGGCCTGCAGCGAGGCCACCGCCGAGAACATCAGCGCCACCAGCGGCAGCGCGGCCCACGGCTGTGCGGCCAGCCGGTCGCCGAAGAACGCCAGCCCCTCGGCCCCGTGTCCGGCCAGCTCCTGCTCCGACAGCACCCGCTGGAACGCCACCGAGCCGAGCAGGAACAGTCCCAGCATGGTCACCAGGGTGATCAGCCCGGCCCGGGAGGCGTCCCGGGGGTCGCGGACCTCCTCGTTGACGCTGAACGCGGCCTCGAAACCCCAGTAGCAGAAGACCGACAGCAGCAGGCCCTGCGCCAGCGCCGTCGCCGACGGGATCGCGAACGGGTCGAACCAGCTCAGGCTGAAGGGGTGCGGTCCCTTGACGATGCCGTATCCGCAGAACCCGAGCAGGACCACGTACTCGAAGACCAGCAGCCCGGTCTGCAGGCGGGCGGCGGTGCGGATGCCGGTCACGGCGGTGAGGGTGACGGCGACCAGGACCAGGATCCCGAGGGCCGTGGTCTGCGCCGTCGAACCGGGGTCGAGACCGAGCGAGCCGATCCGGTGCACTCCGGCCTCTCCGGCCAGTTGCAGCAACGCGGACCCCGTGACCGCCGTGGTGTACGCGAGGAAGGCCACCGTCGCCACGATGTTCACCCAGCCCACCAGGAAGCCGAGCCACGGGTTGAGCGAACGGCCCACCCACACATAGCCGTTGCCCGCGTTCGGCTCCACCCGGTTCAGCCGGGAGTAGGCGCCCGCGATGCCGAGGACCGGCACGAACGCCAGCAGCATGATGGCCGGCAGATGCAGCCCGACCACCCCGGCCGTCACCCCCAGACCGATGCCGATGCTGGTCGTGGCGGCCGTACTGGACGCGGCGACCGCCACGCCGTCGAGGACGCCGAGGGATCTGCGCAACTCGGGGGGATCCGCTGTGTAGGGCTGGTCGGACATGGCCGGCACACTCCGCTCGCACCAGGGGGCCGGACTGGTCGGCCCCGGTGACGGGACATGAAACTGCCGGTGCCCTTCACAGGTCAACGGTGTTGTCATAAGGTGCCCGCACGTCATGAGGAGGTCCGTTGAGCGAACGTGTCGTCCCGGCCGCCGCCCGGCAGCGCCGCCGCCCCACCAAACAGGGCGTGGTGCTCTCCGAGGCGCTGATCGTCGAGACCGCGATGCGGCTGATCGAGGAGCACGGCGCGGACGCCCTGTCGGTGCGCCGCCTCGGCCGTGCCCTGGGCGCCGATCCCAGCTCCCTCTACCGCTACTTCCGGCACACCGACGACCTGATGCTCGCCGTCGCCGACGAGCTGATCGGCCGTACCCTGCGCGTCTGGCGGCCCACCGGCGACTGGCGTGCCGACCTGCGCGACCTCGGCCTGCGGATGCACGCAGGCGCCCTCGCCCAGCCCCGGGCGGCGGTGCTCAGCGCCCACCGGGTGACCGGACGGACGTACGAGATCCAGGCCGTCGAGACCATCCTCGGGATACTCCGGAACGCCGGTTTCCCGGACGCCGAGGCGGTCCGCGTCTACCACGCCTTCGTCGACCAGGCCCTCGCCTACGGCGCCCTCGACTCCGCCAACACCGCGCTGCCGGAGCCCGCCCGGGAGGCCGAGACGGACGTGTGGCGGGCGACCTACGCCCGGCTGCCCGCCGACAGCCACCCGAACATCGCGGCCACCGCCCGCCATCTCGTCGCCTCGATGCGGGGCAGCTCCTACCCCGCCGCCCTCGACCTGCTGCTGACGGCCGCCGAGACCCGGCTGGCCCTGCTGGGCGCGGGGGAGCGGCCCGGGGACCGGCCGGCGGGCGGCTGACTCCGCCGACCGGGGACAGCCGGGCCGGGAGGGCCCGCCGAGGGAGCAGGGCGGAGACCGCTCAGTCCCGGCCCCCCTTGCCGGCCGTCGGCCACACCCCGGTGGAGCGCTCTATGGCCGTCGCGCCGGTGCGGTCCACCGCGCTGCGCACCACCGCGAAGACCGCGCCCTGGACCGCCGCGGCCAGCAGCACCTCGCCCCAGCCGCGGTCCCGGTCCAGGGCGTCCGGCGCCTCGTCCTCGCCGCGCAGCGCCTTCCAGGTGCGGCGGAAGGCCAGCGCACCCAACGCCCCGCCGGCCCAGCTCAGCACGAACCCGAGGGGCGCGTAGACGAGGGGAAGCTTCAGCTTCTTCCTGCTCTTGGCCATGCCTGCCTCCGCGTTCTCAGGGCCGCCCCGCGACCGCGACCTCCTCGGCCGCCCGCACCGGGCCCGGCGGCGTCCCGTCCCCGAAGGGCCGGCCGCCGAGCCGCTCCCGGTGATGGGGCGTCAGCCACCCGGCGGAATCCGGGCCGAGGGGCACGATACGGGTCGGGTTGATCCCGGTGTGGACCTGGTAGTAGTGCCGCTTGATGTGGTCGAAGTCGACGGTGTCACCGAATCCCGGCGTCTGGTAGAGGTCCCTGGCGTACGCCCACAGCACCGGGCTCTCCGTGAGCTTGTACCGGTTGCACTTGAAGTGGCCGTGGTAGACGGCGTCGAACCGCACCAGCGTGGTGAACAGCCGGATGTCGGCCTCCGTGATCGTGTCCCCGACCAGGTAGCGCTGCCCGGCCAGCCGCCCGGCGAGCAGCTCCAGCCGCCGGAACACGCCGGCGCACGCCTCCTCGTACGTCTGCTGGTCGTGGGCGAACCCGGCCCGGTAGACCCCGTTGTTGACGTCCTCGTACACCCCCGCCACCACCGCGTCGATCTCGTCCCGGTGCCGTACCGGGTAGAGGTCCGGCGCCCCCGCCCGGTGCAGCGCCGTCCACTCGGTGGCCAGGTCCACTGTCAGCCGCTGGTAGTCGTTGGTGACCAGCTTCCCGCTCGGCACGTCCACGACCGCGGGCACGCTCACCCCGCCCGGGTAGCCGGTCTCGCGCCGGTCGTAGGCCTCGCTGAGGTACCGGATGCCGAGCACCGGGTCACGGCCGCCGGGGTCGAGGGTGAACCGCCAGCTGCGGTCGTCCTGGATCGGGTCGGTGACGGCGAGGGACAGGGCGTCCTCCAGGCCGAGCAGCCGCCGGGAGATCACCGCCCGGCTCGCCCACGGGCAGGCACGGCTGACCACCAGCCGGTAGCGCCCGGCGGCCACCGGCCAGCCGTCCCGTCCGTCCGCGGTGATCCGGTCCCCGAAGTGGCTGGGGGACCGGTCGAAAGCCTTGTGTCCCAGCGCGCTGTTGCCGTCGCCGGCGTCGTCGCTCATGCGTCCTCCTTGTCGCGGGCCGCCCTACGGTCGACCGGGAGCCCTGAGGGAATGCGTTCCCGGGAGACCGGCGCGGCGGCACCTGAGGCAGAAGCGGTCGGAGCAGAAGGGGCCGAAGGCCGACCGTCGCCGTCCGAGGCACATGAAAGCCCCGCCGCGACGGGGGAACGCGGCGGGGCCTGATATTCGGCTGCCCGGCACGAAGCCGGTTCATGCCTCCCCGAAACAGATTTTTCTAAATTCCGCCGGTCCCCGGCCGGAATGAATTCCCGGAATCATCAGTTCCCCGGTTCCGGTTCCGGCCGCTCCGGATCCGGTTACTTGGGTTCCAGCACGAACACCGGGATTTCCCGGGTGGTCTTCGTCTGGTACTCCGCGTACGGCGGGTATGCGGCGACGGCCCGCTCCCACCACTCGGCCTTCTCCGTGCCGGTGACCTCGCGGGCGGTCATGTCCTGCTTGACCTGCCCGTCCTGGAGCTCGACGACCGGATGCGACTTCACGTTGAAATACCAGACCGGGTGTTTGGGCGCGCCGCCCTGCGAGGCGACCACGGCGTACGTCCCGTCGTGCTCCACGCGCATCAGCGGCGTCTTGCGGATCTTCCCGCTCTTCACCCCCAGGGTGGTGAGCAGGATGACGGGCATCCCCGTGTCCATCAGAGTCGTGCCCTCCTTCCCGCCCGAGCTCTCGTACAACTCGACCTGCTCGCGCACCCAGGCGGTCGGGCTGGGCTCGTACTCGCCCTCAAGAGGCATGAGGTCCGTCCCCTCGTCGGTTCCAGGATTGACGACATGATTCAACACGCGAAGTGCCCCGGATCATCCGCACGACACCGGTCGGGTGACGGGATCTCGCCCGTGTCCCGAGCGCACCGGACGCCGGCCCGGTCACAGCACGATCCGGGCCGCCAGCCCCAGCATCACGCAGCTCGACAGCAGCGCCGTCAGCAGGCGCCCCCGGTGACCGGTCAGGCCGCGGCCGAGCAGCGCCCCGCCGCCCGCCAGCAGGAGTTGCCAGCTCGCGGACGCGGCGAAGGCCGCGAGGACGAAGACACCCTGCTCCAGCGGCCGGACCGCCTCGGCGGAACGCGTGCCGACCACCAGGGCGGCGAAATAGATCACCGTGGTGGGGTTGAGCAGTGTGATCCCGAGGAGGCCGAGATACGCCCGTCCGGGGCCGGGTACCGGCCGCTCGGCCCGGGTCGCGAGCCGCCGCTCGCGGTACTGGCGCAGCGCGACCGCCGCACCGCGCACGGCGAGTCCCACCAGCACCAGCGCCGACGCCAGCCGCAGCGGTCCGAGGACCGGTACCAGCGCCGCCGCGAGCGCGGCACCGCCGACCGTGGCCAGCAGGGCGTACAGGCCGTCGGCGCTGGCCACGCCGAGCGCGGCGCAGGCGCCGGTCCGCAGTGACGTACGGGCCGTGAGGGACACTAGATATGTGCCGACCGCACCGACCGGGACGGCGATCCCGTACCCGGCGAGCAGGCCGGCGACGAGCGCGGCCGTCACGCGCGTGCGGGCTCGGGCCTCCGGGGACGCCCCGGCTGCTGCTGGACCCGCACCCGACGGAAGGTCGCGGTGGTCAGCGGCACGATGGCGGCAGGAGAGTTCATGCGCAGATCCTGGGGCCCGCGTCGCCGCACCGGCAAGCGAATTTCGGCGCGGAATCGACCCCCGACCGAACGCGGTTCGGCCAGATCATCCGCTGCGGCGATCTGGCCGAACTTCCGGTCGCCCCTTAGGTGCCCCGAGCATCTAATGAAGATCGGCACGACGTACGACACTCGTCTGCGAGGTCTTCCATGAAAGAACTGACGGACCTGACGGAACCCACTTCTCCCGGCGGCCTGGCCGACCCCGTGGCCTGGCCGCAGAACCGCACGTGCCCCTACCACCCGCCCACCGGCTACGAACCGCTGCGCGACGACACCCCGCTGTCCCGTATCCGTCTCTACGACGGCCGCACCGCCTGGGCGGTCACCGGCCACGGCGCGGCCCGGGCGCTGCTCGCCGACCCCCGGCTCTCCAGCGACCGCCGGCGGGAGGACTTCCCGATGCCGAACGCCCGGTTCGCGGCGGCCCGGGAACGCCGCCAGGTCGCCCTGCTCGGCCTCGACGACCCCGAGCACCAGACCCAGCGCCGGATGCTGATCCCGGACTTCACCCTCAAACGGGCGACCGTGATGAGGCCTGCCATCCAGCGGATCGTCGACGAGCTGCTCGACAAGATGATCGCTGCGGGGCCGCCCGCCGACCTGGTGACCTCCTTCGCGCTGCCCGTGCCGTCCATGGTCATCTGCGACCTGCTCGGTGTGCCCTACGCCGACCACGAGTTCTTCGAGGCGCAGTCCCGGCGGCTGCTGCGCGGTCCGGCGCCCGCCGACTCCCTGGACGCCCGCGACCGGCTGGAGGCCTATCTGGGCGACCTGGCCGACCGCAAGAGCCGGGACGAGGCGCCCGGCGACGGCGTCCTCGACGACCTCGTCCACGAGCGGCTGCGGGACGGTGCCCTGGACCGCGCGGAGGTCGTCTCACTGGCCCTCATCCTGCTGGTCGCCGGGCATGAGACCACCGCCAACATGATCTCGCTGGGCACCTTCACCCTGCTCCAGCAGCCTGAGCGGCTCGCCGAGCTGCGCGCCGACCCCGGGCTGGTGCCCGCCGCCGTCGAGGAACTGATGCGGATGCTGTCCATCGCCGACGGGCTGCTGCGCGTCGCCCTGGAGGACATCGAGATGGACGGCGCGACCATCCGCAAGGGCGACGGCGTGCTCTTCGCGACCTCGGTCATCAACCGCGACGAGTCCGTGTACGACGACCCCGACACCCTCGACTGGCACCGCCCGGCCCGCCACCACGTGGCCTTCGGCTTCGGCATCCACCAGTGCCTGGGCCAGAACCTGGCCCGCACCGAACTGGAGATCGCCCTGCGCACCCTGTGGGAGCGGCTCCCGGACCTGCGGCTCGCCGCACCGCCGGAGGAGATTCCCTTCAAACCCGGCGACACGATCCAGGGGATGCTGGAACTCCCCGTGACCTGGTAAGAGGCTCCTGCCATGCACATCGAGATCGACACGGACGTCTGCATCGGCGCGGGGCAGTGCGCCCTCACCGCCCCGAACGTCTTCACCCAGGACGACGACGGCTTCAGCGCCCTGCTCCCCGGCAAGGAGGACGGCGGCGGCGACCCGCTGGTCAAGGAGGCGGCCCGGGCCTGCCCGGTGCACGCCATCACGGTCAAGGAACCGACGGGCTGAGGCCTGCTCCCCGGACCGGCCTCAGACAGTCGCCGGCACGTCGAGCACCGCCACTTCCAGCCGCCCCAGCCGCACCGGGTCGGCGACCACCTCGTACGCCGCCACCCGGTCGCCCTCGACGGTGAACCGCAGGACGTACCGCAGCCGTCCGCGCGGGGCGACGACGAGGCCGACCCGCCCGTCCACCAGGGCCGGTACGGCCAACCGGGCACGTTCGCGCAGCAGCACCGTGCCCTCCGCCACCGCCCGCGCGCCCCGCAGCTCCGCCGCCACCCCCGGCGGCAGGGTTGCGGGGTCGGCGTGCCGGACCACGTCCGGGGCGAGCAGGCCGAGCAGCGCGCCCAGGTCACCGCCCCGGGCGGCGGCCAGGAACGCCTCCACGACCCCGCGGTGCCGGTCCTGCTCGGCGGCGGGCAGCGCGGGCGTGCCGCGGACCTTGTGCCGGGCCCGGCTGGCGAGCTTCTTCGCGGCGGGCAGTGAACGGTCGGTGATCGCCGCGATCCGCTCGAACGGCACCCCGAAGAGATCGTGCAGCACGAACGCCACCCGCTCGGCCGGGCTCAGCGTCTCCAGCACCACCAGCAGGGCGAGCCCCACCGACTCGGCCAGCACGGCCTCCTCCTCGGGCCCGTCGCCGGCCGCGGGTTCCGGGAGTTGGCCGCCGTACGGCTCCTCGCGGTGCGCGGTGCGGGCGCGCAGCAGGTCCAGGCAGATGCGGGAGACGACCGTCGTCAGCCAGGCGGTGAGGTTGCCGATGCCGGTGCCGCCCGCGCGGCTCAGCCGCAGCCAGGCCTCCTGGACCGCGTCCTCGGCGTCCCCGGCCGAGCCCAGCATGCGGTAGGCGATGGCCCGCAGCCGTGCGCGCCGCGCCTCGAACTCCGCCGCCAGCTCGTCGTGCCGGTCCATGGGGTCACCTTTCCGTTCCGTACTCCGTCACCCCGTCGACGTATCCGGACCGACCGAGGTGACCACCCCATGCTGCTGCACATCGACTCCAGCGCCGACGCGACCGCCGACTCCGTGACCAGGCGCCTGACCGCGGACTTCGCCCGCGCCTGGCGCGCCGGGCACCCGGCGGGGGAGTACCGCCACCGCGACCTGACCGCCACCCCGGTGCCCCCGCTCACCGGCGCCTACACCACCCTGGGGCGCCGGGTGGAGCGCGAGGGATTCGTGCCGCCCGCCAAGGTGCCCGCGCTGATCGAGAGCCGGGCGGAGGCCCGCGAGTGGGAACTGACCCTGCCCCTGATCGCCGAGCTGGCCGCCGCGGACACGGTGCTGCTCGGCGTCCCCATGTACAACTTCGCGGTGCCCGCGGCCCTCAAGGCGTGGATCGACCGGGTGACCTTCCCCGGCGCCTTCACCCACCCGGACACGGGGGAGAGTCTGCTGTCCGCCACCCGGGTGGTGGCCGTCCTGGCGCGGGGCGGTGCCTACGGCCCGGAGACCGGCCGGGCGGACCTGGACTTCCAGCTGCCGTACCTGACGGCCTGGACGGCCCGGCTCGGCGTCCGGCCCGAGCACCTCCACCCGGTGGCCGCCGAGCTGACCCGCGTCGACGTGCTGCCCTTCCTGGCCGGGCAGGAGGAGGAAGCCGCCGCCTCCCTCGCCGGGGCCCGCACCGCCCTCTCCCGGCTGGCCGCCGTGGCCTGACCTCAGCCGGCGCGCAGCAGCGCCCGGGCCGCCGCGCGGGCCTCCGCCGCGGGCTCCGTGCTCCCGGTGACGCCCGCGGTGACCATCGCCCCCTCGGCGAGCAGGAACAGCGGCCCGGTCAGCGCGGCGTCCAGCCCGGCGTCGGCCACCAGCTCCGCGAGGTAGTCCCGGAACGCCCGCTTGTGGCCCCGCACCTGGGCCTCCACCGACGGGGAGGTGGCGCCGAGCTCGCCGTACGCGTTGATCCACGCGCACCCCCGGAAGTCCGCCTCCCCGAACCACCCCTCCAGCCAGTCGAACACGGCGAGCAGCCGCTCGCGGGGGTCCTCGTGCGGCCGGACGTACTCGGCGAGGCGCTGCCGCCAGCGCACGTCCCGCCGTTCCAGATAGGCCTCCACGAGCTGCTCCTTCGCGGGGAAGAGCTGGTAGAGCCGCTTCAGGGAGACGCCGGAGGCGCCGCGTATGTCGTCCATCCCGACGGACTGCACCCCGCGCCCGTAGAACAGCCGCTCGGCGGCGTCCAGAGCCTGCTCACGCGCGACCGCGCTGTCCATGGGTCACTCCTTGACGAGAGAACGTACGTTCTCCTAGGGTAGCAGCGACCGGGAGAACGCACGTTCTCCCTTTGAGCCCTTCGAACCCTTCGAATGAGGAGGAGACCATGGCCGACCGCCCGCCCCTGCCGCCCTTCACCCGGGAGACCGCACTCCAGAAGGTCCAGGCCGCCGAGGACGCCTGGAACACCCGCGACCCCGAACGCGTCGCGCTCGCCTACTCCGAGGACTCGGTCTGGCGCAACCGCGGCACCTTCGTCACCGGCCGGGCCGCGATCGTCGAGTTCCTCACCGCGAAGTGGGCCCGCGAACTCGACTACGCGCTCCGCAAGGACCTGTGGGCCTTCGACGGCGACCGCATCGCGGTCCGCTTCCAGTACGAGTGCCACGACGCGGACGGCCGGTGGTGGCGTTCGTACGGCAACGAGCTCTGGGAGTTCGACGGGCACGGACTCATGACCCGGCGCGAGGCCAGCATCAACGACGTGCCGATCGAGGAGCACGAGCGCCGGATCCACGGTCCGCGCCCGGAGTCCGAGCGGGGCCTGTCCTTCCCGCTCCGGTAGCCCCCGCATAGGGTTCCCGGATGACCGACGAGCCCCGCAAGCCCTTCCTCTACCTGGTCGTCTGCGCCGCCGGTGTCGCCGCCGGCGTCGGCAGGCTCATCACCGCGGCCCAGGGCCGCGGCTGGGAGGTCGGGGTCATCGCCACACCCGTCGCCATGAACGGCTTCTTCGACACCGCCGAGGCGGAGGCGCGCACCGGCCGTCCGATCCGGTCGGCCTGGCGCCGCCCCTCCGACCCGCGCCCCTTCCCCGCGCCGGACGCCGTGGTCGTCGCCCCGGCCACCTTCAACACCGTCAACAAGTGGGCCGCGGGTCTCGCCGACACCCTCGCCGTCGGCACCCTCTGCGAGGCCCTGGGGCTCGACGTCCCCATCGCCGTCCTGCCCTGCGTCGCCGGCGCGCTCGCCGCACACCCCGCCTACCAGGAGAGCCTGACCCGGCTGCGCACGCTCGGCGTCCGCTTCGCCGACCCCTACGCCGGCGAGCCCGAAACGGACGGCGGGCGCCCCGAGTTCTCCTGGGAACGCGCGCTGGACCTGCTGGACGGCCCGGACGGCGTCCGATAACCACCGCCGGCCACCGCCACGACAGGAGACCGGCGGGCCGGCCGACGTACGCTCGCCTCTGTACGACGTGATCTCGACGGTGGGAGACAACGATGGAGTACGTGAAGCTCGGCCGCACCGGTATGGACGTGTCCCGGATCTGCCTCGGCTGCATGACCTACGGCCTGCCCGACCGCGGCACCCACGAGTGGACCCTCGACGAGGAGGCGTCCCGCCCGCTGATCCGGCAGGCGCTCGAGGCCGGCATCAACTTCTTCGACACCGCCAACGTCTACTCCGACGGCACCAGCGAGGAGATCGTCGGGAAGGCGCTGCGCGACTTCGCCCGGCGCGACGAGATCGTCCTCGCCACCAAGGTGCACGGCCGGATGCGCCCCGGCCCCAACGGCGGCGGGCTGTCCCGCAAGGCGATCCTCACCGAGATCGACCACAGCCTCAGCCGTCTCGGCACCGACTACGTCGACCTCTACCAGATCCACCGCTACGATCACGCCACCCCGGTCGAGGAGACGATGGAGGCCCTGCACGACGTCGTCAAGGCCGGCAAGGCCCGCTACATCGGGGCGAGTTCGATGTACGCCTGGGAGTTCTCCAAGGCCCAGTACACGGCCGAGCGGCACGGCTGGACCAAGTTCGTCTCCATGCAGAACCACTACAACCTCCTCTACCGCGAGGAGGAGCGCGAGATGCTGCCGCTCTGCGCCGACCAGGGCGTGGGCGTGCTGCCGTGGAGCCCGCTGGCCCGGGGCCGCCTCACCCGCGACTGGGGCACGGTCACCGAGCGCAGCTCCACGGACAACTTCGGCAACCGCCTCTACCAGGAGGGCGACCGCGCGATCGTCGAGGCGGTCACCCGCATCGCCGCCGATCGGGGCGTCCCACGCGCCCAGGTGGCCCTGTCCTGGCTCCTCCACCAGCACACGGTGACCGCCCCGATCATCGGCGCGTCAAAGCCGAACCACATCGAGGACGCCGTGGCAGCGGTGGAGCTGGCCCTCAGCGACAAGGAGCTCGAAGAGCTGGAACAGCCCTACGGCCCCCATCCGATCTCCGGCCACTGAAACGCGCCCTCTTGGGGGCGCGGGGAACTGCGCGACCAGCCCCCACCCACCCGCACCGACTCACAACCGCTCGGTCCCGCACGGACCACCCCCTTCGCTCTCCGCCAAGGGGACAGCTTCCCCACCCATGGACAACGTCCGGTAATACCCCCCGATCCGCTCCGCCGACCGCCCCACATAGTGGCCGATGAACGACCGCCGAAACCGCCCGGCGGAGCGATTGGGCCGGGACCCGTGCACCAGACTCCCGTTGAAGAACAGCACATCCCCCGGCCCCATATCGACCGGCACCGCCGTGAGCCCCTCCGGCGGTGCCACGTACTCCCGCGCGAACGACAGCCCCGCGTCCGACTCCTCCGGGCAGAACAGGTCCATCCGGTGCGTCCCCGGCACCACCTCGAGCCCGCCGTTCTCCCGGTCGATCGCCTCGCAGGCGACCCACGCGGCGACACACGTCCCCGGCTCCACCCGCAGGTAGAAGTTGTCCTGGTGCAGCGCCTGCCCCCGGGCCCCCGGCGGCTTGAAGTAGAACATGCTCTGCGCCGCCAGCACCTCCTCCCCGAACAGCGCCTCCAGAACCGCCCGGAGCCGCGCGTCCAGCAGGAACCGGCGCGCGAGCGCGCTGATCTCGTGGGGCTGCATCACCCGCGGATACCGGTGCAGCGGATCCCCGGACGGCCTCGGCTCGAAGTGCCCCGGCACCACCTGCCCCGCCGCGTGCAGCGCCGCGAACTCCGCGCACAGCCGGTCGATCTCGTCGTACCCGAACAACCCCCGTACGACGGTGAACCCGTCCTCCTCGAACTGCCGCAAGACGGTGGTGTCGATGCCCGTGGCTGTCATGCCCGCCCTCCTCGGTCCGGTGCCCTGGACCTGTCACGCTAGGCCGACGCACCCCCGGAGAGGATGCCCATGAGCGCTGCGGAGCTGCCCGGCACTGCTGTCCCGGCCCCGCCGCCGGGCATGGTCGTCACCGGCCGCTACGACGAGGGACCCGGCTACCGGGTCAACCGCCCCGAAGGGGCGAGCAGTTGGCTGCTCACCTGGACGACGGACGGCCACGGCCTGCTCCGGCAGGGGGAAGTGGAGACCCCGGCGGGCCCCGGCGACCTCGTCGTCCTCGCCCCCGGCGTCCCGCACAGCTACGCCGTCGGGCCGGACGCCCGCCGCTGGCGGTTCTGGTGGACCCACTGCCAGGTCCGCCCCCACTGGATGCCGTGGCTTGGCCCCCACGCCCTCGGCGACGGCGTGTACGCCGCCCGCGCCCTCGGCGACGGCGTGTACGCCGCCCGCGCCCCCGAGGGCACCCGCGACCGCATCGAGGCGGCCTTCCAGCGCGTGCTCGCCGACTCCCGCTGGACCGGCACCGGCGCGCCGCCCGGCCCGGCGCCGGGGGACGCCCCCGTCGCCGTCGCGCACGGCACCGCCGCACGCGAACTCGCCCTGTGCGCGCTGGAGGAGGCCGTCCTGCTCGCGACCGCCGGCGGCCACCCGACGGCGCCCGGCCGGGACGCCGGGGACGAGCGGGTACGCCGTGCCCAGAACCTGATCGCCGCCGACCCCGGCGCCCCGCACACGGTCCGCTCGCTCGCCGGGCGTGTCGCACTGTCGCCGTCCCGGTTCGCCCACCTTTTCACCGGTCGGACCGGCGTGCCGCCGATGCGCGCACTGCGCGAGGCGCGGCTGCGGCACGCGGCCCGGCTGCTGGAGAGCACCGACCTGACCGTCGAGCGGGTCGCCGCCGCGTCCGGATTTCCCAGCCCGTTCCACTTCAGCCGGGTTTTCCGAGAAAGATACGGTGTCCCGCCCGGCGCCTACCGCTCGGGTGAACGCCCTTAATCGGCCCGCCTATTGGTTCACGGACGCCGACGGCCTGGCGGCCTGCGCAGGTCGGGCCGTGGTTCAATGGTTGCCGCCGATACCGGGGCGGTCCGCCTCGAATCCCGGTGGCAATTGCGATGTCGATACGCCGACAAACCGCGGACTCCGGCATTGACGAATCGTCAAATTACCGCAGCCGTCGGGCAATGCGCAAAACCCCGAGATCTCTTGTTCTGCCCTGCTGGCCTGTGCAAAGGTGTGGCGTGTCGGCATGCGGACGGTTATTTTCGACCGCCGCGTGCGCGAGGCCGCTTCCGGCGCGCCGAACCCCCCCAACAAGCCCATCCGACCGAGTCGTCGGCCGGGTCGCATACCGGTCGCATACCAGACGGTATGGACCGAATCCCGCGTTGCGTCTGGAAGGAATGCAGTCGTGAATGACGCAGGCCTGGGGAATTCCCCTGCCCCCGCCCGGCCGTTCGACGTCACCGACGAACAGCTCAGCGCCGAGCTGAAGCAGTGGACGGGCTCGGCACCGGCCCTGCATCCCGTCGGTGAACTTCTCGACCGGCACTGGGAAGCGGCCTTCGCCTACGCCCGTCTGTGCACCGACGGGACGCGCGGCGCGGGAATGCTCACCACCGCAGCATTCACCAGACTCTTCGGTGAATCCCTCCGCCAGGCCGGCCCGACCGCCGCCTGGCGCCCCCAACTCCTTGTCACCGTCCGCCGTATCGCCGCCGAATGGGACAACGACGGGCGCGGTGAACTGCTCCACCCCGAACTGCGCGTCGGCAAGGGCGAACGGGCCGCCGCCCGGCTGCTCCCGCCCGCGAACCGGCGACTGCTCGCCCGCGCCTTCCAGCGGCTCACCCCGTCCTCGCGGACCGTGCTGTGGCACACCGAGGTCGAGTCCGAGCCGCTGGCGGCCCCCGCCGCACTGCTGGGCCTCGACGAGCAGGACGCGCACGTCGAACTGCGCCGGGCCCGCGAGCGGATGCGCGAGGAGTGCGTCCAGGTGCACCGCGAACTCGCCCACGAGGACGAGTGCCAGCGCTACGTCCGGATGATCGACGTGACCTTCCGGCGCGGCGGGGTCGACGTCGACCGGGACCTCCAGCAGCACCTGAACGGCTGCAAGCACTGCCGGTACACCGCCGACCAGCTCCACCAGTTCAACGGCGGCCTCGGCACCGCCCTCGCCGAGGCCGTGCTCGGCTGGGGCGCCCGCGCCTACATGGAGTCCCGGGCCGACCGGACCGGGGAGTCCGCCGAACCCGCGCCCACCTCCGTCGGGGGAATCGCGGGCGGCGAGGCGTTCGCGTCGCCCGCCGCCCCGGGCAAGGACCTGATCGTGCACCCGGCCGCCTCCCGCCGTGCCAAGCAGCGGGCCGCCCGCCGGGTGCGCCGCCGCAACCTCGCCGTGGCCGTCGGCACGGTGAGCGGCCTGGTCGTGCTGCCGCTGGTGCTGTGGTCGGTGCTCGGCTCCGGCGACGACGGCACCCCGGCCGCCGCCAAGCCGTCCGCCACGCCGGCCGGCTCCGCCACCTCGGGCCCGTCCTGGATCGGCACCAGCCGGACCACCCAGGGCACCCTGCGCGGCCGGCTGCACAACATCGCCTCCGGCCTCTGCATCGGCGTGGTCGGGAAGAAGGCCGTCAAGGGCGCCGAGACCGAACTCGCCGAGTGCTCCTCCACCGCCAGCCAGCAGTGGACGTACGAGGGCGACGGACTGCTGCGCAACGCCGCCGCCCCCAGCCTGTGCCTCGACTCGCACCTCGGCTACTCGGTCCGGCTCTCCCCGTGCGCGTCGACCGCCGGGACCAAGGCCAGGAGCGTCCACTACGACTTCACCCTGCAGGGCGCGCTGGTGCCCCGCTGGGACCAGGACCTGGCCCTCGCCCCGGCCGCCACCGACGGCGGCGGCGCGCTGGTGGTCAAGAACCGGACGAACGCCGGCGCCCAGCGCTGGGTGATGGACACCTCCCAGCCCGACCTGCAGATGCAGATCGTCAACTGGGACGCCGACACCACCCCGACGCCGACCCCGACCGCGTCCGCCGTCCCGACCACCAAGGCGGCGAAGCCCGCCACGCCGACGCCCACCCCGTCGGCGTCGCGGACGACCGCGCAGCCGACGCCGTCGAGCACCCCCGGCTACGACCCGTGCGTCGAGTACCCGGGCTACTGCTACGGCTCCGGGGACGGCCAGTACGGCGGCGGCTGGGGCGGCGGCTGGGGCGGCGGTGGCTACGGCGGCGGTTACGGCGGAGGGGGCTACCACGGGCACTGAGCCCGCGCGGACTCAGGGGTGCGGCGGCGGGGGCGGCATCGTCGTCAGGTCCGGCGCACCCTCCGGCCACACCAGCAGCACCGGGCAGGGCGCGTGGTCGACGACGAACCGCGCCGCCTTGCCCAGGCTGTGCGGCCCGAGCCGGGACCGGTCGCCGTCCCGGGCCAGCACCAGCAGACCGGCGTCGGCGGTGGCCGCCACCACCTCCCGTTCCACCCGGCCGACCCGCTCCAGCCGGGTGCACGGCCGCCCCAGCCGGGCCTCGGCCGCGTCCAGCAGCTCCGCCGCCGACGTCCCGCCGAGCTCGACCAGCCGCTGCTCCGGGTCCGGCTCCGAGCCGGCCCGGCCCAGCAGCCCCGCGAAGGCACCGTGCGCGAGCCCGGCCACCCCCGGCTCGGCCACGTGCAGCAGCACCACCTCGGACGCGTCCCGCGCATGATCGCGCGCCGCGTCCACACAGGCCGGCCAGGTCCCCTCGACCAGCCAGACGATCACCCGCATCTCCATGGCCTCCCAGCTGGATCCCGACCGGATCCCGATGGGATCCCGACCGGATTCCGTAGATCTGACTGGATCCCGGGGTCTGGCTAGACCCCGACCACCTGCAGCGCGCCCCACAGCGCCACCACCGCCCCGCACAGTGCGGCCGGCACCGCCAGCAGCCCCAGCCGGGTGAACTCCCCGAGGTCCACCCCGTGGTCGTGCTGGTGCACGATCCTGCGCCACAGCAGCGTCGCGAGCGACCCGGCGTACGTGAGGTTCGGTCCGATGTTCACCCCGAGCAGCACCGCCAGCACCGCGCCCGGCCCGGCCGGCGCGGCCAGCGGCAGCAGCACCAGCACCGCCGGCAGGTTGTTCACGATGTTCGCCAGGACGGCGGCGAGCACGGCGATGCCGAGCAGCGCCGGCAGCCCGGTCCCGCCCGGCAGCACATGGCCGAGGGCGTCAGCCAGTCCGTTGTCGACGACCGCCCGCACCACGATGCCGAGCGCCAGCACGAACGCCAGGAACGCCGGCGCCGCCGCCTTCACCACCGTCAGCGGGGTCGCCTTGCGACGCAGCAGCGCACGCCCGGCCAGCACCAGCGCACCCGCGCACGCCGCCCACGCCGGGTCGACGCCGACCGCCGAGGTGACCACGAACCCGGCGAGCGTGCAGGCCACCGTCACCAGCGCGAACACCGGCAGCCGGGGCGGCTCGCCGGGGTCCTGGGAGCCCGGGGCCGCCGAGGACAGGTCACGGGCGAAGAACCGCCGGAACACCAGGTACTCGGCGCCGATCGCCACCAGCCAGGGCAGCACCATCAGCGCCGCGAACCGGGTGAAGCTCAGCCCGCTCGCCGCGAACGCCAGCAGGTTCGTCAGGTTGGACACCGGCAGCAGCAGCGAGGCCGTGTTCGACAGGTGCGTACAGGCGTAGACGTGCGGTTTCGCCCGCACCCCTGACCGGGCCGCCGTCGCGAACACCACCGGCGTCAGCAGCACCACCGTCGCGTCCAGACTGAGCACCGCCGTGATCACCGACGCCAGCGCGAACACCGCGGTCAGCAGCCGCACCGGCCGGCCGCCCGACCACCGGGCCATCCACGCCCCGCAGGCCTGGAACAGGCCCTCCACGTCACAGAAGTGGGCCAGCACCAGGACCGCGGCGAGGAAACCGACCACCGGCCCCAGCTGCTCGGCCTCCGCCCGCGCGTGGTCGACGGAGATCGCCCCGGTGGCGATGACCAGCCCCGCCGCGGGTACGGCCAGCACCGCCTCCGGCCAGCCACGCGGCCGGATCACGGCCCAGGCCAGGACGGCGGCGAGCAGGAGGACGGACAGGGTCTCGGCGAGCGGGGTGTTCAGGGCGCGTCCCTCGGAGGCGTGATCAAGTACGGCCCGCCCATGAAAGCAGATGACGTCGGACGGACCCGGTTACGAGGACGGAGTACCCGCCGCGCCCAGGAACTCCCCCCAGCCGCCGGTCGGCTCCTGGCCCGGGTTCAGCGTGCGCAGCGTCCGCAGTACCGCCTGGTCCTGCGCCTCCAGCCATGCCACCAGCTGCTTGAACGACACGAAGCGGACGTCGTCGTGCTCGGCCATCCTGCCGATCGCCTCCTCGACGGCGTCCATGTAGATGCCGCCGTTCCAGCGCTCGAAGTGGTTGCCGATGAAGAACGGCGCCCGGTTGGTGGAGTAGGCCCGCTCGAACCCGGCCAGGTAGCTGTCGCGGGCCTGGGTGCGCCAGGCGTCGTACTGGGCCTTGTCGCCCAGCGGGTTGCCGGCCGACTGGTTGTACATCATGTTGTAGTCCATCGACAGGACCTGGAAGGAGTGCCCGGGGAACGGTATGGACTGCAGGGGGAAGTCCCAGATGCGGTTGCCCTGCACCTTGCCCGGCCAGATCTGCAGGCCGCCGGGGGAGGAGGCGTCGTACTTCCAGCCGAGCGCGGCGGCGGTGGGCAGCAGGTTGGCCTGGCCCTCCAGGCACGGGGTGCGGCCCCCGATCAGCTCCTTGCGGTAGTCGAAGGGCAGCGGCTCCAGGTCGGTGAAGCCGGTGTTCGTCTTCCACTTGGTGACGAAGTCCATGGCCTGGTCGATCTCGCTGCGCCACTCGGCGGAGGACCAGTTGCGCACGCCGTCGGAGCCGCAGAAGTGGCCGTTGAAGTGGGTGCCGATCTCGTGGCCCTCCAGCCAGGCGGCCCGCACCTGCTGGAGCGTGTTGTGGATGTGCCGGTCCGAGAGGTAGCCGATCGCGGAGGCGCCGACCGCGTGCTGCGGCGGGTGGTAGAGGTCCTTCTTGGACTCGGGCAGCGTGTAGATGCCGGAGAGGAAGAACGTCATCTTCGCGCCGTGGTCCGCGGCCACCTTGCGGAAGCGGGAGAACAGCCTGTTGCTGAGCTCGCCCGCGCCGTCCCAGGAGAACACCACGAACTGCGGCGGCTTGCTGCCCGGCGCCATCCGCGTCGCCTTCGGCTGGTGCGGCTGCGCGCCGGTGTCGGCGGTGGAGCCGTCCCCGATGAGCTTCAGCGGCTTCGCCGACGCGCTGCCGGCGGCGCCGCTTCCCTTGCCGCCGTCGGCCGAACCGCTGCCGTCCAGCGTCCAGTTGCCGTTCGAACATGCGGACAGGGCGCCCAGGGCCCCCGCCGTCGCGCCCGCCGTCAGCACCCGCCTGCGAGAGATGCCGCTCATGTCCGTCCCCGATTCCGTCGTCCAGGCCCCTCGTGGAGCCCCGTTGCTGTGTGGTCGACGGGTTCGATGGGCGGTCCGGCGGAAAAGATCGGCGCCGGCCGCGCGTGTTGCACTCCTGTGACACTCGTGGCCCGGACATGACGAACCCCGCCGCCCGGGGGAGTGGGCAGCGGGGTCCGGGTCGGGGGACGGTCAGGCGCCGCTACCGGCGCTGAACACGCCCAGACGCACCGAGGACGCGTTCCCGGAGACCGGGACCGCGCCGTTCTTCCAGGTGACCTTCAGCGAGTCCTTCTCGTCCGGCGGGGTGACGAGCAGGGCGGCCGGCGTGGCCGTCTTGGCGCCGCTGATCTCCGGGCTGGAGAAGGTCAGCCCCGCCCAGGCGCTCTGGCCCGGCTTGAGCGTGACCGTCGTGGCGGTGGTGCCGGACTCGCGCTGCGGGTCGGGGCCGAGCTGGGTGCCGGAGGCGTTCACGAAGGCGGCGCCCGGGAAGCCGCGCACGGTGCAGCTGCGGCCCGACTTGTTGGTGAGCACGATCGGGAAGTTCTCCTGACCGGCCCCCGGGTCGTTGCCGCCCACCGAGGCGGTCAGCTCCGAGGTGTGGCAGCGGGCCGAGGCGGCGGCGCTCGTCGTGGTGCCTCCGGTCGACGACCCGCCGCCCGTCGACGAACCGCCCCCTGTCGCCGAGCCGCCGGTCGTCGACGAGGAGCCGGTGCCGGACGGGACGGCCGAGGTTCCCGAGCTGTCCGCGCTCGACGCGTTGCCGGTCGCGGGCGCGGCCGTGCCCGACACCGACTCCGGGGACTTGCCCTGACCGCCGTTGCCGCAGGCGGTCAGCAGGCCCAGGGCGGCGACCGTGCTCGCGAGCAGGGCCGCCCCGCGCCGCGAGGACTGGGACGTGTGCGCCATGTGTCTCACCACTCCTGGATGTGTCGTGGCACGCCCGCGAGGCGTACCGGAGGCGCTCCGTGCGCCGTCACTCCCATCCGATGCGAGAAACGGCGGAAAAGTTCGGGGCCACGCCGGGACTCTCCGACTCAGGTGACCCGAAGGGACCGGAGTATGCCGTCCGTGACGGTCCTGTCGACGGCACCCTTCTGCCGTACCTGCACGTACACCTGGGGCTGGTCGTCCCCGCCGGCCGGGCGCAGGGCCGCCTCCTGGATCGAGCCGCCCGCGCCGGAGCACCCGCTCCAGCTGCGGACCCGGCCCTTCCATTCGGTGCCGGTGAAGGCACGGCTGCCGTCGTAGTGGCAGCCCGAGTGGGAGAGGGCGTTCACCTTGGCGGTGACGTCCCCGTGCTCGCTCACGCCGATGAACACGCCGTTCACGGCGGTCGTCAGGTCCTGCCACTCGGACACGTCGTCGGCGACCTCAAGACCCGGCTCGTGCCCGGAGGCCAGCCCCAGGGCCTGCGGGTTCCAGCCGGAGTTCCGCAGCTCGCCCGCCCACCCGGACGGCACCTCGGCCACCACCCGCCCGGTGGAGTCGGCGACCCGCGTCTCGTCCCCCGCCGACCCGTTCCGGTCGACCATCGTGACCGCGAGAGCCGTGCCGCCGGCCGCGAGGACCGCGGCGACGGTCAGCGTGACCGCGTTGAGCCGCCTGCGGACACCGTCCAGACGCCGGGGCCGGCGCGCCCGCAGGCCGGCCGCGGCCGTCGCCAGCCGGTCCAGCTCGTCCGCGAAGGCCTGCGCCGACGGCCAGCGCCGCTGCCGGTCCGGCTCCAGGGCCCGCATCAGCGCCCGCTGCACGTCCTCCCCGAGGTCCGGCCGCAGCCGCTCGGGCCGTACGACCTGCCCGGGCGCCGCCGGCACCGTCCCGGTGACCAGCTCGTAGCCCACCGCGCCCAGCGCGTAGACGTCGGCGCGGGCGTCGATGCCCTCGCCCGGCTGGGCCTGCTCCGGCGGCTGGTACCCCGCCGAACCGGCGGCCAGGGTCAGCCCCGACGCCTGCGCCAGGCTCTTCGCCAGCCCCAGGTCGGCCAGGAGCACCCGCCGGGTGCCGTCCTGCGCGGTGCGCAGCAGCACGTTGGTCGGCTTGATGTCCCGGTGCACGATCCCCGCCCCGTGCAGGTCCGCCGCGCCGCGTGCCGCCAGCGCGGTCAGCCGCAGCGCGTCGGGGATCGGGAGCGGGCCGCCGCCGAGCAGGTCGGCGAGGGTACCCGCGTCGGCGTACTCCATCACGAAGTACGGCCGCCCGTCGGGGAGTTCGCCGATGTCGTAGACCTGCACCACGCGCTTGGAGTCGGCCCGCCGCAGCAGCCGCGCCTCGGACAGGAAGCGGTCGTGGACGTCGAGGCGGTGCGACCAGTTGTCGGCGAGCACCTTCACCGCGACCGAGGCGTCCAGCTGGTCGTCGTGGGCGAGCCAGACCGTCCCGAAGGCACCGGTGCCCAGGCGCTGTTCGAGGCGATAGCGGCCGATCCGCTCCAGGGGTTGCATACGACTATCATGCCTGTCCTGAGATCGACTTCGAGGGGGACCTCCCGTGCCGGACGCCGCGCTGACCGAAGACCTCGCCCGGCGGGCCGCCGCCGGCGACCAGGCGGCCCTGAACCAGCTGCTCTCCGAGGTCTGGCCGGACGTCGTACGGCGCTGCGGACGGTTCCTGCCGTGCCGGGAGGACGCCGAGGAGGCGGCCCAGGACGTGCTGCTGCAGATCTCCCGGAAGATCTCCACGTTCGAGGGCCGCAGCCGCTTCAGCACCTGGCTGTACACGGTCGTCGCCAACTGCTCCCGGCAGAAGTACCGGGACCTGAAGCGGCGGGCGGCGGAGCAGCCGGCGACCATCGAACCCGCCGAGCACGTCGACCCGCGCACGACGAGTGTGATCGCCGGGTCCCGCATCGATCTGCTGGAGGCGCTGGACCGGCTGGAGCGGGAGCACCCGCAGCTGGTCGCGCCGCTCGTCTACCGGGACATCTGCCAGCTGGACTACGCCGAGGTCGCCGAACGGGTGGGGATCCCGCTGGGCACCCTGAAGTCCCGGCTGCACGAGGCCCGCAAGCAGGTCCGGCCCTGGCTGAGCGCGCCCTGACAGCAGAAAGGGCCGCGCATCGGCGACCCGGAAGAAACACAGCTGGGAACCACAGGGTGAGGAGTTCTTCTCCTCTCCCTTCTTAACGTATAGCGCACCGGGGGGCTTGCGGCAAGGCCCCCCTGGTCCCGCAGAATCGCAGGCCGAAGCCAGGAACCGCGGTATTTGGGGGATGTGCGACATGCGTGTGCTGTTGATGGGATATGGGTCGCGCGGCGACGTCGAGCCGCTGGCGGGACTCGCGGTGGCGCTGCGGGAGCTCGGTGCCGAGGCCCGGGTGTGTGCCCCGCCGGACGAGGAGTTCGCGGAGCTGCTGGCCCGTGCGGGCGTGCCGCACGTGCCGTTCGGGCCCTCGGTGCGCGCGCTGGTGACCCGGCCGAACCCGACCCCGGAGGACCCGTTCAAGCTCGCGCCCGAGCTGGTGGCCGCGCACTTCGAGACGGTCGGACCGGCGGCCGAGGGATGCGACGTGCTGGTGGCGAGCGGCCTGATGCCGGCCGGCGCGCGGTCGGTGGCCGAGAAGCTGGGCATCCGCTACGTGCTGGCCTGCTTCCACCCGTTCGGGCTGCCGTCCTCGCGGTTCCCGCCCGCGGGCCGGCCGGGCCGCCCGGCCCCGGCCGACGCCGACCTGCCGACGCTGTGGAAGGTGGACGCCGAGCGGGTGAACGCCCTGTACGGGGCGGCGCTCAACACCCACCGGGCCGCGCTCGGTCTGCCCCCGGTGGACAACGTCCGCGACCACGTCTTCACCGACCGGCCGTGGCTGGCGGCCGACCCGGGGCTGGCCCCGTGGCAGGAGATGACGGATCTCGACCTCGTGCAGACCGGCGCGTGGCTGCTGTCGGACGCCCGCCCGCTGCCGGCCGACCTGCTGGCGTTCCTTGAGGCCGGCGCACCGCCGGTGTACGTCGGCTTCGGCAGCATGGCCATGCGCGGCGCGCCGGACGCCGCCCGGGTGGCCGTCGAGGCGGTACGGGCCCGGGGCCGCCGCGTGCTGATCGGCAGCGGCTGGGCCGACCTCGCCCCGGCCGACGGCGACGAGGACTGCTTCGCCGTCGGCGAGGTCAACCACCAGGCGCTGTTCCGCCGGGTCGCCGCCGTGGTCCACCACGGAGGCGCGGGCACCACGACGACGGCCGCCGTGGCGGGGGTGCCCCAGGTGGTCGTCCCGCAGTTCGTGGACCAGCGCACTGGGCCGCCCGGGTGGCCGCCCTCGGCATCGGCGCGGCCCACGACGGCCCGGTCCCGGCCGTCGACTCGCTCTCGGCCGCGCTCGCCACCGCCCTCACCCCCGACACCCGCGCCCGTGCGGCGGCCGTGGCCGGCACGATGCGCACCGACGGAGCCACCGTGGCCGCGCGGCTGCTCCTCGACGGCGCCTGAGCCACCCCGCACACGGCCACCGCGGCGCCCGCGCGAGGCGCCCGCCGCGCGGCGCACGTCGGTGCGACCCCGCCGCCCGACGGACGCCGGTGGGACCCCGCCGCCCGACGGATGCCGGTGCGACCCCGACGCGTGGACGCGACCAGCCACGACGGTCCCGCGGTCGGATATGCACCGCAGCCCGCAGCCCGCAGCCCGCAGCCCGCAGCCCGCAGCCCGCAGCCCGCAACGCGCCACGAGCCCTCGCAACCCGCCACGCGCACTCGCACTCGCACGCGCCAAGCACACTCGCCACCCGCACCCGCACCCGCACCCGCACCCGCAACGCCCCTTGGACGACGGTCGCCGTCCCCGCCCCTCACCCCGCCCCCCTGTTCCCCCCTGTTCCCCCCCCGTCCCTTCGGACGCCCCGCCGTGCACGTGTCTGCGGCCGCACGGCCTCCCCACGGAGCTGATGCTGTGAACCCCCTGACCACCAGCGCCTTCGACCTGCCCGAGCGGCTCGCGGCCAAGGCCGACCCCGCCCTGATCGCCGCCGACGAGCGGCACCTGGCCGCCGTCGCCGAATGCCTCGCACAGACCATCGCCGAGCTGTCCGACCGCCTCGACGCCGAGCTCAGGGCGCCGGGCGGCACCGGCCGGGCCGCGATGGACCGGGACATCGAGGTCCACCGGCTGACCGGACGGCTGCGCACCCTGCGCCGCTTCGGCCTGGACCTGTGTCTGGGGCGGATCGTCGCCGCCGACGACCCGGAGCCCGTGTACATCGGCCGTCTCGGCCTCACCGACAGCACCGGCCGCCGCCTGCTGATCGACTGGCGGTCGCCCGCCGCCGAGCCGTTCTTCGCGGCGACCCACGCCGACCCGGCGGGCCTGCGCAGCAGACGCCGGTACCGCTGGACGGACGGCCGGATCAGCGACTACTGGGACGAGGTGTTCACCGCCGACGGGCTCGACGGGCACGCCGCGCTCGACGACCAGTCCGCGTTCATCGCCAGCCTGGGCGCCGACCGCTCGGAGCGGATGCGGGACGTGCTCGCCACCATCCAGGCCGACCAGGACGCCATCATCCGCGCGGGATCCCGTGGCGCCCTCGTCGTCGACGGCGGCCCGGGCACCGGCAAGACGGTCGTCGCCCTGCACCGCACCGCCCACCTCCTGTACTCCGACCCGCGGCTCGGCCACCGCCGCGGCGGGGTGCTGTTCGTCGGCCCGCACCGGCCCTACCTGAACTACGTCTCCGACGTCCTGCCGAGCCTCGGCGAGGAGGGCGTGCAGACCTGCCTGCTGCGGGACCTCGTCGACGAGGGGGCCTCCGCCGCCGTCGAGGCCGACCCGGAGGTGGCCCGGCTGAAGTCGACCGCGGACATGGTGCGGGCGATCGAGACGGCCGTCCGGTTCTACGAGGAACCCCCGGCCCGGGGGACGACGGTCAGCACCGACTGGGGCGACCTGCGGCTGACCGCCGACGACTGGGCCGACGCGTTCCGGGCGCCGGCTCCCGGCACCCCGCACAACGAGGCACGCGACCAGATCTGGGAGGAACTGGCCACCATCCTGCTGGACCGGCACCGCGGCGACGACGTGGCGCC
The DNA here is from genome assembly GCF_043201715.1 of Streptomyces sp. NPDC048291. Classification (NCBI taxonomy): domain Bacteria; kingdom Bacillati; phylum Actinomycetota; class Actinomycetes; order Kitasatosporales; family Streptomycetaceae; genus Streptomyces; species Streptomyces sp. NPDC048291. The sequence goes on from NZ_JBICZC010000012.1 coordinate 75,920, forward strand.
CGAGGAGTTCCGCAGGTCGCTGCAGCGGGACCGGGACCTGGTCGACACCCTCGACCGCGCCTGGCCGCTGCTGGAGCCGACCGACCTGGTCGGCGACCTCTGGACGGTGCCCGCCTACCTGCGGCTGTGCGCCCCCTGGCTCGGCCGCGACGACGTGCGCAGGCTCCAGCGCGCCGACGCCCGGGCCTGGACGGTCTCCGACCTGCCGCTCCTGGACGCGGCCCGGCAGCGGCTCGGCGACCCGGAGGTGTCCCGGCGCCGCCGGCGGCAGGAGGCCGTGCTCGCCGCCCAGCGCGAGCGCATGACCCAGGTCGTCGACAACCTGATCGGGGCCGTCCGGGACTCCGGCGCCGACGGCGACGAAGGCGAGGGACTGGTGATCATGCTCCGTGGCGAGGACGCCAAGGTCAGCCTCGTCGACGAGTCCGAACTGACCGTCCTCGCCCCCGACCTGCTGGCCGGCCCGTTCGCGCACATCGTCGTCGACGAGGCCCAGGAACTCACCGACGCGGAGTGGCAGATGCTGCTGCTGCGCTGCCCGTCCCGGAGCTTCACCATCGTCGGGGACCGCGCCCAGGCACGGCACGGGTTCACCGAGAGCTGGCGGGAACGGCTGGCACGGGCCGGGTTCGACCGGATCGAGCAGGCCTCGCTCAGCATCAACTACCGCACCCCGGAGGAGGTCATGGCGGAGGCCGAACCGGTCATCCGGGCGGTGCTCCCGGACGCGAACGTGCCGACCTCGATCCGCGGCAGCGGCCTGCCCGTCGTGCACGGATCCGTGTCGGAACTGGACGGGATCCTCGGCGACTGGCTCGCCGCGCACACCGAGGGCGTCGCCTGCGTGATCGGCGCCCCCGGCTTCACCCCGCCGCCCCGGGTCAGCTCGCTCACCCCGGAACTGTCGAAGGGGCTCGAATTCGACCTCGTCGTCCTCGTCGACCCGGAGGAGTTCGGCACGGGCGTGACGGGCGGTGTCGACCGCTACGTGGCGATGACCCGCGCGACCCGGCAACTGGTGGTCCTGAGGGGCGACTGAGCGGGTTCGGCAGCGCCCCGAAAGGGGCGCGGGGAACTGCGCGACCAGCCACGACGGCGCCGCGGCCGACCCACGGCACGGCACTTCCCGCGGAGCGTTCGGGGAGGGGCGGCACCGAGGTCAGCGGGCGGGCCGGGGAGCGCGCAGATGGGCGCGCTGCCGCAGTTCCCCGGCCTCGACCAGTTCGAGCATCGGCTTGCCCGGCGCGCACATCATGGTGACCACGAACTCGGTCCTGGCGTCGGCGAGGGCGTTGCCGTCCTGGTAGTGGATGACGTCGCCGCCCGGCTCCCAGAACGTGCCGCCGGCCTCGACGATCCGCTCGGGCTCGCCCTCCAGCTCGAAGCGGACCGCGCCCTTGACGACGTACCCGAACGCCGGGCCGCTGTGGCGGTGCGGCGGGGTGCCGGGATCGCCGGCTTCCCACTCGACGTGGATGGTCATCGCGGACGCGCCCTCGGGGATGCTGATCGGGGAGGCGTCCTGGAGCACCTTCACCGCCCGGGTCCAGCTCGGGCCGTCCGGGTCGCCGCCGGGATGAGCGGGCTGTGGGTTCTCCGACACCGAGCCGTCCTTTCGTGTCCGGTTCCGAGCTTGATCGACTGTACGTCGGGCGGGCTCGCGGCCGTTGCCTTCGCGATCGGCAGGCGGTGACGTGTCGCGGGCGCCCGCTACGGCCCCGCGACCGCCACGCCCAGCTCGGTCGCCGCCCGCACGGCGAACCAGACCTCGGTGAAGGCGGCGGTCGTCGACAGGTCCCGGCCGGTGACCTCGCCGAAGCGGCGCAGCCGGTAGGCGAGGGTGTTCGGGTGGACGTGCAGGGCCGCGGCGGCGTCCTCGGTGCGGCGGTCGCGCTCCATCCAGGTGCGGACGGAGACCAGCAGCTGCGACCCGTGCGCCCGGTCGTAGCGCAGGGCCTCGCCGAGGACCTGCTCGACGAGGGCGGCCAGCAGCCGGCGGTCCTCGGGCAGCCAGCGGCCGGTGGCGTCCTCGCCGTAGTGGAGGAGCGGCTTGCCCGCCTCCTCGGCGCGTCCCGCCGCCCATTCCGCCTCCTGCTGGGCGACCCGCAGCGGCTCGCCGACGGCGAACGGGCGGCTCACCCCGCACACCGTGCCGGGCAGCTCGGCCAGGGCCTCGGTGAAGCCGGGTTCGGCCAGGACCAGCCGGTCCTCGCCGCGGCGCAGGGTGAGATGCGGGTGGCCGGACAGGGCGCCGTCCAGCTGCTCGTCCTGGCTGCGCCGGAGCACCGCCAGGACGACCGGCCGCTGCGTGTCCAGGCCGTGGTGGGCCAGCCGGCGCTGCGCGCCGGCCGGGTCGAGGGTGTCCTGGAGCAGCTCGGCGAGGGTCTCCGCGCCCTCCCGGCGCAGCACCTCGCGTTCCTGGCGCACCATCGCGAGCCGCAGCGCGGCGACGGTGGCCAGGTGCTGGACGACGGCCAGCCCCGCTGGGCGGGCGCCGGCCTGCTCCAGCGCGACCAGGTAGCCGGCCGCGCCGCCGGGCCCGAGGACGGGGAGCACGAAGCCGCCGGGCACCGTCGGCGGGGCGTCCGGGTCGGCCGGGAGCACCGAGGGGTCCTCCGGCGCCGGGACGCCGGGCAGCAGCGGGCGGCCCTGCGGGGTGCACAGGAAGATGCGGTAGCCGCTGAGCTGCTCCAGGCGGTCGAAGAGCGCGGGGATGTCCAGGTTCTCCTCGGCCATCCAGCGCAGCGCGCCGAAGACCTGGAGCTGGGCGCCGAGCCGTTCCGCGGACTTCTCGCTGACCGCGGCGGCGACCTCCTGCGCGATCGTGACGAAGGGCACCGTGAGCGGCACCTCGAGGACCGGGAAGCCGCGCTCCTCGGCCGCGGCGAGGAAGGCCTGCCGCAGCGGCGGGGTCCGCAGCTGGGTGCTGAGCACCAGCGCCGCGACGCCCGCGTCGTCGAGCCGCTCCAGATACCGCCGCTGCGCCTCGCCGCCGCGCGGCACGGCGAGGCCCACGGTCATCAGGACCTCCGAACCCTGGAGCCAGGGGGTGGGGTCCTCCAGCTCGCTGACGTGCGCCCACGAGACCGTACGGCCCAGGCCGCTGCCGCCCGCGAGCAGGCGCATCTGCAACGCCGGGAAGGACAGCAGGTCGCCGACGGTCAGGACGGAACGAGGCGTGGCTTTGTGGTCGGGCACAAGACAACTGTAGTTCTTCGTTCCGTCAACAATTGACCTCGCCGTCCGGCCGTCCGCACACTGGGGCATCCCCCCGTTACCGGAACCATCAGCTCCGGTCCAGGGTCCGCCCACCCGGCGGTGTACGCCCAGGCTCGACAGGAAGGTTCCCCATGACGACCGAGCCCCGTGGACCCGTGGACTCCTCCCGGATCCCCCGCTACGCGGGACCCGCGACCTTCGCCCGGCTGCCGCGTCTCGACGAGGTGCCCCGCGCGGACGTCGCCGTCGTCGGCGTGCCCTTCGACACCGGTGTCTCCTACCGCCCCGGGGCCCGGTTCGCCCCGGCCGCGGTGCGTGAGGCGTCCCGGCTGCTGCGCCCGTACAACCCGGCGCTGGACGTCTCCCCGTTCGCGTCGGCCCAGGTCGTCGACGCCGGGGACATCCCGGTGAACCCCTTCGACATCAACGAGGCGATCGAGACCGTCCAGGGCGAGGCCTCCCGCCTCCAGGCGGACGGCACGAAGCTGGTCACCATCGGCGGCGACCACACCATCGCGCTGCCGCTGCTGCGCGCGGTCGCCGAGCGGCACGGCCCGGTCGCCGTGCTCCACTTCGACGCGCACCTCGACACCTGGGACACCTACTTCGGCGCCGAGTACACCCACGGCACCCCGTTCCGCCGCGCCGTCGAGGAGGGCATCGTCGACACCGAGGCGCTCAGCCACGTCGGCACCCGCGGCCCGCTGTACGGCAAGCGCGACCTGGAGGAGGACCGCCGGCTCGGCTTCGGCATCGTCACCTCCGCCGACGTGCTGCGCCGCGGCGTCGACGAGACCGTGGACGCGCTGCGGCAGCGCATCGGCGACCGGCCGCTGTACGTCTCCGTCGACATCGACGTCCTCGACCCCGCACACGCCCCCGGCACCGGTACCCCGGAAGCCGGCGGCATGACCTCGCGTGAGCTGCTGGAGATCCTGCGCGGCCTCGCCGGGCTCAACCTCGTCGGCGGCGACGTCGTCGAGGTCGCCCCCGCCTACGACCACGCCGACATCACCTCGTTCGCCGCGTCCCACGTGGCCTACGACCTGATCAGCCTCTTGACCCTGGACTCCGCAGTCCACCGCGAGGAGCAGCCATGACCACCAGCCCCCAAGCGGAGCAGCACGACGCCCCGTCGCTGACCGAGATCGAGACCTACGGCGTCGAGCGCATCCCGGACGCCGACCGCACCGCCCGGCCCCTCGACCTGTTCCGGGTCGCCTTCGGCGGCGCGAACACCTTCGCCACCTGCGTCCTCGGCGCCTTCCCGATCCTGTTCGGGCTCTCCTTCTGGCAGGGCCTGGCCGCCACCGGCCTCGGGCTCGCCGTCGGCGCGCTGATCCTCGCGCCGCTGGCCCTGTTCGGGCCGCTCAACGGCACCAGCAACTCGGTGTCCTCCTCCGCCCACCTGGGCGTGCACGGCCGGGTCGTCGGCTCCTTCCTCTCCCTGCTGACCGCGATCGCCTTCTTCTCCATCTCCGTGTGGTCCTCCGGCGACGCCCTGGTCGGCGGCGCCCACCGGATGTTCCACCTGCCGACGAACGACGGCGTGTACGCGCTGGCGTACGGCCTGTTCGCGGCACTGGTCCTGACGGTGTGCATCTACGGCTTCCGGTTCATGCTCTTCGTGAACAAGATCGCGGTGGCCGCGGCCTCCCTGCTGTTCGTGCTCGGCGCGTTCGCGTTCGGCGGCGACTTCGACGCCGGCTACCAGGGCAGCTTCCACTCGCTGAGCACCCCCGGCTTCTGGCCCGCGTTCATCGGCTCCGCGCTGATCGTGCTCTCCAACCCGGTCTCGTTCGGTGCCTTCCTCGGCGACTGGGCCCGCTACATCCCCGCCGACACCCCGCGCCGCCGGGTCATGGGCGCGGCCTTCCTCTCCCAGATCGCGACGATCCTGCCGTTCTTCTTCGGCCTGGCGACCGCCTCGATCATCGCCGCGAAGGCCGGGAACTTCCTCGACCCGAACGCCCCGGACTACGTCGGCGGCCTGCTTGCGATCTCGCCCTCCTGGTACTTCCTGCCGGTCTGCCTGCTCGCCCTGATCGGCGGCATGTCCACCGGTACCACCTCGCTCTACGGCACCGGTCTCGACTTCGCCAGCGTCTTCCCCCGGTTCAGCCGGGTGCAGGCCACCGTGTTCATCGGCGTGCTGTCGATCTGCTTCATCTTCGTCGGCCGGTTCGCCGCCAACCTGACCCAGTCCATCTCCACCTTCGCGACGCTGATCATCGTCTGCACCGCGCCGTGGATGATCATCATGACCCTGGGCTTCCTCACCCGCCGCGGCTGGTACGACCCCGACTCGCTCCAGGTCTTCAACCGCCGGCAGCGGGGCGGCCGCTACTGGTTCACGCACGGCTGGAACTGGCGCGGCATGGCCGCCTGGCTGGCCTCCGCCCTGCTCGCGGTCCAGTTCGTCAACCTCCCCGGCCAGTTCGTCGGCGCCCTGGGCGACCTCGCGGGCGGTGTGGACATCTCGCTGCCGGTCGGCCTGGGCCTCGCCGCGATCCTCTACCTGGCCCTGCTGTGGTTCTTCCCCGAGCCCCGCGCCGTCTTCGGCCCCGAAGGACCGCGGCTGGTGCGCGCCGTCGACACCCCGGTGCCGCCGATCACCGCCGCCGACGGCGCCCCCGTCGCGACCCCCGAGCCCGCGGAGGTGTGAGCGCGATGCGCCTGATCGACCTGTCCGTGCCGCTGCGCACCGGCATGCCGGTGTACCCCGGCGACCCGGAGGTGGAGATCCGGCCCGCGCTCACCGCGGCCCGGGACGGTGTCAACGTCCTTCAGGTGCACATGGGTTCGCAGTCCGGCACGCACGTGGACGCCCCCTCCCACATCGAGGACGGCCTGCCCACGCTCGACCAGCTGCCGCTGGACCGGTTCGACGGCCCCGCCCACGTCGTCGACGCCCGGGGCCTCGCGCCCCGGGCGGCCATCGGGACGGACCTGCTCGCCCGTGTGCCGGCCGACCGGATCGTCCTCATCGCCACCGGCTGGTCGGCGCACTGGGGCACCGGCGCCTACCACGACCACCCCTACCTGACCGAGGCGGCGGCCGCGCTCCTCGTCGCCCGCGGCGTGCACACCGTCGGCATCGACGCCCTCAGCGTCGACCCGACCCCCGGCGAGACCCTCCCCGCCCACCGCATCCTGTGCGGCGCCGACGCCGTCATCGCCGAGAACCTCACCAACCTCGCCGAGGTCCTCGAAGCCCAGCACAGCGGCCACGACATCCACGTCAGCCTCTTCCCCCTGCACCTGCCCGGCGCGGACGGCGCACCCGTCCGCGCCGTGGCCCGTATCTCGGAGCCGAAGCCTTGAGCAACGACCACGACACCGCCCTCGCCGCCGCGGACGCCCTGATCGCCGCCTTCGCCGAGGGCCGCACCGACGACTACTTCGCCGCCTTCGCGCCCGACGCCACCTTCGTCTTCCACACCACCGGCCGGCGCCTGGACTCCACCGAGGAGTACCGCGCCCTGTGGCGGAAGTGGAGCGAGGAGGACGCCTTCCGCGTCCTGTCCTGCGACTCGGCCGACCGCCGCCTCCAGCTCCTCGGCGACACCGCCGTCTTCACCCACTCGGTGACCACCCGCGTCTCCACCACGGCCGGCGAGGAGGTCCTCCACGAACGCGAGACCATCGTCCTCCACCGCACCGACGGCGACGACTGGCCGGCGGTCCACGAGCACCTGTCCGCGGCGCCCGAATAAAGTCTGCGGTTCCGCAACGCGCCCCGTAAGGGGCGCGGGGAACTGCGCGACCAGCCACGACGGCGCCGCACCCGACCGACGAGGACACGCGGCACCCTCATCGGTCATCCTCCTCGAAGAGGGAGAGCTCGGCCCAGATCGTCTTGCCCTCCCCGGTATGCCGGGTACCCCACCGCTCGGTCAGCTGAGCCACCAGCAGCAGCCCGCGCCCGCCCTCGTCCCAGGTCTTGGCCCGGCGCAGATGCGGAGCCGTGTGGCTGGTGTCGGAGACCTCGCAGATCAGCGTGGTCGTGTCGTGGATCAGCCGGAGCCCGATGGGGTGGGCGCCGTACCGGATCGCGTTGGTGACCAGCTCGCTGACCACCAGCTCGGCCGTGAAGGCGGCCATGCTCAGGTTCCACACGTCGAGCTGCTCGACGACCTGCTTGCGGATCGGCGCGACCAGCGCGGGGTCGGCGGGCACGTCCCAGGAGGCCACCCGGGTCGGCGGCAGGCCCTGGGTGCGGGCCAGCAGCAGGGCCACGTCGTCGGCCGCGCCGCCCGCCGGCAGCAGGGCGTGCAGAATCCTGTCGCAGGTCTCGTCCAGGGAGTCGCTGTACGCCGCCAGCGCCTCGTGCAGGAGCCGGCGGCCGGTGTCCGGGTCGCGGTGCCGGGAGGTGATCAGCCCGTCCGTGAACATCGCGAGCACCGTGCCCTCGTCCAGCGTCACCTCGGCCGACTCGAACGGCAGCCCGCCCAGGCCCAGCGGGGGACCGGCCGGCAGGTCCAGCGGGCTCGGACGCCGGCCCGGACGCAGCAGGACGGGCGGCGGGTGCCCGGCGCGGGCCAGCGTGCAGCGCCGCGACACCGGGTCGTAGACGGCGTACAGGCAGGTCGCGCCGACCTCGCCGGGGCTGCCCTCGCCGCCCTGCTCGGCCGAGAGCCGGAGCACCAGGTCGTCGAGGTGGGTGAGCAGCTCGTCCGGGGCCAGGTCGATGTCGGCCAGGGTGCGTACGGCGGTCCGCAGCCGGCCCATGGTCGCCGAGGCCTGCACGCCGTGGCCGACGACGTCCCCGACGACCATGGCGACCCGCAGCCCGGACAGCGGGATGACGTCGAACCAGTCGCCGCCCACCCCGGCCCGCGCCGCCGGCAGGTAGCGGGAGGCGGCCTGCAGGGCGGCGGTGCGCGGCAGCGTCCTGGGCAGCAGGCTGCGCTGCAGGGCCAGGGCGGTCTCGCGCTCGCGCGAGTAGCGGCGGGCGTTGTCGATGCAGACCGCGGCCCGCGCCGTGATCTCCTCGGCGAGCAGGACGTCGTCCGGGCCGAACGGGTCGGGCCGCCGGTGCCGCCGGAACACCGCGACCCCGAGGGTGGTGCCGCGGGCCTGGATCGGCACGGACATCGAGGAGTGCACGCCGAACTCGCGCGCCCGCTCCCCGCGGCGCTTGTTCCAGGACAGCCACTCGTCCAGCTCGCCGGCGGAGACCGAGGCCACGATCGTGTGCCCCGCGGTCAGCGAGTCGGCCTGCGGTGAGGAGGCCGGGTAGACCTCGGTCTGCCCGGGCTTGAGGACCGCCTCGGGGACGCCGGGGAGCACGGACTGGTGTGCGATGCGGCGCAGGGTGACCGGCGCGTCCAGCCGGGCCGGGAGGTCGCCGCCGTGCTCCGGCGGGTCCAGCAGGTCGACGGTGACGAGGTCGGCGAGGGCCGGGATGCAGACGTCCGCCAGCTCCTGGGCCGTACGGATGACGTCGAGGGTGCTGCCGATCCGTACGCTCGCCGCGTTGACCAGCTGGAGCCGCTCCCTGGCCAGGTAGTTCTCGGTGAAGTCGTGGGCGGCCAGGCTCACCCCCCACACCCGCCCGGCGGCGTCGGTGACCGGCGCCATCCGGGCCAGCCAGGCGTGCGCGCTGTCCTCGCCGCCGGTCCGCATGTACGTCTGCACGTCCAGCGGCAGGCCGGAGGCCAGCACCCGGAGCATGTCCCGCTCCAGGTCCCCGCTCTCCGGCTTGCCGCCGATCTCGGTGACCCTGAGCCCCTGGACCCGCTCCTCGGGCAACCCGATGACCTGGGCCATCGCGTCGTTCATCCGGCGCAGCCTGAGCTGGTCGTCGTAGACCGCGATGGCGCACGGTGACTGCGTCAGCGCGGCCGTCGCCAGCGGATCGTCCGGGGTGCGCGGTCCGCCGCCGTCCAGCGGGGAGACCACCAGCCAGTGGCCGGGTCGCTCCTGGTGCGCCGGGGTGTGGTGGGCGAGCAGCCAGACAGGGACCGTACGGCCGTCCCGGTGGCGGAGTCCGACGGTGCCGTCCCAGCGGCCGCCGGCGGGCGCGCGGGGTGACTCGTCCCCGGCGAGCAGCAGGGCCGCGGGCCGGCCCACCACCTCGTCCGCCGGGTGGCCGAGGAGCCGCCGCGCGCCCTCGCTCCACTCGGTCAGCGTGCCGTCCTCGCCGATGACAGCCCGGGCCGTCGCCGCATCGTCGAAGGGATAGACCCGGCTCATCTCGCCACTCCCAAGCGCACACTCACAGTCAACAGGTGCACCACTCGTGTTCAGGGTAGTGCTTCGGACCCGCTCGCGACCGGCAAGCGGTGATGGCCGGTCGGTCGGGTCCGGGTCCTGTCCGGGGTGCCGAACGAGGACCGGGCGGCGGGACGAAAGGGGTGGGCGGAGGCGTCCCGACCCTTGACGGGCACAAGTGTCACCCCGTCAGAATCTGTTTGTTCGCGATCAGTTGTGAGTAGTTCTGGGCCCTGATGAGGGAGAGCCGTACCATGACGGTCACACGCAGATCGGTTCTGGCAGCCGCCACGGCAGCCCCGACGGCCGGCGCCCTGCTGGGCGCCCCGGGCGCCTGGGCGGCACCCTAAGCGGATACGTTCTCGCAGGTCACCGGCGGCCGCACGGTCGCCCTGCGGGACGGCTGGCGGTTCGCGCTGGTCAACCCGGGCGGGATCACCGACCCGACCGGCGCCTACGCGGACGCCGCCGACCCCGGGTACGACGACTCGGCCTGGCGGCAGGTCGCCGTACCGCACGACTGGAGCATCGAGCAGACCCCCACCACCGACCACGGCACCACCAGCGGCACCGGATTCTTCCCGGGCGGCCTCGGCTGGTACCGGCTCGCCTTCACCCTGCCGCCCGGCTACGCCGGCAAACGGATCTCGGTGGAGTTCGACGGCGTCTACATGGACTCCTACGTCTACTGCAACGGCACCCAGGTGGGCCGTCACCCCTACGGCTACACCGGCTTCGCCCTCGACCTCACCGACCTGCTGCACACCGACGGCAGCACCGAGAACGTGCTCGCGGTCAGGGTGCAGAACCAGCTGCCCAGCAGCCGCTGGTACTCGGGCAGCGGCATCTACCGCGAGGCCCGCCTGGTGGTGACCGACCCGGTGCACGTGGCGCGCTGGGGGACGTACGTCACCACCCCCGACATCACCGCCGAGCGGGCCGTGGTGCGGGTGCGCACGGCCGTCGTCGACGAGTCCGGCACCGGCGCGGACGTGACGGTCCTGTCCCGGATCGCCGGCCCGGACGGGCGCACGGTCGCCCGCACGTCCTCCACGGTCACCGTCACCGGCCCCGGCGGGACCACCGCGACCCACGAACTGACCGTCCGGAGACCGAAGCTGTGGGACATCGAGGCCCCGCACCGCTACACCCTGCACACCGAACTCCGGGTCGGCGGCACCACCACCGACACCCACCGCACGGTCTTCGGCATCCGCAGCTACCGCTTCGACCCCGACGAGGGCTTCTCCCTCAACGGCGTCCCCACCAAGATCAAGGGCGTCGACCTCCACCACGACCAGGGCGCCCTCGGCGCGGCGATCAGCGCCGACGCGGTGCGCAGACAGATGACGATCATGAAGTCGATGGGCGTCAACGCCTTCCGCACCTCGCACAACCCGCCCTCTCCGCAGATGATCGAGGTCTGCGAGGAGCTGGGCATCGTGATGATGGTGGAGGCGTTCGACTGCTGGAAGACCGGCAAGACCCGGTACGACTACGGCCGGTTCTTCGACGAGTGGTGCGAGGCCGACGCCACCGAGATGGTGCTCGCCGCCCGCAACTCGCCCGCCGTCGTCCTGTGGTCCATCGGCAACGAGATCCCCGACTCCACCTCCACCGCCGGCCTCGCCATGGCCGACCGGATCATCGCCGCGATCCGGGCCGCCGACGACACCCGCCCCCTGGTGATCGGCTCCGACAAGTACCGCGGTGTGCCGAAGGCGGGCTCCGCCGCAGACCTGATGCTGGCCAAGCTCGACGGGCTCGGCCTCAACTACAACACCGCCAGGTCCGTGGACGCGCTGCACGCGGCCTACCCGCACCTGTTCCTCTTCGAGTCCGAGTCCTCCTCGGAGACCTCGACCCGCGGCACGTACCAGGAGCCGGAACACCTGAACACCGGGGAGAACCACACCCCCGGGCGCCGGGCGACCTCGTCGTACGACAACAACCTCGCCTCCTGGACGATGAGCGGCGAGTACGGCCACAAGAAGGACCGGGACCGGAAGTGGTTCGCGGGCCAGTTCCTGTGGTCGGGCATCGACTACATCGGCGAGCCGACGCCGTACGACGTGTTCCCGGTGAAGTCGTCCTTCTTCGGCGCGGTCGACACGGCCGGGTTCCCGAAGGACATGTACCACCTCTTCCGCAGCCAGTGGGTGAGCGAGCCGATGGTGCACCTGCTGCCGATGAGCTGGAACCACGAGGAGGGGGAGACGGTCGAGGTGTGGGCGTACGCGAACGTGCCCTCCGTCGAGCTGTTCCTGAACGGAACGTCCCTGGGGGTAAGGGAGTTCGACACCAAGACGACCACCGACGGCCGCATCTACCTGGAGACCACCGAGGCCACCGGCGACGACAAGACCTTCACCACCGGCCCCTACCCGGGCAGTTACACCAGCCCCAACGGCAGCGCGGGCAAACTGCATCTGACCTGGGAAGTGCCCTACCGTCCCGGCGAGTTGAAGGCGGTGGCCCGGCGCGACGGAAAGGTGGTCGCGACCGACGTCCTGCGCACCGCCGGCGCCCCGCACGCCGTCCGGCTCACCCCCGACCGCACCGCCCTGGCCGCCGACGGGCGTTCGCTGGTCTTCGTCACCGCCGAGATCGTCGACGCGCACGGCGTGGTCGTACCCGACGCCGAGCACCTCGTCTCCTTCGCCGTGACCGGCGGTTCGCTCGCCGGGCTCGACAACGGCCGGGAGGAGAGCGCCGAGCGCTACCAGGCCAGCACCCGCACCGCCTTCCACGGCAAGGCTCTCGCCGTCGTCCGCTCCGGAACGAAGCCCGGCAGCCTCAGGGTGACCGCCCGGGTGGACGGCCTGCACCGGGACACCGTCACCGTGCACACCACCCCCGCCCGCACCGCGGCGACCACCCCCGCCCCCGACTTCGGCCCGGACCACCCCTCCCCGCCGGACTACCCGCACGCGGACGCCGGTTACTCCGGCCGTCCGGACACCCTCCCGGCCGCCATGCTCGACGGCGACCCGGCCACCGGCTGGTCCAACGCCTTCGCCAAGTCGGCCACCGCCCTGCTCCCCGCGTTCGGCGGCGCCCGGACCGCGGACTGGGTGTCCGTCGACCACGGGCGCACCCGCACCTACGACCGGGTCGACGTCTCCTTCACCGTGGACGCCACTCATGCCCTCCCCGCCGCGGTCGAGGTGGCCGTCTGGGACGGCACGGCGTACCGGGCGGTGCGGGACACGGCGGTGGACTGGGCGACGGCCTCGGACACCCCGACCGTCATCACGTTCACCGCGGTACGCGGCTCCCGGATCCGGCTCACCCTGACCAGCGCCCACCCGGGACAGACCTCGGGCGCGGTACGGATCAGCCGCCTCGACATCTGAGGCGGCCGAGGCGGCGGGCGGTCCTTGCGGGCCGCCCGCGAGGGGCCCCGCGGGTACCGTGGCGAGTCGCTCTTGACCTGCGGGTATTTACGGTGGAGTACCCGAGCGGTACCGTGAAGGGCATGCCAGCTCTCAACGTGGAGTTCAGCGACCGCGAACTTGAGGACCTCAGGCAGATAGCCAAGGAGCGCGGTACGTCGATGAAGGCCCTCGTCCGTGAGGCGGCCGCCGCCGACATCGCCCGCCACCGGGCCCTGCAGGAAGGGGCGGAGGAGTTCCGCCGTTTCTTCGCGGCCCATGCCGCCGAGTTCGCCGCCGCGTTCCCGGACGACGAACAGCCGCCCGCGAAGGGCGAGGCCGCCTGACCCATGCCGCCGGTCATCCACATCGACGTGCCCTGGCTGCTCCAGCGCCATGAGGAAGTCATGCCGGAGCAGCCCACCATCAACGACTTCTCCGCGCTGGTCGCCGCCGTCGCCCGGCACCGGGTCGACCCGCCGCGGCTCGGCGTGGACTCCGACGCGGCGTGGCGGGCCGCGGCCCTGCTGCACACCCTCGCCCTGCTCAAGCCGCTGCCCTCGGCCAACGCCCGGTTCGCCTGCGCGACCGCCGTGGCCTACATGTACGTGAGCGATGTCGGCATCGACCCGCCCTACGGCGCCCTGGTCGACCTCGCCCGCGACCTGATGAGCGGCAAGGCCGACGTCTACGCGGCGGCGGACCGGCTCCGTTCCTGGCAGCTCTGACACCGCCCGGACGCGCAGGCAGAGCCGCCCCCGCGGCCCTCGGGGCCGCCGGCCGAGGGCGGGAGGAACGGGGCCGGCGGCCTGTTTCGCGCGGAAGTGCCGCCGTTCCGCGCGGGGCCTCGTGAGGAGGGCCGGTCATCAGTGGACCACCCGTGCGGGCGGGCCGGGACCGTGCGCACGGGGCCGGTGCGGGCGCACGGTTCACACGGGGTGCGCGGAATGTGAATGCGGCCATGAAGGGGCAATAGCCACCGGCGTCTTTCTGACTTTCTGTCAATGCTGTCGATGTTGTTCAGGCGCCTTGTTGCTTGTGTGAGACTTGTGCGAGGGTGAATACCCGCACGGGGTAATGGCCTGGTCCAATTCGGCAGTTGAGGAACGCGACCGACACCGTACCGACACCGTGGCGGCGAATTCCCGCCCTCCGAAGGCGCACCGAAGAGGTACGCACCACCGCACCAAAGGAATCCGCTCCGTGCCCACCCCCCACCCGCCTCGCCCTTCCTATCCGCCGCCGGGCGGTGGTGCGGGGGAGTCCGACGAGTCCCTCGCCGCCCCGCTGCGAGCCGGATCGGACATCGAGGCCTCCCGGTCCGCCGCGCTGCTCATGGCCCGGCACTGGCGGCCCGTCCAGGAGTACGCGGTCATCTGCCTGGCCGCCTCCGGGCCCGTCGCGCACATGGTGGCCGCCGCCGCCTTCCACCAGGTCCTCGACCGGGTGGCGCTCGGCGAGACGGCCGACGCGATCCGGCCGCGCCTGCTGGTCTCCGTCCGCGACACGGTCGCCAACTGGGCCGTGGAGGACCGAATAGCGGAGGTTCTTCCGGACCTCGGGAAACCCGCCGGCGGTCGCGGTATGCGCGCCGCGAAGTCGATGACCCCGGAAAACCGCACCCTGGCGGAGCGTTCATTCCTGGGCCTTCCGGTGCTCGCCCAGAGCCTGCTCTGGCATGTCGAGGTGGAGGCCGAACCCATAACCGTACCCGCCGGTCTGTTGGGCATGGACACGGCAACCGCGTCGGCGGCTCTCGAAGACGCCCGGGAGAAATTCCGCGAGGGCTGTGTCCGCGCCCACCGGGAACTCGCGCCGTCCCAGGAGTGCCGTTACTACAACCGCCTGCTGGACGTGCCGATCCGCCGCGGCGGCGCCCTGCTGCCGGACGTACAGGCGCATCTGGCGGAGTGCCCGTACTGCAGGGCCGCCGCCGAGCAACTCGGCCATGTCGAGGGCGGACTGGGCGTGCTGCTGGTCGAGGCGGTGCTCGGCTGGGGGGCCCGCCGGTACCTCGACACGCGCCCGGGGCGCAAGGGCAGCGTGGACGTTCCCCTCACCCGCGCCGCCGCCCGGCGCGCCGGAGGCGGAGGCGGCCGTCGGCGCGCGGCGGCCCGGACCCGGCTCCTCGCCCGCATCCCCGTGTCGGTGCGCCGCCCGCCCGGCTCCTGGTCGTCGAAGACGCTGCTCACCAGTGTCGGCGTGGCCGGCGCGGGACTGCTCGCCTCCGTCCTCGCCGTCAGCACGCTGTCCGGCGGCGGCGACGGCAGCGACGCCGTCGCCACCGCGGGCCTGGTACCGGGCGACTCAGAGCCCGAGACCACCCCCACGCCCACCTCTGGCACGGCCGGGCTGCCCGCCGCCGACCACACGACCCGGCTGCGCAACGCCGCCGCCCAGCTCTGCCTGGACATCAACGGCGAGCCGAAGGCCGGGGCGAGCGTCGTGCTCGCGGTGTGCTCCACGGCCTCGACGCAGCAGTGGACCTACGAGAGCGACGGCGAACTGCGCAGCGCGGCCGGCCGGGACCTGTGCCTGGACTCGCACGCGGACGCCGGGGTGGTCATCCTCGGCGACTGTGCGGAGGAGGGCGCCGAGCGCGGCAAGGACGTGCGCTACGACCTCACCGTGCAGGGCGAGTTGCTGCCCCGCTGGGACGAGACCCTCGCCCTCTCGACGGGCGGGGTGGACCCCGGCTCCGACATCGTGGTCAAGGTCCGCGACCACACCAGCGGGCAGCACTGGCTGACCGACGCCCCGGCCCCCTCGCAGAGCCGCGGGTCGCTCTCCATCGCCGGGAGCGGGGCGCCTTCGGCGCAGCCGGCGGAACTGGCCGGTCACTAGGCGCTCCGCGGGGAGGGCCGCAACGCGCCGTGGTTCGTCCGCGGCGCCGTCGTGGCTGGTCGCGCGGTTCCCCGCGCCCCTTCGGCGCGCTCAGTCGGTGTCCGGGCCCTGGGCCCGGACACGTTCCACGTGTTCCAGGGAGTCGCGGAGTTCGGTCAGCCAGTCGTCGGTGTGGCGCTGGACCAGCCGTACGCACCAGGCCAGTGCCTCGCTGCGGCTGCGTGCCACACCGCCGGCGATCAGGGTGTCCAGCACCTCGCGCTCGGGCTGGCGCAGCCGGGTCATCACCGGGGCGGCCACATGCGTGAACAGCGCCCGCTGTCCGGCACACTCCACGCCCCAGGAGATCTTGCGCCGGAACTGGTGCTCGGCCTCCCGGGCCACGGCCATCCGGGTCTCCCGGGTGCGCTCCCGGAACTCCTGTACACGGCCCTGTACGGCCGCCTCCCGCTCGGCGTCCGACACGTCGTCCGCCAGCCTGGGGCCGGGGATGCGTCCGATGACGGTGACCTCCTCGCGGTCGACCGTCACCTCGACCAGTTCCTCGAAGAGATCGTCCGGCAGGCGGCCGGCGAACCAGCCGCGGAGCTTGTCCCGCTGCTCTTGAGTAATCATGTAATGACGATTACTCCGTTGCAGCACAAAGGCAAGGGCTTGCCGGGAAGTCCGCCGACAGCGGAAGCGGAATGTTTCAGGACGATTAACGAGGCGGCGAGATCAGGCCATCTGGCCGCTTCGGGCGATCAAGAACCGCTCCGTTGAGCGGTCGACGCGTTCGAATTCCGTGACTTCACGCCACTGATTCAATACGCAAGGTTACTGAAACCTGTGGGTTCGATGTGTGTTTCGGCGGCGGACTCGGCAGAGTGGCGCCCGCCGCCCCGGCACCCACCGGGCCGAGGGCGGCACCCGTCGAATCGAGCGGAAGGATGCACACAATGCGAACCACCGCGCGCTGGGCAGCGACCATCGGCCTTACGGCCGCCGCCGTCTGCGGACCCCTGACGGGGGCCGCCGTCGCCGCCCCGAGCTCGCTCTACGCCCCCTCGGCCCTGGTGCTCACCACCGGCCACGGCACAGAAGCGGCCACCGCCACGCCCGAGCGCGCCGTCACCCTGAACTGCGCCCCGAACGCCTCCGGCACCCACCCGGCCGCCACCGAGGCCTGCGCCGAACTGCGCGGCGCCGGCGGCGATCTGAACGCCCTCGCGCCCAGAACCGACGTGTGGTGCACCAAGCTCTACGACCCCGTCGTGGTCACGGTGGAGGGCGTCTGGCAGGGCAAGCGCGTCTCCTACGAGCGGACCTTCGGCAACCAGTGCATGAGGGACGCCTACGGGACGAGCGTCTTCGCCTTCTGAGACCCGGGATCGCACGGTCCTCGTGACTGCCGGACAGGTCCGTAACTGGGGAGTGCGGCCCCTGGAGCGGGGAACCTGCGATCCCGCACCGGGGGGCGGACGGGTGGTGTGGGGCCGCCCGTCCGACCCCCGGCATCACCGCCGCTCCCCGGCGTTCCCGTCCCGGGGAATGCCGGGGAGCGGCGGAAATCGTCCCAGCAGCCCCGAGGCCCGTAACAGCCGCGGAATCCGGGGCCCTTCGCACACCAGCCGCAGTCGCCCGCCCCGCTCCCTGGCCAGCGCCTCGGCCCGGCACAGCACCCGCAGCCCCGAGCAGTCGAGAAAGCCCAGCCGCCGCAGATCGACGAGCACGTCGGGCTCGGCGCCGGCGGCCGCCGCGAGCAGATGCTCGGCGAGCAACTCCCCGGTGGCGATGTCGATCTCGCCGTAGACCTCGACGACGAGGTACGACCCGCTGTGACGGGTGCGCGCACAGGAGTTGGCGGCGGGCAGCCCGGGATCTACGGCTTCCGGCGTCATCTCAGCGCTCCACCTCGCCGGGGCGGATAGGGGACCGGTTGGTACCCGCTGGGAGCCCCTGGCATCCCTGACAAGGGCAGCGCAAGATCAGATTCACTCGACAGGGTGAACTTCTCCGAAGTTGCTTGACCTGGAGCCCCGTTAGGGGCGTGGGGAACTGCGCGACCAGCCACACCGCACCCGCGGACGACAACGGCGAGGGGCCACCGTCTCCCTGCTGACGGCGGCCCCTCATTCTCTGCGGCTCTGCGGAAGCTACATGTGGACGACCGGTGCCGCGTCCGGGTCCTGCTGCGGCACCCCCTTGCGGAACATCACGAAGGCGATGACCGCGCCGACCGCGAACATCCCGGCCGACCACCAGAACGCGGTCGTGTAGCTCTCGATCGTCGCCTGTGCCTGCACCAGCTTGTTGGTGGCGTCCTTCCCGGCCAGGTAGTCCGTCGCCGCGCTCGCCGCGAGCGTGTTGAGCAGCGCCGTACCGATCGAACCGCCCACCTGCTGCATGGCGTTGACCGTCGCCGAGGCGACACCCGCCTCGTCGGCCGTGACCCCGCCCGTGCCCAGCTGCATGGCCGCCGGCATGACCAGGCCCAGGCCGAGGCCGGTGATGATCAGCTGCGGCAGCACCGCGCTGACGTAGCTGGAGCCGACGCCGATGTCGGTCAGCCAGGCCATGCCGACCGCGGAGACCGCGAAGCCCAGCGGGACGACCACCTTCGGACCGAGCCGCGGCACCAGGACCTGGGTGCCGACCTGTGCCGTCACCATCAGACCGGCGATCATCGGCAGGAACGCCACACCGGTCTTCGTCGGGCTGAAGCCGAGGTTCAGCTGCAGGTAGTAGGTGAGGAAGAGGAACACGCCGAACATGCCGCCGGCGGAGATCAGCACGGCGAGGAGCGAGGCCCCCCGGTTGCGGTCCATCAGGACGCCCAGCGGCAGCAGCGGGTACTTGGCCTTGGTCTGCCACCAGGCGAAGGCCGCCAGGAACACGACGCCCGCGACCAGGAAGCCCCAGGTCAGCGGCGAACCCCAGTCGTGCGACTCGGCGTTGGAGAAGCCGTAGACCAGCGAGAACAGACCGGCCGCGACCAGGACCGTACCGGGTACGTCCAGCTTGGCGCTCCCGGCGTCACGGTGGTTGTGCAGCAGCGCCATACCGCCGGCGAAGGCGACGACGGCGATCGCGACGTTCACGTACAGGGTCGAGCGCCAGTCGAACGTGTCGGTGAGGACACCGCCGAGCAGCAGGCCCACCGCGCCGCCGGCGCCGGCGATGGCACCGTAGACACTGAACGCCCGGGCCCGTTCGCGGGCGTCGGTGAACGTGGTGTTGAGCAGCGAGAGTGCGGTCGGGGCGAGCAGCGCGCCGAAGGCGCCCTGCAGGGCGCGCGCGGTGACCAGCATCCCGAAGCCGTTCGCGGCACCGCCCAGCGCGGACACGGCGGCGAAGCCGACGACGCCTATCAGGAAGGCGGTCTTGCGGCCGAACAGGTCGGCGATCCGGCCGCCGAGCAGCAGCAGGGAGGCGAAGCTGAGGGCGTACGCGGTGACGATCCACTGCCGGTTGCCGTCGGAGAACCCGAGGTCGGCCTGGGCGGACGGGAGGGCGATGTTCACGATGGTGGCGTCGAGCACCACCATCAGCTGGGCGACGGCGATGACCGCGAGGATCCACCACCGCTTGGCGGAGGCGACCGGCGGGGCCTCCTCCGTACCGACGTGGACGTCGTCGGTCAAGGTCTTCTCAGACATGCGAGAACCACTCCAGGGAAGTCGTTCGGGATTTACCAAGAAGCCGCTTCGTCGACACGGCAGCTCCAGCTCCGCGAACGAAACGGTTTCGTACACATCGAGACTAGACCACTTTCAGCGAAACGGCAACGTTTCGCTGGGGGCTGGGGGCTGGGGGCTAGGGGCTAGGGGCTAGGGGCTAGGGGCTGGGGGCTAGGGGCTGGGTGCGGGGAGCTGTGCGAACGGCCCCCGCCGGCCGCGAGTGTTCGTACCGCCGCCGCGCTCCCGCTGTATTCCTTGACGGGAATATAATCGACCGGGCATATTGGGTTCATGCCCGCCGACACCCTCTGGACCGCTCTCGCCGACCCCCATCGAAGGGCCATAGTCGGCCTCCTCCTCACCCGCCCACGCCCCGTCGGCGAGATCGTGGACGCATGCGGCCTCAGCCAGCCGAGCACCTCCAAGCACCTCAAGGTGCTGCGCGAGGCCGGCCTGGTCCGGGTACGGCAGGACGCCCAGCGCCGCGTCTACGCCCTCGACCCGGCCCCGATCGCCGAGCTCGACGCCTGGCTGGCCCCCTACCGCCGGCTGTGGAACCGCAGCCTGGACACCCTGGGGCGCCGCCTCGACGAGACGACGGACGACCCGAGAGAACCCTCCGCGAAGGACTGATCCACCATGCCCGCCGAACTCACCGGCACCTATGTCACCCTCGACGACGGCCGCCCCGCCGTCCGGTTCAGCCGCGTCTACGGCCACCCCGTCGACCGCGTCTGGCACTTCGTCACCGACCCCGACGAACTCGCCGGGTGGTTCCCCTCCCGCGCCGAGTTCGACCTGCGCCCCGGCGGCGCCGTCACGTTCACCGGCGACCCGAACATGCCCGAGTCGCACGGCACCGTGCTCGCCGTCGACCCGCCCCGGAACCTGACCTTCGACTGGGGCGGCGACGAGATCCGCTTCGACCTGGAGGACGCCGGACCCGACGGGACCCGCTTCACCCTCACCCACGTCCTGGGCGAGGAGAACACCGCCGCCCGCAACAGCGCCGGCTGGGAGGTCTGCCTCGCCGCCCTCGACGCCAAGGCCCGGGGCGAGCGCTTCCAGGGCCCGCACGCCGGCGTCACCGCGCCCTGGAAGGAGTACTACCAGGGCTGTCTCGACGCAGGCCTGCCCTCCGGCGCTCCCGTCCCCGGCCTGGACGCCTGACCGGTCAGGCCAGCTGCCGCCGCACCAGCTCGTGCAGCCGGCCGCCCGTGTCGGCGAGCAGCTGGGCCGGCGGGCCCTGCTGGGCGACCTTGCCGTCCTCCATCACGATCACCCGGTCGGCGTCCAGGACCGTGGACAGCCGGTGCGCGATCACGATCCGGGTGGCGTTGAGCTTGCGGGTGCTCTCGATGACCGTGCGCTGGGTGTCGTTGTCCAGGGCGCTGGTCGCCTCGTCGAAGAAGAGGATGCGGGGGCGCCGGATCAGCGCCTGGGCGATCATCAGCCGCTGCCGCTGGCCGCCCGAGATCGCGCCGCTCCCGGCGACGATCGTGTGCAGCCCCATCGGCATCCGCTTGATGTCCTCCGCCAGACCCGCCATCTCGGCCGCCGCCATCGCCTCCTCGGGGGTGTACGGCTCGGTCCCGCAGATGACGTCCAGGATCGAACCGGTGAAGGGCTGCGCGTGCTGGAGCACCACCCCGCACTGGCGCCGGACCGCCGACTGGTCGAGGGCGCCCAGGTCCTGGCCGTCGTACAGCACGCTCCCCGAGACCGGCTTGTCGAAGCCGATCAGCAGCCGCAGCAGCGTCGACTTGCCGCAGCCGCTGGGGCCGACGACCGCGACGAACTCGCCCGGGCGGACGGCGAAGGAGACGTCGTCCAGGACCAGCGGACCGTCGTCGGTGTACCGGAAGGAGAGGCGGCGGGCCTCGACGGCGCCGGACAGCGGGCCGGGCCGGGTGCTGGCGGTGCGGACCTCGGGGGCGGCCTCCAGGACCGGCTTGATCTCCTCGAAGAGCGGGAGCGCGGCCACCGCCGACACGAACGAGCCGGTCAGCTGGGTGACCGCGGTGAGCAGCATCGTCACCGACGTGTTGAAGGTGAGGAAGGCCGCCGCGTCCATCGCGCCCCGCGCCGGGCCCGCGAGCAGCATGAACATCAGCAGGGTGCAGACCGGCAGATAGACCGAGCCGAGGACCGTGGTGAGGTTCTTGATCCGGCCCACCTTCTGCTGGAGTTCCCGGCTGCGCGCGAACTCGCCCGCCCAGGCCGCGTACGCGTAGTTCTCGGCCGCCGCCACCCGCAGCTTCGGCAGGCCCCGCAGGGTCTGGAAGGCCTGGTTGTTCAGCTTGTTGCCGAGCACCACCAGCTTGCGCTGCCAGCGCACCTGCCACAGCCCGAGCCCCAGGAACAGACCGGCGATGACGACGAGCATGGCAAGGGCGGCCAGCGCCATCGGCACGCTGTACCAGAACAGCAGGCCCAGGTTCATCGCCCCGACGGTCACCGACTGGGCGACCACCGGGCCGACCCCCGCCAGCAGCCGGCGCATCGCGCTGACGCCCATCGCCGCGCTGGCCAGCTCACCGGTCGAGCGCTGGGTGAAGAACTTCGTCGGCAGCCTCAGCAGCCGGTCCCAGACGGCCGGTTGCAGGGTCGCCTCGATCCGCCCCTCCAGACGGAGGATGGTCATGTTCTCCAGGAGTGTGAACGCGGCCGACACGACGGCGCTGACGATCACCGCCAGGCAGACCTGCACGATCAGGCTCGTCTGGGCCTTCGGCACGTACTCGCCGAGCACCTTGCCGGTGGCGATCGGAACGAGCGAGCCGATCGCCACCGTGACCAGCCCGGCGAGCAGCAGACCGCCGAGGTCGCCGCGGGTGCCGCGCAGGCTGAACCGGAGCAGGCCGAGCGGGGTGAGCGCCTTGTCGGGCAGCGGGCGGTAGAACATCACCGCGCGCGGCTCGAACTCCGCCGCGTTCGCCTTCTCGACCGGGGTCTCCCGGCCGGTCGCCGGATGGACGGCCACATAGCCGCCGCGCCGCCACAGCAGCGCGACCGGCGCCCCGGACAGGGCGCGGTGTCCGACCAGCGGGCCGACGTTGTCCCGCCACCAGCGGCCGTCGAGGCGTACCGCCCGGGTACGGACCCGGGAGGCGAGGGCCACCCGTTCGACCGGGTCGATGCGGTCACTCCCGGCTGGTCCCGTGCCGCTCTGCGCGGGCTCCGCGAGGGTGATGCCGGCGGCCTCGGCGACCAGCCTGCACGCCGCGTAGGAGGCGTCGGCGTCGGCGGCCGTGGTGCGCTTGGCCGCCTTGCCGATCGAGGCGAGCAGCGTGCGGTCGGCCTGGGCGCGGACCGCCTCACCGGCCTTGATACCGGCCGCCGTACGCGTCTCGTGGGTGCGCTCCAGCTGCTCGATCCACCGGTCCAGCGTGGTCAGCAGCCGGTACTGCTGGTCGACCATGCTCTGCCACAGCGCGGGGTCCATCAGCAGGTCGGCCGCCGCCTCCGCGCCGTACAGCGAGCCGTACTGCACGCTGCCCGGCGGCACCTGCATCCAGAAGACGTCGTCGTCGGTGGGGGCGGCGGCCCGCTCGCTGGCGGTCATCGGCGCCTGGAAGAGGATCGACAGACCGCGGCCGACGCCGAGCGCGAGGGCGTACTCCACGGGGCTGGTGGCCGGCGGCACGTACTGGGGGTTGCCGTACTCGTCGTAGGACCAGGTCTGGGTGTGGGAGGGCTGGTAGAGCTCGCGCAGGCCGATGCGGTGCACGACGCAGTCGCGCAACGGGCGGGCCACCAGGGTGTGCTGGGGACCCGTGACCGGACCGAGCAGCAGGGAACCGGCCTCCAGGCGGCCCAGGTGGTGCCAGTGGCCCTGCTGTTCGGCGTCCACCGCGAACAGGTCCAGCGCGCCGGACGCCACCAGCCACAGCGTCTGCGGGCCTTCGAGGTCGAGGCGGGTGTGGCCGGTGCAGTCGATCCGGGCGCCCAGCGAGCCGAACGCGCCGAGTACGAGGTCGCCTTGGTCCACGGTCGTCATCTCATCGCTCCCTGACCAGCGCGGCGTACGCCCCGCCGTGTGCCACCAGCTCGTCGTGCCGCCCGCGCTCCACGATCGTGCCGTGCTGGAGCACGACGATCTCGTCGCTGTCGCGGACCGTGCTGAGCCGGTGCGCGATCACGACGCAGGCGCAGCCGCGGCGGCGCAGGTTGTCCATGACGAGCAGCTCGGTCTCGGCGTCCAGGGCGCTGGTCACCTCGTCGAGCACGAGGATGCTCGGCCGCCGCACCAGCGCCCGGGCGATTTCGAGGCGTTGGCGCTGGCCGCCGGAGAAGTTGCGGCCGTCCTGCTCGACCCTGCTGTGGATGCCGCCGGGCCGGCGCGCCACCACGTCGTACAGCGCCGCGTCGCGCAGCGCCTCCGCCACGGCCTCGTCCGGGATGGACGGGTCCCACAGCGCCACGTTGTCGCGGACCGAGCCCTCGAAGAGGAAGACGTCCTGGTCGACGAAGGAGACGGAGGCGGCGAGCGCGCCGCGCGGGATGTCCTCCAGGCGCTGCCCGTCGATGCGGATCACGCCCTCCCACGGGGCGTACAGGCCCGAGATCAGCCGGGAGACGGTGGACTTGCCGCTGCCCGAGCCGCCCACCAGGGCGACCTGGCGGCCGGGGCCGACGGTCAGGTCGAAGCCGGTGAGCAGGGGCTTGTCCAGCGGGCTGTAGCCGAAGCTGATGTTCTCCAGCTCGACATGGCCCTGCAGCCGCCGGGTGGAGTCGCCGGCGCCGGGGCGGGCGTAGACCGGGTCCGCCTGGAAGTTCTCCACGTCCTTGAGCCGGGCCACGTCGGCCGCGAAGTCCTGGATGCGGCCCGCGACGCCGTTGAGCCGGGTCAGCGGGGCGGTGAAGCGGGTGACCAGGGACTGGAAGGCGACCAGGAGGCCGACGGAGATGCCGCCCTCGACCGCCCGCATCCCGCCGATCCACAGGATCAGCGCGCTGTTGACGGTGGCCAGCGTCGGGGCCACCACGCCGAGCCAGGCGCTCGGCACCCCGAGCCGCTGCTGCTCCTCCAGGGTGCTCGCGTGCTGCCCCGCCCACCTGCGGAAGTAGCCGTCCTCGCCGCCGGTCGCCTTCATCGTCTCGATCAGCTGGAGGCCGGTGTAGGAGGTGTTGGTGAGCCGGGCGGTGTCCGCGCGCAGCTTCGCGGTCCGGGTCGCGCGCAGCCGTACGACGAGCCGCATCGCCACGATGTTCAGCAGGGCCACGCCGATGCCGAGGAAGGTGAGCTGGACGTCGTAGGTGTAGAGCAGCACGGCGTACAGGACGACGACCACCGCGTCCACGCCGGCCGCGGCGAGGTCGCGGGCCAGGGTCTCGGCGACCTGGTCGTTGGACTGCAGGCGCTGCACCAGGTCGGCCGGGCTGCGCTGGGAGAAGAAGGTGACCGGCAGGCGCAGCAGGTGGCGCAGGAAGCGGGCGCTGGTCAGGGTGGAGGAGACGATCCGGCCGTGCAGCAGGTTCGCCTGCTGCAACCAGGTCAGCACCAGGGTGAGCAGGACGCAGCTGCCCATCGCGGCGAACAGCACGGTGAGCAGCGAGGTCTGGCCGCCGATGA
The DNA here is from genome assembly GCF_043201715.1 of Streptomyces sp. NPDC048291. Lineage (NCBI taxonomy): Bacteria > Bacillati > Actinomycetota > Actinomycetes > Kitasatosporales > Streptomycetaceae > Streptomyces > Streptomyces sp. NPDC048291. Next base: position 100,807 of record NZ_JBICZC010000012.1, read on the forward strand.
GGAACAGGTCGATGTACTGGCGGCTGAGCGCGGGCACCGCCGCACCCACGACCACCAGGAGCAGGCTGGCCAGGACGGCGGCCGGCATGGTGCCGGCGGTGCCGCGCAGCCGGGCCGGCATCGCGCCGAGGACGCCCGGCCGGCGCCCGCCCCGCTCGAAGCCGTCGCCCGGTTCCAGGACCAGCACGACACCGGTGAAGCTGCCGTCGAACTCCTCCATGGGCACGAACCGGCGGCCCTTGGCGGGGTCGTTGATGTAGATGCCCCGGCGGCCGAAGCGGCGGCCCATGCCGTCGTAGACGACGTAGTGGTTGAACTCCCAGAACAGGATCGCCGGCCCCTGCACGTCGGCGAGGGCGGCCAGGTCCATCTGCATGCCCTTGGCGGTGAGGCCGTAACTGCGGGCCGCCTTCAGCAGGTTGCTGGCGCGCGAGCCGTCACGGGAGACGCCGCAGGCGATGCGCAGCTCCTCCAGCGGGACATGGCGGCCGTAGTGGCCGAGGACCATGGAGAGGGAGGCGGCGCCGCACTCGACGGCCTCCATCTGGAGCACGGTGGGGGTACGGACCATCCGGCCGCGGCCCTTGGGGACCGGTCGTTTGGGCGGCGCGGCGCGCCGGCGGGCGCGGGTCTCCTGGGCGGTGGTCACGGGAGCAGCCAATCGACGGGGCGCTGGTCGGCCAGCCGGATCGAGCCCGAGGCCAGGGTCATGGAGTCGAGCCGGAACGGCGGCCCGTCGGCCGAGGACCACTTGTAGCCGCTCTTCGTCTTCCGCGACGGGTCCAGCCGGACCAGTACGGCCACCGGACGGCCCTTCTTCGTGAACTGGTCGCCGAGCTGGCTGTCGCCGAGGAACGCCGCGATCGACTGCGCCGACTGGGCGGCGCGGTCCACCGACTTCACGTGGCCGCGCAGCACGCCGTACTCCTGCGTCGACACCGACGACACGGTCAGGTCGACGGGGGCGTTCGCGGGGATGGACGAGGCGTTCTCGGCGGGGACGTACACCGTGGCGTACAGCGGGTCCGAGGTGTGGGCGACCTTCTCCACGGCGGCGACGTTCGTGCCGGTCTGGATGATCTGCCCGATGGTCGCGGCGAGCGCGCTTATCCGGCCCGCGGCGACCGTGCGCACGATCGAGTCGCCCTGGCTCGTGTGCACCTTCAGGACGGGGGAGTTCGCCGGCAGCCGTTCGCCCTGCTCGGCGAGGACGGCGGTGACCTGCCCGGCGACCGGGCTCTGCAGGATGTAGCTGCCTTGCCCGTGGGTGAGGATGGCCTGCGCGCTCACCGTGGAGGCGACCGAACCGGTCACCGCCCACACCGAGGCCGCCGCCATCACGACGACCGAGACGGACAGCGCGAGCCAGCCCTGCGGACGGGCGAAACGCACCGGGAGGTCGAGCTCCTCCGGTGACTGGAGCTTGGCGAGGGCCTGCTGGCGGAACTGCACGGAACTTCCCTCACCTAGGGGAGAGACACGGGTGTTTCAGAACGCCCGAGAGCCCCGGGGCCGGGAACCGGCTCCGGGACTCAGCGGCAACGAGGTGCGGTCAGATACCGGCGACCAGGTTGGTGACCGGCTGGGTGTTCAGGCCGGTGACACCCTCGACGGTGCCGACAACCGTGTTGACCAGGCCGGAAACCGGGGCGATGCCGTCCACCAGGCCGGTGACGGTGCCGAGGGCGTTCACGGAGAGGCCGCCGGAGACGTTGTCGAGCTCGGCGTCGGAGATCTCGACGGTCTCGACCTGGGGGGTGGAGTTCATGATGGAACTTCCCTTCATATGGATATTCACAAGGGGGAGAGCGGCCCCCCGACGCCCTTCAGGGACGAATCACGGCCCTGGGGGGGACGAGCGGACGGCCGCGACCGCGGGCGCCGGACGCCCGTTTCCGGAAGCCCTTGGCGGCTCCCGCGGTGCGATGGATCAAAGCACGCCCACGGTCCGCGCTTCCAATCAACCATGCGCCTCACCTGGGCACTTGAGTCCCAGAAGGGTTCAACCGTGCAGGCGCGCGCACCGCTTGTCGGCGACTCCTTCACAAGCCGCACGACTTCGCCCCGGTCGCACCGCTTGCCCGCCCGGCGGCGAATCCGGCACTCCGGGCCAAGGGCGCGGCAGGGGGCGTGCGGATGTGCAGATCCGCCGCTTCCCGTGACCCGCTTGGGTATTGGATGTGCAGATTCCCTGAAGCAAGGATTCCGGTCCGTGATCGCAACGGAACGTCATTGACCGGTTGCCGACCGTGTCGGTTCGGTGTCACCCCAGGAGCGCGTACACCGTGCTCGCCCGGGCCGCGAGCGCGCCCGACCTCTCGTCGCTCAAGGTGATGTCGGCGAACGCCATCCGGCGGCCCAGTTTGGTCAGCACCGCTTCGATCAGGACATCCGAACCGGTCACCGCGCGCTGGAACGAGGTCGACTGCTGCACCGTCGTCATCGGCACGAAGCCGCCCCGGGCCGCCGAGACCGCGATCACCGTCGCCGTGTCGGCCGCCGCCATCAGCGCCTGCCCCGACAGCCCGCCGCCCTCCCGGGACAGCCGGTCCGACCAGGGCAGACGCAGCACCGCCCGGTCCTCGCCCAGCGCCTCGACGGTCAGTCCCAGGTCGAGCACCCAGGGGGCGAAGTTGGCGGAGAGGATCTTGTCGGCTTCGGTGGTGGTCATCGTCATATGGGGGATTGTTCCCGGGCCGGCGGCCCGGCACGCGGACCCCTTCCCCCACGGGCGCGCCATGGCCGATTCAGCACCGGGTCAAGGAAGTTGGCAAACGGAATTGAACGCACCACGTGACCCGCCCGTACCTATGGCCATCCAGGCGCCGCTCACGAACGACTGCCCCGCAACGGCAGACACTCCGTCCCTTGGAGGTCGAGAAGTTTGAGTCACAAGCGAATTCCGAAGCGCAAGGCCGCTATCGCGGTGGGCGGTGTCGCGGCGCTCGGAGCCGCGGCGTTCCTGCTGCCGATGGCCAACGCGTCTCAGGACAACGCCTCCGGCGCCACGGCCACCGCTCCCAAGACGCTCAAGTCGGCGAACGACGCCTCCGACCTCTCCGCGCAGCTCCAGGAGCTGCTCGGCCAGGCCTTCGCCGGTTCGTACTACGACAGCGGCAAGCAGCAGCTCGTCGTCAACGTCATCAGCGGCGACAACAACATAGTCGTCCAGGCGGAGAAGGCCGGCGCGGTCGTCCGCCAGGTGCAGAACAGCAACTCCGAACTGGCTGCCGTCGCCCAGACCCTGAAGACCAAGGCGACCATCCCGGGCACCGCCTGGGCCGTCGACCCGAAGACCAACAAGGTCGTGGTCACCGCCGACTCCACCGTCACCGGCACCAAGTGGGACACGCTGCAGTCGACGGTCCAGGGCCTCGGCTCGAACATGGCGACCCTCAAGAAGTCGTCGGGCACCTTCAAGCCCCTCGTCTCCGGCGGCGACGCGATCTTCTCCCAGGTCGCCGACGGCACCGTCCGCTGCTCCCTCGGCTTCAACGTGACCGCCTCGGACGGCAGCCCCGCCTTCCTGACGGCCGGTCACTGCGGTGTCGCGGCCAAGGACTGGTCCGACTCCGAGACCGGCCAGCCCATCGCCACGGTCGACCAGGCGCAGTTCCCCGGCGCCGGTGACTTCTCGCTCGTCAAGTACAACGACGCCACCACCCAGGCGCCCAGCGAGGTCAACATAGGCAACGGCCAGACCGTCGCCATCAACCAGGCCGTCGACGCCACCGTCGGCGAGACCGTGTTCCGGATGGGCTCCACCACCGGCCTGCACGACGGCCAGGTCACCGGCCTCGACGCCACCGTGAACTTCCAGAGCGAGACCGACCCCAACGGCGTCGACACCGTCACCGGTCTCATCCAGACCAACGTCTGCGCCGAGGCCGGCGACAGCGGCGGCTCGCTGTTCACCCAGGACGGTGGCGCGGTCGGCATGACCTCCGGCGGCAGCGGCGACTGCACCTCCGGCGGCGAGACCTTCTTCCAGCCGGTGACCACCGCCCTGCAGGCGACCGGCGCCACCCTCGGCGACGCGGGCGCAGGTGCCGGCGGTGCCGCCACCGCCGACCCGTCCGCCTCCGCGGGTGACCAGACCGGCACCGGCGACCAGGCCGGCGGCGACCAGATCGGCGGCGCCGCCGACCCGTCCGCGACGGCTGCCGACCCGTCCGCGACGGCCGGTGACCAGACCGGTACCGGTGACCAGACCGGCACGGGCGACCAGTCCGGCACGGGAGACGGGACGGGCACCGGCGACCAGTCCGGGACCGGCACGGACACCTCGTCGTCCCACTGACCGACCCGGCGCACAGCCTGCCGGCGGCTTCCCGCCGACGGCGGACGGTCCGGCCCTCCGGCGGGAGGGCCGGACCGCGTCGTTCCCGGCGGAGGTCAGCCGCCGGTTTCGGCCCGCAGCAACAGCACCGCGACATCGTCGACACGCTCCTGCGCCGCCGCACTGTGCCGCACGAGCGTGTCGGCGAGCTTGTCCAGGGGCTGGTCGCCGTTCTCCGAGAGCAGTTCCCCCAGGCCGACCAGGGCGTCCTCGATGTCCACCCCGGGGGATTCGACCAGCCCGTCGGTGTAGAGGGCGAGCACCGAGCCCGGCGCGAGCGACACCTCGGTCGTCGGGTACGTCGCCTCCGAGTCGATGCCCAGCAACGGCCCACCGGCCAGGTCGAGGACCCGGACCCGCCCGTCCGGACGTCTCAGCAGGGGCGGCGGATGCCCGGCCCGGGCCATCACCGCACGACCGCGCCGCGGGTCCAGCCGCAGGTACAGACAGCTCGCGAACAGATCGGCCCCGGAGTCGATCAGCAGCCGGTTGGTGCTGCACATCACCTCCTCCGGCGCCTGCCCGACGCTCGTGAAGGCCCGTACGCCGGTACGGATCTGGCCCATCAGCCCGGCCGCGGTCACGTTGTGCCCCTGCACGTCCCCGATCACCGCCGCCGCCAGCGGCCGGGTGGGCACCAGGTCGTAGAAGTCGCCGCCGATCTCCATGCCGTGCATGGCCGGCAGATAGCGGGCGGCCGCCTCGATACCGGCCGGCGGGGCCAGCGAGCGCGGCAGCAGGGCCGCCTGCAGACCGTGTGCCAGCTGGTTCTTCGCGTCGTAGAGCAGGGCCCGCTCCAGCGCCTGCGCGATCAGTCCGCCGAGGCTGGTGAGCACGGCACGCTCGTCGGCCGGGAAGGCGTGCGGCTCGGCGTAGGCGAGGACGCAGGTGCCCACCGGCCGGCCGGACGCGATCAGCGGCAGGTACGCCCACGCGGCGAACCCGTCGGGGGTCCCGTTCCGGTCCGGGTACAGCCGCTCCAGCTGCTGTCTCGACTCGAAGAACGCCGGCACGCCGGTGTTCAGGACATGGGTGCCGGGCGTGCGTTCGGCCAGCGGAAGGCCGTCGAAGCACTCCACGAGCCGCGGATCCTCGTACCCGTGATGCCCCAGCACGTGCAGCCGGCCGCCCCGCGAGCCGAGGACCACCACGGCCTGGCTGCCGACGGACGGAGCGACCTCGTCCGCGACCAGCTGCACCACGTCCTGCACCCCGACGGCCTCCGTCAGCGCCCCGGCCAGGCTCAGCACCTGTGAGATGGTGACCAGCCGGTGCGCGGGCGCCGCGTCCGCGCGCGGTGCCGCCCCGACCATCTCGGCGACCGCCCGCGCCCGGCTGATCCGGGTGGTCAGCCCGGTCGTGCTCGGATACATCCGGAACGACAGCCAGTCGCCCGGCGGCTTCAGCGCCACGAACGACGTCACATGCTGGCTGAGCAGCGCCGCCCGGTAGCGGTCCTCGTACATCGGGTCGTTCAGCCACGGCACCGAGACCCACGGCTGGGTGCCGAGCAGATCGTCGACGTGCACACCGAGCAGCTCGGTCGCCGCCGCGTTGGCGAAGGCGACCCGGCCGTGCAGATCGAGCGAGGCGAGCCCGTACGGCAGCCGCCCCACCATCCGCGCCGCCTCCACCGTGCCCAGCGTGCCCGCCACCCCGGACGGCGGCGCCGCCAGCAGATCCGGCTCGGCGCGCAGCGCGCGGTTCTCCCGGGCGACCCGCGCCAGCCGCATCGCCAGCCGGTCGCACGCCGAGGTCAGCGACTCCCGCTCCCGGTCGGACAGCACCGTCGGATGGGCGCCGGGCCAGGTCACGTACACCGCCCCGTACAAGGTGTCCGCCGTCGCCACGGGCAGCGCGGCCAGCGCGAACGCGTACGGCAGCACCACCGCGATGCGCGGGTACCGGCGGGCCATGTCCTCCTCGCCGCCCACCCACACCAGCCGCCGTTCACGCGCCGCGTCCGCGACCGGGATCGGCGCGCTCAGCCCGACCCGCTCCCAGGGCGCCGCGAAGGCCCGGGGCAGCCCCGCCGTCACCGCCATCTCCAGGACCGGCTCGTCGGACGCGAGCAGATAGACCGCGCCGGAGTGCGCCTGGACCTCCTCCATCATCGAGGCCAGCGCCAGCGACAACAGCGGCCGGCCGGACGTCGAGGTGCTCCCGGCCGCCGGCACCTCGGTGTCCGGCTCCGCTCCCGCCGGAGGCGCCCCCATCCCGTCGGACACGCCCGACCACCTCCTCGTCCGGCCGCGTGTCGCGTCCTCGGGATCAAGGCTCCCCCCTGGCGGCGACCGGCGCACGGCGAGAGCGGCGCGGGCCCCGCACCGGCCCGGCCCGGCGTACCGCGTTCGCCCCGGCACATTCCCCGGCGGCCATCGCGCGCGGCGGGACGGGGGGACGGCGGGACGGGGGGACGGCGGGACAGCCGGATGTCGGCGCCGGCCCCCGGGCACCGCGCGCCGAGCCGTGGCGGACCGTCACCTCCGGCACGGGATCGCCGTGCGGAACGCGCGGGCCGGGACCTGTCCGGCGACATGTCCGGCGGGTATCGAACAAGCGGCCTGGCAAGCAGCCTCCCCGCCCTCCACGGAACGGTCACAGGGGCTGCGCAGACGCCTCATAAGCGCTGTAATGGCGGCGTGGTCAGTGAGGGTGCTGCGATACGCGGAACGAGAACGGATCGCGCCGAAATCGCCCTCGAAACGCTCACTGGCGATCCCGGCGCACCCGATCGGCTCCGCCGCGTGCTCGAACAGGCCCTGGTCTTCGCGGGCGCGGCCTTCGCCGGCGTGTACACACCCGGCGACGAAGGGACCGTGCTGCGCCTCACCGAGTCGGCGGGCCTGCCCCGCACCCTGTACGGGCTGCGCGACGCCTACCCGGCGATCGGGCGGTCCCCGGCGGCGGAGGCGTACGGCACCGGGCGGCCCGTCTGGCTCGGTCCCGACGAACTGGCCGACTGCCCGGAGGCACGGCGGACCCCGTCCCGGGAGTTCTGGCTCGCCGCCCTGCCCCTGCCCGGCGGCGCCGGGCTCCTCGTCACCGTCAGCGAGCGGGACGACGGGTTCGGCCCCGAGGACCGCGCCTGCCTGGCCCTGGTGGCCGCGGCGATCGCCCTGCCCGCCCCGCTGCCGCCCGCCGCGGAGACCGGCGAACTGCCCGCCGACGCCTTCAGCCTCGCCATGGACACCGGCCGGATCGCGGTCGGCGACGGCATCCTCGGACTCTTCCGGATGGGCCGCGACGAGTTCGACGGCAAGGTCGAGACGCTGCTCGGCCGCACCCTGCCGGAGGACCTGCCCGCCCTGATGTCCGTCGTCGAGGCCGACCACATGTCCATCGGCGACCGCGAGCTGGAGTTCCGGATCCTGCAGCCCTCCGGCCCGCCCAAGTGGCTGCGGCTGCGCGGCCGGCTGGTGCCCGGCGGTGAGGGACGCCCGGCCCGGCTGGCCGGCACCGTCGCCGACGCCTCCACGCTCCGCTCGGACGTCACCGACGTGACCCGCGTGCAGCAGCTCGCCGCCGCCCTGGCCACCGCCCGCACGGTCAAGGACGTCGGCCAGGCCGTCGTGAACGCCCTGCGCGAACCGCTCAAGGCCGACCGGATCGCCCTGGCCGAACTGGAGAACGAGCGCCTGGTCGTCACCGTCCTCGACCCGCCCGAGGCCGAGTCCTGGCCCGAGCTGTGGCGCACCGAGTGGCGCAGCGAGTGGCCCGACGCCCCGGTGCGGTCCATGCCCACCCTCGCCGCCGCCCTGCGCGAGGGCCGCGCCCAGATCTGGCCCGCCCGGGCCGCCCTGGAACCGGCCCTCGCCGAGGTCGGTCCCGGCGGCCTCGCCATCCTTCCGCTGCCCGCGGCGGGCCGGATGGCCGGTGCCTGCCTGATCGGCTGGGACGCCCCGCACGACTTCGGGCCCGACGAACGCGCCCTGCTCACCGCCTCCGCCGGCCTGGCGGGCGAGGCCCTGATGCGCGCCCACGCCTTCGACGCCGAGCACGAACTCGTCGGGATGCTCCAGCGCGCCCTGCTGCCGCGCCGGCTGCCCCGGCTGCCCGGCGCCGAGGCCGTCGCCCGCTACCTGCCCACCACCGAGGGCGGCCTGGAGGTCGGCGGCGACTGGTACGACGTGATCCCGCTGACCGACAACCACGTCGCCCTCGTCATCGGCGACGTCCAGGGCCACAACGCGAGCGCCGCCGCGCTCATGGGCCAGATGCGCACCGCGCTGCGCGCCTACGCCGCCGAGGGGCACACCCCCGACGTGGTCGTCTCGCACGCCAACCGGCTGCTCCTGGACATGGAGAGCGACCTCTTCGCCACCTGCTGCTACGTCGACGTCGACATGGAGGACGGCACCGCCTGGTGCGTGCGCGCCGGACACCTGCCGCCCGTGCTGCGGCAGCCGGACGGCACCGCGCGGATCGCCGAGACCGAGGGCGGCCCGCCGCTCGGCGTGCTCGGCCGGGCCGAGTTCCCGATGACCCAGCTCAGCCTCCGCCCCGGCACCCTGCTAGCGCTCACCACCGACGGCCTGGTCGAGTCCCCCGACGCCGACATCGACGAGGGCATGGAGCGCTTCGCCCGTGACCTCGCCGGCTGCGACCCGGCCCACCTCGGCCTGGTCGCCGACGCGCTGCTCGGCAACGCCCCCCGCGCCGACGACGTCGCCCTGCTGCTGATGCGCTACGACGGCATGGCCGTGCGCCCGCTGCGGGAGAGCTGGACGGTGTGGCGGGTGCCCGAGGCGGCCCGGCACGCCCGCCGCTTCAGCCGGCGCACCCTGCGCTCGTGGGGCGTGACCGACCAGGCCATGGACGCGGCCCTGCTGGTCGTCTCCGAACTCGTCACCAACGCCCTCATCCACACCGACGGACCCGTCCGGCTCGACCTGACCCTGGTCGAACACCGGCTGCGGATCGCCGTCGCGGACGCCTCGCCGCGCAGCCCGGTGAAACCCACCAACATCGGCTGGGAGGCCACCGGCGGGCGCGGCATCCTCCTGGTGGAGGCGGTGTCCACCGCCTGGGGGACCGTGCCGGCCAGCGGCGGCAAGCAGGTGTGGGCGGAACTCGTCCTGGAGGACTGACCCCGGCGGCCACGGGTTCTCGACAGGCGGCGCGGCCCGACCCTCCTTAGTGTCCATGACGTGGCACACACCTTCGAAGAACTCGTGGCGAAGCACCGCGCGGCCGACGCGGCCCACGAGAAGGTCCTGGAACTGCGGGACACCTACGGGCCACCGGCCCGGCAGCAGCCGGGCGGCGCCCAGTCGGAGACCTACGAGACCGCCCTGCGGGCCTGGCGGGACCTGGCCCGGGACGAACTGACCGCGGTGAACGAGTACGCCCGCGACGAGGGCAGGGCCAGGGCCGAGATCGAGGCGGCCGTGGAACGCGCGGCGGCCCGGCCGGAGCGCCCCTGACCAGCGGACAAACCGGGCGGGATGCCGTTACGGGGCACCTCGTGGTCACATGGTGTCCGCACCGAGGCCATACTGTCGTAACCAGTCAGGAAAACAGAAGAACGTCTCAATCAGATGTTCACCTATAAGGTGTAGCGAATGAAGGCTTTGGTGCTCTCCGGCGGTGCCGGAACCCGGCTGCGGCCGATCACCCACACATCGGCGAAGCAGCTCGTGCCGGTGGCGAACAAACCCGTGCTCTTCTACGGGCTCGAATCCCTTGCCGCCGCGGGCGTCACCGAGGTCGGGATGATCGTCGGCGACACCGCCGCCGAGATCGAGGAGGCGGTAGGCGACGGGTCGAAGTTCGGCCTGGACGTCACCTACATCCCCCAGGACCAGCCGCTGGGCCTGGCCCACGCGGTGCTGATCGCCCGCGAGTTCCTCGGCGACGACGACTTCGTCATGTACCTGGGCGACAACTTCATCGTCGGCGGCATCAGCGGACTGGTCGACGAGTTCCGGGAGACCCGCCCCGACGCCCAGATCCTCCTCACCCACGTGCCCAACCCGCGCGCCTTCGGCGTCGCCGAGCTGGACGCCGACGGCCAGGTGGTCGGCCTGGAGGAGAAGCCGCAGGAGCCCAAGAGCGACCTCGCCCTGGTCGGCGTCTACCTGTTCACGCCCGCCATCCACGACGCCGTGCGCGCCATCAAGCCGTCCTGGCGCGGCGAGCTGGAGATCACCCACGCCATCCAGCACCTCATCGACCAGCGCGCCGACGTGCGCTCCACGGTGATCAAGGGCTACTGGAAGGACACCGGCAACGTCGTCGACATGCTGGAGGTCAACCGGACCGTCCTGGAGTCCCAGGAGCCGCGGATCGACGGCGAGGTCGACGAGGCCAGCCAGATCGTGGGCCGCGTGGTCGTCGAGGCCGGCGCGCGCGTCACCAACTCCCGGATCGTCGGTCCGGCCGTGATCGGCGCCGGGACCGTCGTCGGCGACTCCTACGTGGGCCCCTTCACGTCGGTCGCCGAGAACTGCCGGATCACCGAGAGTGAGCTGGAGTTCTCCATAGTGCTGCGGGACTCCTCCATCGACGGGGTGGGCAGGATCGAGTCCTCGCTGATCGGCCGGCACGTCGAGGTCACCCCGGCACCCGGCACCCCCAGCGCCCACCGCCTCGTTCTCGGAGACCACAGCAAGGTGCAGATCCGTTCATGAATCTCCTCGTCACCGGCGCGGCCGGCTTCATCGGCTCCACGTACGTTCGCGGCCTGCTCGCCGACAGCGCCCCCGACGCGCCGCACATCACCGTGCTGGACAAGCTCACCTACGCGGGCACCCTGACGAACCTGCCCGAGTCGCACCCCCGGCTGACCTTCGTCCAGGGCGACATCTGCGACGCCGAGCTGGTCGACCAGCTCATGGCCGAGGCCGACCAGGTCGTGCACTTCGCCGCCGAGTCGCACGTCGACCGCTCCATCGACGGCGCCGGCGCGTTCGTCCGCACCAACGTCGTCGGCACCCAGACCCTCCTGGACGCGGCCCTGCGCCACAACGTCGGCCCGTTCGTGCACGTCTCCACCGACGAGGTCTACGGCTCCATCGAGACCGGCTCCTGGCCCGAGAGCCACCCGCTCCAGCCGAACTCGCCGTACTCCGCCTCCAAGGCCTCCTCGGACCTGCTGGCGCTGGCCTTCCACCGCACCCACGGCATGGACGTCCGCGTCACCCGCTGCTCCAACAACTACGGGCCGCACCAGTTCCCCGAGAAGGTCATCCCGCTCTTCGTGAGCAACCTCCTCGACGGCAAGAACGTCCCGCTGTACGGCGACGGCAGCAACGTCCGCGACTGGCTGCACGTCGAGGACCACTGCCAGGGCATCGACCTGGTCCGCACCGGCGGCCGGGCCGGCGAGGTCTACAACATCGGCGGCGGCACCGAGCTCAGCAACAAGGAGCTCACCGGGCTGCTCCTCGAAGCCTGCGGCGCCGACTGGGAGCGCGTGGACCGGGTCGCCGACCGCAAGGGCCACGACCAGCGCTACTCCGTCGACTGGAGCAAGATCCACGACGAGCTGGGCTACACCCCCAAGCACGACTTCACCTCCGGCCTCGCCGACACCGTCGCCTGGTACCGCGACAACCGGGACTGGTGGGAGCCGCTCAAGGAGCGGGCCGCCCTGGAGTCCCGCAAGGAGCAGGAGAAGTACTGATGAAGTGGCTCGTCGCCGGAGCGGGCGGCATGCTCGGCCACGACGTGGTCGAGGAACTCGCCCGCCGGGGTGAGGAGGCCGTGGCCCTCGGCCGCGCCGACCTCGACCTCACCAGCGCCGACTCGGTGGACTCGGCGCTCGCCGCGCACCGGCCCGGCCTCGTGGTCAACTGCGCCGCCTACACGGCAGTCGACGACGCCGAGACCGACGAGGAGCGCGCCCTGCTGATCAACGGCGAGGGCCCGCGCCTGCTGGCCCGCGCCGCCGCCCGGCACGGCGCCCGCCTCGTCCACGTCTCGACGGACTACGTCTTCGACGGCGAGGCCCGCACCGCCCCGTACCCCGAGGACCACCCGACGGCCCCGCGCACCGCCTACGGGCGGACCAAGCTCGCGGGCGAGCAGGCCGTCCTCGCGGAACTCCCGGGCGCGAGCGCGGTCGTCCGCACCGCCTGGCTGTACGGCACGCACGGCAAGAATTTCGTGCGCACGATGATCGAGCTTGAGGCCCGCCGGGACACCCTCGACGTCGTCGACGACCAGCGCGGCCAGCCCACCTGGAGCGCCGACCTGGCCGCCCGGATCGCCGACCTCGGCCCCCGCCTCGGCCGGGACGAGCGCGCGCACGGTGTCTTCCACGGCACCAACTCCGGCGCGGCCACCTGGTGCGAGCTGGCCCGGGAGGTGTTCCGCCTGCTCGGCGCCGACCCCGAGCGGGTCCGCCCCACCACCAGCGAGGCGTTCGTCCGCCCGGCACCCCGCCCCGCCTACAGCGCCCTCGGGCACGACCGGTGGGCCGAGGTCGGTCTGGAACCGCTGCGGGACTGGCGGCAGGCCCTCGCGGAGGGGCTCCCGCTCATCCGCAAGGAGCTGTCGGCGTAGGGCGTAAGGCACTTAGCAGCAACGCGCCGCAGGGCGGCCGACGGCTCTTCGAGCACGTCGGCCGCCCTGCGGCGTATCGGACGGGGAGGCTCACCCGGCGTCCCGGGTATCCGGCCCCCCCGGCGGCCGGGCCGGTTCAGCCGTGGGTCTTGGCGAGCAGTTCCAGGACCTCCGCCGTGGTGCCGGACTCGCCGAGCCGCGGGAAGATCCGCTCGACGCTGCCCCGGTGCGCCTCGCCGTCGCCGTCGGCCATGGCGTCCGTCGCGAGCGACACGTGGTAGCCGTGCGCGTAGGCGTCCCGCGCGGTGGACTCCACGCCGATGCTGGTGGCGATGCCGGTCAGCACGATCTGGGTGACGCCCCGGCGGCGCAGCTGGACGTCGAGGTCGGTGCCGTGGAAGGCGCTCCAGTTGTGCTTGGTGACTTGGATGTCGCCCTCGTGGCCGGAGAGTTCGTCGACGACGGTGTCCCAGCCCGCCGGGAAGGCGAGGCCGCGCGCCTGGCGCTCGGTGCGGCCCGGGACGGCGTCGGCGAAGTCCGCCGCGAAGGAGACCCGGACCAGGACGACGGGCAGGTCATGGGAGCGGAAGGCGTCGGCGAGCTCCACCGCGCGGGCCACCACCTCGGGGCCGGTGTACGGCTGGGTGGGCATGCCCACGATGCCCTGCTGGAGGTCGATGACGACAAGGGCCGTGCGCGGGTCGAGCGTGCTCAGAGACATGGGGTGGATCAGGCCTTTCGGGGGGCTTGACGGGGTTCGGGGGTGAGCCGGGCCAGCGAGCGGTCCGGCAGCGTGATCGCCAGCAGCAGTACCGAGCCGGCGAGCATGAACAGGGCCAGGCCGTGCAGCCCGCCCGTGTCGGCGCGGTGCGGGTAGAACGCCGCGGTGGCGGCGGAGGCACCCAGCGCGCCGAGGTACATGAAGGTGCGCAGCAGTCCCGCCGCGGAACCGATCCGCTCCGGGTCGGCCTGCCGGTACAGCGCGGTCTGCGCGGCCAGTCCGAGCAGGCCCTGCGGGACGCCGAGCAGCGCGCCGACCGCGAGCAGCAGCCAGACCGGGCTGCCGGCGCCGACCAGCAGCAGGGCCGCGCAGCCCGCGATCTGCAGCACGGAGCCGATCACCAGCTTCGAACGGACGGCCTCCCGGCGGCCGGTGAGCGTGGCGGTGACGAGCGCGGCGGCCGACAGCGGGAGCAGCGCGAGCCCGGCCGCGGAGGCGCCGAGCCCGCGGCCCTGCTCCAGCCACTGCGTGTAGCCGTACAGGAAGGCGTACGACGTGGTGTACGCGAGCAGCTGGCGCAGATAGGTGACGACGAGCGGGACGTTGCCGCCGAGGACGCGCAGGTCGACGAACGGGTCGGGCACCCGCAGCTCCCGGGCCGCGAAGACGGCGGCCGTGACCGCGGTCAGCGCCGGCAGGTACCAGCGGTCGGGCCGCGGGCCCATCAGGAACAGCATCAGCGAGACCAGCAGGACGGCGAACAGCGCCATCCCGGGCAGGTCCATGCGCTGCCGGTGCCCGGCGGTCGCGGTCCTCGGCAGCCACTTCACGCCGAGCACCAGACAGGCCGCGGAGAGCGGCACGTTGACGGTGAACACCAGGTGCCAGCCGCCGGCGCCGATCAGGATCCCGCCCAGCGTCGGACCGATCACGGCCACGGTCTGCGCGGACACGGCGAGCGCGGTCAGCACCCCGGCCGGGCTGTCCTGCCCGGTGCGCTCGGCCTCGCTGCGGGTCAGCCGCATCGCCGCCGGGTACGCCGCCGAGGTGCCGAAGCCGAGCAGTACCCGCGCCGCGATCAGCACGCCCAGCGAGGGGGCCAGCGCACCCATCAGACCGGCGACGCCCACCAGGCCGGTGCCGGCGAGGTAGAGCCTGCGCGGCCCGTACATGTCCACGAGCCGCCCGATCACCGGCTGGCCCACGGCGGTCGCCAGGTACAAGGCGGTGACCAGCCATGCCGTCTCGGCGGGCGGGGCCCCGAAGGCGATGCCGATGGGCACCAGGGCTACCGCGATCATCGAGGAGTTGATCGGGTTCAGTACGGAGCCCAGGACCATCGGCGCGATCAGCCGCCGGTCGAATCCGGCGGGGGCCGGGCGGGAGTCCTTGCGGGTGTCCGCGATGAGCCTCGGTATCACGGGCGCGACAGCCGTTCGAGCAGCTCGATCGCGGTGAGCAGGGTCCGGCGCTCGTCCTCGGTGTACCGGTCCTGGAAGGCGCGGGCCAGCCACTCGTCTCGGGCCTGCCGGTTGCCCTCGACGCGGGCCTGGCCGGCCTCGGTCAGGGTGACCAGCTGGCGGCGGCCGTCGCTCGGGTCGGGGCTGCGGCGGATCAGGCCCTGCTGGTCGAGCGCGGCCAGGGTGGCCGCCATCGACTGCGGGCGCACCCCTTCGGCGGAGGCCAGCGCGCTGGCCGTGGCGGCGCCGTGCTTCGACACCAGGGTGAGGGCCGACTCCTGGGACGGGGTGAGGTCCGCGTCCTGGGCGACCTCTCGGATACGGCGGCGCATCCTGCTGAACATCACGCGCAGGTCGCGTGCCGCACGGGTCGCGGAATCGGAGATCTCTGCCATGCGCCCACCGTAGAACCGTCAGCCCGAACTGTCCAGCCCGGACTGTCCAGTCCAAACTGTCCAGGCATGACTGCCCAGGCATAACTGTTAAGTCCGGACTGAAGATCTCGGCGGGGTCCGGTGGCCTACGCTGGCCGGGTGCGCCTGCTCCTGACCTCCGACACCCACCTCCCGCTGCGCGCCAAGCGGCTCCCGGACCAGCTGCTCGCCGAACTCCCGCGCGCGGACGTCGTCCTGCACGCCGGCGACTGGGTCGACGAGGCCACCCTCGACCTGCTGGAGAGCCGCAGCCGCCGCCTCGTCGGGGTGTACGGCAACAACGACGGCCCCGGTCTGCGCGCCCGGCTCCCCGAGGTGGCCCACGCCGACCTCGGCGGCCTGCGTTTCGGCGTGGTTCACGAGACCGGTCCCGCCCAGGGCCGCGAGGCCCGCTGCGCCGCCCGCTTCCCGGACCTGGACGTCCTGGTCTTCGGGCACAGCCACATCCCCTGGGACACCACGGCCCCGGGCGGCCTGCGGCTGCTCAACCCCGGCTCCCCGACCGACCGCCGGCGCCAGCCGCACTGCACCTACCTCACCGCGACCGTCGCCGACGGGGCCCTGACGGAGCTGACCCTGCACCGGCTGCCGCCGCGCTGAAGGGGCCCGGCAGGGCCTGACCGGGACCGTCAGGGGGCGATCCCGACCCCGTCGATCCTGCTCCACCGCCTCTCCTGCGCCGCCGTCATGGCGGGCCAGTACAGCCCGCCCGGCCGTGGCCGGACCCGGGAGGCGTAGGAGGCGGGGCGGAAGTCCGGGTCGTAGAAGCAGCCCGTGGCGTAGGTCCGGTCGAACCCGGCGCACGAGTCCGCGATCGTCCGGGGCGTCGGCTTCCGGCCCGTGCGCACCCAACGGTCCAGCGCCGCGATCGAGTTGGCGTACTCCGCGTCGCTCAGCGCACTGTGCTCGGACTCGTGGGTGAACGTCTGCACGAGGTGGCGGTCCCGGTGCGCGCCGCGCAGGGTGGCCCGGTAGGCCGCCTCGTGCTCCACGAACGCCGTCGGATCGTCGATCGCGTGCATCGTGAGCACCGGGATCGACACCCTGCCGGTGAGGTCGCTGTCGTAGGACAGGTCGCGCACCGCCGTCGGATCGGCGCCGAACCGCTCGACCCCGGCGTTGAGCGCCGCGTCGTCGTGCGACCCCGAGTAGCGAACGCCCTTGTCGGAGAAGGGATTTCGGCCGCCGAGCCGGTCGCGCACGATGTCCCGGAAGGTGAAGACCGCGAACCGCAGATGCGACTCCAGGGTGCGCTCGGGGACGCCGGTGACCGCGAGGATGTCGTCGAGGTTGCGCTGCTGGAGGGCGGTGCGCTCCTCGGGGGCCGAGGCGTAGCCCGTGCACTCCTGGAGCCGGGCGCGCAGTCCGGCCGCCGTCAGTGTGGAGTCGGCGCGCAGCCCCTGCCAGAGCGGGTACTGCGGTTCGGTCGGCCGGGGCATGTTCCGGCAGTAGTACTGGTAGACGACGCGGAGGTCGACGCGGTAGTCGTAGCCGCGGGACCCGCCGCCGAGGACACCGCTGGTGAGCAGCGCCCCGTCGTACGGTCCGCCCCGCCCGCCGTACACCTCGACGACCTTGGCGGCGACGTCCCCGCCCCAGGACTGGCCGTGCACGTACGTCCGCCGCGGCTTCCCGAAGTCCGCGACGAACAGCCGGCGCACGTTCTCGGTGTCCTCGGCGGCCATCCGGGTGCCGTAACCGCCCCTGCGGTACGACGAACCGGCCCAGGCGTAGCCCTCCTTCACCATGACGGACCAGCGGGCCAGGTCGTCGGCGCTGCGCGCCGGGTCCGAACCGGTGCCGAGGTCCGGGCCGCCGTGGGCGTGCACGACCAGGGAGCCGTTCCAGTGCTCCGGTACGGCCATGGCGTAGTAGGCGCCGTTGGCGTCCTGGCCGGTGTAGCAGGAGGCCCTGCCGTCGAGTTCCGCCGGGCAGGAGACGGCGGCCGACGGTGGTGCGGCCGCCTGTGCGGGAGGGGCGCCGGCGAAGGCGGCGGTGAGGGCCGCCGCCAGGGAGGTGAGCAGTGCGGTGCGTCGGCGGCGGCCGGTCCGGCGGACCCGTGCGGGGGTTCTCGACCTGTTCAAGGCGCGGCTCCCTGTCGTCGTCGGCGCTTCGTCGCGCCGTCCGCGGCGATGCTAGGGAGCGGGCCGGGACCCGAACCATGGTCCGGGCGTTGTGTTCATAGTGTTCGGCGGGCGGAACACCTCATCGCGGCCAGGTGTGTTGCCGCCGGCGCCGGCGCAGCCGGGCCGCCGCCACCGCGAGCACGGCGAGCACGGCGGCCACCGCCGCGGCCCGCTTGGCCACCGGCACCCCGGCCGTGCGCAGCAGGTCGAGCGGCTCCGCCGGCGCGGTGTCCCCGAAGTGCTCGCCGCCCGGCTCCGGTTCACCGCCCGGGCCGGGCGGCCGTTCGGCCAGCCGGGTCGCGAGGCAGTCCGCGAACTGCCCCACCAGCCGGTCGCCGACCTCCGACAGCACCCCGCGGCCGAACTGCGCGGGACGGCCGGTCACCGTGAGGTCGGTGCGGACCGACACCGCCGTACCGCCGTCGTGTTCGGCGAGCGTCGCGGTGACCGTGGCGCGGGCCGTGCCCTGCCCGCGGGTCTCCCGGCCGCTCGCCGCGAGCACCATCCGGTGGGCCGTCTCGTCCTGTTCCTCGAAGACCGCGGTGCCCCGGTAGGCCACGGTGACCGGGCCGACCCTGACCTTCACCGAGCCGGTCACCGTCCTGCCGTCGTAGTCCTCCACGACCGCGCCCGGCAGGCAGGGCGCGACCCGTTCGATGTCCAGCAGCGCGCGCCAGGCGTCGTCGACCGGGACGGGGACACTGAACTCGTGGTGCAGTTCCATGACTCACTCCTCCTGGCGGCCGGCCCGGTCAGCGGACGGCGGACGCGTGGATGGCTCCGGTGGTCGTGGCCAGGGGCGCCCCGCTGCCGCCCCAGCGCAGGGCCACGATCTCGGCGGCGACGGACACGGCGACCTCCTCCGGGGTGCGGGCGCCGAGGTCGAGGCCGAGCGGTGAGCGCAGCCGGGACAGCTCGGCCTCGGTGAGACCGGCCTCGGCCAGCCGGGCGCGCCGCTCGTCGTGGGTCCGGCGGCTGCCCATCGCCCCGATGTAGGCGGCCGGCCGGCGCAGCGCCTCCTCCAGCAGCGGCACGTCGAACTTCGGGTCGTGGGTGAGGACGCAGATCACCGTGCGGTCGTCGGTCGCGGTGCCGCTCAGATAGCGGTGCGGCCAGTCGACGACGACCTCGACGGCCGCCGGGAAGCGCTTCGGGGTGGCGAAGACCGGGCGGGCGTCGCACACCGTGACCCGGTAGCCCAGGAAGTCGCCGATGCGGGCCACCGCCGCCGCGTAGTCGATCGCGCCGAAGACCAGCATCCGGGGCGGCGGCGCGAACGACTGGAGGAACACGGTGACCGCGTCCTCGCGGCGTTCGCCGTGCGGGCCGTAGTGCCGCAGGACGGAGGCGCCGAGCGCGAGTTCGCCGCGCGCGTCGGCGGTGACGGCCACGTCGAGGCCGGTCGTGCCGAGGGAACCGGCCGCCCGGTCCGGCCAGACGGCGAGCGTGGCGCCCCGCGGCGCGGGTCCTTCCACCACCGTGGCCACGGTCACCGGCTCGCCCTCCGCGACCGACGCGGCCACCGCGCCGAAGGCCGGGTCGGAGCCCGCGGTCACCGGCCGGACCAGCAGGGTGATCTCGCCGCCGCAGGTCAGCCCGACCGCGAACGCGTCCTCGTCGCTGTAGCCGAAGGTCCGCAGCGACGGCTCGCCGGTCGCGACGACCTCCTGGGCCAGCTCGAAGACGGCGCCCTCGACACAGCCGCCGGACACGCTGCCCACCACCTCGTCGTCCGGACCCACGGCCATGGCCGCACCGGGCCCGCGCGGCGCGCTGCGGCTGACCGCGACCACCGTGGCGAGGCCGAACGGAATCCCGGCCGCGTGCCAGCCGGCCAACGTCGGCAGAATCTCACGCACCACCCGCTCCCTTCCCCGCCGCCTTCTCCGGCTCGTTCCCCGGCCCTTTCTCCGGCCCGGACTCCGCCGCCTTCTCCAGCCCGTCCCTCGGTCCTTTCTCCGGCCCGGTCCCCGCCGCCATCTCCGACCGTTTTCCCGGTCCCTTCGCCGCCGCCATCCCCGGCCCGTTCCCCGGCCCCCTCTCCGGCGCATCGCGCGCATCCGGCCCCTCCGGCGCGCCGCCGGTCCGCGCCCCGCGCATCACCGCGGCCAGTCGCTCCAGGGCCGCCAGGCTGTGTCCGGCCACGAAGGCGTCCACGCTGGGCAGCGCCGCCGCCATCCCGGCCGCCAGCGGCGCGTAACCGGGGCGCGCCTTGCGCGGGTTCGCCCAGACCACCTGGTGGGCCAGGCCGTGCAGCCGGCGCATCTGCCGGCCGAGCAGCTCCGGATCGTCGCGCTCCCAGCCGTCCGAGAGCAGGACGACGATCGCGCCCCGCGCCATCCCGCGCTGCCCCCACCGGTTGAGGAACTCGCGCAGCAGCTCGCCGAGCCGGGTGCCGCCGCGCCAGTCGGGCACCGCCGCCGCGACCTGGGCCATCGCCAGATCCGGGTCCCGGTGCGACAGTTCACGGGTCACCCGGGTCAGCCGGGTGCCGACGGTGAACACGTCCGTGCGGCCCGCGCGCACCGCCGCGTGCGCGAACCGCAGCAGCGCGTCGGCGTACGGCCCCATCGAACCGCTCACGTCGACGAGCAGCACCACCCGGCGCGGCCGGGCCACCCGCGCGTGCCGCCGGAGCAGGGCCGGTTCCCCGCCGCGCCGCAGCAACTCCCGTACCGTGCGCCGCGGATCGACCTCGCCGCGCCGGGCCGGCCGGCGCCGCGCCGAGCGCCGGGTCTGCCCCGCCAGCGTGAACGCGGCCAGCAGGCGGCGCAGTTGGGCCCGTTCGGCGGGATCCAGCTCGGTGACGTCGCGGTGCCGCAGGACTTCGGCGGAGCTGGCGAGGACGGCGGTGGGCGGCCCCGGCGGCTCGCCCGCCTCACCGGCACCGGGGGCCGTGCCGCCCTCCCGTACGACCAGCCGCAGCCGGGGCGGGGGAGCGGTGCGCACCGGCCGCCGGGCGGGGGTGCCGGACGCGGCGAAGTACGCGGCGAACACCCTGTCGTACCGCTCCAGGTCGTCATGGCCGCCGCACAGCGTCGCCCGCCCCGCCCAGTACACGTCCGAGCGGATTCCCGGCCGCAGTGCGGCCACGGCGCGCAGGAACGCGTACCCGCGCTCCGCGCTCGCGTCCACCCCCGCCGCCCGCAACGCCCGTACGAAGCCCAGGAGTACGGCATCCGCCGGCAGTACCCCGGCCGTCCCCGACAGCGCCGCGCCCATGCCCGGTCACCCGCCCCGGGCCGCGAGGACCGCCGAGAGGTCGAGCCCGCGCGCCCGCTCGGTGTCCTCCCGGTACTTCAGCACCGAACCCAGCGTCGCCACGGCCAGGTCCGCGTCCACCTCGCTCGCCCCCAGCGCGTCCAGCGCCTCCGCCCAGTCCAGCGTCTCGGCCACCCCCGGAGGCTTGACCAGGTCCGCGCGCCGCAGCGCCTGCACCAGCGTCGTGACCTGCTCGGCCAGCCGGGCCGACACCTGCGGCAACCGGCCGCGCACGATGGCCAGTTCGCGGGCGAAGGTGGGGTGGTCGAACCAGTGGTAGAGGCACCGCCGCTTGAGCGCGTCGTGCACCTCGCGGGTCCGGTTCGAGGTCAGGACGACCACCGGCGGCACCTCGGCCCGCAGCGTGCCCAGTTCGGGGATCGTCACCGAGTACTCGGACAGCAGCTCGAGGAGGAACGCCTCGAACTCGTCGTCGGCCCGGTCGATCTCGTCGACCAGCAGCACCGAGGGATGCCGCTGGAGGGCCAGCAGCAGCGGCCGGGCGATCAGGAAACGCCGGTCGTACAGCTCGCTCTCCAGGCGGTCCGCGTCCCGCACGCCCGCCGCCTCGGCGGCCCGCAGGTGCAGCAGCTGGCGCGGGAAGTCCCAGTCGTACAGGGCCTGGGTGGCGTCGATGCCCTCGTGGCACTGGAGCCGGATCAGCGGTGCGCCGAGCGCCTCGGCGAGGGCGGCGGCGAGCGCGGTCTTGCCCACGCCGGCGTCGCCCTCGCAGAACAGCGGCCGGTGCAGCCTGAGGGCCAGGAAGCAGGTGACGGCCAGCCCTTCGTCGACGAGATAGCCCGTCTCCGCCAGCCGGGCCCCCACCTGCTCCGGGTCGTCCATCGGGGGAATCGGCGCTCACCCCATTCCGGCGGCGGTCAGTACGGCCCGCCTGGTCAGGACCCGCGCCAGGTGCTCCCGGTACTCGGGCGAGCCTGACAGGTCCTGCGCGGGCCGGGTGCCCTCGGCGGCGGCCTCGGCGGCCCGCGCCACGGCCCGCGGGCCGTCGGCACCGGACAGCGCCCGCTCGGCCGCGGCGGCCCGCAGCGGGGTGGAGCCCATGTTGGTGAGCCCGATCCGCGCCTCGGTGATCCCCCTGTCGGTGCGCCGCACCAGCGCGGCGACCCCGACGACGGCCCAGGACTGGGCGACCCGCTGGAACTTCTCGTAGTGGAACCCCCAGCCGTCCGTCTTCGGGATCCGCACCTCCACCAGGAGTTCGTCGGGCGCGAGCGCCGACTGGAGGTAGTCCACGAAGAACTCCCGGGCCGGGATCGTGCGCCGGCCGCCGGGTCCGGTGACGACCAGTTCGGCGTCGAGGGCGAGCGCCACGGCGGGCAGGTCCCCGGCCGGGTCGGCGTGCGCGAGCGAGCCGCCGAGGGTGCCCCGGTGCCGTACGGCGGGGTCGGCGACGGTGGCCGTGGCCGCCGCGAGCAGCCCGGCGTGCCGCCGCACCAGCGGGTCGTGGAGGACGTCGTGGTGGGTGGTCAGCGCGCCGATGGCGAGCGTGTCGCCGTCCTCGTGGATCCCGCGCAGCTCCGGGATCCGGCCGACGTCCACGACCAGTTCCGGGAAGGCGAGCCGCAGGCGCAGCAGCGGCAGCAGGCTCTGCCCGCCGGCCAGCACCTTCGCCTCCTCGCCCGCGTCGGCGAGGGCACGCACCGCCTCGCCGACGTCGGCCGGACGGGTGTACTCGAATGCCGGGGGAATCATGCCGACGCCTCCTTCACCGCTCGCCACACCCGCTCCGGGGTGCACGGCATCCGTACGTCGGTGACGCCCAGCGGGCGCAGCGCGTCCACCACGGCGTTGACCACCGCGGGCGTCGACGCGATGGTCCCGGCCTCGCCGACCCCCTTGACGCCCATGGCGTTCGCCGCCGGGGTCTCCGTCCGGTCGGTGACGAAGTCCGGCAGGTCGGCCGCCGACGGCACGAGGTAGTCGGCCATGGTCCCGGAGACGAGGTTGCCCTCGTCGTCGTAGACGGCCTCCTCGTACAGCGCCTGCGCGATGCCCTGCGCCAGGCCGCCGTGCACCTGGCCCTCGACGATCACCGGGTTGACGACATGGCCGACGTCGTCGACGCAGACGTACGACCTGATCCGCGTCCTGCCGGTCTCCGTGTCGACCTCGACCGCGCACAGGTGGGTGCCGTGCGGGTAGGAGAAGTTCTCCGGGTCGACCACCGTCTCGGCGTTGATGGACGGTTCGACGCCGTCGGGCAGGTCATGGCCGGTGAACGTCTCGAAGGCGATCTCCTGGATGGTCTTCCGCGCCTCCGGCGAGCCCTTCACGGCGAACACGCCGTCCGTGAACTCAAGGTCCTGCTCGCTGGCCTCCAGCAGGTGCGCGGCCACCTTCCGGGCCTTCTCGACCACCTTCGTCGCCGCCCGGTGCACGGCCTCGCCGCCGACGGCCAGCGACCGCGAGCCGTAGGTGTCCATGCCCTGCGGGGAGGTCCGGGTGTCGCCGTGCACCACCTCGACGTCCTCGAACGGCACGCCCAGCACGTCGGCCGCGATCTGGCTCCAGCAGGTCTCGTGCCCCTGCCCGTGCGGACTGGTGCCGGTGACCACCTCGACCTTGCCGGTGGGCAGCATGCGGATGCTCGCCGCCTCCCAGCCGCCGGCCGCGTACCGCAGATCGCGCAGCACCCGGCTCGGCGCCAGCCCGCACATCTCGGTGTACGTCGACACGCCGATGCCGAGGCGTACCGGGTCGCCGCGTTCGTCGCGCTTCCGCTGCTCGGCGCGGAGGCCGTCGTACCCGAACAGGGCGAGGGCCTTCTCGGTGGCCGCCTCGTAGTTGCCGCTGTCGTAGGTCAGCCCGGCGATCGAGGTGTACGGGAACTCCTCGTGCCTGATCCAGTTCCGGCGCCGCAACTCCACCGGATCCAGGCCGAGTTCGGCGGCCAGTTCGTCCATGATCCGCTCGATGGCGAAGGTGGCCTCCGGGCGTCCGGCGCCGCGGTAGGCGTCGGTGGGGGTGCGGGTGGTGAAGACGCCGGTGCAGGTGAATTCGTACGCGTCCATCTTGTAGATCGCCGGGTACATGAAGGCGCCCAGGATCGGGATGCCCGGGGTGACCAGCATCAGGTAGGCGCCCATGTCGGCGGTCAGGTCCACCTTGAGGCCGAGCAGCCTCCCCTCGCGGGTGGCGGCGACCTCGATGTCCTGGATCATGCCGCGCCCGTGGTGGGTGGCGAGGTAGCCCTCGGAGCGGGACTCGGTCCACTTCACGGGACGGCCCAGCTTCCGGGCGACGGCGAGCGAGACGGCCTCCTCGCCGTACACCTGGAGCTTGGAGCCGAAGCCGCCGCCCACGTCCGGGGCGATCACCCGGAGCTTCTGCTCGGGGATCCCGGTGACGGTGGCCAGCATGATCCGCAGGATGTGCGGGATCTGGGTGGCCGAGTAGACCGTGTACTCGCCGGAGGCGGCGATCGGGGTGACCACGACCGCGCGCGGCTCCATGGCGTTGGGGATCAGCCGCTGCTGGTGGTAGCGGCGCCTGAGGGTGACCTCGGCGCGCTGCCGTACCGCCTCGAAGCCCTCGCCGGTGGCGAGCGGCCAGGTGTAGCAGCGGTTGGTGCCCTTGTCGGCGTGGACCAGCGGGGCGCCGTCGGCGAGGGCGGCCTCCAGGTCGAGGACCGGGGGCAGCGGGTCGTAGTCGACCTCGACGGCCTCCAGGGCGTCGGCGGCGGCGTACCGGTCGCGGGCGACCACGACGGCCACCGGATCGCCGGCGTGCCGGACCTCGTCGACGGCGATCGGCGGGTGGTCGGGCAGCACGATGTCCTCGGTGACCGGCCAGGCGCAGGGCAGCGAGCCCAGGCCCTCGGCGAGGTCGGCGCCGGTGAACGCGGCGACGACACCGGGGCGTTCGAGGGCGGGGGAGACGTCCACGCGGGTGATGCGGGCGTGCGCCATCGGGCTGCGCAGGACGGCCAGGTGGAGCAGTCCGGCGACCTGGATGTTGTCGGTCCAGTTGGTCTGGCCGGTGATCAGCCGGGCGTCCTCCTTGCGCAGCCGGGCGCGGCCGATCTCGTGTGCCGCGGTTTGTACGGCCTGGTCGGTCATGCCGTGGCCTCCTCGGGCACCTGCTGCCCGGACGCGGCGAGCACCGCGCGGACGATGTTCTGGTAGCCGGTGCACCGGCACAGGTTGCCCTCCAGGGCCTGCCTGACCTCCTCGGAGGTGGGGTGCGGGTTCTCGTGCAGCAGGTCGCGGGCCGCCATGAGCATCCCGGGCGTGCAGTAGCCGCACTGCAGCCCGTGCCGCTCGTGGAACGCCCGCTGCAACGCCGTCCACTCGCCGTCCGCGGCCAGCCCCTGGACGGTGGTCACCGTGCCGCCGTCCGCCTGGACCGCCAGCACCGAGCAGCTCTTCACGGTCGCCCCGTCCAGGTCGACCGTGCACGCGCCGCAGTCCGAGGTGTCGCAGCCGATCGGGGTGCCGGTCAGGCCGAGACGGTCGCGCAGGTAGTGGACCAGCAGCAGACGGGGTTCCACCTCGTCCTCGTAGCGTGTGCCGTCCACCGTCACCTTGATGTGGGTCATGGGGCCTCCAGACCGTACGGCGGGAGCGGGGGATGTCAGCCGGGCGGCGTGATGTAGGTCACTCTAGAACCGTGCTCAGGGGGCGGCGAGTGCTGCGGCGGGGCTTTTGTTGAGCGTTAATCCATTGCCGCCGACGGGCCCGTCCTGCTGCACTGCTCTCTCACCCGACGTCACCGAGAGAGGACCACCGATGCGCACTGCGTGCATGTCCACCGAGGAAGGAACCCCACCCACGCCGAAGGACATCACGCCCCGTGCACATGCTCAATCTCGGAATTCTCGCCCACGTCGACGCAGGTAAGACCACTCTGACCGAACGGCTGCTGCACGCGGCCGGCGTCACCGACGAGCTCGGCAGCGTCGACGACGGCAGCACCCGCACCGACACCCTCGCCCTGGAGCGGCAGCGCGGCATCACCATCAAGTCCGCCGTCGTGTCGTTCCCGCTCGACGGCGTCACCGTCAACCTCATCGACACCCCGGGCCACCCGGACTTCATTGCCGAGGTGGAGCGGGTCCTCGGTGTCCTCGACGGCGCGGTCCTCGTGGTCTCGGCCGTGGAGGGCGTCCAGGCGCAGACCCGCGTCCTGATGCGGACCCTGCGGCGGCTGGGCATCCCCACGCTGGTCTTCGTCAACAAGATCGACCGGCGCGGCGCCCGCGACGACGCCGTCCTCGCCCAGCTGTCCCGCAGACTCGCCGTCCCGCTCGTCCCCATGGGCCGCGCCACCGCGCTCGGCACCCGCGCCGCCGGCTTCCTGCCCGGCCTCGGCCCGGCCGCGTCGGACGCCCTCGCCGACCACGACGACGCGCTGCTCGCCGCCTGTCTCGACGGCGATGTCCCCGAGCCCCGGCTGCGCGCCGCCCTCGCCGAGCAGACCCGGCGCGGCCTGGTCCACCCGGTGTACTTCGGCTCCGCCGCCACCGGCGCGGGCGTACCCGACCTGATCGCCGGCATCGAGCGGCTGCTCCCGGCCGCCTGCGGTGACCCGGCCGGCCCGTTCTCCGGCACGGTCTTCAAGGTGGAGCGGGGCCCGGCGGGGGAGAAGATCGCGTACGCGCGCCTCTTCTCCGGCACGCTGGGGGTGCGCGACCGGATCCCGTTCGGCGGCGACCGCACCCCGGTCGGCGGCCGGCCGGAGGGCCGGGTCACCGGGCTCAGCGTCTTCGAGGACGGTACGGACCTCCGGCGGGACAGCGCCGGTGCCGGACGGATCGTCAAGGTGTGGGGGCTCGGCGGCATCCGGATCGGCGACGCCCTCGGGCTGCCGGGGCGGGCGTACGAGCACCATTTCGCGCCCCCGACCCTGGAGACCGTCGTGGTCCCCGGCCCGGGCGCCGACCGGCGCGCCCTGCACGTCGCCCTCACCCAGCTCGCCGAGCAGGACCCGCTGATCGACGTCCGGCCCGACGGGGTACGGCAGGAGACCTCCGTCTCCCTCTACGGCGAGGTGCAGAAGGAGGTCGTCCAGGCGACCCTCGCCGACGAGTACGGCCTCGACGTCACGTTCCGGGAGACCACCACCATCTGCGTGGAACGGCTCGCCGGCAGCGGAGCCGCCGTCGAGTTCAACAAGAAGGACGGCAACCCCTTCCTGGCCACGGTCGGCCTGCGGGTGGAGCCGGCCCCGCCGGGCGCGGGCGTCGGCTTCCGGCTGGAGGTGGAGCTGGGCTCGATGCCGTACGCCTTCTTCAAGGCCGTCGAGGACACCGTGCGCGAATCCCTCGGCCAGGGGCTGCACGGCTGGCGGATCCCGGACTGCACGGTGACCATGACCCACTCCGGCTACTCGCCCCGGCAGAGCCATGCCCACCAGGGCTTCGACAAGAGCATGTCCAGCACCGGCTACGACTTCCGCGGGCTGACCCCGCTCGTGCTCACCGAGGCGCTGCGGCGGGCCGGCACCCAGGTCCACGAGCCGATGCACCGCTTCCGCCTGGAGGCCCCGGTGGACACGCTGGGCGCGCTGCTGCCGGTGCTCGCCGGGTTCGGCGCGGTGCCGCAGCGGACCAGGACCGAGGGGGCGCTCGCCGTCCTGGAGGGCGCCGTGCCCGCGGCCCGGGTGCACGGGCTCGAACAACGGCTGCCGGGGCTGACCCGGGGCGAGGGCGAGCTGGAGACCGCCTTCGACCACTACGCCCCGGTGGTGCGGGGGCCGGTCCCGGAGCGGCCGCGGACCGACCACAACCCGCTGAGCCGCAAGGAGTACCTGTTGAACGTGACGGGTCGAGTGGCCGGGTGAGCGAACCGGTACTCAACTTACTCGTGAGTCAGAAGTATTGACTGTGTCCGGAAATCACCGGACTGTAATGGACATGACGAATATCCGGGCACGGCTGATCGTTGTCCTGGTTGTCCTCTGCGGATTCCTCGCGGTGGCGGGCGCCCCGTCCGCCACCGCAGCCACCCCGTCCGACTCCCTCTGGTTCGACGGCACCGCCCTCACCGTGCAGAACGGCCGCTTCACCGACGGCCAGGGCCGTGAGGTCGTGCTGCGCGGCTACAACGTCTCCGGCGAAACCAAGCTGGAGGAGAACAGCGGCCTGCCCTTCGCCTCGGTCGCCGACGCGAAGAAGTCCGCCACCGCGCTCCGCGCCCTCGGCGGCGGCAACGCCGTGCGCTTCCTGCTCTCCTGGGCGCACGCCGAACCCGTCCAGGGCCAGGTCGACACCACCTACCTGGCCGCCGCCACCGCGCAGATGCAGGCGTTCCTCGACGCCGGCATCCGCGTCTTCCCCGACTTCCACCAGGACCTGTACTCCCGCTACCTGTTCAACTCGGGCAGCTGGTACACGGGCGACGGCGCCCCCGAGTGGGCGGTCGCGCTGGGCGGCTACCCGGCCGAGTCCTGCGGCATCTGCCTCTTCTGGGGCCAGAACATCACCCAGAACGCGGCCGTCCAGAAGGCCCAGTACGACTTCTGGCACAACAACTACGGCCTCCAGGACGCCTTCCTGGCAACGGCCCAGACCACCATGACCTACCTGGCCGGGCACCTGACGTCCGACGAGTTCGCCGGCGTCGTCGGCTTCGACCCGTACAACGAGCCGTACGCCGGCAGCTACGACTCCGGCGAGACCTCCCGCACCTGGGAGCAGAACCGGCTGTGGCCCTTCTACCAGAAGTTCCGGGCCCGGATGGACGCGGCCGGCTGGACCGCCAAGCCCGCCCTCGTCGAGCCCAACCTCTACTGGAACGGCAACGTCACCAACCAGGAGGGCGGACTGCTCGACGCGGGCACGCTCGGCTCGCGGTACGTCTTCAACACCCACTTCTACGACCAGAAGGCGATCTCCGGCATCCTGATGTGGGGCAACGCCTCCGACGGCCAGTACTCGACCGACTTCGGCACCATCCGCGACCGCGCCTCGGCCGCGGGGACGACGGCGATCGTCAGCGAGTTCGGGCATCCGCTCTCCGGCACCACCTCCGGCAAGGCGCCCACCGTCGACAAGGCGATGTACCAGGCCCTCGACTCCCGCCTCTCCGGGGCCAACTGGTGGTCCACCCCGGCCTCCTCCGGACCGGTCCTCTCCGGCACCCAGTGGCAGTGGGACATCTACAACGGCCGCCACCACGAGCTGATGAACGACAACCCGGACAAGGTCCTCACCTCCGGCGACGCCTGGAACGACGAGGACCTCTCGGCCGTGAACATGACCGACTCGGGCACCGTGACGCTCCGTCAGGACGCCCGGCTGCTCGACCGGATCTACCCGTCCGCCACCTCGGGCACCACCCTCGCCTTCACCTACGAGGACCGCTCCCGGGACGGCTCCACGACCCTGACCTGGAACCCGGTGCCCAGCTCGCTGCCGAACGTGGCCGCGCTGGTCGGCTCCAGCCAGTACGCCCTCCAGGTCTGGCGCTCCGGCAGCGCCACCGCACCTACCGAACTCCACCTGCCGGCCTCCTTCGCGACCGCGTCCACCACCGTCGTCTCCGACCTGGGCACGTCCTACGCGCCCCCGGCGTACACGTCCTCGACCCCGGTCGGCGTGGCGGCGGAACCGGGAGGGACGGGCAGCCGCCGACTGCTGCTCACCGACTCGGACTCCGGCGTGCTGCACTTCGCGCTGGTGACCAACGGGGCGACCTCGCCCGGCTCCACCGTGCTCAACGCGGCCAAGGCGGAGCTGGCCGCCTGGGTGGCGGCGAAGTTCTGACCCGTGCTTCGGCCTCCGGGGTGCCGCGCACCCCGGAGGCCGAAGCGTTTGAGACTCCGTCAACTACCGCTGGCACCGGTCCAGTCGGCCTGTACATGGCCGAGCCGGACGCGCTGCGGGTGGTCGCCGACGGGCACCGACGTCACCTTCTGGCCGGTGCCGAAGTCGATCGCGGTCACCTGGTCGGCGCCGCTCTCCGAGATGACGCAGTCCTTGCCGTCACCGCTGACCGTGGCCCAGTACGGGGTGGACGCCGTGATGAGCGGACCTTCCTGCAGAGTCGCGCGGTCGACGATCGTGGCGTAGTTGTCCATCGTCCCGGCGACGCACAGCTTGGTGCCGTCCGGCTTCATCGAGATGCCGTGGTGGCGGGAGTCCAGCAGCCAGGTGGTGCGGTCGGTGCTGGTCGCCGGGTTCGCCGGCAGGGTCTTCACCCGGGTGATCCTGTCGGTGGCGATGTCGTACTCCAGGAAGCCGTTGAAGAAGGACACCTGGAAGTACATCTTCGACCAGTCGGGGGTGAACGCCGCGGGCCGGACCGCGTCCGAGAAGTCCGTCAGCCCGATCGCGTCCAGCCGGGCGCGCATGTCGATCGTCTTGACCTGCTTGTAGGTCGTGGCGTCCGCGACGGTGATGTGCCGGTCGCCCTTGGTCCAGTCCCAGATCGGGTCGTCGAGCGAGGTGGTGACCTCGCCGATCGACATGTTCCAGATGTACTTTCCGTCGGGGCTGAAGACGTTCTCGTGCGGCTTGTCTCCGGTGGCGAACTCGCCGAGTTCCTTACCGGTGTTGATGTCCAGCACCTGGACCTTGTTCGCGGTGGACGCCGACACCGCGACCTTCGTGCCGTCGGGCGAGACGGCCATGTGGTCGGCTCGGTAACCGGCCACCGGGAAGCGCCAGTTGATCGTGTCGGTGGCGAGGTCGATGGAGACGACGTCGGCGAAGCTCGGGCGGGAGACGACCACGGACTTCCCGTCCGGCGTGGAGTACATGTCGTCCACGTACTGGTCGTGGCCCTGGCCGACCTCGTTGCGGATCGACGTGTAGTAGATCCACTTGATCGGGTCGGCGTTGATCTCGGCGATCCGCGCGTCCTTGTCGGGGACGACGTTGATCTGGCCGACCTTGGCGAAGTCGCCGGACGAGTTCAGGACGGTCGCGGTGCCGTCCCAGTTGTTGCCGACGAACAGCACCTCGCGCAGCGAGGCGTCGGCCGCGGCGGTGGCGGCCGTCGCGGGCGCGGCGACGGTCAGGACGAGGGCGGCGGCCACGGAGCAAAGGTGCCTGGGTCTGAAAGCAGGCATGACTGCTCTCTCCTCTGAGGGGGGTGGGGACACACCCGTGCGGTCACAGGGGCACGGAATCTGAACACGGGCGCGTTCAAAACGAACTTACTGAAAAGTAAGGAGGGGGTGGATGACTCCACAAGAGGCGTACGCGAGAAAATTGGCCATCGGGCGGTCGACGGAGGGGGCAGTCTTGACGGGCAGACTCAAGGCACCGACGGGTCGCTACGGCGGCCGGTCCGCCGAGGAGCGCAAGGCCGACCGGCGTCGGCGCTTCCTGGACGCGGCGCTCCAACTCTTCGGCGAGGCACCGGGGTTCCGCGCCACGACGGTCGCCGCGCTGAGCCAGGCGGCCGGTCTGTCGACCCGTCAGTTCTACGAGGAGTTCCACACGCTGGAGGACGTGCTCGCCGCGCTGCACCTGGAGGTCAACGGGTGGGCGGAGGAGGCGGTGCGGGACGCCTTCGCGGAGGCGGAGCCCCTGCCGCTGGTCGAGCGGGTGACGGTGCTGTTCCGGGCCTACGCCCGTGACGTGACCTCCGACCCCCGCCGTATCCGTATCGCCTTCGTCGAGATCATCGGGGTCAGTGCCCGGCTGGAGGAGCAGCGGCTGGCGCGGCGGGCGCGGTGGGTGGAGCTGATATGCACCGAGGCAGACGCGGCCGTCGCGCGTGGCGACGCGGCCCCGCGGGACTACCGGCTGGCCGCCACGGCCTTCATCGGCAGTGTGAACGGGTTGCTGCACGACTGGAGCGCGGGCCGGGTGGAGGCGAGTCTGGACGAGGTCGTGGAGGAGCTGGTGCGGCTGCTGGTCGGGATCCTGCGGCCGGCAGGGTGGGCGCCCGGGGGGACGCGGTAGCCGGCCGGCCCGGCGTCGGCCGCCGGTGTGTCAGGTCCTGGCCCTCGCCACGAGTTTGCGGCTGCTCTCCAGGATCAGCCGGGCGCGTTCCTCGGGTGCGACGCCGGCCCGTTCCAGGCGGCGCGACGGGACCTCCGCGCTGACGGTCACCTCCTCGGGGACGAGCGAGAGGATCTCCGCCAGGGGAAACTCCCCCTCGCCGGGGACGGCACGGTCGTTGTTGGCCTCGTCCAGGTAGGCCGAAAGGCCCTCGGACGCCCGGAGTCCGTCGCTCAACTGGCAGTAGCCGATGAGGCGCCGGTCGATGCCGCGCAGGTCGGCCGGTCCCTCGCCGGCTCGCACCAGGTGGAGGGTGTCGACGAGGATCCTGAGGTTCGGCTGGTCGAGTTGCTCCAGGAGCGTGACCGCCGCCGCCAGCGACGGCACGTGCGAGAGCGGGGTGAATTCGAGCAGCACGTCGACCTGGGCGGTTCGCGCCATGCGGCAGAACTCTCCCAGCAGGTCGGTGATCGCGCCCGGATCGCGCGGGGCGTCCGTGTCGGGCTCGTAGGCGCAGGTGTTGGCCAGAGGGGCGCGCATGTCCGCGAGGATGTCGAGCTGCCGCCGGAGGTCTTCCGGTCCCGTCCCCGGGCCGAGGAGGAATCCGTCCCCCATGGCGACGGGGATGCCCAGTGCGTCGAGCCGTGCCATGGTCGCGCGCAGCACCTTCCGGTCCTGGGTGCCCGGGTGCCTGACGCTCAGGCAGACACTCGCGGCGTCGCCCGCGGCGGCGGCGGAGACGAACACGGACAGCGGTTCGTGACGAAGGGTCAGGTGCTCGAGCCCGACCTTCGGACGGCGCGGCTCGGGCCGGTCGACGTGGTTCACGCTCGCCTCCCATGGGCGTCGGCTGGTCACTGGATCACCGACCGGGTATCTCGAAGAGGACACTCATTTCCGCCGTCGCCTCAGGCGCCGAGCATCTGCAGGCCACCGTTCACCGCGATCAGCTGACCGGTCATGAACCGGGCCCCCGGACCGGCCAGGAACACCAGGACGGGGCCGAGATCGGCCTCCGGATCGCCCAGTTCGCCGCGCAGCGGCATGGCGGCGCGCAGGTTCTCCCTGAACGCGGCGGCGCGCTCCTCGCCCAGGTGTTCCCACAGCCGATCGGCACCGGTGGTCCGCACCGCCGGTGCCAGCGCGTTCACCGTGATCCCGTACCTGCCCCACGCCGAGGCCACGGAGCGGGTCCAGGCGTGCACGCCGGCCTTCGCCGCCGCGTAGTGCGGCGCGAGCGGGTTGCCGCGCACGCCCTCGCCCGAACCGAGGTTGACGATCTGCCCGCCGCCGTGCCGCATCAGCTCGAACGCGGCCTGGTTGGAGAGCACCGTGGTCCGCAGGTTGACGTCGAGGATCACGTCGAGCTCGTCGTCGGACAGGGTCTCCGGCGTACCTGGCCGCCACGTTCCCGCGGCGTTGAGCAGCACGTCGAGACCGCCCAGGACCGAGGCGGCCCGCTCGAACGCCGTGGCGACCGAGGCGCGGGAACGGGCGTCGCAGGCCAGCCAGTCGCACCGCGAGGCGAGTGCGGCCGGTGGCGGCGCCGAGTGGAACAGTCCGACGACGCGTGCCCCGGCCGTGAGGAACGCGGACACGGCCGCCGCCCCGATTCCGCCGGCCGCTCCAGT
Organism: Streptomyces sp. NPDC048291; assembly: GCF_043201715.1. Taxonomy (NCBI): domain Bacteria; kingdom Bacillati; phylum Actinomycetota; class Actinomycetes; order Kitasatosporales; family Streptomycetaceae; genus Streptomyces; species Streptomyces sp. NPDC048291. The sequence continues at coordinate 134,199 of NZ_JBICZC010000012.1, forward strand.
CACCAGCACGCGGCGTCCGGCGAGCGGCCGGTCCGGCGCTGCCTCGATCGCGGGTCCTGTCGCTGCGGTCACGCGCCCCCCTCTGTCGTGGCGTCCGCGGCGCGGGACCGATCCGGCGACGGGCCTGCGCGCCTTGGTGAACTCGACACACTGTAACCACGACAGAGGCGAATTGAGTATACTCAGTCTGCGATTGATCGGCGCATGACGAGTTTCGGGCGGCCGCCCCGGACGCCCCGTCGACCTCCGTGCGAGGCCGACGCACGCCTGACGGGGCTGCCGGCAGCCTGCGTCCGGCAGCCCCGTTCCGTGACTCGGTCAGGGCTGGACGGGCAGGCTCCAGCAGTTGGAGCCGGCCGCCTTGCCCGCGAGCCGGTCGGCGAGCCAGCCGATGGCGTCGCCCTGGTCGGTGAGGAGCGGGGCGAAGTGGTTCAGGAGCGCGCTGCCGACGTCGGGCAGGACGACGGGCTTGTACGTGACGTTCGCGCCCTTCGCGCACCAGTCGACGGCGAGTTGCCGGGCCTGGGCGTGGGGGACGAGGTTGTCGCTGACGCCGGTGGCCAGCCGGACGGGTCCGGACGGTTCCAGGGTGCCGATGCGCTGGCTGTCCAGGAACGACCGGAGCGCGGGCGTGTCGGCGATGATGTCGCTGATGGACCGGCCGTCAGTCGTCCACCGGGTGCTCTTCGTGTAGGCGTAGCCGAAGATCGCGTCTCCGACGCACATGGTCGACAGATCGGTGAGGGCGGCCTTGCCCGCGGCGTTGAGATGCGCCTCGGCGATCGGCTTCAGATCGGGGTCGGACTGGAGGAAGCCGTTGAGCGACCAGCCCAGGGCACCGGCCAGTTCGCTGCCGTCGATGGCCTTGGTGACCGAGGTCAGATCGGCGGGCGGCGCGCCCGCGTAGGTCCCGGACAGGGTGACGTCGGGCGCGTACGACGCCTGGAGTTCGGCTGCGGCGGCGGTCGCGCCGCCACCCTGGCTGTAGCCGAACAGGCCCACCCGGGACGCCTTGGTGACGGAGGCTCCGGCGACCTGGCGGGCGGCGCGGACGGCGTCCAGGACCGCGTGTCCCTCGTCGACGCGGTTGACGTAGGTGTGCAGCCGGTCGGTGGCGCCGAGGCCGGCGTAGTCGGTGACGACGACCGCGACACCCCTGGCGAGGAGGCGGTAGATCGCCAGGTCCTCGTAACCGACGGACACCGTCTGGCCGTTGACGGTCAGCGGGTGTTCGAGGCCGAGGGAGGCGGCGCACTGGTCGCCCTGCCCCATGGTGCCGGGTGCCACCGCGACCAGGGGGCGCGGTCCGGTGCCGGACCAGTCAGCGCTCGGTTCGATGTAGGCGCCGGTGACGGCGACGGGCTGCCCGTCGGAGTCGGTGGACTTGTACATCAGCCGGGTCGCGGTGCCGGGCAGGGTGCCGTCGAGGCCGGGCAGGCTGAGGGCGAGCGCTAGGGGCTCGCTGCGGATCAGGGTGCCGTCCGCCGTGGGCAGTTCGGCGGGCGGGTTGTAGAACGCGGGGATGGTGACGCCCCGGGAGACCACCTCGTCCGACGCCGTGGCGGCGGTGCTGGTGAGGGTCTGGGTACCGAGGCAGGCGGCAGCGGTGACCGCTGCCGCCAGAAGCACTCTGCGTGGGGGCATGGCGAACCTCCTGTGATGCGGCCGGCAGTGAGGTGCACAGGGGAAAGCGGCGGGAGAGCAGGCCGTCCCGGGCCGGCTCACACCGCGGTGAAGTGGTTCGCCAGGACATTACGCGCGAGTAAGTTACTCGTGGTAGCACCGCGTAGGTTACGGTTCGGTAATTTGACGGATTGTCTAACTGTGGTGACTGCGGCCGCCGCTTCGTTCGGGTATCGAATCGGATGTACCTTCTGTCGGCCAGCCTGGCGGAGGGCGTTTTCCTCGCCTCAGCCTCAGCCGCGGCCGGGGGCCTGACCGGGCCGGCGGAATCGACCGCCGGCCCCGACCTGTTACGGGACGGTCCCCACGGCCGGCCGTCGGCCGTTCCGCCAGGCTCCGGCGCCGGCTATTCGGGAAGGGGGTTCTGGCCCATGCGCCGGTGGCCGACCCGGGCCGCCGCGCGTACGACGGAGAAGCCGTAGGCGAGCATGTCGCGTTCGTAGGCGGCCAGGGCCTCGGGGAGGGCGAGTTGCCCGTCGGCGACCTTCCCGAGCGCGCGGCCGAGCAGGGCTCCGTCGCGCATCGCGACGTTGGCGCCACGGCCCAGGGTGGGTGTCATCGCGTGGACGGCGTCTCCGAGGAGGGTGACGTTGGTGGGTGCGTCGAGCGAGGTCGGCACACTGGTGTACATCCTGACCAGGAAGAAGGAGGCCGGATCCGCACCGCGGACGAGACCGGCGGCGCCGGTCGGCCAGTCGCGGAGGGCCTCGGCGGCGAGGTGGCGAAGCTCCTCACCCGAGCGGGCGCGCGGCGCGCCGTCCGTGTCCGGGAAGAACTCGTGGCGACCGCCCACGATGCACACGACGTAGTCGTCCTGGTCGCGCATCGGGACGCCGGGGGCGAGGCGTGCCGCAGCCTCGGCGGGGGAGGTCGGGAAGCGGACGCACCCCAGTCCGAGGAACACCTTCCGCTCGTCCGAGGCGATGGTGAAGATGTCCGTCATGGTCTCCGCGGGCACGACGGTCTCGGCCGTCGCCCTCGGCAGGCGGCCGTAGAACGCGGTGATCCCGGCGTCGACCGTCTCGCTGTGCGGGGCCCGCAGGCGGCGGACGGCCGAGCGGACGCCGTCGGCGCCGACGAGGACGTCGCCGTGTGCCCGGGAGCCGTCGGTGAAGTGCGCGGTCACCCCGTCGGAGTCGCTCTCGTAGTGGTCGAGGGTCTTTCCGAAACGCACGGTGTCCTCGAGGCCGGCGAACAGGATCTGACGCAGGGTCGCGCGGTCGACGTTGGCGTGGGATCCCGGACCGTCGTGGGCGGGCCAGACGGCTCCGCCGTGTTCGTCCTGCGCCGGCAGGCGCTTGACGACCGACAGGTCGGTCCCGAGGATCGTCGTGAACGGCTCGGTGTACTGCGCGGTCGCCTCGAACACCGCGTGGAGGTCGGCCGGGAGGACTTCGCGAGCGGCGCACAGCGCGTCGGTGTCCAGGTGGAGGCGGTAGCCCTGGGGCCGGTCCCACGGGCTTGCGTCGCGTTCGAAGACCGCGACGTCGACGTTGTGGTCGCGCAGCGACCGGGCGAGAGTGAGACCGCCGAGGCCGGCACCGGCGACGAGAACCTTCAGGTCAGACATGACCGTCCCTTGTTCGAGTTCGACAAAGGACGCACAGGTGACCTGACCAGGCCGTTGCACGAACGCTGAGACGTCACCCGGACTACCTACCGGGCAGTGGCTTTCGTACGTCGCCCGGACCGTAGCGCGCGCTCGCGGTGCTTTGCAAGCCGGTGCGGGAGCGCGGTCGAGCACGGGATGAACGACCCCGGGAACGCCGGGAGTTCACCCCTGTCGCAGCCGTTGACTTACCCCTCCGGCGGCTCTACGGTCGGCGCGCGACACGTTCGGAACACCGATCCACGTTCGGAATCTCGAACGAATGTGAGTCGTACCCCCCCTCGTGCACCCCCGTGGAGGAGCCGCATGTATCCCCCGCCCAGAACGACCGAAAGCGGTTTCGTACGGCACCTGTGGGCCGTCGCCGTCCGCGCCCTCGCCCTGATCCTGACGGCCGCCGCCGCGCTGCTCTTCGCCACGCCCGGACCGGCCCAGGCGGCTACGACCCGGCAGATCTCGGTGCCCACCGCCCCGATGGGCTGGGCCTCCTGGAACAGCTTCGCGGCGAAGATCGACTACGACGTCATCAAGGCGCAGGTCGACGCGTTCGTCGCGGCCGGGCTTCCGGACGCCGGCTACAAGTACATCAACATCGACGAGGGCTGGTGGCAGGGCACCCGCGACAGCTCCGGCAACATCACCGTCGACACCAGTGAGTGGCCCGGCGGCATGAGCGCCATCGCCGACTACATCCACAGCAAGGGCCTGAAGGCCGGCATCTACACCGACGCCGGCGCCAACGGCTGCGGCTACTACTACCCGACCGGCCGTCCCGCCGCCGCCAACACCGGCAGCGAGGGGCACTACGCCCAGGACATGCTCCAGTTCTCCCAGTGGGGCTTCGACTTCGTGAAGGTCGACTGGTGCGGCGGCGACGCCGAAGGCCTGGACGCGGCCACCACGTACAAGTCGATCAGCTCGGCCGTCGCCACGGCCGCGGCCACCACCGGCCGCCCGCTGACCCTGTCCATCTGCAACTGGGGCTACCAGAACACCTGGAACTGGGCGACGGGCCTCGCCCCCATGTGGCGGACCAGCACGGACATCTACTACTACGGCGGCACCGCGTCCCAGTCGGCGGTCCTGTCCAACTTCGACCAGACCCTGCACCCGGCCGCCCAGCACACCGGCTACTACAACGACCCCGACATGCTCACCGTCGGCATGTCCGGCCTCACGGCGGCCCAGAACCGCACCCACATGGCACTGTGGGCGATCTCCGGCGCCCCGCTGCTCGCCGGCAACGACCTCACCACGATGACCAGCGAGACCGCCGCCATCCTCAAGAACTCCGACGTCATCGGCGTCGACCAGGACGCGCGCGGGCTGCAGGGCGTCAAGGTCGGGGAGGACAGCACCGGTCTGCAGGTCTACAGCAAGGTCCTCGCCGGCACCGGCAACCGTGCGGTCGTCCTCCTCAACCGCACCTCCTCCGCCGCGAACATCACCGCCCGCTGGTCCGACCTCGGCCTGACCGGCGCCTCGGCGACCGTGCGGGACCTGTGGGCGCAGTCGAACCTCGGCTCGTACGCGACGAGTTACACCGCCAGCGTCCCGGCCGGCGGCTCGGTCATGCTCAAGGTGAGCGGCGGTACGGAGGCGGCCGGCACGAGTTACAGCGCCTCCTCCACCGGCAACTACACCGGCGTCAGCGCCGCGAGCACCGGCCTGGACGTCGTCGACGTCGCCTACACCAACGCCGGCTCCACCGCCGTCACCGGCACCCTCCAGGTCAACGGCCAGACCGCCACCACCGTCTCCTTCCCGCCGACCGGGTCCTCGCAGGGCACGGTCTCGGTGCAGGTCGACCTGAGCAAGGGGTCGGGCAACTCGCTCACCTTCACGGGAAGTTCGCTGCCGACGCTCGGCTCGGTCGCGGTCAGCCCGATCCCCGGCACCAACGGCACCCTCCTCGTGGGCGGACAGTCCAGCCGCTGCGCCGACATCTACAACAACACCATCACCAACGGCACCCAGGCCGAGATCTGGGACTGCAATGGCGGCCAGAACCAGGCCTGGACGTACACCTCGCGCAAGGAGTTCGTGGTGTACGGCAACAAGTGCCTGGACGCGTACAACCAGGGCACCACCAACGGCACCAAGGTCGTGATCTGGGACTGCAACGGGCAGAACAACCAGAAGTGGAACGCCAACTCGGACGGGACGATCACGAACGTCAACGCCGGACTGTGCCTGGACGTGTACGGAGCGGCCACCGCGAACGGGTCCTCGCTGGTGCTGTGGACCTGCAATGGCGGGACCAACCAGCAGTGGAGCCAGAGTTGAGCCGGTAGGCCGTCGGGCGCGGGTGGACTGTGGCTGGTCGCGCACACGCGGCGGCAGCCGCATATCAGTCACAGCCCCGCGCCCCTGGGGGGCTCATGCAGTCAGCGTCAGGAGAACCGTTGCTGCCAGCAGGGCGCAGGTCAGCAGGAAGCAGGCCAGCAGGCGTTGGCGTAGAGACCGGTATCTGGTCTCGTACTCACGCCTCAGTTGTTCACCGCGTTCCGAGGTGCGCCGCCAGGACGTTCTGGCCAGGCCCAGGTATTCGGCCTCGAAATAGCCTTCGAGATCTGCCCGTTGGGCGGCCGTGAGCCAGCCGACGCGGTTCGCCAACCGAGCCGCCGCTCGGCGCCCCTCCTCGCGCGTCGCCGCCAGCAGCAGATGCCCCTCGATCTGTGCGACCAGCGCCCTTTCCTCCTCCCCGGCCGTCATCGCGCGCTCAACTTCCGCTCCACAGCGGCATGGTGCAGGTCGAACGCCGGTGACTCGCTGCGGATCCGCGGCAGCGAGACGAAGTTGTGGCGCGGGGGCGGGCACGACGTCGCCCACTCCAGCGAACGGCCGTAACCCCAGGGGTCGTCCGACTCGACCTTCGTGCCGTACTTCGCCGTCTTCCAGACGTTGTAGAAGAACGGGAGCAGTGACGAGCCCAGCAGGAACGAGAAGATCGTCGAGACCGTGTTGAGGGTGGCGAACCCCTCCACCGCCAGGTAGTCGGGAATCCGGCGCTGCATGCCTTCGGCGCCCAGCCAGTGCTGGACGAGGAACGTGCCGTGGAAGCCGGTGAACAGCGTCCAGAAGGTGATCTTGCCGAGGCGTTCGTCGAGCATCTTGCCGGTGAACTTGGGCCACCAGAAGTGGAATCCGGCGAACATCGCGAAGACGACCGTACCGAAGACCACGTAGTGGAAGTGGGCGACGACGAAGTACGAGTCGGAGACGTGGAAGTCGATCGGCGGGGACGCGAGCATCACCCCCGTCAGGCCGCCGAAGACGAACGTCACCAGGAAGCCCATGGTCCAGAGCATGGGCGTCTCGAAGGACAGCGATCCCTGCCACATGGTGCCGATCCAGTTGAAGAACTTCACCCCGGTCGGTACCGCGATCAGGAAGGTCATGAAGGAGAAGAACGGCAGCAGCACACCGCCGGTGACGTACATGTGGTGCGCCCACACGGTCACGGACAGACCGGCGATCGAGATGGTCGCGGCCACCAGACCCATGTAGCCGAACATCGGCTTGCGGGAGAAGACCGGGATGACCTCGGAGATGATGCCGAAGAACGGCAGGGCGATGATGTACACCTCCGGGTGGCCGAAGAACCAGAAGAGGTGCTGCCAGAGCAGTGCTCCGCCGTTCGCCGCGTCGAAGACATGTGCCCCGAATTTCCGATCCGCCTCCAGCGCGAACAGCGCGGCGGCGAGGACGGGGAAGGCGAGCAGGACCAGCACCGCGGTCAGCAGCACGTTCCACACGAAGATCGGCATGCGGAACATCGTCATGCCCGGCGCACGCATGCAGATGATCGTGGTGATGAAGTTGACCGCGCCGAGGATGGTGCCGAAGCCGGAGAGCGCCAGGCCCATGATCCACATGTCGGCGCCGATGCCCGGCGAGCGGACCGCGTCGGAGAGCGGGGCGTAGGCGAACCAGCCGAAGTCGGCCGCACCCTGCGGAGTCAGGAAGCCGCCGACCGCGATCGTCGAGCCGAGCAGGTAGAGCCAGTAGGCCAGCATGTTCAGGCGCGGGAAGGCCACGTCCGGGGCGCCGATCTGGAGCGGCATGATCCAGTTCGCGAAGCCGGCGAACAGCGGCGTCGCGAACATCAGCAGCATGATCGTGCCGTGCATCGTGAACGCCTGGTTGAACTGCTCGTTCGACATGATCTGCAGACCGGGGCGGGCCAGTTCGGCACGCATCAGCAGGGCCATCACCCCGCCCACGCAGAAGAACGAGAACGCCGTGACCAGGTACAGCGTCCCGATCGTCTTGTGGTCGGTGGTCGTCAGCCACTTGAGGTTCCTCATGCCCCGCCTGTGTCCGGGCTGTCCGCACCGGTCACACTCGACGGATGCGACGAGCGTCACCGAGCCGGGTGTGACGATCGGGAAGGTGCAGGACACGAACGGGACATGAGCAACGACGAGATCTTCGCCGCTGCCTATCGCGAGCACTACTGGGCGGTCAGCCGCTATGTCGCGCGGCGACTGGACGGGCGGACCGGCGAGGTGGAGGAAGTGGTGGCGGAGGTGTTCACGGTGGCCTGGCGCCGCCGCACCGACCTGCCGGCGACCCCGCTGCCCTGGCTGTACGGCGTGGCACGCAACTGCCTCGCCAACGCGGTACGCGGACACGGGCGCCGGCGCCGGCTGCTGGACCGGCTGGGCAACGACCAGACCGCCCACGGACGGCACATCGTGGCCGCCCCGGACAGCGAGCGGCCGGGCGCCTGGGTGCACGACGCGCTGGCCCGGCTGTCCCCGGCCGACCGGGAGGTGCTGCGGCTGGCCGCGTGGGAGGAGCTCGGGGCCGACGAGATCGCGGTCGTCCTGGGCTGCGGCGGCCGGGCGGCGGCGATGCGGCTGCACCGCGCACGCCACCGGCTCAGAGCCGAGATCGACCGACTGCGCCCGCCTGCCGTCGAGGCCCTTTCCGAGGAACACCGCCATGGCTGACGAACTCGACCTGCTGCGCGCCGTCGACCCGGCGCCCGCCGACGGCCCCCACTTCGGCGACGGCCCTCTCGACCACGCCGCCGAACGCCACCTCGACCGGCTGCTGCACGGCCCCCGCCCCGGCCGCCGGACCCGGTCCCGGCCGCGGCTGCTGTGGGGGCTGACCGCCGCCGTCGTGACGGCCACCACGCTCGCCGTACTGCTCGGCGGCTCCTCGGGCGCCCCGGCCGTCGCCGCACCCCGGCCGCTGACCGTCCGCGACCACTCCACCGCCGTACCGCTCGCCCAGGTCGCGGAACTCGCCGCGGTGGCCGCCACGGACGGCTCCCCGGCGCTGCGCCGTGGCACCCATGTGCAGTCCTGGAGCCTGGCCATGAGCGACGACCGGCCGCCGGTCACCCTGCCCGAGGAGCGCGTGGTGCGCTGGCGGGCCGACGGCACGCACACCGAGGTGGTGGTGGCGACCGACCCGGACCACGCGGGCCGGCCCGTGCTGACCGACACCGGCCGGGTCGAGGACGGCCATGTGCTCAGCCGGCGGACGTTCCCGCCGATGTGGGGCGACGCCCCGCCCCTGTCGACGCCCCCGCACGACCCCGCGAAGCTGCGTGCCTACCTCACCGACCTGATCCACGGCGACATCCTCACCACGTCCGAACTCCTCGACGCCACCGCTGAGTTGCTGGACAACTGGACCCTTGGGGCACCCGAGTCGGCAGCCCTGGCCGACCTGCTCGCGGACGCGAAGGGGCTGCGGCCCGCCGGCCAGGTCACCGACCGGCTGGGCCGCACCGGCCAGGCGTACGTCCTCGACGTGGGCACCGGCGGACGGCGGATGCTGATCCTGGACCCGGCCACCGGCGCCGTACTCGGCCTGGAGACCACCTTCACCCGGGACGACCCCGCCTACGGGGTGCGGGCCGGGGACGTCATGGAGTACCGCGCGTGGATGCGCTGACCGGCGCCGGTCACGGCCCGCCCGCACGGTGACCGGGACGCCGGCGCCTGCGGTGACAGGCCGCGGCACGCAGCAGCGCCCGCAGCAGTGCGGTGCAGGCGTGGGGGCGTGGGCGGTGGGCGTGGCCCAGGGTCGCGCGTGCCGAGAAGGTCCAGGTCAACCGCGAGCTGACCTGGACCCGCCCGCTCCTTGCGACTACTCGTCCCATGCCTGGATCATGATCTGTTCGGCGATCTTGCCGTCGCGCAGCGTGATCATCGACTCGGCGAGCACCCGGACCCCGTCCCCGTACTCGCAGGACTCGGTGAAGGCGGCCCGGTCGCCCTGCACGATGCACTCGTCCAGGGTGTGCGTCATGTCGCGGCTGTAGACGTCGTCCAGCAGCGCGGCGATGTCCCGGCGGCCGTGCAGGACCTTGGGGTGGCTGGGCTGGGTGTTGCGGTCGATGATGCGGATCTCCGCGTCGTCCGCGTAGAGCGCCAGGAGGCTGTTCCCGGTGTTCCCCTCTATGGCCCGGCGCAGCGTGTCGGTGTCGAACGTGGAACCCGTCGCGGTGCCCATGGTGACCTCCTGCGGGAGCCCGCGACCCGATACGGAGCGGGCCGCGCGAGCCCCTCACAACGAGCGTCCCCCGCCCCGCCGGGCTCGGCAAGCGCAGGCCGTGCGCTCCTCCTGACGGGTGAGGGGGACCGGCTGCCCGTGTCCGCCCCGGCGCCGGGCCCGTTGCTGAGGACATGATCTCAACACGACGTATCGTCGCCGCCGTCGGCCTTGCCGTCGGGGTCACCGGCCTCGCCGCGCCGCTGGCGAACGCGGCCGACGCGGGCGCGCAGCACCCCGGGAAGCTCACCGCGCTCGGCGTGCTCGACTCGGTCGCCGGCAGTGACATCCCCGCGGAGTACCGGGACAGGATGCCGAAGGTCTCGGAGCAGGTGCAGGGGCTGAACGGACTCCACAAGCTGGGTGAGCTGCACCAGGTCACCGACCTGGCCGCGCCCGCCATGGGACTGCTGCCGGGCATCGAGGCCTGACCCCGCCGCACACCGAGGGCCGTCCCGCGCAGGGGCGGCCCTCTTCGTTCCCCGTTTCCCGTTGCCCCTTCCCGGTTCCCTGTTCCTCGTGCTCAGTGCTCCGAGGCCAGGAACTGCGTCGCCGCCAGCTCCGCGTACAGCGGGTCCGCGGCCACCAGCTCGCGGTGCGTGCCGACCGCGCGGACCCGGCCCGCGTCCATCACGACGATCCGGTCCGCCATGGTCACCGTCGACAGCCGGTGCGCGACCACCAGCACCGTGGTGGACCGCGCGACGTCGGCGACCGTGTCCCGGAGCGCCGCCTCGTTCACCGCGTCCAGCTGCGAGGTGGCCTCGTCCAGGAGCAGCAGCCGGGGCCTGCGCAGCAACGCCCGTGCGATCGCCACCCGTTGGCGCTCCCCGCCGGACAGCTTGGTGCCGCGATGGCCGACCAGCGTCTCCAGGCCCTGCGGCAGCCGGGCGACCAGACCGTCGAGCCGGGTCGTCTTCACCACCCGCGCGACCGCGTCCTCGTCCGCCGCCGGATTGCCGAGCAGCAGGTTGTCCCCGAGCGTGCCCGACAGCACCGGCGCGTCCTGCTCGACGTACCCGATGGCCGAACGCAGCAGCGGCAGTTCCCAGTCGGCGACCGGGCGGCCGTCCACGGCGACGGTGCCGGACTCGGGGTCGTAGAACCGCTCGATCAGCGAGAACACGGTGGTCTTGCCCGCACCGGACGGCCCGACGAAAGCGGTCATGCCCCGCGCGGGGACGTCGAAGCTGACACCGTGGTGGACGTACGGCAGGTCGTCGGCGTAGCGGAAGCGTACGTCGGTGAAGGCGACCGAGGCCGGTTCGGTGCCGGGGGACGGCAACTCGGCGGGCCGGGAGGCGGGTTCGGCGGGCAGCCGCAGCGCCTCCTGGATCCGGGCGAGCGCGCCGGCGCCGGTCTGGTACTGGGTGATCGCGCCGACGACCTGCTGGATCGGCTGCATCAGATAGAAGACGTAGAGCAGGAACGCCACCAGCGTGCCCACCCCGATCGCACCGGTCGCCACCCGCGCCCCGCCCACCGCGAGCACCGTGATGAACGCCAGCTGCATCGCCAGCCCCGCCGTGTTGCCCGCCGCGGCCGACCACTTGGCGGCCCGCACGCTCTGCCGCCAGGACTCCTCGGCGGCCTCGTGCAGGGCGAGTTCCTCCCGGTGCTCGGCGCCGGACGCCTTCACCGTGCGCAGCGCACCCAGCACCCGCTCCAGCGAGGCCCCCATCACCCCGACCGCGTCCTGCGCCCGACGGCTCGCCCGGTTGATGCGCGGCACGATCGTGCCGAGCACCGTGCCCGCCGCCGCGATCACCACGAGGGTGACGCCGAGGAGCACCGGATCGACCACCCCCATCATCACCACGGTGGCGACCAGGGTGAGCCCGCCGGTGCCGAGCGCGACCAGCGAGTCCGTGGTGACCTCGCGCAGCAGCGTGGTGTCCGAGGTGATCCGGGCCATCAGGTCACCGGGTTCGGTCCGGTCCACCGCGGTGATCCGCAGCCTGAGCAGGTACGACGACAGGGTGCGCCGTGCCCCGAGCACCACCGACTCGGCGGTGCGTCTGAGGACGTACGAACCCAGCGCGCCCACCCCGGCGTTGGCGACCACCAGACCCGCCATCGCGAGCAACTTGCCGGTGATGGAACGGTCGTGGGACAGATCGTCGATCAACCCCCGGGCGACCAGCGGCAGCAGCAGCCCGGTCGCGCCGGTCACCAGCGAGAGCAACGCGCCGGCCAGCAGGGCCCAGCGGTGCGGCCGTACGTAGGAGAGGAGCACCCGGAACACGGGCTCCTTCGGCTGGCTCGTCGGAAGTGCGTCTGCGGCGGTCACGGTGCTCCTCGTCCGGGCGGCGGGCTGCGCCCTCCGACGACCCCCAGGCTACGACGGCCGGTTCCGGCCCCGGTGCCCGGTCAGCCACGGGCGGAACCGAGCCTCGCCAGGGTCGCGTCGAGGTCGGCCGGACGCGGCCGGTTGTGCGGCAGCCTCGACAGGATCGCGGCCATTCCGCAGGTGTCGGTGAGCGCCGAGAACACCAGGCCGCCCGCGACCCCCGCCGACAGCAGCAGCCAGGCCGGGTGCAGCGGGCCGAGGCCCAGGCCCACGAGGACGGCGGCCCCGGCGGTGAACCGCACCTGGCGCTCCATGGCCCAGGTCGCACGGGACCCGCCCCGGGGTCGGTGCAGTTCGTGACCGTGTCCGGCCCAGCCGCTGGTGCCGCCGGTGAGGGTGGCCGCCGGGATGCCGTGCCCGGCGAGGACCGACCGGGCGCGCTCGGCCCGGGCGCCGGAGGCGCAGACCAGGAGGAGCCCGCCGTGCGCCGTGCGCAGCGCGGGCAGGGCCCGGTCCAGGCTGTCCAGGGGGATGTTGTGGGCGCCGGGCACATGGCCTGCGGCGTACTCGGCGGGCGTGCGGACGTCGACGACGGTCAGTTCCGGCAGGCGGGCGAGGGCCTGGTCGGGGGTGAGATCCGGGTTCGGGGGAGTGGTGGTCATGGCGGATGCGATCCTTCCTTGCAGTGATGAGCGGTGGGTTCGCCCGAGGGGCGGGTAAAATACCCCTACGGGTATGTAAGGAGTGGTGGTCGTGGAGCTTCAGTTCGAGGGCGACGAGCTCAAGTCGGTGCTGAACCGGCTGCGCCGGGCGCAGGGGCAGATCTCCGGCGTGATCAAGATGATCGAGGAGGGCCGCGACTGCGAGGACGTGGTCACCCAGCTCGCCGCGGCCTCGCGCGCCCTGGACCGGGCGGGCTTCGCGATCATCGCGACCGGGCTGCAGCAGTGCATCGTCGACCCCGCCCGGAGTGGGGTGGACGGTGAGACGAGCGAGCAGATGAAGGCACGACTGGAGAAGCTGTTCCTCTCGCTCGCGTGAGCGGCTTCGCCGCGAGCGCCGCGATCTGACATCTGCCGCGCCGTCGTGGCTGGTCGCGCAGTTCCCCGCGCCCCCTGCGGGGCGTTGCTGTTCGGTGTGTTGGCTTGCGCGGTTCGTCGGAAGTGGCGCGATGTGCCGTCTGTCGTCTGCGGCGTCGTTGTAGCTGGTCGCGCAGTTCCCCGCGCCCCTTGCGGGGCGCTGCCGATCGGTGCGACCCCAGCGACCCTTGCGGGGCGGGTCAGGTGAGTGCGTCGGTCAGCATGAAGGCGGCGACCGTGAGGAGTGCGTAGGCGAAGAGGCGCTGGAGGGTGGTTGCGGAGAGGCGGGAGGCGAGGTGTTTGCCGTCCCAGGCGCCGAGGATCGCGGCGCCGGCGAAGGGGCCGACGGCCGACCAGTCGATGTCGGCTGCCGCACCGGCGCGTGCTGCCAGCGCGGTGAGTGAGTTGATCGTGATGACCAGGAGGCTCGTGCCGATCGCGGCGCGCATCCGGAGCCCCACGACGTTCACCAGGGACGGCACGGCGAGGAAGCCGCCGCCCACCCCGAGCACCCCGGTCACCGCGCCGAGACCGGCGCCCGCCCCGGCCACCCGGGACGCCCGGGCCGGTACCGGCGCCGTGGACCGGACGGCCGCCGGACGCAGCATGCGCAGGGCCGCCACGGCGGCGAGCACCGCGAACGCGCCGGTCAGCAGCGCCGCCGGCAGCTGCCGGGAGACCGCTCCGCCGACCGCCGCCGGAACGACCCCGGCCGCCGCGAACACCGCACCGGCCCGCCAGCGCACCGCGCCCTCGCGGGCGTGCGCGACCAGCGCGGTGGCCGAGGTGACCGTGACGACGACCAGGCTCGCGGTGGTGGCCGCGGCCGGGCTGAAGCCGAGCAGATAGATCAGTGCCGGTACGGCGAGCACGCTGCCGCCGCCGCCCAGGGCCCCGAGCGCCAGCCCGGTGACGGCCCCGGAGCCGAGGGCGAGGAGAAGCGCGGTCATCCGGCGGTGCCCCCGGCGGTCACCGCGAGGCCTGCCGCGCGCCAGGCGGTCATCCCGCCCACGACGTCGACCGCGTCGAGCCCGCGGGCGGTCAGCAGTGCCGCCGCCTGCCGGGAGCGCCGGCCCGAGTGGCAGATCACGACGAGCGGGCGGTCCGTGGCGGCCGGCGGCAGCGGAGCACCGGCCGTCAGCCCGGAGAGTGGGGCGTGCATCGCCCCCGGCGCGTGTCCGGCCGCCCATTCGCCGGCCTCGCGGACGTCCAGCAGTACGGCGTCCGCGTCCGCGCGCTCCCGCGCCTCGGCCGGGGTGAGCCGGGCCATCGGCAGCCCGGCCGCGCGTGCCGCCGGGAACCCGTCGTCCACGGCCACCACATCGCGCCCGGCCGCGTCGAGCAGCGAGGCGGCGACGGCGGCCCGCATCCCGCCCGCGCAGTGCACCCACACCGTGCCGCCGGGTATCTCGCCGAGCCGCTCCCGCACCTGGTGCAGGGGTATGTGGAGCGAGCCCCGTAGATGGCCGCTGGCCCGCTCGGTGTCCCGGCGCACGTCCAGGACGACGACGTCCTGCGTGCCGCGCGCGGCCAGCTCCGCGAAGGTGGCCCGGGGGAAGGACCGGGGTCGCTCGCCCGCGCGCAGCCAGGCCTCGGGCGTGCCGGTGGCCGCCGCGGCCGGGCGGTCGATGCCGACGCGGGTCAGCTCCCGCTGGGCGGCGGCGAGCTGGGCGGCCGACTCGGCGAGCAGCGTGACCGGCCGGCCCCAGGGCAGCAGCCAGGCCAGATAGGTGGCGAGCTGCCCGTCGGCCTCGAAGTTCAGGGTGCCCGGGACATGCCCCGCGGCGAACGCCACCCGGGTGCGCAGGTCCACCACCCACTCCCCGGCGGCCAGCCGCGCCGCGAGCTCCGCCGCGTCCGCCCGGCCCGGCGGCGTGAGGTCGACGGGGGCCGGGCCGCCGGCGTTCAGCGGGCCCATGTGGGCGTAGTACGCCGGTACGTCGTCCAGGCCCGCCAGCAGCTCCGTGACGAACGTGTCGACGTCCTTGACCAGCGCGTCGTTCACCACGCGCTCCCTGCCGATGGTGGTGTCAGGCCCGGCGGCGTCCCCGGCCGAGCAGAAGCTGCCGAAGCCGTGCGTCGGCAGTACCGCCGTCCCGTCCGGCAGCTCGGCGGCCAGCCGGTGCGCCGAGGCGTGCTGCGCCCGTGCCAGCTCGCCGGTGAGCCGCGGCTCCACCAGGTCGGGCCTGCCCACCGTGCCGATCAGCAGCGAACCGCCGGTGAAGACGGCCACCGCACGGCCGGTCTCCTCCAGCACGTACGACGTGTGGTGCGGGGTGTGCCCGGGGGTGGCCAGCGCGCGCAGCGCGAGGCCCGCCTCGATCTCCAGCACGTCCCCGTCGGCCACCGGCACCCGCTCGTACGCCACCCGCGCCCCGGCCGGCACCACGTACGCGGCCCCGGTCAGCCGGGCCAGCTCCAGGCCGCCGGAGACGTAGTCGTTGTGCACGTGGGTCTCCACGACCTGCGTGAGCCGCGCCCCGCGCCGGGCGACGGCCGCCAGCACCCGGTCCACGTCCCGGGGCGGGTCGACCGCGACGGCGCCGTGCGCTCCGCCCGCAAGATAGCCGCGATTGCCCAGTCCGGGCACCTCGATGGTGTCGATGAAGGACACGGCAGCACACTCCTCTCCTCGATCCCCCTGGTGAATTACCCCCGGGGGTATGTGTGCCACCGTAGCAGAGGTACCCCCGGGGGTATATGGACGACGATCCGCGCCGGGCGATGCGTGCCGTCGCTGATCGTTCCCGCGTAGGGTCGGAAGGCAGTACGTCAGCAGAGCGAGGAAAGGGCAGGCCCATGGCGCAGGAAGTACGCGGGGTGATCGCACCGGGCAAGGACGAACCCGTGCGGGTCGAGACGATCGTGGTGCCCGACCCGGGGCCGGGCGAAGCCGTCGTACAGGTACAGGCCTGCGGGGTCTGTCACACCGACCTGCACTACAAGCAGGGCGGTATCAACGACGAGTTCCCCTTCCTGCTGGGGCACGAGGCCGCCGGTGTGGTGGAGTCGGTCGGCGAGGGTGTCACGGACGTGGCGCCCGGTGACTTCGTGATCCTCAACTGGCGTGCGGTGTGCGGTCAGTGCCGGGCGTGTCTGCGCGGGCGGCCCTGGTACTGCTTCAACACCCACAACGCCAAGCAGAGGATGACCCTGGCCTCGACCGGCCAGGAGCTCTCCCCGGCGCTCGGTATCGGTGCCTTCGCGGAGAAGACGCTGGTGGCGGCGGGGCAGTGCACCAAGGTCGACCCGGCCGTGTCCCCGGCGGTCGCCGGGCTGCTCGGCTGCGGTGTGATGGCGGGCATCGGCGCCGCGATCAACACCGGCAACGTCGGCCGCGGCGACTCGGTCGCCGTGATCGGCTGCGGCGGGGTCGGTGACGCGGCGATCGCGGGGTCCCGCCTGGCGGGCGCGGCGAAGATCATCGCCGTCGACATCGACGACCGGAAGCTGGAGAAGGCGCGCGCCCTGGGCGCCACCCACACGGTCAACTCCCGCGAGAACGACGCGGTCGAGGCGATCCGCGAGCTGACCGGCGGCTTCGGCGCCGACGTCGTCATCGAGGCGGTCGGCCGCCCCGAGACGTACCGGCAGGCCTTCTACGCCCGCGACCTCGCCGGCACCGTCGTCCTGGTCGGCGTACCCACCCCCGAGATGAAGCTGGAACTCCCGCTGCTCGACGTCTTCGGCCGCGGCGGCGCCCTCAAGTCCAGCTGGTACGGGGACTGCCTGCCCACCCGGGACTTCCCGATGCTCATCGACCTGCACCTCCAGGGGCGGCTGCCGCTGGACGCCTTCGTCACCGAGACCATCCAGCTCGACGAGGTGGAGAAGGCCTTCGAGCGGATGCACCACGGTGACGTGCTGCGCTCGGTGGTGGTGCTCTGATGACCACGCGCATCGAACGACTCGTCACCGCGGGGCAGTTCACCCTCGACGGCGGCACCTGGGACGTCGAGAACAACGTCTGGATCGTGGGCGACGAACGCGAAGTGATCGTCATCGACGCCGCGCACGACGCCCGGGCCATCGCCGAGGCGGTCGACGACCGCGTCCTGAAGGCGATCGTCTGCACCCACGCCCACAACGACCACATCGACGCGGCCCCCGCTCTCGCGGATCTCACCGGCGCCAAGATCTGGCTGCACCCCGACGACCTGCCGCTGTGGAAGCTCACCCACCCCGACCGCGACCCCGACAACCACCTGTCCGACGGACTGGTCATCGAGGCCGCCGGCGCCGACCTGACCGTGCTGCACACACCAGGACACGCCCCCGGCGCCGTCTGCCTCCACGACCCCGGCCTGGGGGTCGTCTTCACCGGCGACACCCTCTTCCAGGGCGGCCCCGGTGCGACCGGGCGGTCGTACTCGCACTTCCCGACGATCATCGACTCCATCCGGGACAAGCTGCTCACCCTCCCGCCGGAGACGAAGGTCCTGACCGGGCACGGCGACCCGACCACCATCGGCGCCGAGGCACCCCAGCTGGCGGAGTGGATCGCCCGAGGACACTGACCCGCACGCGAAGTCGGCTTCCGCGGAGGGCCCGCCACCGGCCTCCGCGGAACCGGCCCGCCCTCAGCCGTCGGACGCCGGCCGGGTGGGCCAGAGCGCCGGGTGCCCCGGAGGCAGCGCGAGATCCTCGCGTACGGCGGTGTAGTACCGCTCCCGGCAGGCCCGTTGCCGGGCCAGCAGGTCCTGCCAGGCGTCCGGGTCGACCGCCCCGGAGCGCATGAACCGTTCCATGGCCATCACCGCGGTCACCCACTCCCGCGCCTGCTCCACCACCTCCCGGCTGCCCAGCATGATCAGGGCCTCCCCGGCCGGATCACGGCCGTCGGTGGCCGCCGCCAGCTGCGGCTCGGCCTCGGCCGGGGAGATCGGGTGCGGATGCGGGTCGTTGCCGAGATGGGCGGCGACCCGGTAGGTGAGGTTCACCGTCTTCTTCAGCGCCCGCGCGTAGTCGCTGTACACGGCGAGCCGCCGCTCCTCCCAGCGCGCCTCCTGTTCCCGCCTGAACCGCGCCCGGTCACCCCGCACCACCGCGAGATACGAACCGAGCGCGCCGATCACGACGCCTATCAGGGTGGGGAGTTGCTGCAGGAGCGCGGTCATGGGCGCACGGTATCTGTCCTGTTGATCGTCCGGCCCGTACGGTCGTCGTCATGACCGGACTGACTCGCTTTGCCGGACACGGAGTTCTCGTCACGGGCGCGGCCCGCGGCATCGGCGCGGCTGTCGCCCGCCGACTGGCCGAGGAGGGCGCACGGGTGCTGGCGGCCGACCGGGACCTGCCCGAGGCGGAGCGGACCACGGCCGTGCTGCGCGAACAGGGGCTGGCGGTTGCGGCGTTCGCCTGCGACGTCGCCGACCGGGACTCGGTGGAGGCGGCCGTCGAGCGGGCCGTCGCCTCCTTCGGCACCCTGGACGTGCTGGTGAACTGCGCCGCGCACTGCACCCCGGACGTCCCCCGCTTCGAGGACCAGCAGGACGACGCGTGGGCCCTGGACCTCGACATCACGCTCACCGGCGTCCACCGCTGCTGCCGGGCCGCCCTCCCGCATCTCGCCGCCTCCGGCCGTGGCGCGATCGTCAGCATCGGATCCGTCAACGCCCGGGCCGACTTCGGCAACCACGCCTACAGCGCCGCCAAGGCCGGCCTCGCCTCCCTGACCCGCACCCTCGCCGGGCACGCGGCCCCCCGCGGGGTGCGGGTCAACCTGGTGGAGCCGGGCACGGTCCGCACCTCGGCCTGGGCGGACCGGGAGGACGAACTCGACGCCGTCCGCCCGCTGTACCCGCTCGGCCGGGTCGGCGAACCCGAGGACATCGCCGCCGCCGTCGCCTTCCTCGCCTCCCGCGACGCCGCCTGGATCACCGGCACCACGCTGAGTGTCGACGGCGGACTCACCGCTGTGCACAGCGGGTTCCACGCGGCGCTGCACCCGCACCGGGAGGCCCGGCAGGGGTCAGAGAGCAGCTGAGGCGGCCGCGAGGACGGCCAGCACCCGCCGGGTGTCGTCCCCGGTGGTCCGCCAGTTGCTGAACGCCGCCCGCAGCGCGGGCACCCCGCCGTACACCGTCGGCGTCAGGAACGCCTCCCCGGACGCGGCGACCGACCGGGCCAGGGCGGTCACCCTTTCCTGGGTGGGCTGTTCGGCGAGGGTGAAGCAGACGACGTTGAGCCGGACCGGGGCGAGCAGGCGCAGGGCGGGCAGCTCATCGATGCCGTCGCCCAGGCGGCGGGCCTCGGTGACGTTGCGCTCGACGATCTCGCGGTGCCCGTCCCGGCCGTACGCCGTCAGCGCGAACCAGGCCGGGAGCGCCCGCATCCGGCGGGAGTTCTCCGGGGTCAGGTGCAGGAAGTCCGGGGTGCCGGTCGGCGCGCCGAGGTAGGGGGACTCGTTCTGGAAGACGGCCACCTGGAGGTCGCGGCGGCGGGTGAACTGGACGGCCGCGTCGTAGGGGACGTTCAGCCACTTGTGCAGGTCGACACAGACCGAGTCGGCCGCGTCGAGACCGGCGACGAGCGGGGCGTGGGCGGGGGACAGGGCGGCGAAGGCGCCGAACGCGGCGTCCACGTGCAGCCAGAAGCCGTACCGCTCCTTCAGCGCGGCGATCGCCCGCAGGTCGTCGAAGTCGACGGTGTTCACCGTGCCCGCGTTGGCGACGACGATCGCCGGCCGCCCCTCCAGGGCGGCCAGCGCCGCGTCGAGCGCGGTCACGTCCACCGCCTCCCGGTTGCCGGGCAGCAGCGGGACCTGCCGCAGCCGGTCCCGGCCGATGCCGAGCACCGACAGCGCCTTGCCGACGCTGGAGTGCGGGCTGCCGGAGAGCACGTCGACCGGGCCGAGCGCGGCGGCCCCGGCCCGCGCGACGTCCACCCCGAGCCGCTCGCCGAGCCATTCCCGGGCGATGGCCAGGCCGACCGTGTTCGACATCGTGGCGCCGGTCACGAACGCCCCGCTGTGCGCCTCGCCGAGCCCGAACAGCTCGGCCAGCCAGGACACGGTCTCGCGCTCCAGGGCGGCGCCCCAGGAGCCGGCGTCGCCGGACAGGTTCTGGTCGTAGGCGGAGGTCAGCCAGTCGCCGGCGAGGGAGGCGGGGGTCACACCGCCGGTGACGAAACCGAGGTAGCGTGGTCCGGCTGAGGCGGACATTCCCGGCGCCCACCGCTCGTTGAACCGGGCCAGCGCGCCGGCCCCGCCCTCCCCCCGCTCGGGCAGCGGCGCCCGCGCGGGTGCGGGCCCGACGGCGGCCACCGGCCGCTCGGGCGACCCGGCAGCCGCACGGGCGGCCACGTCGCGGGCGGACTGGAGGAGTTCGGGAAGCCGGGCGAGATCGCCGGCGAGCGCGGGGTGCATGACCCGCACACTAGGTCGGCCACGACGCTGTGGCGCGGGCCACTTCAGGGTAGGTGGACCGATGTCGGCCCGGTCGGCCGCGGCGGCCAAGTTAACCGTTTCGTCACAGCCGGCCCCGGGCTACAACCAATGCCGCGCATCGGGCGGTCCAGTACGACGAGACCACAGCGCAGGAAAAGGAGACAGACGTCATATGGGGGACATACGCAGACGAAGTGCGGTAGTGCTCGGTGTCACGGGCCTTGTGGCGCCGCTCACGCTCGCCCTCACCTCGGCTCCGGCGCAGGCGGCGAGCTGCACCACGCAGGCCGGGCCGTACCAGAAGCAGGTCGAGAAGTTCCTCGGCCGGCCGGTCGACGGCAGGCAGTCCACGGCCGACTGCAAGGCGATCCAGGCCTTCCAGAACAAGCACGGCATCACGCCCGCCGTCGGGTACGCGGGTCCCGTCACCTGGGGCGTGATGGACCTGATGAACAAGCAGAAGGCCGTCGGGAACAAGCCCAACAAGGCCGGCAAGTGCCCGACGAACAAGGGACGCATCGCCTGCGTCAACCTCACGCTCCAGCTGAGCTGGATCCAGGACGGCAACAAGCTGGTCTACGGCCCGGTGCCGGTCCGTACCGGCCGGAACGGGTTCGAGACCCGGACCGGTCTGAAGAAGATCTACTGGCGTGACATCGACCACGTCTCGTCCGTCTACAACGTGCCGATGCCCTACAGCCAGTTCTTCGACGGCGGCCAGGCCTTCCACTCGGTGAGTCTGAGCATGTGGAACCCGCCGGGCTCGCACGGCTGCGTCAACATGACCCCCACCACGGCCAAGAAGTACTGGTCGCTGCTGAAGACCGGCGACGACGTCTACGTCTACGGCCGCAAGCCGGGCACCTGACGGCACCCGGCCCGCGCCGCCGGCTCCGGCCGGCGGCTCCGGCTCAGCTCTCCGGGGCGTCCCCGAAGTCCGGGATCTCCAGCCTGGCCCCGCCCTGCCGCGCGGACTCGTGCGCGACGATGCCCGGCAGGGTGTAGCGGGCCGCGACCCACGCGTTGACCGACGGCAGGCTGCGCGTGTTGACGGCGGTCACGAAGTCGTCCACCAGGAAGTGGTGGCTGCCCTCGTGTCCGTTGTGCAGCGTGTCGAACTCCCGCGGCAGCCGCGCCCGGTCGTGCACCGGCGCCGACCCGGAGGTGAAGGCGGCCCGCAGCTCCGGCGCGATGTGCTGGAGCGAGGGGTCGTCGGGGGACATGGTGGGCTTGGGTTCGAGCAGCTCGCTGATGTCGTGGACGCCCTTCTTGTCCTGCCACAGGGCCACCGTCGCCAGCTGCTCCATGCTGGCCTCCGTGCCGAAGAACCGGAAGCGGGACTCACGGATGTGGGACGGGTAGCCCACCCGCCGGAACTCGTTGGTGCGGAACGAGCCGCCGCCGGCCACCTCGAACAGCGCGGTCGCGTTGGACACGTCGTTGCCGAACTGGCTGACCTCCTTGTCGAAGACGCCGTCGCCGCGGTCGTCGGTGACACCGATCGCCGACACGCTCACGGCGTGCGTCTGCCAGGCGCCGAGCACCCCGCCCACCGCGTGCGTCGGGTAGAGCAGCGGGGGATAGCTGGCGGTCGCCTTCCAGTTCTCGCCGCCGCTGTAGCGGTAGGCGTCGTAGAAGCCGAGGTCCATGTCGTGGACGTAGTCGCCCTCGGCGTAGAAGAGCCGCCCGAAGGCGCCCTCGGCGATCTGGTTGCGGGCGTGCACGGTGGCCGGGTTGTACTGGCTGGTCTCGCCCATCATGTACGTCAGCCCGGTCGCCTTGACCGTGTCGATGATCGCGGCGATCTCCTCGGTGGTGATCGCCATGGGGACCGCGGAGTACACGTGCTTGCCGGCGTTCAGGCCCTGGAGGACCAGCGGGCCGTGCGTCCAGCGCTGGGTGAAGATCGCCACCGCGTCGACGTCGGACTCCAGCATGGCCTCGTACGACGGGAAGGTGCCCGCCAGACCCTGGGCGGCGGCGAGCTTCTCCGCCCGCTCGGGCAGCAGGTCGGTGACGTACACGTCGCCGACGCCGGGATGGGCCTGGAACAGCGTGGCGAACTGGCCGGAGAACTGTCCGGCGCCGACGATGCCGAGTGAGAAAGTCATGGAGGTTACTTTCGCCGCGGAAGAATCTTGGCGTCAAGGGGCGGAAGGAAGTCGGAAAGGTGCGAGCAGGGCGCTTATGCGGCGCACCCGGCGCACAGTAGGGTGGCTTGGTTGCTTCAGTTCCGGAAGAAAAGGGAAGCTGTGACCGACTGGCTGCCGCTGAGCTCCGCGGAGCGCTCCGTGGCGATCGAGGTGCTCGTCCACGGCCCGCTGTCGCGCACCGAGCTGGCCCGTCGGCTGAACCTCTCCCAGGGCAGCCTCACCCGCCTCACCAAGCCGCTCATCGAGTCCGGCCTGCTCGTCGAGGCCCCCTGGGCGGGTGCCCCGGCGGAGGCGCGCCAGGGCCGGCCCTCGCAGC
This sequence comes from Streptomyces sp. NPDC048291, assembly GCF_043201715.1. Taxonomy (NCBI): domain Bacteria; kingdom Bacillati; phylum Actinomycetota; class Actinomycetes; order Kitasatosporales; family Streptomycetaceae; genus Streptomyces; species Streptomyces sp. NPDC048291. The sequence continues at coordinate 157,232 of NZ_JBICZC010000012.1, forward strand.
CGCTCGCCGTGGTCGCCGAGTCCCGGTCCTTCATCGGCTTCAAGATCACCGACGAGATGGCCTACGCCGTCGTCACCAGCCTCAGGAGCGACATCGTCGCCCGCCTCGACCGGCCGCTCGCCGGCCATGACCCCGAGTACGTCGCCGACCTGCTGGCCGCCATGACCGCCGAGCTCGTCGCCCGCCACCCCGCCGTCGCGGGCATCGGCATCGGCGTCGGCGGGTTCGTGCGCGAGTACGCGGTGGTCGGCGAGTCGCCCTACCTGTCCTGGCGCGACGTCCCGCTGGCCGGGCTGGTCGGCGAGCGCACCGGGCTGCCGGTCGTCGTGGAGAACGACGTGGCCGCCCTGGTCGAGGCCGAGACCTGGTTCGGCGCCGGCCGCGGACTCGACCGCTTCGTCGTGCTGACCATCGGCGCCGGCATCGGCTACGGCCTGGTGCTCGGCGGCAAGCGGGTCCCCTGCGCCGAGGAGGACCGCGGCTTCGGGCGGCACTGGATCATCGACCCGCTGGGCCCGCTCACCCCGCAGGGCGAGCGCGGCAGCGCCGTGTCGCTGCTCACCATCCCCAGCATCCGCTACCAGGTCCGGGCCGCCACCGGCCGCGACGCGTCGTACGAGGAGATCCTCGCCGGCGCCGCCGCGGGCGAGCCGATGGCCGCCCGGGTGATCGGCGAGGCCGGCCGGGCGCTGGGCACACTGCTCGCGCAGATCGCCAACTTCGTGATGCCGCAGAAGATCCTGCTGGCCGGGGAGGGGGTCGGCCTGATGGAGGTGGCCGGCGACACGGTGCGCGAGACGGTCCGCGCCCACCGGCACCCGCTCGCCGCCCCGCTCGGACTGGAGACCAAGGTCTCCGACTTCCACGACTGGGCGCGGGGTGCGGCCGTCCTGGCGATCCAGGTTCTGGTGCTCGGCCGGGCCGGTGGCTGAACTGCCGTTTCCGCAGGTGCGGGCGGTGCCGGACCGCATCGAACTCCCGCCTGTGCTTGACATATTGACGTGACGAGTAACACGGTCCGATATGTCCGTATCGGTCGTACTTACTCACGGCGCCTTCACGCCTACCGGCATATGCTTCACACCATGTCCACCACTGTTGAAACCGTCACCGAGCGATCGGCCGACGAGGTCAACGAGGAGATCCGGGCCCTGTGGCTCCGGTCGGGCGGGACACTGAGCACCGAGCAGCGCGAGGAGTACCAGCGGCTCGTCCTCGAATGGGCGGCGGCGACCCCGTAGCAGCCGGGCCAGCCGGCCCGACCGCCCGTCCCGGGCACCCGCAGCGGCCGGGTGCCCTTCTCGTCGGACCTCGCGCGGCAGACCCCGCGCCGCCCCCCGCCATCCCGTCAGCCCCAAGTGGCCGAGTAGTAGCGCTGGTAGGCCTTGCGGTCCTGCTCGGCGCGGATGAAGCGCGTGCCCACCAGCGCGATCAGGCTGCCCCCGATCACCAGCAGACCCGGACCGACGTTGCGGGTGTCCGTGAGCCGGGCGACCAGACTGGTGTCGTCCCCGGTGACCGGCGCCGTCGAACCCGGCGAGGCCGCGCTCGGCGCGATGGCGCTGTGGTTGGCCGACGCGGACGGCGCGGGCGTCGCGCCCTGCGCCCCGGCCGCCTGCTTGGTCACGATCAGCTGCACGTTCAGCGCCGCCATCGCCCGCGTCACCGGCTGGAAGAACGTCACCCCGCCCGTGGTGCAGTCGCCGCTGCCGCCCGAGGTCACCCCCAGCGCGATGCCGTTGGAGAACAACGGGCCGCCGCTGTCGCCCGGTTCGGCGCACACGTTGGTCTGGATGAGCCCGGTGACCGTGCCCTCCGGGTAGTTGACGGTCGCGTTCAGCGCGGTCACCGTGCCGTCGTGCAGACCGCTGGTGGAGCCGCTGCGGAACACCTTCTCGCCGACCGTCGGATCGGCAGCCCCCGTGATCCGCACGCCCTGGCCGTTGCCGATCGCGACCACGTCCGGGTTGTCACCGGCCTTCCCGTTCGCGTACTGGATCAGCGAGAAGTCGTTGCCCGGGAACTGCGTGTCGATCGTGGTGCCCACCTGCTGGTCGTTGCCCTGGCCCTCGTCGAACCAGATGGTGTTGGCGGGGCCGCAGTGACCGGCGGTGAGGATGAAATCGGTGGTCCCGTTGGTGACGTTGAACCCGGCCGAACAACGGCCGCCCGTCGACAGGATGGGCTGCGCCCCGTTCAGCCGGGTGGTGAACTTCCCCTCGGAGCGCTGCATCTGCACAAAACCGCCGATGTCCGCCGCGACCCGGCTCAGGTCCGACCAGTCGGAGGCGGAGACCGTGCTGTCGGCCTCCACCGTCACCCGGTTCGTCTTGTAGTCCACCACCCACGCCGTGCCGGCCACCCGCGGCGCGGCCTTCAGCGTGGCGGTGGCCGCCTTCAGCTCGTTCATGCTGTGCGACACCATCTTGGGCTCGGCGCCCGCCTGCTTCACCATCGCCGCGGCCCCGGCATCGGTCACCGCGACCACCGGCCTGCCGTCGGCGCCGATCCAGCTGCCCGCCGTACGGGCGGTGCCGAGCTTCGCCACCAGCGCCGCCCCGGCGTCACCGGCCGCGGTCGCGGAGCCCGAGCTGAACGGGACGGCGGACGTGCCGGGAGTCTCGCTCGCCATGGCCGTGGTGACCATCGCGCCTCCCAGAAGGAGTCCGCCGACCGCCGCCAGCTGTGTCCCCCGCCGGACGACCCGTCGTCGTGCGTGCCTCATCCATGGCTCCCGAAACCCCGAACGCGCGGTGCCTGCACCGCGGGGCCCTCCGGTCGTCGAGCGCCCTGCTCTCCATACGTCGGCGGCCCCCAGGACGTTCACAGCGTTGGTGATCTTTACGATCCCGTGGCAGTGCGGCGCGGCCGTACGCCTCGTTCCCGGCCCCGCCGCAGCCGCCTATCTTGAGCCCATGACCAGCATCCCGCAGGAGAATCCGGGCGAACCGAACCCGCTGCGCGCCCTCACCCTCGACCGGCTGCGATGTCGTACCAGCATGAAGTGGCGCACCTATCCCGAGGACGTGCTCCCGGTCTGGGTGGCCGAGATGGACGTACCGCTCGCCCCGGCGGTCGTCCGCGCGGTCACGGACGCGATGGAACTCGGCGACACCGGCTACCCGGCCGGCACCGCCTACGCCGAGGCGCTCGCCGCGTTCGCCGCGAAACGCTGGGGCTGGGACGGGCTCGACGCGGCCCGCACCGCGATCGTCCCCGACGTGATGCTCGGCGTCGTCGAGATGCTGAGACTCGTCACCGGGCCCGGCGACCCGGTGGTCGTCAACTCGCCGGTGTACCCGCCGTTCTACCAGTTCGTCGCACACATGGACCGGCAGGTGGTGGAGGCCCCGCTCGGCGGCGACGGCCGGATCGACCCCGACGTGCTGGAGGCGGCGTTCCGCGGGCTCGGCGGCCGGCGGGCCGGCTACCTGCTGTGCAGCCCGCACAACCCGACCGGCACCGTCCACACCGCCGGTGAACTCACCGCCGTCAGCGCGCTCGCCGAGCGGTACGGCGTCCGGGTCGTCGCCGACGAGATCCACGCCCCGCTCACCGCCACGGGCGTCGGCTTCGTGCCGTACCTGAGCGTGCCGGGCGCCGAACGCGGGCTGTCCCTGATGTCGGCGTCCAAGGCCTGGAACCTCGCGGGCCTCAAGGCCGCCCTCGCCGTGGCCGGGCCCGGGGCCGCCGCCGACCTCGCCCGGCTGCCCGAGGAGGTCAGCCACGGCCCGAGCCACGTCGGCGTCATCGCCCACACGACCGCCCTGACCGACGGCACCGCCTGGCTGGACGCCCTGCTCGCGGGCCTCGACGAGAACCGGCGCCTGCTCGCCGACCTGATCGACCGCCGGCTGCCCGGCATCCGGTACCGGCCCGCCGAGGCCACCTACCTCGCCTGGCTCGACTGCCGCGCCCTCGGCCTCGGCGACGATCCGGCCGAGGTCTTCCTGGAGCGCGGCCGGGTCGCCGTCAACTCCGGCCTCCGCTTCGGCACCGGCGGCGCCGGGCACGTCCGGTTCAACCTCGCCACCTCGCCCGAGGTGATCACGGAGGCGGTACGGCGGATGGCGGCGGCGCTCGTGTGAGGTGTGACCGTGCGGCTGACATCATGGCCGCATGCGTGTGCTGATGCCGCTTCCCGACCGGGACTTCGACGTGACCGAGGTGGCCGTGCCCTGGCGGGAGCTGACCCGGGCCGGCCACCAGGTCGTCTTCGCCACCGAACGCGCCGGCACCCGGCCCGCGGCCGACCCACGGCTGCTCACCGGCGTCCTGTTCGGACAGCTCGGCGCCGAGGACGAACCCAAGCGCTTCTACGAACAGCTCACCGCCGCGCCGGAGTTCACCGCCACGGCCGCCTGGTCCGACCTCGACGTCACCGGCTTCGACGGGCTGCTGCTGCCCGGCGGGCACGCGCCCGGCATGCGCCAGTACCTCGGCTCGTCCGAACTGCGCGACCAGGTGCGGAAGTTCTGGGCACTGGGCCGTCCGGTCGGCGCGATCTGCCACGGCGTCCTCGTGCTCGCCCGCACCCGGGACCCGGAGACCGGGCGCAGCGTCCTGTCCGGCCGCCGCACCACCTGCCTGCCCAAGTACATGGAACGTACGGCCTACTTGACCACCGGCTGGCGTCTCGGCCGCTACTACCGCACCTACCCCGCGTACGTCGAGGACGAGGTGCGCGGCGCCCTCGCCGATCCGGCAGGCCGGTTCGAGCGGGGTCCCCGTGAGCTCACCCGGCGCGGCACGGCGACCGACGACAGCCACGCGTTCGTCGTCGAGGACGGCACGTATCTGTCGGCCCGGTGGCCCGGTGACGCGTATCTGTTCGCGCGGAGGTATCTCGAACTACTTGAGGGGCGTGCGGACGCCTGAGCACTCCCCTGGTTTGCCCGTTCGCCGACCGCGGGTCGGTGGGGGCCGGTCGCGCAGTTCCCCAGCGCCCCTTTGGGGCGCTGCCCGCGCCGTCGGCCTAGACTCCGGGCATGGACGACATCACCGGTACGGCCCTGGACCGGCTCGGCGCCGGCAAGTACCTTCTGGTCACCAGTTACCGCAAGGACGGCACCCCCGTGCCCACGCCGGTGTGGGTGGTGCGGGACGGGGACGCGCTCGGGGTCTGGACGGTCGCCGACTCGTTCAAGGTCAAGCGCATCCGCCGCCGCGCCGACGTCACGGTCGGCACCTGTGACGTGCGAGGCAACCCGACCGGCGACCCCGTCCCGGCCACCGCCGAGATCACCGACGCGGCCACCGCCGCCCGCTACCGCGGTCTCATCGCCCGCAAGTACGGCGTCTCCGGCCGCCTCGTCCTGCTCGGCAGCAGGCTGCGCCGGGGCAGTGAGGGCACGCTCGGCATCCGGGTGACCCTGAAGCCCTGAGGAGGCCGGGACCTCCTCAGGGCGCGCGGAGCGCTACGAGGCGTCCAGCACCGTTCCGGTGAGCGTCAGACCGCCGGGCAGGGGCTTGCCGTCGTCGTCCGCCTGCTGGAAGGTCACCGACTCGGCCGGTTCCGTGACCTGGTCCCGTACGGTGGGCACGGTCACGTCGAGGCCGGTCTGCCCGGCGGGCACGTCCAGCCACAGGTACAGGCCGTCGACCTGGGACAGCGGGCGTTCCGGATCCGGATCCGCGCCGGAGGCGTTTGCCAGCCAGGCCGGGTCGACGTCCTTGGTGGACAGCTCCGTGCCGCCGCTGCCGGCCGGCACCGGCACGAACAGGGCGGCGATGTCCGTGTCCGCGGTCTCCGACAGCGAGATCCGCCATTTCAGGGCCGAGCCCTCGGTCACCCGGTCCGCGAGCGGGGTCACGGTGACGGTGGGCGCCGGGTCGTCGTCGTGCACGGTCACCCCGCCCAGGTAGGAGCCGACGACCGCCCCGTGGACGGCCTTGACCAGCACGTCGTACGGCACGTCGGCGCCGTAGCGGGTGTTGCCCCGTACCTTCACCGGCACGTCGACGCCGTGGCCGCCGGGCCGCACGGTGACCAGGCGGTCCTTCGCGGTTCCGGTCGCCGGGTCGACGACGTACACCCGGACCTGGCCGCTGCCCCGCCCGGACACCCGCACCGGGACGTGGTAGGTCCGGACACCCGAGTCGCCCTCGTCGACCGTGAGCCGGCCGAGGTCGACGCGCGGCAGCCCGGCCGCGTGGACCGCGGGGGTGCCCGGCCGCCAGCCCCAGGCGTCCATCAGCCAGGCCCGTCCGGAGCCCGAACGCGGCGTCAGTCCAAGGGAAGTGACCGACCGCAGGTCGAGGCCGGCCCGGTGGGCGGCGGTCAGCGGGACGCGCAGTTCGCGCGCCCAGTAGGACGCGGTGCGGTCGCTGCCGGGCAGTCCGTCGACGCGGACCCGGCCCAGCGTGGCCTTTCGGCCGTGGCTGTCGGTGACGGACACGTCGAGGGCGGTGCCCCGGGAGTTCGGCGGCACGAAGACCCGCAGCGCGAGTGCGTCGGCACCGGAGAGCGACACCGGCCGCGCCACCCGGACGCGGGCCGGGGTTCCGGCGGACGTCCAGCGCAGCGCGATCGCGTGCCGGCCGGACTCCCGTGCCGTCTCCCACTGCGCGAAGTGCGGCGAGGCACCCGTGGCGCCCTCGCCCAGGCAGGCCACCGCCGGGTCCGGATCGACCGCCGAGCACAGCCGGCCACCGGTCACGGTCACCTTGCCGTCCGGCAGGAACCCGGCACCGCGGTTCGCGCCGACCGCGTGGCCGAGCACCCGCGCCGGGTCCGCGGACGGCGCCCGCCGCCCCGAACCGTCAAGCAGCGGACGGACCTTGTCGTCGCCCGCGACGAACAGCCGGGCCGCCGCCGCGATGTACGTCGAGCCCGCCCGGTGCTGCTGGCCGGCGGTCAGCCGGGTCGCGGCACCCGGGGAGCAGACCGGGTCCGGGTGGTCCGGGTCGTCGAAGAAGTCGTCCTCCGCGGGGGCCTGCGCCTGCCCCGGCGTCCACTCGGTGTTGAAGAAGTTGTGGTCGGCGCCGATCACGTACACCGCGCTGTGCAGGGCCTTGCCGCTGCTGACGCCGCGGGTGCCGTCGACGTACACCTCGCCCTGGAGGTCGGAGACGTCGCCGTCGCAGCCCGGCAGGATCGTGAGCGACGGCACGTCCGGGACCGGGTTCTGGCCGAAGACGGTCGGGCCGATCAGCACGGTCCCGCTGATGTGCCAGCGCACCCTGCCGTGGTAGCCGTCCTGGTCCGCCGGCGGCGGGTACAGGCTGTCCAGCGCCGCCCGGTCGACACCCTCGCCGCCGCGCGAGTGGCCGATCAGCAGCACGCGGGAGAGGTCGGCGCGGGGGGACTCGCGCACGATCGGGGGTGCGTGGCGAGGGTCGTGCGCCCAGTCGGCCCAGTGCGCGAGGTGCAGCCGGATCAGGGACGAACGGGCCTGTGCGCCGCCGTCCTCGGCCTGCCAGTCCTGGCCGTTGATCCCGTCGGCCGAGATCGACACCGTCAGGTAGCCCTGGGAGGCCAGCAGTTGCTGGTCACGCAGGTAACCCCGGTGGCTCGGTACGGGGAGCGTGCCGGCCGGACACGGCCAGGCGCCGGAGGCGTCGTCGGAGCCGCCGTGCGGGGCGTAGCAGGTGGCGTGGCGGCCGTGCAGGAACAGCGCGAGCGGGCGGGGCCCGGCGGCCCCGGTGGGCGCGACCACCACGGCCTGCATCTCGACCGGGACGGAGAACCCGGGAAGCCGCACCGACTTGAGCCGGTACGAGCCCGTCTTCGTCCGGTATGGGCCGGGTCTGCCCGGGTCCACCGGATTGGCCGGCAGCGGGGCCGGGGGCCGCACCGCCGCCGGTGGCGTGGCCGCGGGCGCGCTCGGCCGGGAGTCCAACCGGCGTCCACCGGACCAGACCTGAAGGTTCTTCAGCGCCCCCGCCCGGGCCCCGTCCAGGCCGAGCCGGAAGGTGCGCCCGTCCCGCTCAGGCTCCGGCACCCCCAACAGGCGCCCGCCCGCACGGAATTCGACCCGCGCGTCCCCCATCGGCACGCGGCTGCCGGACCGCCACACCAACTGGGGGGCCTGCCGCCCCTGGTCGATGTGCCAGCCCGGTGGCAGCTTCCCGTCGGACGTGGCTGCGACCGGGGCCTGTCGAGCGTGCGCGGTGGTGCCGGACACTCCTCCCACGAGCGCGAGCACCGCCGCCGCGGTGACCCATATGCGCCGGGTACGGACCAATGTTCCCTCCTCCTCGGACCGCGAGCACGGGCCACCCGGGCGGTCCCGGAGAGCCCCTCGCGCTCCGGAGGAGGGGGAATGGAGTCTGTGGGTTGCCTGTGGGGCGCGAGTGACGGGTCACGTGCGCCGCCGCGCAGGCCCGGTCGGGCGGTTGGTTCACCGGGCGACCGGATGCGTGACCGTCAGCTCCAGGCCCGGTACGGCTCGTCCAGCAGCTGGAAGACCGGCTCGCCCCGTACCGGGTCCTTGGCCGTGGAGAGCCTGACGCGGTCGCCGCTGTGGATGCCGATCGGCGGGCCCATGACCCGGCCGCGGACCACGAAGCCCTCGGCCATCTCGATCAGGGACACGTTGCGCGCGGCGGGGGTGTTGCGGTGTACCACCGTCGAGTGGCGGACCGTGCCCGTGCCCTCGCTGCGTTCCGTCCGCAGCTCGCTGCCCTGGCACACCGGACAGAGCAGGCGGTGGTACATCGCGGTGCCGCACCAGGTGCAGCGCTGGTAGACGATGGCGTCCTTGGCCCGGTCCGCGGGCACGGGGTCGAGAACGCCCGTCGCGAATCCGACCGCCGACTGCACGGCGCTCGTCGAGTGGTGGTACACGCTGGTCAACTCCCTGCGCTCGCCCGGAATCCCGCGTGTCCGGACCCGGCCGGACGCGCCTGTGCCCGGTTGGCCGTGCCACCGTGCACGCCGACAGCGTATGGCACTCAGTGCCAGTCGTAAAGGCACTGCGTACCCCGAATATGCGGTCTTCCGGAATCTCAGGCGCGGCCGAACGCGGTCTCGATCTCCTGGACCACCCGCCACAGCGGGGCGTCCCGCCGGGAGACGAGGACGACCACGTCGTCCGGGTGTTCCGCCGGGGCGCCGAAGAGCGCGGCCGGCGCCCCGCCCGCGGCGGGGCCGGCCGCGGGCGGGGCGCCGAACGCGGCCTGCACGTACCCGAGGGCGTGGTCGACCGTCTCGTCCGCGTCGACCCGCCCGTCCGAACGCAGCCAGGACCGGAGCGCGTTGTTGTGCGCCGCGACCACGGCCGCGGCTACGACGTCCGCCCGCAGCGTCCCGTCGGGGCGGCCCGCGTACCGGCCGCGCAGGTACTCGGCGAGCGCGCGCTCGTAGCGCCACACCACCGACAGTTCGTACGCGCGCAGCCCCGGCACCTGCTTGGTGAGCCGGTAGCGCTGCACGGAGAACGTCGGGTTCTCCGCGTACATCCGCAGCACCAGCCGGGCCGCGTCGCACACCCGCCGCACCGGCTCGCACTCCGGGGCGTCCGCCGCCAGGAAGGCCGTCATGTCGGCCAGGCACCCCTCGTGGTCGGGGAAGACCACGTCCTCCTTGGACGGGAAGTAGCGGAAGAACGACCGGCGCCCGACGCCCGCGAGGGCGACGATGTCGTCGACGGTCGTCTGCTCGTACCCGCGCTCCACGAAGAGCCGGAAGGCGGCCGCGACCAGGGCGTCCCGCATGGGCGGCTTGGCGGGCGGTGCCACGCTGCTGGAGCTCATGGACGCGAACGTAGCATTCCGTCGGCTCGCGTGGCACTCAGTGCAGCGGGGAGGGGGACTGAGTGCTCCGCCTGTCCTTTCGGGCCCGGTCGCGCCCCGGGCTGAACCGGCGGGGCGGTCCTCCCGTATGTGTACTCGGGGATCGCGGACTCCCCGTGCGCACGGGGAGTGGAAGGAGAGCAGTGTGTCGACACCGCCCGACCCTGAACAGCCGCACCGCGGGCCGGTCCTGGAACCCGTCCGGGTCCTTCGCCCGCGCCGGCTCGACACCCTCGCGGAGCTGATGCGCGAGTTCCGCGCCGACGCGGAGGCCGCCGAGAGGACGCGGGAGACGAGAGAAGCGAAGGAAGCACAGGAGGCGAAGGAGGCAAGGGAGGGGAGAGGCCGGGGTCTCGGGGACTTCGAGGCCTTCGAACCGGCCGCCGGCTCCGGCACCGGTTCCTTCGGCTCCGGCACGGAGGACGAGACCCAGGAACTGCCGCCCGTCACCGACGGCCCGCGCACCGCGCCCGGCAGCCGCGGCCACGGCACCGACCACTCCCGTTCCTTCGGCTTCGGGCCGGGACTGCGCCGGGCCGCCGTCATGGTGGCCGTCGGCGCGGCCGCCCTGGTCGGCTTCGGCTGCGCCCTGCTGCTTCCAGGCCGGGAGGGCACCGCCGAGGCCGCCCAGCCGTCCGAGTCCGCCACCACGGCACCGGCCTCCACCCCGTCGGCCTCGGACACCTCCACCGACCCCGACGGCGCCGGCACCCTCCGCCAGGGCGACACCGGTCCCGAGGTCGTCGAGCTGGAGCAGCGCCTGCTGCGCATCCCGGACGTCTACCGCGACGGCTCCACCGGCGGCACCTACGACGCGGCCCTGACCGCCGCCGTGGAACGCTTCCAGATCTGGTACGGCATCAGCGGGGACGAACGGGGTGTCTACGGCGACGACACCCGCCGTTCCCTGGAGTCCCGCACCAGCCTCACCGGCGGCTGACGGCCCGCAGGTGCGGCTACTCCTCGTCCGCCACCGGCACCCGGATGTCCAGCACGCACACGTCGTCGCGGCGTTCACCCGCCAGCATCGCGGCGAGGAGCGCGTCCAGGGTGCCGGGTCCGGCGGCGAGCGCGGCGGCGGCCAGGCGGTCCAGGCCCGCGTCGATGTCCTCGCCGGGCCGCTCGACCAGGCCGTCGGTGTACAGCAGCAGCCGGTCGCCGGGCTCCAGCTGGAACTCGGCCGACTCGTAGACCGGGTCCGCCGACGCGCCGAGCAGCATGCCGGCCGGACGGTCGAGCCGGTGGGCCCTGCCCCCGCGCACGAGGAGGGGCGGCGGATGACCCGCCTGGGCCCAGGCGAGCCGCCGCGCGGCAGGTTCGTAGCGGGCGAGGACGAGCGTCGCGGTGGACTGGGCGTCGCGCGAGTGCAGGAGCAGGAAGTTGAGCCGGGCCAGCGCACCGGTCAGCGAGGACCCGGTGCTCACCATGCCCTTGGCGGTGAACCGCAGCTGGGCCATCGTGGCGACCGCGTCGACCCCGTGGCCCGCCACGTCGCCGACCACGAACAGCGCGGTCTCGTCGGGCAGTTCGATGGCGCTGAACCAGTCACCGCCGACGTGCACCCCCGCCTGGGCGGGCAGATAGGCGACCTCGACGCGCAGCCCGTGCAGCCGCACCGGATTGCTGGGCAGCGGCAGCAGCGCGTGCTGGAGCCGGGCGGCGAGCGCACGCTCGGCATCCAGGACACCGCGCTGCACGAGGATCGCCCGTTCGCTGTCCACCAGGGCGAGTTCGGCGCTGCGCTGCGCGGTGAGGTCCTGCACGAACCCGTGCACCTCGACGACCGTGCCGTCCGCGGCACTGACCGCCTCCGCGACGGCCCGCAGATGCCGTACCGCGTTCCCGGTCCTGATCCGGAACGGCACGTCGAACGACCGGCCGGAGCGGGCGAGTTCGGACACGGCACGGGCCAGCGCATGGGCGTCTTCGGGCAGCACCAGGTCCGGCAGCAGGTCCAGCGGCACCGCTCCGCGTCCCGGGTCGCGCCCCAGGATGGTGTACACCTGGGACGACCAGTTGACCTGGCGGGTGACCAGGTTCCAGTTCGCCCAGCCGAGGTTGCCCAGCCGCTGAAGCTCCGCCAGCCGCTGCTCCTGCCGCTCCTCGGTGTCGTGCCGCAGCCACGTCACCAGCAGCCCGTCACCGAGCCGCGTCGCGCGCACCGAGTAGGTGGCGGTCACGGTCACCCCCGCGACGATCTCCTCGTAGACGAACGGCTCGCCCTCGTACGGCTCGCCCCCGCCGAGCGCCTTCAGATACCCCTGCCACAGCGACTCGCCGGCGACGGACGGATAGCTCTCCAGGATGTGCGAGCCGATCAGCTCGCGACCGGTGCGGCCGAGGATGTCGACGGCGCCCGGAGCGGCCGCCTCGATGCGGTAGTCCTCCACCTCCCCGGCTGCGGTGCGCAGCGGGACCAGCAGGACCGTCGCTCCCGGCAGCGCGTCGAGCACCGACTGCACCGCCGCGGACAGGTCCGAGGCCAGCGGTTCGGCGGGGGTGCCCAGGGCGCCGAGCCGGCCGGCGCCGAGCCGGGCGACGGACTGCAGCAGCTCGCGGTCCGCGAGCCGGAAGGCGTCCTCGCGGCGGCGCAGCACACCGAGGACCGTGTCCGCCGAGACCGGCAGCCAGGCCCGGGACAGCCAGCGCCCGGGCGGCTCGTCGATGAGCTGGAACGCCTGCCGGTCCTCGGTGAAGTGCTCCAGCCACAGCGGCTCGCCCGCCTTCAGCACCTCCAGCGGGGCGAACCCCTGGAGCGGCGGCACCTGGTGCCACTGGGCGGCGAGCGTCGCGTCGAGTCCCGCGTGTCCGACGAGTTCGAGGCCGTCGCCGGGCAGCCGCCGGTAGAGCAGCACCGCGTCGGCGTCGACCCGGGGTGCCAGGTGCTCGCGGAGCGTTCCGGCCAGTTCCTGCGGGGAGCCGACGTGCAGCAGGGCCTTGCCCAGACGGGCGAGGATCTCGGCGGTGCCGGGCCGGCCGGGCGTCTCCCGGGCCACGGCCGGGGCGAGCGGTTCGGCGGCGGGGACCTTACCGGCGGAGACCGTACCGGAGGGCGCTGTGGTGGCGGGCGCGGTGGGCATCAGGGCGCCGAGGGTGAGCCAGCACTCCTCCAGCAGCGTGCGGTCACCGGCCTCGGCCCGCTGCGCCAGCGCCTCGTGCGCGGCGTCGGGGGAGCAGCCCGTGGCGGCCATCAGCGCACCCTTGGCGCGCTCCACCACCGCGGAAGCGGCCACCGATTCCCGCAGTCGGTCCAGCTCGGCGCGCTGCCGGGACACGATCCTGGCCAGGGCTGCCAGCTCGGCGACGGCGCCGGTGTCCACGGGAGGCACGTACTCGCTCGTCACGGGTCGAGCATGGCACAGGACGGTGTCTCCGATCACACTCGTACCCGTTCCGTGAAGGATATGTGCATCCGTGGCCGGATTTGGTCAGCGGCCGGTGCTGTGCCCGACGAGTGCCTCGGTGACCACACGGACGCTGCGGGCGATGTGCTGGAGCTGCATGACCTCCGCCGCGTACAGCTTGATGGTGTGCTCGATGACCGACTCCGGCAGGCCCAGCAGGGGCAGTTCGGCGCGCGCGGTCTGCAGCGCCGTGCGCGCCACCCGGACCTCGTGCTGGACCTGGATCTGCGCGTGCCGGGCGAGCAGCACGGGGTGCCGGATCAGCGCCGGGTAGCTCGCGTAGCGGGCCGGAACCAGCTCGCGCAGCCACTTGGCGGCGGAACGCTCCCAGTCGTAACTCCCCGGTGCCTTGACCTGGCAGGGCCAGTCGGGGCTGATGCGCGCGGTCGTCGTCAGAGTCATGGTCATCGCTTCCCGGTGTGCGGCGTCGTGAGGGTGCTCGACGAGGGTGTGGGCGGCTCCGGCCTAGGGGATGGCCGGAGCCGCCGCGGGCTGATCGCGCAGGCGATGCCCGTTCGAACATCCCCGGCGCCGACGCGGGTAGGAGACGGCGGCTGGGGGTGTCCGTGCGAGGCCCCGGGCGCCGGCCGCCGGCACTGCGGTTGGTGCTGCGTGCGCATGGGCGGTCCGTCGGCTTTCTCGGGGCGGGTGCGAGCGGTGCGTCCTCGGGTGCGGAACGTGCCCGGAGTGGGCCGGGGGTGATCCGTGAGCAGTATTTATATATGCCGTCCGCTTTGCAAGACGTATGAAAACATTCATGCTCGAAATGAGGTGAATACTCCCCCTACGCGGTCATGCGGGGGACGTCCGGTCCGAGGCCGGCCGGGTCAGTCCTTGAGGAAGAACTGGTGCTCCTCGGCGACCTGCTCGTACTCCTCCAGCCGCGCCTGGGTGCGCCCGGGATCGGCGTCGGTCATGGCCTGGAGCAGGGCGGCGGCCATCAGACCGGGCGCCGCGTAGGTGTCGAAGACCAGGCGGGAGCCGATGCCGGTGCTGAAGGTGACGTCGGCCTCGTCGGCCAGCGCGCCGAGCGCCAGGTCGGTCACGAGCGCGACCCGCAGCCCCGCCGTGCGCGCCACCCGGATCGCCGTCAGCGTCTCCTGCGCGTGCCGCGGCATGCCGAACGCCAGCACCCAGGTGCCGCCCGCCTCGCGCGACTGCAGCAGGGCGTCGTAGGCCACGCTGCCACCCCGGGTCACCAGCCGTACGTCGGGGTGGATACGGCGGGCGGCGTAGGCGAAGTACTCCGCCAGCGAGACGGAGATGCGCAGGCCCAGCACGGTCAGCGGGGACGACTGGGACAGCTCGCGGCCGATCCAGATCACCCGGTCCGGGTCGGCGAAGTCCCGGCGCAGGTTCTCCAGGTTCTCGATCTCGGCGTCCACGGCGGCCTGCAGCTCGTTGCTGCGCTGCTCGGTGGCGGGCCCGGTGCCGCCCGCCAGGGTGCGCAGCGCGATCGACTGGAGCCGCTCGCGCAGCGCCGGGTAGCCGCTGAAGCCGACCGCGCCCGCGAACCGGGTCACCGACGGCTGGCTGACCCCGACCCGCTCGGCCAGGTCGGTGATCGACAGGAAGGCGGCCTCGGTGATGTGGTCGATCAGGTACTGGGCGATGCGGCGCTGGCCGGGGGAGAGGCGGGGACCGTCGAAGAGCTCGCGGAGCTGGGAGGTGGGCGCGGCCTCCGCCTCCGGCACGGTTTTGCCCGAGGTGATCGCAGATGCCTGGGCCCGGGCCTGCTGCGGCGATGGCACCGAAGCGCCTCCTTTGTCTCCCACGAGGACTCAACATAGCTCACGGACCGTGGTGACCAGGGGTTGTGCGGTACGCCGGACCGTCCCGGCGCCGAACGCCCAGGATGCGGAAACAGCACCGGGATTCCGGTGCTCACCGGCGACGGATGCGGTGGTCCGCGCCGGTGGATCGGGTGGATCGTACGGTCACCGCCGATAGATGGTGATCGAATGACCGACATCATCGACCGCACGGCTGGTGTCGATCAATTCGGCAAGTCCGCCCCGGGCCTTGGCGACCGACGAGTCCGAGACGACCAGCACTCCGTGCACCTGCCCGGGCGGCACCTTGCGGGGGTCGGCGGCGTGGATGCCGTAGTACGCCGGGACGCCACTGCCCTTGTAGACCAGCCAGATCCGCTCGCCCGGGTAGCGCTCCTTCAGCCGGTCGGCGAGCCGGCCGAGGTCCTGACCCCAGTCCACGTTGGAGTCGTGCAGCCACAGATGCGTCTTCGCCGGACCCCCGAACGCCTCGTTGGCGTACGGCAGATAGAACGGGAACGCGCGCAGCGAGCTCACCGCGACGAACAGCGCCAGCGCCCCGCCCACCGGCCGCGCCCACCGCCGGCGCACCGTCAGGACCGCGGCCCCGGCCACCGCGAGGAACATCGGCATGAAGACCGCGTACCGCGTCCCGAAGTCCCGCGACCCGGTCATCGCCGAGGCCAGCAGCACGGCGGGCGGCAGCAGCAGATAGGGCGCGGCCCGCCGCAGCCGCCGTACCGCCACCAGCGCGAGGGCACCGGCCGCCCACAGCGCCAGCATGCCGAGCGGGGTCTTCACCAGCAGGGCGGCCGGCAGGTAGTACCAGCGGGAGCCGGTGTAGAGGTGCCCGAACAGGTAGCCCTGCCAGGGGTAGTCCTCCAGGGCGAACTGCATCCGCATGCCGTCCCGGTAGGCCTGCGGGAAGGGCATCAGGTCGACCAGGAGGCCGCGCAGTCCGTGCACCGCCGGCACCGGCTGGGCGGACAGCGCACGGAGCCGGGGGTCGACCGCCAGGTAGGAGAGCCAGACGACGGCGACCGCGGTCACGGCCACCACGGCCGCCGCGGCCAGGGCGCGCAGCGCACGCCCCGGGCGCGCCCCCCACACCGACACCACCGCCAGCGCCACGAGCACCGGGATCGCGGGCAGCGCGCTCATCTTCGTCGCCACCGAGGCCCCCAGCGCCGCCCCCGCCAGGGGCAGGTAGAGCCGGGGCCGCCGCCGGGCCCGCCACACCAGCCAGGCCGCCGTCAGCACGAACCCGGCCGACGGCACGTCCAGGGTGGCCAGCGAGCCGTGCGCGACGACGTCCGGGGAGAAGGAGTACAGGGCGAGCGCCAGCAGCCCGGCGGCCGTGCCGAGGACCTCACGGGCGAAGGCGAACGCCACCAGACCGAACAGCAGCGTCAGCACGATCACCGGCAGCCGCGCCCACAGCATCACCCGCCAGGGGTCGTTGCCGGACGAGTAGAGCAGATGCCGTCCCACCTGCCCCTGGTCGCCCCGGTACGACGGGTCGTAGTGCGGGTCGGCGACGGCGAGGCCGGCCATGATCACGAGCTTGCCGAGCGGCGGGTGCTCGGTGTTGTAGCGCAGCCGGTGCTCGTGCAGGTAGTCGGTGGCGGTGGCCACGTAGACCGGCTCGTCGATGGTGGGGGCCTGCTGGACGGCGGTGGTCACCATCGCGGCCGCCAGCTGCGCCAGCAGCAGCACCGCGAGGACCGGCACCAGCCACCGGCGGCGGGTCCGCAGGGCGGCGGCGAGCCGGGCCGCGGCGGTGCGCCGGGGGCGCGGCCCCGGGCCGGCGGGCGGGCCCGGGAGGCCGGGGACGTCCGGGACGTCGGGTTCGAGGACCGACTGCTGTTCGCTTGCCATCTTCCGCCCCGCGGGGACACCGGGCCCGCGGTGACGGGAGCGATCACGAGCGGCCATGGGCCCTACTGTCGCATCGCTCCCGCCACCGGGTGCGTCACCGCTTCACGAGTCGTACCGACAGACCCTCTGCCGTGTACACGGGTACGGCCCGCAGCGTGGCGGAGTTCAGCTCCACCGTGTCGAACTGGCCGCGCAGCCGCGGAGCGTCGACGACCGGGAGGGTGCTGCCCGCGGCCGGCGGGTGCTCGGTGTCGAGGTGCAGGGACATGGTGGTGCCCCGGCCCAGGACGGCCAGGTGCTTCACCGTCAGCGGCGCCTTGCGGCCCTTGGCCAGGGTGGCCTCCAGGGCGCCCGCGTCCTGGGTGTACGTGCCGCGCACGAACAGCTCCCCGGCGACCCGCAGGGTGCCGGCCGCGACCCGCACGTCACCGCGGCCCAGCGCGTCCTCGGAGGCTGCGACCAGGGTGCCGCCGGCCAGCACGGTGCCGCCCCGGTAGCGGTTGTCGCCGGTCAGGGTCAGCGTGCCGGTGCCCTTCTTGGTGAGCGCGCCGTGGCCGTCGATGTCGTTGCGCCATGCGTCGGCCGCCGCGAAGCCGCCGGCCGCCGCGTCCAGGGTGACCGTGACGTCCGTGTCGAAGGCGCCGTAACCGTCCGCCGCCGCGAACAGGTTGAGGCGGCCCCACTGCTCCGGGCCGTCCAGCAACACGTACCCGGAGGGCAGTCCCGTGGTGCGCAGCACCTCGCGGCGCTGGTCCGCGGTGAGGTACGGCTGGCGGGTCTCCAGGAGCACCTCCGCGCCCTTGGGCACGTCGAACGGCAGCTCGCGGCCCTCCCGGTCCAGGATGTACGTCAGCCGGGGCGTGGCCGCGCGCTCGTTGGCCGCGCGGTCGGCGTACGGGTCGGTCGCGGTGCCGGCCGAGTGGGCGTAGGCGTACAGGGTGTCGGCGGTGGAGCCGGTCTGCGCCTCGAACCAGGCGAGGGCCTGGGCGCGGGCGGCCGCCTTCAGGTCGGCGTTGGCCGGGTCGGCGAGGGTGGCGGCGGCCAGGGCGGTGGCCATGATGCGGCCGCCGATCACGTCGACCGTGTTGTGCATACCGGCGATGATCCGGGTGTCGCTCAGCTCCAGGGCCCGGGTGACCAGCTCCTGGAAGCGCTCCGGCACCGCGTACGCGTAGGCCAGGCCCGCCAGGTGGAAGGCGTTGGTGTGGCCCGACGGGAAGCCGCCGTCGTCGGTGGGGGAGGTGCTGCGCTGGCGCAGCAGCTGCGGGGCGACGGCCACCTCGGAGTCGTAGACCGGGAAGCCGTACGCGTCGGTCTTCCCGGTGTCGACGACCTCGCTGTCCTCGTTCATGCGCCACGGACGCGGGTACTGGTAGGCGTACTTGGACGGGTTGCCGGAGGCGTAGTTGCCGCGCACGGTGTCGACCAGGGTGGCCACCTTGCCCAGCGCCGAGTCGTGCGAGCCCGCGCCGAGCGCCGAGCCGGCCGGGGCGCCGGCCGGGACGGCGTCGCTGATCGTGGTGGCGGGCGTGCCGTCGGGGGCGCTGGTGATCGAGGTGACCGCGAGGGCACCGGCCTTGTAGAGGTCGGCGAGCGGGCCGAGGCCGGCGATCATCGCGTAGCTCTGGTGCTGGCGGTCGTAGATGAACGCCTTCTTCGCGTCGGCGGCGCTCCGCTTCCTGGTGATCTTGGCGCAGTAGCGCATGTTGTCGCGCAGGATGTCGGCGCGCAGCACGCTGCCGGTGTTCCAGGCGGAACCGGTCTTCCAGACCCGTGCGAAGCCGCCGAGGATGCGGACCACCGCGTTGGTGTCGGCGGTGAGGTTGGTGCTGATGTTCGTCTTGTAGTCGTCGACGAACGCCAGGGCCGTGGCGGCCTTGGCGTCGGCGGCGGCGAGCCAGCCGACGAAGGTCGGGGCCGCCAGCACACCCGCCGACGCGCCGAGCGAGGTCTTCAGGAATCCCCGTCGGCCGACGGCGGATCCACGGGTCGGAGAAGCGGAGTGGTGCCCGGCAGGTGACGGCATGGGTGTGCCTCTCTTGAATTCTGGGGAGTCCACGCGGACGGCCACTGCTCCAGATGCGCGTGAGCGTGTGGGTTCGCGTGGGAAAAGTGTTGAACGAGCGAAGTTCTAGGGTGAGTTCGTGTCCCGGCGGTCATCGCCCGACGACCGCCACGTGACCCGGAGTTGAACGGCGGCCCCGTGGTTCACAGGAAGAACCGCCGGGACCTGCGTGTTCGCAGCCTCGAACGGCCCGTGGTCCAGTGGCATGGGACCGGACGGGCTGCGGACAGGTTTCTCACAGGATCGAACGCGCCAGCGCCACCGCTCCTTCGACCGGCGGGAGCCGCAGCGGCTGTGGCCGCGCTCCGGGTACCGCCTCGGCGAGCCCCGCGGCGAAGGCGTCGTACAGCCGCGGCTGGGAGAGGATCGTGCCGCCCGCGACCACCACGTCGTCCACGGCGATGCCGCGGGCGGCGAGCCGGGCCACGAGGGCGGCGAGGGCGCGGCCCCCGTCGGCTATGACGTCGGCGGCGAGCCGGGAGCCGGCCTCGGCCGCGGCGAAGAGCACCGGGGCGTGCCGGCCCCACTCGGCGGAGACGTCCGTGGCGCTCTCCAGGGCGGCCCCGAGGGCGGGCACCTCCGCCACCCCGAAGGCGGCGACGAGCCCGGTCGCTAGCGCGTCGGGGGCCTCGCCGCGGTCGTGCGCGGCCCAGACGGCGCGGGCGGCCTCCCGGACGAGTCCGGCGGCGCCGCCCTCGTCGCCGAGGGCCGCGCCCCAGCCGCCCACCTGCACGGGGCTGCCGTCGGCCTGCCGGCCTACGGCCACCGAGCCGGTGCCGGCGACCAGGCCGACGCCCTTGTCCAGGCCGGCGGCGGGGACGAGGAGTTCCGCGTCGCCCACCACCCGGACGGGCACACCGAGGAGGTCCCGCAGGGCGGCGGCGATGCCGGCGCACTGACGGGGGGTCTCACAGGCATGCCCGCCGACGGCCAGGGCGGCCGGGCGGGTGCCGGGTGGCAGGGCGTCGTGGACCAGCGCGGCCAGCCAGCGGGCCGCGGCGGCCGGGTCGTGCGGCCGCCAGCCGCTGCTCGGCCGGACGTGGTCGGCGACCCGGTCCGGGCCGGCGACGGCGCGGAGCTGGGTCTTGGTGCCGCCCACGTCGATGCCGGCCACGAGCGGGGGAGAAGATGTGTCCTGCACGGATCCTCTTTCGTCGTCTGGGCGAACAGCGCCGAAGAGCTTGGCACTGTGCTGCGACGGCGGGCGAACCGTGTCTGGCCGAACAGGAGTCGAGCGAGTCGGGAAGCCCCGGGACGGGCTTCTTTCGGAGCACGGCAGGCGAGTACCGTGTACTTCGTTAGGAAGTTAACTAACGAAGTACAGTGCGTCAAGAGTTGCCGCGGACTCGATCAACGGGACGCTGTCGAGGCCAGAACCGCGCGGCACAACGGCACCGCATCGCCGCATCTCCCGCACCCGGGGGAGCGCGGCCCCTGACCCATGGGGGAACTGTGGAACACGTCGTGGCTGAAGCCCCCCGGCTCACCGAGAGCGCCGGCGCGGTCTTCGCCGTGCTGGCCCAGGCCGGCAGCGCCACCCGGCCGCAGCTGGCGAGCCTCGCCGGCCTGTCCAAGCCGACGGTCTCCGCGGCCGTGGCGGAGCTGGAGGGTGCCGGACTGGCCACCCACTCCGGCACCGCTTCCAGCGGCACCGGCCGCTCCGCCGCCGTATACGGCCTGGGACCCGCCTCCGGCTCGGTCCTCGCCGTCGACCTCGGCCCGGCCCGCACCCGGGTCCGCGCCTGCGCCCTGGACGGCACCCTGCTCGCCGAGGCGGACACGCCCCGCACCAGAGCGGCCGACGCCGTCCGCGAGGCCCTGGCCGCGCTGCCCGCCGGGGCGCCGCCGCGGGCCATCGTCGTCGCCATCGGTGACGTCACCGCCCCCGACCTGGCGGGCACCGGGATGCGCCCGGCGACCGCCAAGGCCGGGCCCGTCTTCGACGCGGTCTCCGTCGCCCTGCCGCCGGGAGTCCCCGTCCACCTGGAGAACAACGTCAACTGCGCCGCCCTCGCCGAACTCCACGAGGGCGCCGCCCGGGGCCGCCGCAGCTTCGGCTACCTGCGGATCGGCGTCGGTATCGGTCTGGGCATCGTCATCGGCGGCCACGTGCTGCGCGGCGCCAACGGCGCGGCCGGTGAGCTGGCCCGGCTGCCCTACCCCTGGGACGACGACCGGGAGCCCCGCCAGGAGGCCCTGGAGGCCTACGTGGGCTCGCACGCCCTGCTGCGCCGTGCCGCCGAGGCATGGCCGGAAACCGACGGCCCGAGCCCGCGCACCGCCGAACAGCTCTTCGCGCTGGCCGCCCAGGGCCGGGAGCCCGCCCGTGCCCTGGTCGCCCGGCACGCCGCCGACGTGGGCCGGCTGGCCGCGGCGGTGGCCGCCGTACTGGACCCGGGGCTGATCGTCCTCGGCGGCAGCACGGGCGCGGACCCGCAGGTCCTGCCCGGGGTACGGGCCGAACTGGGAAGACTGAGCTGGCCCACCGAGGTGGTCAGCAGCCAGATCGGCGATCTCGGTACCGTGGTGGGTGCGGCCCGGCTCGCGGTGGCCAAGGGAGTCCAAACCGTGACCGAAGGCGCGCAGGCGAAGGATTGACGGGTTCCTAATCGGTCTGCCAATGTCCGGACAAGCGCTTTCTAAGTCGGCCGGGACGCCGACTTGGGGTGAGCCTCCCAGCCCGTACACGACGTACGGCAACCGCACGAGGGCGTGCCCGTGCGGTGACGGCCAGGACGGCCGGGGACCTCGCTCCGCGTGGACGATGCGGCCGGGCGAGGCCGCACCCCCGGAAAGCGACCTTTCCTTCAAAATGCACCAGTGCCGCCTCAGCCGGCGCCGTGCTCCGTCCGTACGACGAAATGGGATCGAAGATGACCACTGTGGGTGTGCGGCGCTCCAGCCGACTCGGCCGCGGCGGTATGCGCCGCCTGCTTCCCCTCGCTGCCGCTTCCGCGGCAGGGGCCCTGCTGCTCTCCGCCTGCGGGTCCGGCTCCGGCTCCGGCGGGACCTCCAAGTCGCTGACGTTCTGGATCTCCACTGTTCCGGGACAGGACGCGGGCTGGAAGAAGCTGGTGGCGCAGTACAAGAAGGAAACCGGCGTCAACGTCAAGCTCGTCAACATCCCCTACGACGGCTACACGACGAAGCTGCACAACGCCGCGCAGGCGAACTCGCTGCCCGACGTCGCCGACGTGCCGGCGCTGGACCCGATCTGGTCGAACAAGCTGATCGACCTCAGCTCGATCGCCAACAACAAGAGCTACAACATCAACGGCAACTTCCTCGCCAAGGACTCGTCCGGCAAGGTGCTGTCCATCCCCTCGGACGTCACCGCGTCCGGCCTGTTCATCAACAAGTCGCTGTTCAAGAAGGCCGGCGTCGCCGTCCCGGCCTCGCCGTCGGACACCTGGACCTGGACCGAGTTCATCGCGGCGGCCAACAAGGTCCGCGAGAAGACCGGCGCCAAGTACTCCCTGACCTTCGACCAGTCTCCGTCCCGGCTCCGCGCCATGGTCTACGAGATGGGCGGCAAGTACGTCCACGCGGATTCGTCCGGCAAGTTCTCGGTGGACGCCGCGACCAAGAAGGCCGTGAACACCTTCGTCGGATGGAACGACGACAAGACCATGCCGAAGTCGGTGTGGACCAGCGGCGCCGACCCGTCCGCCATGTTCCAGAGCGGTGACGTGGTCGCCTACTGGTCCGGCGTGTGGCAGGTCGCCTCCTTCGCGGACAGCATCAAGAAGTTCGACTGGGCGAGCGTCCCGACCCCCGCCCAGCCGGTGCAGGCCAGTGACGTCAACAGCGGCGGCATGATGGTGGGCTTCAACAACAACGGCGACGCGTCCGCCGCCGCGAAGAAGTTCATGTCCTGGGTGTACGACCCGAAGCAGTACACCGAGTTGGTCGAGACCTCCGGCTTCCTCCCGGTCGAGAGCGGCCTGAGCCCGAAGTACCCCTTCACGTCGGCGGCGGCGCAGGCGGCCTTCAAGCTCTACAACGAGGAGATCCCGCTCTACGCCCCGATCTCGGGCTACTTCAACAACGCCCAGACGGCGTGGGTGCTGAAGGGCAAGAGCCTCACCGAGGACCCGACCAAGACGGAACTCGGCAAGGCGATCAACGGCCAGCAGTCGGCCGACAAGGCCCTGGAGAACATCGTGGCCGGCTACAACCAGCAGGTCGGCGGCTGATCGCAGGCCCCAGGGCCGGGCGGCGGGTTCGAGCCCCCGCCGCCCCGCCCTGGCCCTCCACGTGACGCCCGGCTCATGCCGTGAGCCCACCGCAAACCATCCCCACAGCACGGAGTCAGGAAGATGACAAAACGCGCCTCGGACGTGTCCGGGAGCCCGCCCAGGCGACGCCGCAACAAGTACACCCTCGCGCCGCTCGTCCTCATCGCGGCGAACGTCGTGCTCTTCGCACTGTTCTTCGTGTGGCCTGCGGTGATCGGGCTCGTCTACTCCTTCACGAACTACACGGGCGTGGGGGCGTTCCAGTTCGTCGGACTGGACAACTACACGAACCTGTTCGGCGACTCCACCTTCTACGACGCGCTGTCCCGGACGCTGCTGTACACCGTGCTGGTCGTTCCGCTGAACTTCGTGCTCTCGCTCCTCATCGCCAACCTGGTGGTGAGCAAGCAGGCCAAGGGCGCGTCGATCGCCCGTGTCGTCTTCTTCATCCCGTGGCTGATCTCGCCCATCGTCGTCGGTGTCCTGTGGCGGTGGCTGTTCGGTGAGAACTTCGGACTGATCAACTACGTCATCGAGAAGCTCGGCGGGCACGCGATCGCGTGGCAGTCGAACGCGGACCTGTCGCTGGGCGTGGTCGTGATGGCGGGCGCCTGGTGGGGAACGGCCTTCTCGATGCTGCTGTTCATCGCCGCGATCAAGAACGTGCCCACCTCGTACTACGAGGCGGCCTCGCTCGACGGCGCGGGCCCCTGGCGCCAGTTCATCAGCATCACGCTGCCGAGCATCGCGCCGACGTCCTTCATCGTCATCCTTCTCAACACGATCAACGCGATGAAGGAATACCCGCTGTTCGTCTCTCTCAACAACGGCGGACCGGGCACGTCGAACAACCTGCTTGTCCAGTACATCTACCAGACCGGATTCAACCGGGGCCAGATCGGCTACGCGAGCGCCGCGTCGTTCGTGCTCATGCTCATCCTGATGGCCGTCGCGATCATCCAGCTGATCGCCAACCGGCGGATGGAGAACCGATGACCACCACAGACACGCCGCGTCCGGTCGACGCCGGTTCCGCGAAGGCCCTTTCCAGGAAGCGGCCCCGCGGCGGGCGCGACGGCGGGCTCCGGCGCGCGGTACCCGCGACGACACTGCTGTGGATCCTGGCCGCCCTCTACGGGCTGCCGGTGCTGTGGTTCGTCCTCAGCTCCTTCAAGCCGGCGGGAGACCTGTTCTCCCTTCCGCTGACGGTGCTTCCGCACAACCCCACCCTGTCGGGTTACAAGGCGGCGTGGGACAGCGCCAACTTCTCCCAGTACTTCATCAACACGGCCCTCGTCTGCGTGATCACGACGATCCTGACGGTGGGGGTCAGCTGCTGCACCGGGTACGCGCTGGCCAAGTACGACAACAAATGGCTCAAGGCCTTCTTCATCTGCATCCTGGCCACCACGATGCTGCCGTCCGAGGTCATGCTCGCCCCGGAGTTCCTGGTCGTCCGCGACCTCGGCCTCTACAACACCTTCGGCGGCATCATCCTCCCGGCCGTGCTCACCGCCACCGGATGCTTCATGTTCCGCCAGTTCTTCCTGACGGTCCCCGACGAACTCGTCGAGGCCGCCCGCATCGACGGCGCGCGCGAACTGTCGATCTTCCTGCGGATCATGGTGCCGATCTCCCGGCCCATCATGCTGACCCTCGCCATCCTGTCCTTCCAGTGGCGGTGGAACGACTACATCTGGCCGCTGCTGATGCTCAACGACCCCAACAAGTTCACCGTGCAGATCGGCATCCAGAGCCTCGTCGGGGCGCAGAACATCAACTGGTCGGTGCTGCTGGGCGGATCGGTCATCTCCATGATTCCGCTGATCCTCGTCTTCCTGGTGTTCCAGCGGTACGTCATGAGCGCCGACATCAACGCCGGACTGAAGGACTGACCGTGCCCACCCCGCTCGACCACGAGTTCGTCCGCGCGGCGGCCGGGGCGGCCGACCGGTCGGCCGCCCCGCTCGCGGCCCGCCCCGACGAAGAAGCCGTCGGGGTGACCCACCGCGAGCTGGCCCGCCGGGTGAAGACGCTGGTCGCGGCCTACCGTTCCCCGGAGTCGGCACTGCACGGCAGCGGGCAGGCCGTCGCCGCCGCGCTGACCCACCTCCGCGCCCTGCGGGCCGCGCAGACGCCCACCGGCCTCTTCGCCGGCGGCGACAACGTGCAGTCACCGCCGGACTCCGCCTTCACCGTCAACGACGTCTGCGACGCGCACGTCCTCGCCACGGGCGCGGGACCGGAACTGCGGGACGTCACGGCCGCGCTCGCCGAGATCGCCGGCGCCGCCACCGCCCCTCTCCTCACCGGCGGGGTGCACACCCCGAACCACCGCTGGGAGCTGTGCGCGGCGCTGGCCCGGCTGCACCGGTCCTTCCCGGACGACAGGCTGCCCGCCCGCGTCGACGCGTGGCTCGCGGAGGGCGTCGACATCGACGCGGAGGGCCTCTACTCGGAGCGCAGCGCCGTCTACGCGTCCCACGTGACCAACCCGTCGCTGCTGCTCCTGGCCGACGTCCTCGGCCGCACCGACCTGCGGGACGCCGTCGAGCGCAACCTCACCGCGACCCTGGACCTCATCAGGCCGGACGGCACGGTGGAGACCGTCCACTCGCGCCGCCAGGACCAGCGCCACCCGTTCCCGCTGGCGCCCTACCTGCCGCACTACCGGCTGCTCGCGATCCGCACCGGCCGGGGCGACCTCGGCCGGGCGGCGCGGCTGGCCGCGGCGGGCGGCATCGACGACCCCGACCTGCTCGCGCAGACCCTCCTCACCCCCGACCTGTGCCGCGCGCTGCCGGCACCGGCGCCGGAACCCCTGCCCCGCGCCCGGTACCTCACCACGGCCCGCCTCGCCTCGCATGCCTCCGCCACCGCGCACAGCGTCCTGTACGGCGGCTCGGACGTGCCCGAACACCGGCGCATCCGCTCGGGCCTGGCCTGCAACCCCACCTTCCTGCGGCTGTTCGCCGGCGACGCCGTCCTCGAATCGGTCCGGCTCTCCCGGGGATTCTTCGACCTGGGCCCGTTCCGCGCCGCCGGCATGGAGCAGCTCGCCGACCACCGGTACCGGCTCACCCAGACCCTGACGGCCGCCTACTACCAGCCGCTCCCGCCGGACCTGCGACGGGACCACGGCGCCTACCGCATGGCGGACGAGGGCCGCTTCTCGGCCGCCATGGCCTTCCCGGACCGGCCCCGGGACGAGGTCTCCCAGACGACCCGCGTCGAAGCGGAGCTGCGGGACGACGGCGCCGACCTGCGGATCGACATCAGCGGACCACGGGTGCCCTGGGCCCTCGAACTGACTTTCCGGCCGGGGGGCGTGACCGAGGGCGCCGCACCGATCGGTGACGGCCGCTGGTGCCTGACCACCGGGCCGGCGACCTACCGGGTCGGCGCCGACGAGATCCGGGTCGAGGCCCACGTCGAGGCCGGCGAACCGCTCGCCGGACCGGACCGGAGCGACGTACTACGGTACGACCCGGGGCAGGACCACACCGTGGTGGGCGGCACCGACGCGACGACCGGGAACCGGGTCTACCTCGGTGGACACGGCCCCCAGACACTGACCGTCGCACTGCGCGCCCGCCGTTCCCCGCCTGTCGCCTGACCCCGACGGAACACACCATGGCCACCTCCGGCATGAAGGGCTGACCTCCTCCGATGCACCTGCCGCGCCAACTCGGCCCGCTGCACGACCTGCCGTCCACCCCCGAGGCGTACGACGCGGTCCTCGCCGACGTCGTCGAACAGGCCCTGGCCCGCCTCACCCCCGAGGGCAACCTCGAACACCCCGACGCGGACGACGACATCGGCGACACCTCCCTCGGCGTCACCTCCCTGCTGGCCCTGGCCTGGCAGCGGTCCAAGGACCCGCGGCTGCCGGAGGCTGTGCGCCGCAGCCTCGCCTTCCATCTGCGCGAGCGCATCTACACCGGGGACAACCCCGGCTACCCGAACCTCACCGTCCGCAACTCGGGCCTCCCGTACGCCCGTTACGTCCTCGCGGCGGGCGCGCACCCGATCGGGGACTGGCCCAGCACGGTCTGGGCGCTGCTCCAGGCCGTGAACGTCCTGGACCTCGCGGACGGCCTGGTCGACGACGGACAGCGCGCCGAACTGCTCGACGTGGGCCGCGGTTACTGGCGCTGGCTGACCGAGGCCACCTTCTTCAACCCGCAGGAGGCCGGCAACCAGGCCATCGGCTGCGTGGTCGGCGGGCTGATGCTGGCACGGCACCTCCCGCCCGAGGAGGCCGAGCCGGTCCGCGAGCGGGCCCTCGCCCTGTACACCGACCGGATCCGCGCCCACCGCGTCCTCGACCGGGGCGCGCTGCTGCCGCCCGAGCACGGCGGCGCCTACGACAACAACTACGGCCCGATCTCACTGTCCTTCCTGGCCCAGGCCCACCGGATCAGCGGCGCGGAGATGTTCGCCGAGGACGGCGACGCGCTCGCCCGCTACCTCGACGCCCGCCTGCCGAGCGGCGGCTTCGACAACGGCGGCCCCCGCTACAGCGAACAGCACTCCGGCTTCGAATCCGTCCTCGGGCTGCGCTACTTCGGCGCCCGGATCGGCTCCGACCTGGGCCGCTACCGGGGCGACACCAACTGGGGCCGGCACGCCGTCAAGCCGGACGGCGGCGTCGACGGGCACTTCGCGTGGATGCTGGTCTGGCAGATCCAGGACACCACCCCCTGGCACCGCGACCCGTCGACGGCCCCGGCCCGCCACCAACTCCGCGCGGGCGACGTCTCGGTGGCCTTCGACAGCCGCATGACCCCGTCCCTGATCGAGGCCGGCGGCACCTACCACCTCCCGGCGGCCGTGAACCGGCAGCACGGCTTCGGCCCGGTCCTGGACGGCTTCCTGTACTGCCGGCCGATGGGCGAGGTCCGGGTCCGCGACGTCCACGCCGACGGCCTGGCCGCCAAGCTGGTCGGCAAGCCGGTGGTGGGCCGCGACCACGTGCTGCGCCACGTGCGCTCGCTGTACGTCACGGACGGCACCCGGCTGTGGGTGACGGTGGCCGTGGAGCGGCTCGGCGGGACGCCGTACCTGCTGGCCGGGCTGCCCTACGCGGCGGACGACGGCGACCGGGTGCGGCGGGTCGCCGAGGGCGAGGTCGCCGCGGCGGGCACCCTGCGCCTGACGCACCCCGCCGGGCAGGGCGCGGACCACTTCGACGCGCGCGCCGAACTCACCCAGGAGCAGGCCGCGTTCGCCCTCGCCGCCGACCCGCGCGGGTACGGCAACCCGGACGAGGGCTGGCGCCACCTGGTCACCTCGACGGCCTACGAGGCCGAACCGGCGCCGGGCGCACCGGAGCACCTGCACGTGTTCGCCGTGCGGTACGGGCCCGGCGGTGAGTTCAAGCCGACGTTCGAGGGGGACCTGACTGTGCGCACGGAGGCGTTCACGGCGGTCATCGGGGCCGAGGACGCCCACGGCGTGCCCGAGCTGACGCTCGCCGCCTGCTGAGGGCTTCGGCAGCGCCCCGAAGGGAGGCGGGGAACTGCGCGACCAGCCACGACGGCGCCGCGGTCGGCAGACGGCAGATCGCGGCACGGCCGGTGGAGCGCTCAGTTCAGCGACCGCTGCCCGCGTCGTAGGGCGCGCGCAGCGCCGTCTCCGGGACCACCAGGTCCGCCCGGTCCCGGGTGGCGGCGACCAGGTCGGCGTTGAGCTGGTCGGTGCCCGCCACCCAGGCCACGGCCTGCTCGTGGCCCTTGCCGAACCGCTCGTGCCGGGCGACCAGCCGCCGTACCCGCTCCGCCTCGTCGATCTCGCAGAACCACACCTCGTCCAGGGCCGGGCGCACCCGTGCCCACGAACCGTCCGCCAGCAACAGGTAGTTGCCCTCCGTCACCACCAGCCGGGCCGTCGGCGGGACGGGGATCGCGCCCGCGATCGGCTGCTCCAGCACCCGCTCGAAACCCGGCGCGTACACCACGACGTCCCTCTCCTCGCGCAGCCGCCGCAGCAGCGCCGCGTACCCGGCCGCGTCGAAGGTCGCGGGCGCGCCCTTGCGGTCCCGCAGCCCGAGGCGGTCCAACTCGACGTCGGCCAGGTGGAATCCGTCCATCGGCACATGCGCGGCCCACGGCTCACCGGCGCCGTTCAGCTTCCGCACCAGGTGTTCGGCGAGGGTGGTCTTGCCGGCGCCGGGGCTGCCCGCGATGCCGAGGACGGCGCGCGGGGCCCGTCCGGCGAGTGAACGGGCGCGGTCGAGGAGGTCGTCGAAAGTCAGCGGCACGCAAAAAGTGTGACACCGGGCCCGGAATGTGGCGGGCGCCACCCCCTCGAAGCCGTCCGGTGGGGAAGATGCGGGACATGACTGCACTCGGTCTGCCCGACACCATCCAGGCCTGTCTCTTCGATCTCGACGGGGTCGTCACCAGGACGGCCGTCGTGCACGCGGCGGCCTGGAAGGAGACCTTCGACGCCTTCCTGCGCGGCCACGACGGACAGCGGCCCTTCGACGCGGTCGCCGACTACGACGAGTACGTCGACGGACGCCCCCGCGCCGACGGGGTCCGCGCCTTCCTCGACTCCCGCGGTATCCACCTGCCCGAAGGGACCCCGGACGATCCGCCGGACGCCCCGACCGTGCACGGCCTCGGCAACCGCAAGAACGAACTGCTGCTGGAGAAGATCCGCACCCAGGGCGTCGAGGCCTACGACGGCACCCTGCGCTACCTGGAGGCGGTCCGCGCCCAGGGGCTGCGCACCGCGATCGTCTCCTCCAGCGCCAACTGCCGTGACGTGCTGCGCTCGATCGGCGCCGAGCACTTCTTCGACGTCCGCATCGACGGAGTCGTGGCGGCCGAGCGCGGGCTGCCCGGCAAGCCGCACCCCGACACCTTCCTGGCCGCCGCCCGCGACCTCGGCGTCGAACCGGCCGCCGCCGCGGTCTTCGAGGACGCCCTCGCCGGGATGGACGCGGGCCGGGCGGGCCGGTTCGGGTACGTCGTCGGCGTGGACCGCGTCGGTCAGACGGACGCCCTGTACGCACACGGCGCGGACACGGTCGTGAAGGACCTCGCCGAGCTGGGAGGCAAGGAGTGATCACCCAACGGTCGTACGCCGTGGAACCCTGGACGGTCCGCGAGACCACGCTCAACCTGGACGTGCTCGCACAGAGCGAGTCGGTCTTCGCGCTGTCCAACGGGCATGTCGGCTGGCGCGGCAACCTCGACGAGGGCGAACCGCACGGCCTGCCGGGCAGCTACCTCAACGGCGTGCACGAGGTGCACCCGCTGCCGTACGCCGAGGCCGGCTACGGCTACCCGGAGTCCGGGCAGACCGTCATCAACGTCACCAACGGCAAGATCCTGCGGCTGCTGGTCGACGACGAACCCTTCGACCTGCGCTACGGCCGGCTCGTCGCCCACGAGCGGGTCCTCGACCTGCGCCGGGGCGTCCTGGAGCGGACCTGCGAGTGGACCTCGCCGGCCGGGTCCACCGTGCGGGTGCGCTCGACCCGGCTGGTGTCCCTGACCCAGCGGGCGATCGCCGCCGTGGCCTACGAGGTGGAGGCCGTCGACCGCCGCTGCCGGATCGTCGTCCAGTCGGAACTGGTCGCCAACGAGCAGCTCCCGGAGGCGAACGGCGATCCCCGCGCGGCGCTCGCGCTGCAGTCCCCGCTGGAGCAGGAGGACGACTTCGCCTCCGGGCAGCGGCTGCGCCTCGTGCACCGCACCCGGCGCAGCGGCCTGCGGGTCGCGGTCGCCGCCGACCACACCGTCTCCGGTCCCGAACGGACCTCGGCGCGCGCCGAGAGCGGCGTGGACGTGGCCCGGCTGACCGTCACCTCCGTTCTGGAGCCCGGGCAGCGGCTGCGCGTGGAGAAGTTCGTCGCGCACGGCTGGTCCGGGGTGCGCTCGCTGCCCGCCATGGCCGACCAGGTGGACGCGGCCCTCGCCGCCGCCGCCCACGAGGGCTGGCAGGGACTCGCCGACGAACAGCGCGACTACCTCGACGACTTCTGGTCCCGCGCCGACGTGGAGGTGGACGGCGACGAGGAGATCCAGCAGGCCGTCCGCTTCGCCCTCTTCCACGTGCTGCAGGCCGGGGCCCGCGCCGAACAGCGGGCGATACCCGCGAAGGGCCTCACCGGCTCCGGGTACGACGGGCACGCCTTCTGGGACACCGAGATGTTCGTGCTGCCCGTCCTCACCCACACCGCTCCCGGGGCCGTCGCCGAGGCGCTGCGCTGGCGCCACAACACCCTGCCGGCGGCCCGCGAACGCGCCGCCCAACTGGGCCTGGACGGGGCCGCGTTCCCCTGGCGGACCATCGCGGGACCGGAGGGCTCCGCCTACTGGCCGGCCGGCACCGCCGCCTTCCACGTCAACGCCGACGTCGCCGACGCCGTGGTCCGCTACGTCGCCGCCACCGGCGACACCGACTTCGAGCGGGACACCGGCGTCGAACTGCTCGTGGAGACCGCCCGGCTGTGGCGCTCGCTCGGCCACCACGACAGCCGCGGCGCCTTCCACATCGACGGCGTCACCGGCCCCGACGAGTACAGCGCGGTCGCCGACGACAACACGTACACCAACCTGATGGCCCGGGCGAACCTGCTGGCCGCCGCCGACGCCGTCGAACGCCACCCGCGCGAGGCCGCCCGGCTCGCCGTCGACGCGGAGGAGAGCGCCGCCTGGCGGGACGCCGCCGAGTCCGTGCACATCCCCTACAACCACGAGCTCGGCGTCCACGAACAGCACGCCGGGTTCACCCGCTACCAGCGCTGGGACTTCGAGAACACCCGCCCCGAGCAGTACCCGCTGCTGCTGAACTTCCCGTACTTCGACCTCTACCGCAAACAGGTCGTCAAACAGGCCGACCTGGTGCTGGCGATGTACACCTGCGAGGCGTACTTCGACGAGGAGCACATCGCCCGCAACTTCGCCTACTACGAGCCGCTCACCGTCCGCGACTCCTCGCTCTCCGCCTGCTGCCAGGCCGTCGTCGCCGCCCAGGCCGGGCACCTGACCCTCGCCCACGCCTACACGGCCGAGGCCGCTCTGATGGACCTCGACGACCTGGAGCACAACACCCGCGACGGACTGCACATCGCCTCCCTCGCCGGCACCTGGATGGCCCTGGTGGCCGGCTTCGGGGGGCTGCGCCACTACGACGACGGGGCCAGGTTCGCCCCCCGGCTGCCGGAGCGGCTGCGCCGGCTCGCCTTCAGCCTCCAACTGCGCGACAGCAGGCTCCGGGTGGAGATCGGCGCCGACAAGGCGACGTACACCCTGCTCGACGGGCCTCCGCTCACCGTGCACCACCACGGAGAGCCGGTGACGGTCGGCACGGACAGCCCGGCCGTTCGGGCGGTGCCGCCCGTCAGGCCGGGAACGACACCGGCGCAGCCGCCGCACCGGGCACCCACTCGACCGGCCTGAGCTGTTCTTTCAGGGGCGCGGGGAACTGCGCGACAGGCCACGACGGTGGCGCGGACGACCGACCGTTGTCGGGTGCGGGTCTCGTCGTGGCTGATCGCGCTGTTCCCCGCGCCCCTGAAAGACGTCACGTGAGGGCGTTGAAAAGGAGCTGTACCAGGTCGGTTGTCGCGTCCGCGGCGAAGAGGGCCGCCAGGGCGCCCAGGGCGAGGACGGCCGCCGCGGCCGGCCAGAGATACGGGGGTGGGGTCGTCTGCAGGGCCGCGATCCGGCGGGTGACCGCGCGGTCCGTGAAGTTGAGGGCGCAGGCCGGTCGGCTGGCGCGGCCCGCGCTGAGGGCCGCGCGGGCCAGTGCCCGGGCGGTGGTCCCGCGGTCCCCGACCTCGGTCGCCGCCTGCTCGTCCGCCCACCGCTCCACCAGGAACGTCACGGCGGAACGGACCGGGCCGAGCAGCGGGTTCGCGGCGGCGGCGAGCGTCACCGCCGCAACCAGGCGGCCGTGCCGGTGCCGGAGATGGGCCCGCTCGTGGGCCAGGAGCACCCGCCGCTCCGCCGGTGCCAGCGCGCCCAGCATCGCCGAGGTGACCAGGATGCGGCCCGGCCGGCCTGGGATCGCGAACGCCTGCGGCACCTCGCAGGCCGCCACCACCAGCTCGGTGTCCCGCGGATGCCCCTCGCACAGCCGCCGCAGCGCCCGCCGGGTGCGCCGCTCGGCCCGTACCGCCCGCTGCACCCGCCAGACCACCACGACCAGCGCGAGACAGGCGGCGACGCCGATCACCTCGGGCACCGGGTCGGCCAGCGGGCGCCCGTCCTCGTGGGCCTCCCGGACCACCGGCGGGGCGTCGCCCAGCAGGGCCGTCGTCAGCAGGACCAGCGACCAGGTGGCCGCGGCGGCGGTGAGCACGGCGGCGGACGCCAGGACGCGGGCCGCGAGCGCGGGGGCCATCCGGCGGCCGATCACCGGGCTGACCAGGGGCAGCAGCAGGGAGACCAGCAGGGGGGTGTAGACGTCGAACCTCATGCGCCGCCTCCGGCGAACAGGTTCCGCAGCGCCCGCTCCTCCTCCGGGCTCAGCCCGGACACGAACTGCTGGAGCGCCGCGATCGGGTCCGGGCCCCGGTCCAGGGCCTCGTGCATGGCCTCGGCGGTCAGCTCGGCCGCGTTCTTCGCCGGCCGGTAGGCGCCGCGCCTGCCGTCCGCGTCGCGCAGGACGAGCCCTTTGTCGTAGAGCCGCTTCAGGATGGTGTGGACCGTGTTGTACGCGAGCCCGCCGCCGATCTCGGTCTGGATCTCGGCCGGGGTCAACGGGCCTTCGGTCGCCCACAGGGCCGCCAGGACCTCGCTCTCCAGCTCTCCGGCGCTGCGCCGCTCCGTCCTGCCGCGGGACCCTGTGCCAGCCATGGCACAACCTTACAGGTTGTAGTGCCGCCGTACTTATGGACGTACCCGCGCTGCCTCCGCCGTTAGGTCCGGTTCATTTGTCACTGTTTGTCCCTGAGTCCACGGAGGGTCCTGCGCGCCGCAGGGGAACAGGGGGGTGCCTCGATGGTCCCGAACGTGAACGCCACGCCCGTCCTGGGCCGCCGGGGGCTCTACTGGCAGAGCGCCGCCTGCCTGGTGCTGCTGGCCGGCGCGGGCTGGCTGGTCCGGCGGCACTGGCCGGTCGTGACGCACGGGGCGGTCCGGCTCGCGGGCGCCGACCAGGGGTGGCTGCTGGTGGCGGCCGTGGCGGCGGCCGGGACCTGGGCGTCCTCCGCGCTCGCCCAGCAGGGCGCGGTCACCCGCCGGCTGCCCGGCGGACGGCTGGTCGCCGCGCAGTTCGCCGCGTCGGCCGCCAACCACGTGCTGCCCGCCGGGCTCGGCGCCGGCGCGGTGAACCTGCGGTTCCTGATGCGCTGCGGAATCACGGTGGGCCGCGGTGCGTCGGCCCTCGCGGTCAAGGCGGCCTCCGGTGCCGTGGTCCGGCTGGTGCTGATCGCCGCGCTCGCCCCCGCCTGCCCGGGACTGCTGCGGATCCCGCACGTCTCCGGGGCCGCGCTCCTCGCGGTCACCGCCGTGGCCGTTCTGGGCATGGCGCTGCTCCGGGCCCGGGTGTGGCCCCGCTGCCGGGGTGCGGTGGCCGCCGTGGCCGCCGACATCCGGGCCCTGCACGCCCGACCGGTCCGCGCGGCGGCGCTCTGGGGCGGCTCGCTGGCCTTCGCCGGACTGCACGCACTGGTGCTCTTCGCCGTGACCCGGGCGGTCGGTCTGCCGCTGTCCCCGCCCCGGGTGGCCCTGCTCTACCTCGCCGCCAGCGGAGCCGCCGCGCTGCTGCCCACCCCGGGCGGCTTCGGCTCCCTCGACGCGGCCCTCGCGCTCGCCCTCACCGCCTCCGGGACCCCGGCCGCCGCGGCCGCCTCCGCCGTGCTCGGCTACCGGCTGCTGACGGTGTGGCTGCCGCTGCTGCCCGGTCTGCTGGTGCTCGGGTTGCTGGTCCGGCGCCGGGCGCTGTGACCGGGCAGGTGTTTCCCGGCGCCCCGTGTCAGGTAGGAGTCCGGTGTCGTCGGCGGACAGAAGGGGGACCGGTATGACAGCGAACGGCACGGAGGGCCGGCTGGGGGAGGAGTTCTTCACGCCGGGGACCTCGTCCTTCGCCCGCTTCCTCGCCGCCCACCGGCCGGAACTGCTGCCCACCCGCAGCCCGCTGCCCGCCGGCACGGTCGCCGCGCCCGACGCCTTCCCGCACGGCACCACCGTCCTCGCCCTCGCCCACCGCGACGGCGTGCTGATCGCCGGCGACCGCCGGGCCACCATGGGCAACCTCATCGCCCAGCGCGACCTGGAGAAGGTGCACCCCGCGGACGACCACACCGCGGTCGCCTTCGCCGGCACCGTCGGTCTCGCCCTCGACATGGTCAAGCTCTACCAGGTCGAACTGACCCACTTCGAGAAGATCGAGGGCATCCCCATGACCCTCGACGGCAAGGCCCGCCGGCTCGCCACGATGATCCGCGAGAACCTCGGCCAGGCCATGCAGGGCCTCGCGGTCGTCCCGCTGCTCGCCGGCTACGACCCGAAGGCCCCGGAGGGTGCGCGCGGCCGCATCTTCAGCTTCGACGTCGCCGGCGGCCTCTACGAGAAGCGCGCCTTCCACGCCGAGGGCAGCGGCTCGCCCTACGCCGGGGGCGCCCTGAAGAAGCTGTACCGTCCCGGACTCACCCGCCGGGAAGCGGCCCTGGTCGCGCTCCAGGCGCTGTACGACGCGGCCGACGACGACTCGGCGACCGGCGGCCCCGACCTCAACCGCCGGATCTTCCCGCTGGTCTCGGTCATCACGGAGGACGGCTTCGAACGGCTGCCGGAGTCCGAGACGGCGGACCTGACCCGGGAGATGGTGGACCAGCGCCACAACCGTCCGGACGGACCGGGCGCCTGGTCCTGACTCAGGGCGCGGCCACCGGTCTCTCCGGCAGGCCGTCCGACGCTCCCGCGTCCGGAACCCACCGGGCCGCCAGGCATGCGCAGAGCCCGAGCCACCCGGCCGCGAACAGCCAGCCGCCGATCACGTCGGTGCCCCAGTGCACGCCGAGGAACACCCGGGTGGCCCCCACCGCGAGCCCCCAGCAGGCGAAGGCCGCACACCAGGCCGTACGGCCGTGCGGGGCCCGCGTCCAGATGGCGAGGATCACCAGGCCGGCGGCGAGCGCGGCCGTGGTGGTGTGGCCGGACGGGAACGACCAGCCGGAGGCGGATGTCTGCCAGTCGGCCTGCGGCGGCCGGGGCCGGGCGACCAGCTCCAGCACGACCCGCCGGGCCGTCTGGCCCAGGGCGAGGCAGCCCGCGCCGAGCAGCACGGCGGCCACCCGCTGCCGCCGGGTGCGGCCCGCGACCAGACCGGCCGCCACGGCCAGGGCGTACGGCACGACTCCGGTGCCGGTCGCGGTGATCCCCCGGGCCACGGCCACCGCCACGTCCGGCCGATGGCCGAGTGACCAGGCCAGCAGCGTGCGGTCCGGGCCGAGCGGGGCGCCGTGCCGGCCCGCCACGACCAGGGCCAGCACCGCGAACGCCGCCCAGGCCCCCAGCGCGATACTCCCCGCGAACTCCGCGGTCCTCTTGCGGTCCATGACGCCGGCGACGGCCCTTTCGGTGCGGTACGGGACGGTCCAGGGGCGGGTGCTGAAGTGGTGACTACGAAGCTGTAGACGGTCTACCCGAATGTAGACGATTGCCGTGCCGACGGTGTTCCCGGGGCCGCGCGTCCGTGTCCGGCCCCGGCTTTTACCGCACCATTGCCAGTTCATGACCGACTGACTACACGGGTGTAGTCATCATGGTCGGCGGAGTAAGGCATGCCTTCACTAAGTTCGAGCCACAGGGCGGGGACGGGTCTGCCGGGGAGGGCTGCGACGAATGTGGGACGACGCGTTTCCTAGTTTCCTGATCGGGCTGAGGGAAGGTCTCGAGGCCGGCCTGATCGTCTCGATCCTCGTCGCCACGCTGGTGCGGGCCGAGGCCAGGAACCGGCTGCCGCAGGTGTGGACGGGCGTCCTCGCCGCGACAGCCCTGGCGATGAGCTTCGGCGCGGTCCTCACCTTCACCGCCGCCTCCCTCTCCGCGACCGCCCAGGAGGCCTTCGGCGGCACCCTCAGTGTGATCGCGGTCGCCTTCGTGACCGCCATGGTCTTCTGGATGCGCCGCTCGGCCCGCAGTCTCGCCGGCGAGATCAAGGAGAAGGTCACCGGGGCCCTGGCCATGGGCACCGGCGTACTGATCCTCACGTCGTTCCTCGCGGTCGGCCGAGAGGGCCTGGAGACCGCGCTGTTCCTGTGGACCACCGCCCGGGCGGCCGGCGAGTCCGCGGGGCCGCTGACCGGTGCCGGGATCGGCCTGGTCCTGGCGGCCGGCCTCTGCTGGGGCCTGTACCGCCGCGTCCTGAAGATCAACCTCACGAGGTTCTTCACCTGCACGGGCGCCGTTCTGATCGTCATCGCGGCCGGCGTCCTCGGCTACGGCCTGCGCGACCTCCAGGAGGGCGGCGTCCTCCCGGGCAACACGGCCTACGCTCTCGACCTCAGCGCCCACATCGACGCGGGCTCCTGGTACAGCACCCTCCTCCAGGGCGTCCTCAACATCACGCCGACGATGACCTGGCTCCAGGTGATCGGGTACGTCGGCTATCTCGCGGTCGTCATGACCCTGTTCGTACGGGGGGTGCGCGGAGCGGGTGCCGCCGCGCCGAAGCCGGCCGCCGCGACCCCCGCGCCGCGGCCCGCCCGTGACCCGCGGCGCCGGCCCGCCTGGGTGGTGCCCGTCGCCGTGGTCGCCGTGCCGGCCGTGGTCGCCGGGCTCGTCGTCGCCCTCGCCCGGCCCAAGCCGGCTTCCGGCGAGACCGTCGCCGTCTCCGAGACCGAGTGCGGCAAGGGCTTCACCGCGCCGAAGCCGGGCCGGCAGACCTTCCGGATGCAGAACACCGGCAGCAAGACCGCCGAGGTGTACCTGATCGACCCGAGCAGCAACGCGGTCTACGGCGAGGTCGAGGGCCTGGCCCCCGGCACCACCCGTGACCTGGTCGCCACGGTCGCCGGCGGTACCTACGCCTGGCGCTGCGTCCCCTCCAGCGGCAAGGCCGTCACCTCCGCGTCGGTCACCGTCAGCGGCGGCACGGGCAGCACCAAGGCGGTCGTACCGGTCTCCGAGAACGACCTCGCGGCGCCGCTCAAGGTCTACAAGGCGTACGTCGAGCAGGGGCTGGCCACCCTCGTCGCCCAGACCCGCACGCTCGACGCCGACATCGCGGGCAACCACCTCGCCAAGGCCCGCACCGACTGGCTGGCCGCCCACCTGACCTACTCCTCCCTCGGCGCCGCCTACGGCACCTTCGAGGACTTCGACCAGAAGATCAACGGGCGTGCCGACGGTCTGGCCGGCGGGGTCGCCGACCCGGACTTCGCCGGGTTCCACCGGGTCGAGTACGGGCTGTGGCACGCGCAGACCGCCGGACAGCTGAAGGCTCCGGTCCAGGCGC
The DNA here is from genome assembly GCF_043201715.1 of Streptomyces sp. NPDC048291. Lineage (NCBI taxonomy): Bacteria > Bacillati > Actinomycetota > Actinomycetes > Kitasatosporales > Streptomycetaceae > Streptomyces > Streptomyces sp. NPDC048291. The sequence continues at coordinate 195,747 of NZ_JBICZC010000012.1, forward strand.
TCGCCGACGCGGCGGCCGGGCTCCAGGAGGCGTTCCCCGCCCAGGACTTCGATCCGGGCGACCTGCCGCTGCGCGCCCACGAGATCCTGGAGAACACCCTCCAGTTCGAGCTGACCGCCGACACCGACGAGGGCAGCGGCACCAACCTCGCCACCGCGGACGCCAACCTGGCCGGCACCCGCGAGCTGCTCACCGTGCTGCGACCGCTGCTGACCACCCGGGCGCCCAGGCTGCTGCCGGCCGTCGACGCGGACATCGCCCGCCTCCAGAAGCTCCTGGACGCCGAGCACCGGGGCGCGAGCTGGACCCCGGTCGAGCAGCTCGACACCGTCACCCGGCAGCGGATCGCCGGCGCCACCGGACAGCTCCTGGAAGACCTCGCCCCCGTGCCGGACCTCCTGGAGATCAGGAAGTCCGCCTGATGAACCCCGCACCGCACCCGCACCCGTACGACGAAGGGAACCCTCCGATGTCCGCTGCCGACACCCCGTCCTGCCCCATGGGCACGGGCCGCCGCTCCTTCGTGCGGACGGCGCTGGGCGCCGGCGCCGCGGGCGCGGTGCTGGCCGGCGGCGGCTTCGCGCTGAGCCAGGCCGGCGGCACCGCCGAGGCCCAGGCCGCCGACGCGAGCGGTACCGCGAAGGTCCCCTTCCACGGCATCTACCAGGCCGGCATCCTCACCCCGGCCCCGGCCGCCGCCACCTTCGTCTCCCTCGACGTCATCGCCGACAGCCGGCAGGAGCTCGCCGACCTGCTGAAGACGATCACCGCACGGGCCCGCTTCCTCACCTCCGGCGGCACCCCCGAGGACCTCGGCGTCGGCGCCCCGCCCGCCGACAACGGCATCCTCGGCCCCGAGGTCCCCTCCGACGCGCTCACCGTCACCGTCGGCGTCGGCGCCTCCCTCTTCGACGACCGCTACGGCCTCGCGAAGGCGAAGCCCGCCCGGCTGACCCCGATGCGGACCTTCCCGAACGACAACCTGAAGGCCGCCGAGTGCCACGGCGACCTCTCGCTGCAGATCTGCGCCGACAGCACCGACACCGTCCTGCACGCACTGCGGGACATCGCCAAGCACACCCGCGGCGCCATGCAGATCAAGTGGCGGATCGACGGTTTCCAGAACGCCCCGCGGCCCACCGGCGCCCAGCGCAACCTGCTCGGCTTCAAGGACGGCATCGCCAACCCGGACGTGAACTCGGCCCGGGAGACCGACCGGCTGATCTGGGTCGGCGAGGGGCAGGGCGAGCCGGCCTGGACGGCGGGCGGCAGCTACCAGGTGATCCGGATCATCCGGATGCTCGTCGAGTTCTGGGACCGGGTCTCGCTCAGCGAGCAGGAGCTGATGTTCGGCCGCCGCAAGGACACCGGCGCCCCGCTGGACGGCGCCAAGGAGACCGACATCCCGAACTACGCCAAGGACCCGAAGGGCAGCGCCATCCCGCTGGACGCCCACATCCGGCTCGCCAACCCGCGCACCGCGAAGACCGACAGCTCCCGCATCCTGCGCCGCGGCTACAACTACGACCGGGGGATCGACGGCGTCGGCAACCTCGACATGGGCCTGGCCTTCTGCTGCTACCAGCAGGACGTCCGGCGCCAGTTCGAGGCCACCCAGACCCGGCTCATCGACGAGCCGCTCGTCGACTACATATCCCCGACCGGAGGCGGCTACTTCTTCGCCCTGCCCGGCGTGAAGAACGCCAAGGACTGGCTGGGGAGCGGCCTGCTGTCGGCCTGACCGGCCTTTACCCTTCCATGACGTTCTCTTGGTGAAGCCCTGTCGCGGGCGTTGCTGCGAACGATGTGCAAGTACGGGAGGATGGCACAAGGCTGCCCTAGGCAGCTGCCCATCGCTCGACCGAAGGATGTCACCTCCCGATGACGGCCGCCCCTGGTTCCGCTCCGTCCCTCCCCGCCCAGGCCGAGACCAAGCGCTCGGCCTGGCGCCGTGTCCGGAGCTCCATGACCCGGCAGGAGTGGATCAGGGTCGGCGGGATGGCCGGCTTCGTGCTCGCCCTGCACGTCATCGGCTGGGGCACCCTGGTCGGGATCATCGCCCCGCAGCACTTCAGCGTCGGGACCGAGTCCTTCGGGATCGGCATCGGTGTGACGGCGTACACGCTGGGCATGCGGCACGCCTTCGACGCCGACCACATCGCGGCCATCGACAACACCACCCGCAAGCTGATGGGGGAGGGGCAGCGCCCGCTGTCGGTCGGCTTCTGGTTCTCCCTCGGCCACTCCAGCATCGTCTTCGGCCTCGCCCTGCTGCTCTCGCTCGGCATGAAGACCCTGGCCGGACCGGTCCAGGACGACAACTCGCACCTGCACGACGTCACCGGCCTGATCGGTACGACCGTCTCCGGCACCTTCCTCTACCTGATCGCCGGCATCAACCTCGTCATCCTGGCCGGCATCTGGAAGGTCTTCCGGCAGATGCGCTCCGGGGCCTACGACGAGGCCGCCCTGGAGACCCAGCTCAACAACCGCGGCTTCATGAACCGCTTCCTCGGCCGGGTCACCGGCTCGATCCGCAAGCCCTGGCAGATGTATCCGCTGGGCCTGCTGTTCGGCCTCGGCTTCGACACCGCCACCGAGATCGCGCTGCTGGTCCTGGCCGGCTCCGGCGCCGCCTCCGGCCTGCCCTGGTACGCCATCCTCACCCTGCCGGTGCTCTTCGCGGCCGGCATGTCCCTCCTGGACACCATCGACGGCTCGTTCATGAACTTCGCCTACGAGTGGGCGTTCTCCAAGCCGGTCCGCAAGGTCTACTACAACCTCACCATCACCGGCCTGTCCGTCGCCGTCGCCCTCATCATCGGCACGGTCGAGCTTCTCGGCCTCCTCGCCGACAAGATGGACCTGCACGGCGTCTTCTGGGACTGGGTCGCCGGCCTCGACCTCAACACCGTCGGCTTCGTCATCGTCGGCCTCTTCTTCGCCACCTGGGCCATCGCCCTGCTGATCTGGAAGGCGGGCCGCATCGAGGAGAAGTGGACGGCGGGCCTCGCCGAACAAACCGAGGGCTGATCAGCGCGCCCCCGAAGGGGCGCTGGGGGTCCCCCCGGCCGAAGGCTGGGGGAGGAACTGCGCGACAAGCCACGACGGCGGCGCGGTCGGCATCCGGCGTATCACCCACGCATCTTCAGATCCGCCCGCCACTTCACGATCTGCTTCTCCGCGTCCCCGGTGTACGACCACGGCGTGCGGGTCGCCCGCCGCCCCTGGAGCCGCAGCAGCTCCACCGCGAGGTCCGTGACGCCCGCCTGACAGGCCGCGTGCGTCAGGTGGTTGAGGTCGCGCAGCTCGCCCGGGGCGACCGGGCCCTCGCCGCGCTGGGCGACCCACCGCTCCCAGGTGCGCCGTACGTCGCTGACCGCGCCGTCGTGCTTCCAGTGCTGGCTGAGCGCGACCGGGTTCTGCTGTCCGGCCGCCGAGTCGAGGGCGTACCGGAACTCCTCGACGCGGGCGTACTGCACCAGGATCGGCAGCGGGCAGCCGGGCGGGGCGACCCCGGCCGCGTCCCGGGCGAAGTCGTACATCAGGCCGTGCGTGCCGTGCCAGCGCGCGGAGTAGTAGTGGAGCACCTGGAGGTGGCCCTCCACGTTGTACGGGTCGCGCCGGTGCAACTCGTCCCACCAGCGGGCGAGTTCCTGCCGGCGCACCCCGGTCGGATACAGCCGGGCCACCGAGATCAGGGAGACCCAGGGCGTGGGGTCCTGCGGGTAGGCGTCGGCGGCGGCCAGGCAGGCCAGGACGGCGCTGTCGATCCTGGCCCGGTCGATCGGGACACCCCGGCCCGCCGAGATGGCCAGGGTGAACGCCCGGGCCGTCTCGGTCGCCGCCCGGAGCACCAGTGAGTCGGCGCCGTGCGGCTCGGCGGCCAGCCAGGACTCGGCCGTCGAGTTGCCCGCGCAGGCCTGTGCCAGCAGCCGTACCCGGTGTCCCCGGACCAGCCAGTCCGGGCCGGTGGCCCGGAGCAGTTCCCGGAGGCCCTGCCAGCGGCCGATGACGATGTCATGACGGGCCGAGGTGAGGGATTCGTCCCCGCAGTCCGGGTCGAAGTCGGGGGCGAAACGTTCGCGCGCCATCGGACTCGTACCTCAGAAGTCGGTGGGGAGGCCTTCGTAAGCCTGGGCGTGCACGGTGACATGGTCGTCGGGGACGTAGTCGGCCTCGACCGTGCGGGTGGCGTCCAGCTTGGCCGGCCGGTAGTAGTCGCTGCCCTGCCGCCAGTACCAGAGCATCGGGACCAGGCCGATGGCGAGACCGCCGATGCCGATCGTGATCGCCGCGGTGCTCAGCTCGCCCAGCGACTCGACGAAGATCCAGAACATGAACACCGCGCCGCACAGCGGCCACAGCCCGCCGAGCAGGAAGTTGCCGGCCGACCTGAAGAGCATCTTGCGGTAGGCGACGACGACCGCGAGGCCGGCGAGGCCGTAGTAGACGGCGATCTGGAGGCCGATCGCCGAGATGGCGTCGGAGAGGATCTCGCCCACCGAGCCCAGCGCGTTGGAGGCGATGAACAGGGTCAGCGCGACCGCGCCGACCACGCCGATCGCGACGTGCGGGGTGTTCCAGGTGCGGTGCACCTTGCCGAGCGCGGTCGGCATCGTCCGGTCGCGGCCCATCGCGAAGAGCGAGCGGGTCACCTGGATGAGGGTCGTCTCCAGGGTGGCGATGGTCGACAGCATCACGGCGACGATGAGCAGCTTGCCGCCCCAGCCCGGCGCGATCACGTCGCCCAGCGCGCCCAGCACGTCGGCGTCGTTCGCCGCGATCTGGTCCGAGGACAGGATCACGTTCACGGCGATGGTGAACACCTCGAACAGGGCGAAGACGATGCCGACGCCGATCAGACCCGCGAGGCCGGTGGTGCGGCGGGAGTTGCGGGTCTCCTCGCTGAGGTTGCTGGTGACGTCCCAGCCCCAGTAGTAGAACGCGGCGATCAACGCGCCCGAGGCGAAGCCGGATACGCCGTCGAAGTGCGAGAAGCCGAGCCAGGACCAGTCGAAGGCGCGGGCGTTGCCGGTGTGGAAGAGGGCCAGCACCGCGAAGAGCAGCAGGATCGCCAGCTCGATGCCGGACATCAGCAGCTGGGCGCGCACGGTGAGGCGGGCGCCGCCGAGCACCACCGCCAGCATGACCAGGAACCAGGCGGCGCCGACCACGGTGGACAGCGCCACGTTGTCGGCGAGGTCCGCGTCGAACAGGGACAGCGTCATCGACCCGGCGGGCAGCGAGCCGGCCACCATGAAGATGGTCGCGGACACCACCAGCGCCCAGCCGCTGACGAAGCCGAGGAACGGGTGCAGGGTGCGGCCCACCCAGGAGTAGCTCGCGCCCGCGTTCACGTCGATCCGGCCCAGGTAGCTGAAGGCGAGCGCGATGCCCAGCATCGGTATCGCACACCACAGCAACGCGGCCGGACTGGCCAGCCCCACCGCCCCGACCAACACCGCGGTGGTCGCGGCCAGCGAGTACGCCGGTGCGCTGCCCGCGACGGCCATCACCACCGTGTCGAACGTGCCGAGGGCGTTGGCCTGGAGCCCTCTGCCCCTGTTGTTGCTCATGGCTGTGCTGCTTTCCGGTCGTGCAGGGCGCACGGGAGTGCTGACCCGCGGCGGTACGGGTGGGGGGTGCACGACCCGCCCCGCGCCCGGTGAGGGATGGCCTCGGGCAAGGACCGGTCGGAAGAGAAAGGTGGTGAGGGCCGTATGCCCAGAGTCGGCGAACGGTCACACCGCGTGTGTGGGTGTGACTATAGCGGCACTCTTTGACCTTTCAAGCTGACCGACCGGTAATCACATATGCCACCTGGGGCCGGTAACTCACACGCCGGAAGCAGCGGTTCCGCCGGCCCCTCAGTCCTCCAGCCGGTCGAGCTGCCGCAGCTTGTTGGTGGCGTCCAGGGCCGCAACCTTGTACGACTCCGCGAGCGTCGGGTAGTTGAACACCGCGTCCACCAGATAGTCGACCGTGCCGCCGCAGCCCATCACCGACTGACCGATATGGATCAGTTCTGTCGCTCCGGTTCCGAAGCAGTGCACACCGAGCAGCCGTCGGTCCTCGGGAGAGACCAGGAGCTTGAGCATGCCGTGCGAGTCGCCGATGATCTGGCCCCGGGCCAGCTCCCGGTAGCGGGCCACCCCGACCTCGAACGGCACGCTGTCGCCGGTCAGTTGGTCCTCGGTCCGGCCGACGAAGCTGATCTCCGGAATGGTGTAGATGCCGATGGGCTGGAGGTTGTCCATCTGCCCGACCGGCTCCCCGCAGGCGTGGTACGCGGCGACCCGGCCCTGTTCCATCGAGGTCGCGGCGAGCGCCGGGAAGCCGATGACGTCGCCGACGGCGTAGATGTGCGGCACCTCGGTGCGGAAGTGCTCGTCCACCTTGATCCGGCCGCGCCGGTCCGCGGACAGGCCCGCCTTGTCGAGGTCGAGTCCGTCGGTGAGGCCCTGGCGGCCCGCCGAGTACATCACCGTGTCCGCCGGTATCTTCTTGCCGCTCTCCAGCACGGTCAGCGTGCCGCGCGGATGCCGTTCGACGGCGGCGACGGTCTCCCCGAACCGGAAGGTGACGGCCAGGTCCCGCAGGTGGTACTTGAGCGACTCCACGATCTCGACGTCGCACATGTCGAGCATGGCCGCGCGCTTCTCGACCACGGTGACCTTGCTGCCGAGCGCCGCGAACATGCTCGCGTACTCCATGCCGATGACGCCGGCGCCGACGATGACCATGGAGCGCGGCACCCGCTCAAGGGACAGCACGTTGTCCGAGTCCATGATGGTCCGGCCGTCGAACTCGACGCTGTCCGGGCGGGCCGGCCGGGTGCCGGTGGCGATGACGATGTGCTCCGCGGTCAACAGCCGTTCGTTGCCGTTCGGTTCGCGCAGGGCGACGGTGTGCGGGTCGACGAACCGGCCGGTGCCGGAGCAGAGGGTGACGTGGTTGCGGGAGAGCTGGTTGCGGATGACGTCCACCTCGCGGCTGACCACGTGCTGGGTGCGCGCGGTCAGGTCGGCGACGGTGATGTCCTCCTTCAGCCGGTAGCTCTGGCCGTACAGGTCGCGCTGGGTCAGGCCGGTCAGGTAGAGGACCGCCTCGCGCAGGGTCTTGGAGGGGATGGTCCCGGTGTGGATGGACACGCCGCCGACCATGTCGGGGCTGTCCACGACGGCGACCCGGCGGCCGAGCTTGGCGGCGGCGATGGCGGCCTTCTGGCCGCCGGGTCCGGAACCGATGACGAGCATCTCGAAGTCGGGCACCCTGCGAAGTCTGTCAGCAGCCGCCCCCGCTTCGAAAGGGTGAACGAGCAACCTTCGCGTGAAATCCGGTACGGGCCTGGGCCGTTGCGTGCCCCACCGGCCCCGCCCGCCGCCGGTGTCAGGGCAGGAGCCGCTCGATGCAGTTCGGCCCCTCGCGCTCCATCTTCTTCCTGGCCCATTCCAGCGTGGCCGGGGTGACGTCCCGGCCCGACGCCATCACCAGGTCTTCGGGCGCCACCCCGGTGCCGGGGGCGCTGTGCAGCAGGGAGTCCGGGGTGGCGCGGTCGTCGGACGGCCGGGACGCTTCGGGTTCTGAGGTCGACATGGTCCCTCCTTCACGGAGCGGGGTGCACACTCTCACGATTGCCTGCCCGGCCGCACCCCGCATCCCGGGAGGGAATTCACCCCTTTTAGGTTGTAAGGTGACCGTACATCCGTTCCGGGGAGGCCGTCACGATGGCCGAGCAGGCGTTCTTCCAGAATGCGCCCGGGAGCCCTCGCTACCTGCCGATCGCCGAACACGGGCTGATCGGCGATCTGCGCAGCGTGGCCCTGGTCGGCAGCAATGGCACGATCGACTGGTACTGCAGCCCGTCCTTCGATGCCCCCAGCGTGTTCGCCGCCGTCCTGGACGCCGAGCGCGGCGGTTTCTTCGCCCTGGCCGCCGCCGTACCGGCCCGGACCAAGCAGTTCTACTTCCCCGACACCAACGTGCTGATCACCCGGTTCTACACCGACGAGGGCGTCGGCGAGGTCCAGGACTTCATGCCGGTGACGGGCGAGTCGACCGAGAGCGCGCGGCACCGGCTGATCCGCCGGGTGCTGTGCGTGCGCGGCACCGTGCCCTTCCGGGTCCGGGTGGCGCCCCGCTTCAACTACGGCGCCGACCCGCACACCCTGCGCACGCTCGGTGACACCGCGCTGTTCGAGTCCGCGGCCAAGTCCCTGCTGCTCACCTCCACGGTGGCGCTGGAGAGCGACGGGCCGGACGCCTGTGCCGACTTCAAGCTCTCCGAAGGCGAGTCCGCCGTCTTCGCCCTCGACCAGGCCGGCGAGGACATCGCCCCGCGCGGCTGCGCCCGGGCCGAGGCCCAGCAGCAGTTCGAGACCACCGTCTGCTACTGGCGGCGCTGGCTCCACCAGTCCCGCTACCGGGGCCGCTGGCGCGAGATGGTGCACCGCTCGGCGCTCACCCTGAAGCTGCTCACCTACGCCCCCACCGGCGCCATCGTCGCCGCGCCCACCACCAGCCTCCCCGAGCAGTTCGGCGGCGAACGCAACTGGGACTACCGCTACGTCTGGATCCGCGACGCCGCCTTCGCCGTCTACGCCCTGCTGCGGCTCGGCTTCAGCAGCGAGGCCGCCGCCTTCATGAAGTTCGTGACCACCTACATCAGCCCGGGCGACGGCTTCGCCTCCGGCCCGCTGCAGATCATGTACGGCATCGACGGCCGCTCCGACCTGCCCGAACGCGAGCTCACCCACCTGGAGGGCCACTGCGGCTCCGCCCCGGTCCGGGTCGGCAACGACGCCGCCGGCCAGCTCCAGCTCGACATCTACGGCGCCCTCATCGACTCGATCTACCTCTACGACAAGTGGGCCGAGCCCATCTCCAGCGCCCAGTGGGACGACGTCACCCGCCTCGTCGACTGGGTCTGCGACCACTGGGACCAGCCCGACGAGGGCATCTGGGAGACGCGCGGGGGCCGCAAGAACTTCCTCTACTCGCGCCTGATGTGCTGGGTCGCCATCGAGCGGGCGATCCGCCTCGCCAACCGGCGCGGCCTCCCCGCCGACCTGCCCCGATGGCGGCAGTGCCGCGACACCGTCTACCGGTGGATCATGGACCGCGGCTGGTCCGAGCGGCGCGGCGCCTTCGTCCAGCACGAGGGCGGCGACGTCCTCGACGCCTCGCTCCTGATGATGCCCCTGGCCAAGTTCATCGCCCCGACCGACCCCAAGTGGCTGTCCACCCTGGACGCCCTCACCGACGACCTGGTCTCCGACTCCCTCGTCTACCGCTACGACCCGCAGGCCAGCCCCGACGGCCTCCGCGGCGACGAGGGCACCTTCTCCATCTGCTCCTTCTGGTACGTCGAGGCCCTGGTGCGCGCCGGACGCGTGGACGAGGCCCGGCTCGCCTTCGAGAAGATGCTCACCTACGCCAACCACCTCGGCCTGTACGCCGAGGAAATCGGCCGCACCGGCGAGCAACAGGGCAACTTCCCGCAGGCCTTCACCCACCTCTCCCTCATCAGCGCCGCCTTCAACCTGGACCGCGCGCTGGGCTGAGGGTCACGGCAGCGGCTGCTCCGCCCAGATGATCTTCCCGGCGGGCGTGTAACGGGTGCCCCACCGCTCGGCCAGCTGCGCGACCAGGAAGAGTCCCCGGCCGCCCTCGTCGGTGCTCGCCGCGTACCGCAGGTGCGGGGAGGTGGTGCTGCCGTCGGAGACCTCGCAGATCAGCGTCCGGTCGCGCAGCAGCCGTACCCCGATCGGCGCCCGGCCGTGCCGGATGGCGTTGGTGACCAGCTCGCTGAGGATCAGCTCGGTGGTGAACGACAGCTCGTCCAGGTCCCACTCCGCCAGCTGCCGGGTCACCCTGGCCCGCACCTCGGAGACGGCCGCCGGATCCGCCGGCACCTGCCACGCGGCGATCCGGTCCGCGCCCAGCGCCCGGGTCCGGGCGACGATCAGCGCCACGTCGTCGCTGGGGCGGGCCGGCAGCCGCTCCAGGACGGCCGCGCACGTCTCCTCCGGGGTGCCGCCGGCCGCCGACTCCAGGGCCCCGGCGAGCAGTTCCAGCCCCTCGTCGATGTCCCGCTGCCGGTCCTCCACCAGACCGTCGGTGTACAGCACCAGGCTGCTGCCCGCGGGCAGCTCCAGCTCGGCCGTCTCGAAGGGCAGCCCGCCCAGGCCCAGCGGCGGACCGGCCGGCACGTCCGCGAACTCCACGCTGCCGTCCGGCCTGACCAGCGCCGGCGGCGGATGGCCGGCCCGGGCCACCGTGCAGCGCCGCGACACCGGGTCGTAGATCGCGTACAGACAGGTCGCCCCGGTGATCGTGGCCGTGGTGTCCGCGTCGTCCGCCGGGGTCTCGTCCTGGTCGATGCGGCCCACCAGCTCGTCCAGCAGACCCAGCAGTTCGTCCGGCGGCAGGTCCAGCGCCGTGAAGTTGTGCACGGCGGTGCGCAGCCGCCCCATGGTCGCCGCCGCGTGCAGCCCGTGCCCCACCACGTCCCCGACCACCAGCGCCACCCGGGCCCCGGACAGCGGCAGCACGTCGAACCAGTCGCCGCCCACCCCCGACTGGGCCGGCAGATAGCGGTAGGCGATGTCCAGGGCACTCTGCGCGGGCAGCCTGCGCGGCAGCAGACTGCGCTGCAGGGTCACCGCCATGCTGTGCTCGCGCGTGTAGCGGCGGGCGTTGTCGATGGAGACGGCGGCGCGGGCCACCAGCTCCTCCGCGAGGGCCAGCTCCTCGGTGTCGAACGGGTCGAGCTTCTCCGAGCGGCAGAAGTTGGCGAGGCCCAGCACCATGTTCCCGGCCCGCAGCGGCACCGTGATCAGCGAGTGGATGCCGAATTCCAGGATCTTGCCGGTCAGCTCCTCGTCCTGGGCCCGCCAGCCGGGCGAGTCCCGCAGCCGCGGCTCGACGACGGACTCGCCGGTCTGCAGGCTGCGGCCCTGCGGCGAGGACGGCACGAACTGGAACCGCTCGCCGACCGGGTACAGCGGGGCGTCCTTGCGGATGCCGGTGCACGCCACCCGGCGCAGCGCGTCCCCGGGTTTGGGCTCCTCGCCCTTGAGGACCGCCTCGTACAGGTCGACGGAGACGTAGTCCGCGAACCGCGGCACGGCCAGCTCCGCGAGTTCCTCGGCGGTGCGGGTGACGTCCAGGCTGGTACCGATGCCCACCCCGGCGTCGTACAGCATGTTCAGGCGCTCGCGGGCCACCTCGGCGCGGCCGGAGAGGGCGCGCAGCTCGGTGGAGTCGCGCAGGGTGACGACGCTGCCGGGCGGGCCGCCGCGCACCTCGATGGGGCGCTGGTTGACGGCCAGCAGCCGGTCCTTTACCCGGTGCACCTCGTCGGTGGCGACCCGTCCGGAGGCGATCAGCGTCGCCGTCCGCGCGTCCAGGCCGAGGTCCAGGACCCGGCGGCGCTCGGCGTCCGCCGGCAGGTCCAGCAGGCGCTGCGCCTCGTCGTTGGCGAGCATCAGCCGGCCGTCGCCGCCGACGATCAGGACCCCCTCCCGCACCGAGTGCAGCACCGCGTCGTGGTGCTCGTACATCCGGGTCATCTCGTCCGGGCCGAGACCGTGCGTCTGGCGCAGCAGCCGCCGGCTGACCAGCGCGGTGCCCGCCGTCGCCAGGGCCAGTGCCGCGGCGGCGGCGGTCAGCAGGAGCGGCAGCTGCTGGTCGGCGGTGCCGCCCACGTGCGCGGTGGTGATGCCGGCCGACACCAGTCCCACCACCGTGCCGTTCGCGTCCCGGACCGGGACCACGGCCTGCACCAGCTCCCCGATCGTGCCGTGCACCTCCTCGGAGACGGTTCCGCCGGCCAGCGCGGGCCCGATGTTCCCCACGAACTTCTTGCCGATGCGGTCCGGCTTGGGATGCGTGTACCGGATCCCTTCGGTGTTCATGACGACGATGAAGTCCACGCCCGTCGACTTGCGGGCCGCCTCCGCCCGCGGCTGGAGCACCGTCGTCGGATCGGGCAGCCGCAGCGCCGCCGCCGTACCGGGGGCGTCGGCGAAGGTCTGGGCGACGGCCAGGGACCGGTTGCGGGCCTCCATGCTGCTGTCGTGCCGCACCTGGAGGACCAGCGCCAGCACCGCAGACACGATCAGCAGCAGCACGATCGCCACCTGCAGCACGAAGACCTGTCCGGCCACGCTGCGTCCGCTCAGCGCCGACCACAGCCGTCCGGACCGGAGACGCCCCGGCCCGCTCGGCTCCCGCTGGGCGAGCGGCGCGCGCGGAGTCCCGGATCGGGACGGCCGAGTGTCGGACCGGCCGGGCTGACGGACCATGAGCCCATGTCTACACTGCCGGGCCCCGCGAGGCGAGAGCGTCCCCCGGGGTAACCGGACCGATACCCCGTTGTGCCCCGGTCACCCCCGGCCCGCGGGCCCCGGACGGCGGGTGGCGAGCAGCAGTGCCACGTCGTCCGGGCGGTCCGTGGCGTGCCGGGCCATGGCGGTCAGCCGGTCGGCCACCCCGGTGAGGGTACGGGAGCCGCGCCGCCCCGGCGCCGCCGAGGCCTCGGCCAGCGCCGCCGCCAGCGCCGCGATGCCGTCGTCGATGTCGGTGCCCGGCCGCTCCACCAGCCCGTCCGTGTACAGGGCGAGGATCGCATCCGGTACCAGCTTCAGCTCGGTCACCGGATACCTGGCCAGCGGGTCCACGCCCAGGACGACACCGCCGGGGATCTCCAGGACGCGGGTGCGGCCGTCCGGGGCGAGCAGCAGGGGCGGCGGATGACCGGCCCGGGCGATCCGGGCGCGCCCGGTCGCGGGGTCCAGGCGCAGGTAGCAGCAGCTCGCGAACTGGCCCGGGTCGAGGTCGATGAGCAGCCGGTTGGTGCCGCTCAGCACCTCGTCGGGCGGCCGGTCGCTGAGCGCGAACGCCCGGACCGCGCTGCGCAGTTGCCCCATGGTGGCGGCCGCCTGCACGCCGTGTCCCTGGACGTCGCCGATGACCAGCGCGAGGCCGTCGCCCGCCCCGACGACGTCGTACCAGTCGCCGCCCACGTCCATGCCCTGGGTGCCCGGCAGATACCGGCCCGCGGTCTCCACCCGAGGGTGCGCCGACAGCCGGCGGGGCAGCAGTGCCTGCTGGAGACCGCGGGCGAGGGCGGCCTCGCTGTCGTAGCGCCGGGCCTTCTCCATCGCGTGCGCGATCAGCCCCGCGAGCGCCATCAGGACCGTGCGCTCCTCGGTGCTGAAGCCGCGCTCCGCCTCGAAGCCGAGGATGCAGGTGCCGACCGGCCGCCCCGAGGCGATCAGCGGCAGGAAGGCACGGGCGCCCACGTCGGCGTCCAGGGCGAGCCCCGGGTAGGTGTCCGCCAGCCGCCGCATCGACTCGAAGAACAGCGGCCTGCCGGTGGTGAGGGTCTCCACACCGGGGATGTGGGCGTCCAGGCCGACGCCGTCGAACGGGGCGAGGAAGCCGGGCGGGAAGCCGTTCTCCCAGGCCAGGTAGAGATGCCGGTCCTGGAGCAGGTAGATGGCCAGCCGCCGGCCGCCGAACGCGGGGAGCAGCTCCTGCATCACCACCGCGGACACCTGCCGGGCGGTCACCGCGTCGGTCAGCGCGATCGCCAGGGCGATCGGCCGGTACAGCGGGGTCATCGAGGGCCCGCCGGGGCCGCCGGGCCGCCCTGGCGCGGCTGCCGCGCCCGGCTGGGCCGCCGCGGGCAGGTGTACGGGCGGGTCCATCCGGTTGGCCGGGACGACCGTGCAGGTGACCAGGTCAGTGCCGGGATGCACGGACAGCGCGAGGAAGTCGGCCTCGGCGGAGTCCCCGCGCCGGACCTGGAAGTGCACCGGCCCGTGGGCGAGCAGCGCCCCGCGCCAGTGGTCGTCGTAGGACGGCCCGCCCAGCCAGGGCATCGCCTCCCACAGGGGCCGGCCGAGCAGTTCGGAGCGCGGCCGGCCGGCCAGCCGGACGACCGCCGGGTTGACGTAGCGGACGACCCCGGAGCGGTCCAGGCAGAAGACGCCCTCGGGGAGCAGGTCGGCCGCTCCGTCGGTGGCCGGGCCCGGGTCGACGACGATCCCGGAGACCAGCGACGGGTCGGCGGCGCCGGGCGGTGGCCACAGCTCCAGCAGGAGCGGGGCGCCGTCCGCGGCCCGCACCCGCAGCGGGGCGTGCGGCGGCTTGCCGGCCGCGGTCTCGTGCAGGGCGGTGAGCACGTCGTCGGCGTCGTCGGGCGTCACGGCCACCGCCAGCTCGACGCCGGTACCGGGGAAGTCCTCCGGCGCCCTGCCGAGCAGGGCGTGCAGCCGGTCGTCCGCGTGCACCGCGGAGGTGACCGGATCCCAGGTGAACCGGCCCACCCGGGCCGGCCCGGGCCGGGGCGCGGGCGGCCGTACGCACACCGGCTCGCCCTCCCAGGCGACCGCCGCGTCGCCCTCCTCGGCCACCAGCTCGCGCAGTCCGGCCCCCAGCCCCTCGGCCAGCCTGCACAGCCGGTCCAGGTCGGGCAGCTCGTCCACGGTGTCCGCGGTACCGGGAAGCAGCACGGTGAGCACCCCGAAGGACGGCTCCGCGCCCGGCACGGGCGTGTACACCGAACCGAACTGGAACGGCAGGCCCGCCGCGAACTGCGGATAGCGGCGCACCATCTCCGTGGCGCTGGGCAGCACCACCCGGACACCGAGCCGGTAGGCGTCCGCGACCGGGAACGGCCGGTCCACGTGCAGTCGCCACCAGGGCTTGAACAGCCGGCCGGGGAGTCCCACCAGGGTGGCCAGCCGCAGCAGCCCGGGGGTGCCGGAGCGCAGGTACACCCCGGCGACGTGGGCACCCGCCGCGCCCAGAGCGCCGGTCGAGGCCTCGACCAGCAGCGCGGTCAGCCGCTCACGCGCCCGGCCCACGTGCTCGCCGCTCCCAGTCATCGGGTCCTGCCTCGTCCGCGCACCGCCGGGTGGGTGACACAGCAAGAATGCGTCACGACGGCCCGAACCCGCACCCCCACGGCCCGGCTCGGCCGGCCTCAGCCCGCTGCGACCGGCCGCAGCACCAGGTGACCGTCCTCCCGGCCGGCCGCCATGGCGAACGGGAAGGTGTCCGTCTCCAGGCACATCGGTACGTCCTCGGGGTGCACGCCCTCCCGGCCGAGCCGCACGCCCTCGGCGAGCCGCGCCGCCCCGCCGGAGTGCCGGGCCCGCTCCACGAAGGGACCCGGGGCGACGGAGCCGTCGGTCACCAGAGCGGCGATGTACTCGGCGCAGGCCAGGTCCTCCTCGGCCCGCCCGCCGTCCCCGGTGACCACGAAGGTGACCGCCGCGGGCCGCTCGCGGCGCAGCACGGCGGCGGTGGCCCCGGCGACCACGAAGCTCGCGCAGAGCAGCAGCCGGGCTCCGGCGACGGCGAGCGCCTCGGTCGTCCCGGCGGTGGTCTTCTGCACGACCGTGCGGCCCGCGACGTCCAGCGCACGCAGCCGGGCCGGTGAGTTGGCCAGGTCGAAGCCGGGCACCACCGGGCCGTCCTGGAAGGCCAGCCAACCGGGGTGACGGGCCTTCAACTCCCGTGCCTCGTCGAGGGTCTCGGCGAACACGATCCGCTCGGCGCCCTTGCGGAACGCCCAGGCCGCCACGGTGAACGCGCGCATCACGTCGACGACGACGGCGACTTCGGGCGTGGCGGACAGACCGGGGACACCGGTGAACGTGGCGCGCATCACCCCATCATCCCCGGTCGGTCAGAGTTCCGGGTCCTCCGCCGCCGGCAGGGCCGCGCGCATCGAGCGCAGGGCCAGCAGCAGGACGCCGATGTCGTCCAGGTAGATCGGGTCCGGCAGCAGGTCGGTGGGGAGCACCAGGTACAGGACGGCACCCCAGAACACCCAGCGCGAGCCGGTCGGCAGCCCGGCCCGGCGCAGGGTGCGCCGGGTGCGGACCAACCGCACGAGTACGGCGACGGCGCCGGCCAGCAGGGCCGCGGCGACGATCGCGCAGATCACGAGCACGGTCGTGGTGGTGTCCATGGCTGTCCTGTCGTACGGCCCCGATCCGGCCCGGGGTCTCTCACTGGTCCGTCTTCCCGGTTTCGTCCCCGGGCATGGCGGCCGGTTCCGCGTTCTCCTTCGGGGCCCGCAGTCCCTTGAAGGCGCGGGTCAACTGCTGGAGGGGGGAGGCGGGTTGGGGCGCGGGTGCGGCCGGGGCCGGGGTGTCGCGGAGGGCGGCGAGCGCCTCGCCGGCCCGCTCGGCGGCCTCCCGGTACAGGTCGCGGGACCTGGTCATGGCCTCCAGCGCCTCGGCGTACTGCGCGACGCGCTTCCGCTCACGCGCCAGCTCCTCCGCCGGCGTCATCAGGGTCCAGTTGTCCCGCAGATCCGCCAGCGCCTCCTCGGCGCCCTGCGGCGCGGGCTTCGGCAGCGCGGCGAGCCGGCGCACGACGGCGATCAGCTCGGCGGGCTCCGAGCCGTCCAGGAAGACGCTGCGCACCGCGTACTCCCGGGCGTCGAAGTCCGACGGTGCCGGGTCCGGGGGCAGCAGCACGGCACCGCCGCGCGGGATCTCGACCCCGAGGTCGCGCAGCGCCCAGTTGACGGCACGGAACTGCTGGGGCGCGGCCCGGTGCTCCACGACGCGGTGCGCGAGGCCGGGCGGCAGCTGCCGGACCAGCGGCAGCCGGCCGAGCGCGTCGGGGGTCATCGCCTCGTGCACCACGAGGTTGACGCACCAGGCGTCCTTCGCCGCGTCCCGCAGCACCCGGCGCATGTCCTTGTCGTCGGCGGGCAGCGGGTTGACCGTGCGGAGCCTGACGCCCGCCACGGCCGGGTGGTAGTCCCAGGCGGCCTCGCCGCCGTCACCGGCCTCCTCGCCGTCGGGCCAGAACATCGCCGCCGGGGACGGCCAGGCCTCGTCCCAGGGCCGGTCGGCCTCGGCGACGAGCTGCCACTCGCGCCCCGCCTGCCGGCCCTGGAGGTCGGCGACGAGGGTCAGCCGGGCGCGCACCGTCACGGTGCCGTCGGCCACGCGCCAGCGGGCCTCCAGGACCTGCCGGGCGGAGTCCTCGGGCACGGGGGGTTCCGCGAAGTCGTCGAGGGCACCGGTCTCCTTGCGGCGGCGCAGGATCCTGCGGATCACCCCCTCGGAGTCCGGACCCGTGTGACGGCCGCGGGCGGCCCAGACGGTCGGCGGAAGGACGGCACGGTCGGCGGCGGAGTTCGACATGGGCCAATCTGCTGGTGGGAGAGGAGTGCGTCCTCCAGTATCACCGCCCGGGAGCGTGTCTCATAGGGCGGGGGCCGCCCGCGCACGGCGAGTGCGCCCCACACCCGGGGCGCGGACCGAGTGCGCCATGCGACGCCGGTTCACCCGTGCCCCCGATCCGGCCGGCCCCGGAGAATGGTGCCGGGACCGGGGCCCGCCCGCCCATCCGCTGAGGGACGGGCCCCGTTCCCGCGACCGGGAAGAGCGCGAGAGGGGCCGGCGGTCCGCCGGCCCCTCTCGGTACTCATGCCTCAGGGCTCATGCCTCAGCGCCTCACGCACCGCTCTCACGGAGCATGTCCTCGCGCTCGACGAGCTTGACGCGCTCGCGGCCCTGCGGTTCGCCCAGCGCCTTCTCGGCGGCGTCCAGCTTGTACCAGCCCTCCCAGGTGGTGAAGCGGACCTCGCGCTCGGCGAGGAAGGCGTCCACGGCCTCCGGCGCGGGCGCCTCGGGGGTGTGCAGCCGGCCGCCCGCGTAGTCGTCCAGCAGGTTGGACACCGTCTCGTTGGCGTCGCCCTTGGTGTGGCCGATGAGGCCGACCGGGCCGCGCCGGATCCAGCCGGTGACGTACGTCGACTGCAGGTGGCCGCCGGACTCCTCGACGACCCGGCCGCCCTCGTCCGGGACGGTGCCCGACTCGATGTCCCAGGGCAGCTTGGGCAGCTTGTCGGAGAGGTAGCCGACCGCGCGGTAGACCGCGCCGAGCTCCCAGTCCTTGAACTCGCCGGTGCCCTTGACGTTGCCGGTGCCGTCCAGGGCGGTGCGCTCGGTGCGCAGGCCGGTGACCCTGCCGTCCTCGCCGAGGATCTCGGTCGGCGACTCGAAGAAGTGCAGGAAGAGCTTGTGCGGGCGGTCGCCTACGTCGCGGATCGCCCAGTTCTCCAGGGTCTTGGCGACCATGTCGGCCTGCTTGTTGCCGCGCCGGGTCTCGATCGAGCCGTCGTCGTAGTCGATGTCCTCGGGGTCGACGATGACCTCGATGTTGGGGGAGTGGTCCAGCTCGCGCAGCTCCATCGGGGAGAACTTCGCCTGCGCCGGGCCACGGCGGCCGAAGACGTGCACTTCGAGGGCCTTGTTGGCCTTCAGGCCGTCGTGGACGTTCGGCGGGATCTCCGTCGGCAGCAGCTCGTCGGCGGTCTTGGCGAGGATGCGGGCCACGTCCAGGGCGACGTTGCCGACGCCGAGGACCGCGACCTTCTCCGCCTCCAGCGGCCAGGTGCGCGGTACGTCCGGGTGGCCGTCGTACCAGGAGACGAAGTCGGCGGCGCCGTAGGAGCCGTCCAGCTCGATGCCGGGTATCCGCAGCTCGCGGTCGGCGGTCGCGCCGGTCGAGAAGATCACCGCGTCGTAGAAGGTGCGCAGGTCGTCGAGGCTGATGTCGGTCGGGTAGTCGACGTTGCCGAAGAGGCGGATCTGCGGCTTGTCGAGGACCTGGTGCAGGGCCGTGATGATGCCCTTGATGCGCGGGTGGTCGGGGGCGACGCCGTACCGGATCAGGCCGAACGGGGCGGGCATCCGCTCGAAGAGGTCGATGGACACGCCGGGCTCGGCGGCCACCGCGGACTTGAGCAGGGCGTCGGCGGCGTAGATCCCGGCGGGGCCGGCTCCGACGATGGCTACCCGCAGGGGGCGCGGCATGATCAGGTTCCCTTCGAGCGGTGTCAATCGATCGAGTGAAGACAATCGATCTCGAACGGGAAGCCTAAACTAAGGCAGTCCTAAGTTAGTACGCGGGTCCGCCCTATGACCTCATAAGCCGATCTTATGAGGTGTATCGGGTCCGGCTTATGGCTGCCGAAGCTGCTGGCGGCCTCCCGGTGCTTGGCGAGTACCCGTCACATGCACCACCCTGTCCTCTGCGGCGCACCGAGGCGCGGTGGCCGGAGGGCGAGGGGTGAGGGCGTGCAGGCACGCGGGGAGACGACCGTCGCGGTGACCGGCGGCAGCGGATTCGTCGGGAGCCATCTGGTACGGCGGCTGCTGGAGCGCGGGTACCGGGTCCGCGCGACCGTCCGCCGCGCCTCCGACGCGACGAAGGTGCGGCCCCTGTGGGAGCTCCAGGAGGCCTTCCCCGGCCGGCTCACCCTCTTCGAGGCGGACCTGCTCCGGGACGGCTCCTTCGACGAGGCGTTCGCCGGCTGCGCGACCGTCTTCCACGTCGCCTCGCCGTTCCTGATGCCGGAACGGATCAGGGACGGCCAACGGGACGTGGTCGACCCGGCGTTGCTCGGCACCCGCAACGTGCTCGGCGGGGTGGAGCGCACGCCGGAGGTGACGACCCTGGTCCTCACCTCCACGGTGGGCGCGATCTTCGGCGACTACGCCGACGTCCGTGGGATGGCCGGCGAGGTGCTGACGGAGAAGTACTTCAACACCACCAGCACGGTGGCGAACAACCCCTACCACTACGCCAAGACGGTCGCCGAGCGCGCCGCCCGGGACGCCGAGGCCGCCCAGGAGCGCTGGCGCCTGGTCTCGATCAACCCCGGCCTCATCCTGGGCCCCTCCCTCACGCCCGCCTCCGAGTCCGGCAGCCTCTTCCTGCTCGACGAGCTGTTCAAGGGCTACTTCTGCTACGGCGCCCCGGACTTCAGCTTCACCACGGCGGACGTCCGCGACGTGGCCGACGCGCACATCGCGGCGGCGGAGAACCCGGCGGCCAGGGGCCGTTACATCGTGGCCAACGAGACGATGACGTCCTTCCACGAGATGTCCCGGATCATCCGCACCCGCCACCCCTGGGACCCGCGCCTGCCGCGCGCCGCGCTCCCGCACGGGCCGGTACGGGTCCTGGGCCCGCTCTTCGGCCTGACCCAGGACTACATACGCAAGCATCTCGGCATCCGCTTCCGCGTCGACAACGGCCGCAGCGTCCGCGAACTGGGCCTCGCCTACCGGCCCGTCGAGGAGACCCTCCTGGACCACCACGAGAGCTGGCGCACCAGGCGGCGGAGGGTCTGAGCCCGGCCGCCGGGGACAGGAGGTCAGGCCGGGCGGATCACCCGGTGGATCGCCGACTCCCCGGCGTTGTAGATCGACTCCTCGCGGATGAGCGCCCCGGGGCTCGGGGCGTGCACCATCGCGCCGCCACCCGCGTAGATCCCCACGTGACTGTCGTCGTCGAAGAAGAAGACCAGGTCACCGGGTTCGACGGCGGCCAGCGTGATCGGGGTGCCGGCCAGCGTCTGCTCCGCCGCGGTGCGCGGCAGCGACACGCCGGCGGCACGCCAGGCCGCCTGGGTCAGGCTGCTGGCGTCGTACGCCCCCGGCCCGGTCGCTCCCCAGACACACGGCCGGCCGATCTGCTCCCGCGCGAACGCCAGCGCCTTCATCGCCTTGCCCGGCTCGGCCCCGGCGCCCGGCTGGACGAAGGCAGCGGGGTCGGCGTAGGCGCCGGGCGCCGGGGCGGCCGGGGCGGGCACCGGTGCGGCGACCTGCGCGGGTGCGGTCGGCAGGGGCGTGGTGGGGAGCGGGGGGGTGAAGACCGGGGCGGCCGGGGCGGGCGCGGCCATGGGCATCGCCATGGCGGGCGCGGCGGCCATCATCGCCTCGGGCGGCGCGGTCATGGCCGTCGGCATCGCGGGCATCGCGGGCGCGGCCGGTGCGGGGGGCGCTGCCATCGGGGCCTGCATCGGTGCTGCCATGGGCATGGGCATGGGCATGGTCATCGGCGCGGGCATCGCGGCGGCGGGCGCTGCCATCGCCGTCGGCATGGCCGTGGTGGCGGCGTAGGCGTAGGCGCCCTCGGCGGGCTGCATGCCTGCCGCGTAGGTGCCGTACATGTTGTCGGCGGCGGGTGCCGCGGCGAAGGGCGCGGCCGGCGGCATGGCGGCCATCGGGGCCGCGGGGGCCGCCGCGGGGTACGCGCCGTTGGCGTAGGCGGTGTCGGCGGCGGCCGGGGGGATGTCGGCGTAGGCGGCGGGCGCGTTCGGCGACATGACCCGATAGCCGCCGAGGTCCATCGGGGCGGGAGCGGCCGGGGGAACGGCGGGCGCCGCGGTCGGGAAGGCGCCGCCGCCGTTCATGGGGTCGGCGGTCGGGAAGGCGCCCGTGTTCGTGGGAGCCGCGGTCGGGAAGACACTCGTGCTCGCCATCGGGTCCGCGGTCGGGAAGACGCTGGTGCTCGCCATGGGATCCGCCGTCGGGAAGACGCTCGCGCCCAGGGGGTCCGCGGCAGGGAAAGTGCCCCCGTCGGCCGGGGTCGGCATCGGGAACGAGCCCGTGGCGCCCGGCGTCATGATGCGGAAGGAGCCGGAGTCCCCCGGGGACGGGGCCGGAGCCTGGGCGGCACCCGCGTCCATGGCCGGCCCGGTCTGGTAGGTCCCGCCGCCCGAGCCGCCCGGGGTCATGACGCGGAAGCCGGTGGAGTCGGCCGCGGCGCGGGGCGGGGTGCTGTCTGCGCTTCCGGGGGTCATGACACGGAAGCCGGTGGAGTCGGCTGCGGCGCGCGTCGGGGCGCTGTCGGCGCCCCCCGGGGTCATGATGCGGAAGGTGCCGGTGTCCGACGGGGACACGATCGGGATGCCGCCGGTCTCGGTCACCGCCGGGAGCGCGCGGGTGGCCGCGCGGGAGTCGGCCCGGAAGGAACCGCTGCCGGTGCGCTGGTTCGGTATGCCGACGGGGGGAGCCTGCCACGGCTGCGCCGGGGCCTGCGCCTCGGGCGTGGGCCAGGGGCTGGGCGCCGGCCCAGCGGCCTGGGCGACCGGGATCTGGACCGGGACCGGCGCCGGGTCGAGGGCGGCGATCGCGCGCTGCCCGGTGCGCTGGGACAGCACCTCGCGCGCCTTGGCGAGCTTGAGCTGGTTCTTGGTCTTGGAGGCACCCGGCGTGGGCCGCTGCGGCCCGGCGGCGGGCAGCGCCCTCGGCGCACCCGAAGGCACCGCGGGCACCGCCGCGGCGGGCCCCGCCGTCAGTTCCAGCCTCGGGCGCGACGGCAGTTCGCGGACGACCTCGATCTCGCTCTGCGCGGACGGCCCCGCGGTCAGCTCCAGCCGGGCCGGGCCGGAGTCCTCGAGCTGGCCGAGCAGGTCGGCGGCCATGGCGCTGAGGGGCCGGCGCGGGCCGGGCCGGTTGGGCTGCCGGTCGGTGGGCAGCGCGGCCGGAACGCTCGGCCCCAGCCTCGAACGCGCCCCCTCGAACCACTCCCTGGCGATGTTGTCGAGGCCCGGGTCGTCGCGACGGGTCCGTTTGAACAGCGGAACACCGCGTGAGCGCGAGCCCCCGCTCATCGCACGGGTGGCGTTGTAGTTCCCGGTGGCGTTCTCGGCCTGGTCGTAGAGGCTGTCGATCCGCTGTCGAACCTCGTCACGGCTTTCGGGCGCCATTGAGGGGTCGTGCTCCTTCCGTACTCCGCCTACCGGGTTAGCTGTCGGGTTCGGGCGGTCGAATCCGGAAGGCATGCCCTACGGCCGCTGTCCTTGCGGACGACCGGCCGATTCACCCCAGTGATCGGTTGGGTCCCCGGCTCCGGATCCGCCCCTGAGGGGCACCGGACTCGGCGGAGGCCGCGCGGCCCGACGGGAATCGCCGGGGGGAGCCGAACGGCTTGCCCGTCAACTTAGCCAACTTGTGTCACTCGTGTGAAGGTTGAAGTGGCTAATGTCCGATACGTATTTGTGATGTTCGTCTTAGCGTTCGGAACTCGACCGTACGGCACGGCATTTGGCGCGCATCCAGTGCATTCGCAGGGTCACCGAGGCGTTGCCGTCGGTCGCGTTCCGCCGCTTCCGGGACACCCGCTTCCTGTGAGGTCACCGTGAATTCGTGGGTCCGTTGAACACCGTGGCGCCGGCTGTCGTATTAGGCCGGGGATTTCCATGCCCGGCCGCCCACGACACGCAGGGGAACGACCTTGAGACGCAACAGGCGCAGACGCCCGACCGGCGCACAACGAGCGACCTTCGCAGCGGTCGCCCTGATGCTCGGCGGTGGAGGACTGGTCGCGGTGAACGTCTATGCCTCGGCCACCGAGAACGGCGGCGGCCAGGACCAGGTCGCCACCGGTCAGGTGCTGTCCGCGCCCACGATCTACTGCCCCGACATCGGCAGCAGGCTGACGGCGGTGCCCGACGGCGCCCGGGCCGACGTCGACCGTGAACTCGCCCAGCTGGACCAGCAGATCGCCGCCGCCTACCAGCAACTCACGCAGTCCGCCGCCGAGATCGAGCAGGACCCCGGCTTCGCCGGCCAGTCGATCATCGACCCGCTCAAGGAGAAGCGGTCCGAGTCGATCCAGCGCATCGCCGACGCCATCGGCCGCGAGGGCGACCGCCCGCAGGGCCTCGACGACCTCGCCGCCTGCACCCTGCGCTCCTCGAACCAGGGCGACGGGCAGTCGGCGACCCCGACCGGCGGCGCCACGCCGAGCCAGGGCGGCCAGGACAGCGCGGCGCCGAGCCAGAGCGCCGGCACCGGCGCCGGCGGCCAGGGCGGCAACGGGCCGGTCGCCGCCGACTACGCGGACATCACCTCGGTCCAGCCGAACGTCACGACCCCGGCCGAACAGTCCGGCGGCTCCACGGGCACCTTCTCCTCCAGCTGCGGTGTCAACGCCAACGGCCTGTTCAACTCGGACAACGTGATCGTCGCGCCCGGCGTCTCCAACGGCGCCCACCACTTCCACGACTACATCGGCAACCAGTCCAACAACGCCTTCGCCAGTGACCAGGACCTCGCGAACGCCGACACCAGCTGCGCGGACCAGGGCGACAGGTCCACGTACTACTGGCCGGTGCTGCGGCTGCAGAACGGCAAGCAGGAGCGGGACGCCGACAAGCCGGGCGGCGGCACCGAGGGCAACGCCGGGCAGATCGTCACGGCGAAGGAGGTCACGCTGACCTTCGAGGGCAACCCCACCTCCAAGGTCACCGAGATGCCGCGGCTGCTGCGCATCATCACCGGCGACGCCAAGGCGTTCGTCAACGGCCCGGCCAACGCCAACGCCTCCTGGAGCTGCACCGGTTACGAGAACCGGCAGCTCAAGGACAAGTACCCGCTCTGCCCCTCCGGCAGCGACGTCGTGCGCACGTTCAGGTTCCAGAGCTGCTGGGACGGCCGGAACATCGACAGCGCCAACCACCGCACCCACGTGGCGTTCGAGGCCGCGGACGGCAGCTGCCCGGCCGGTTTCGAGGCCATCCCGCAGCTGGTGCAGCGCATCGTCTACGCCGTGGACGCGCCGAGCCTCCAGGACGGCGGCCGTACGGTCCCGCTGTTCGCGGTGGACTCGTTCCCCGAGCAGCTGCACAAGCCGGTCACCGACCACGGCGACTTCATCAACGTCTTCGACGACAGCCTGATGCGGAAGATGGTCGACTGCATCAACTCCGGCCGCACCTGCGGGGCGGGCGCCGACGAGCAGCCGCCGACCCAGAGCGCGGAGCCGTCCCAGCCGAGCGACACCGCGAGCCCGGTCGAGCCGCCGGCCGAGTCGCAGAGCGCCGAGCCGTCCGAGCCGGCGACCCAGCAGCCGCCGTCCGAGCAGCCCCCGGCCGACCAGCCCTCGTCCGAGCC
This sequence comes from Streptomyces sp. NPDC048291, assembly GCF_043201715.1. Taxonomy (NCBI): domain Bacteria; kingdom Bacillati; phylum Actinomycetota; class Actinomycetes; order Kitasatosporales; family Streptomycetaceae; genus Streptomyces; species Streptomyces sp. NPDC048291. Next base: position 220,481 of record NZ_JBICZC010000012.1, read on the forward strand.
GCCGGCCGGCACCCCGGCCACCGAGACCGCCACCGCTCCCGGCTCCGGCTCCGGCTCCGGCGGCAGTGAACTGCCGAGGGTCTACGCGACTCCGTCGCCGAAGAAGACGTCGACCACGAAGTCGTCCGGCGGCGGCGTGATCAGCGAGCCGACACAGCGGCCCGACACCGAGGCGCCCGCCGCCAATGGCACCGCCGCGCCGACCGGCACCGCGGTCGCCGTCCCGGCCGGTCAGGAGAGCCCGGGCGCCGGTTCCGGGACGGAGCCCCAGACCGAGCCCCAGGCCGTCCAGGGCGGTCTCGCCGAGACCGGCGCCCACCTGTGGCCCGCGGTCTTCGGCGGCCTGCTGCTGGCCTCCGGGGCCGCGTTGCTCTGGCGCACCAAGCGGAACCGGATCTGACGGGCCCTTCTCACCTGCTGCGCAGCGTGTCCTGGGCGAGCTCGAACGCGGGGAGCATCTCGTCGTGCTCCGCGCTGTCGAGCCCGCCCAGGTGCAGTACGACGGGACCCTTCGGGGTGACCACGGCGAGCGCGGACTCCTTCTTGGTCTCCTCCAGCAGCTTGCTGGTGTACAGGTAGTCGACCCGTATCCCGGAGAGCCCGCCCGCGGTGAAGGTCCGGTACGTCGCCCCGCTCGTGTTGCGCTCGGCGGCCACGAATGCCCGGAGCACGGCGCGCGCGTCGCCGCTGCCGGGGCTGCCGGTCCACGCCCTCAGGTAGCCGATGTTCCCGGCGGGTTTGGCGTCGACCTCGCAGGCCATGGCCACCGGCCCCTGGTGCAGCAGGCCGTCCACGACCTCCTCCGTGACGTCGTCGTCGGTGCCGGCGGAGGCGACGGCGCCGAGGGCGTCGACGGCCTCCGCCTGCCAGCCCTTGGCGATGTCGAACACCACCGGCAGCTCACAGGCCGAACCGGCGGCGCCGATCGAGCCCCCGCGCTGCGCCGCCGCACCGGACGCGTGACCCGACTCGGTCACCTCGACGGCCCGCGGCGTGGCGCCGCAGCCCGCAAGCAGCGCCACGAACAGCCCGGTCAGCACCACTCCGCCCCCGTGGGTCCCCACCCTTTACCTCCCCTTGGTACGACACAGGGCGGTCACTCTAACCGAGCCGACCGAGGGCGCCGACACCGTCGTACGCGAGAGGCGCGGACGATCGTGGTTGACGTCGCGTCACATTACTGAACCGTAACCTACTCGGCGGTACCGCCGGTAACCCCCGCTCGTTACCGTCGAGGAGAGCCGCCACGCGTCCCGGCAGCCGCACCGGGACCGCCGTCACCCGGCATCGCCCGGGTCCCCACGCACCACCTCCCACGTCCACGCACGTCCAGGAGGTCCTCCCCCATGCCCGTCCGCGCTCGCCTGCTGGCCGCCGCCGTCGCCGCTGCCGCCTGCCTCTGTCTGCAGACCCTGCAGGCCACCGCCTCCCAGGCGGAGGTCTCGCGGGGCGTCACCATCCCCGCCTTCTACGACCCGCCGGCCACCCTGCCCACGGCCGACGGCGCCCTCGTCCGCACCGAACCCCTCCCGCTGGCCCTGAGCCTGCCGAGCCTGTCCGGCCCGCTGCCCGGTACCGCGACCCGCCTGATGTACAAGTCCACCGACTCGGCGGGCGACCCCGTCGCCGTCACCGGCGCCTACCTGGAGCCCGCCGCCCCCTGGCTGGGCCCCGGCGCCCGCCCGCTGGTCGCGCTGGCCCCCGGCACCATGGGACAGGGCGACCAGTGCGCCGCCTCGATGGGCCTGCAGTACCCGCTGCTCCTCAACGGCCAGACGGTGTCGGTGGGTTACGAGGACCTGTCGATCTACCGGCTGCTCACCGAGGGCGTCGCGGTCGTCGTCACCGACTACGTGGGACTCGGCGCCACGGACCGGCTGCACACCTACGTCAACCGGCTCGACGGCGCCCACGCCGTCCTGGACGCCGTACGCGCCGCCCGGAACCTCCCCGGCGCCTCGGTCACCGCGGCCTCGCGGGTCGGCCTGTTCGGCTACAGCCAGGGCGGCGGCGCCACCGCCGCGGCCGCCGAGCTCCAGCCCGCCTACGCCCCGGACATCACCCTCTCCGGCAGCTACGCCGGGGCGCCGCCCGCCGACCTCACCGCCGTCACCGCGGCCATCGACGGCAGCGACCTGGCCGGCGCCCTCGGCTGGGCGGTCAACGGCTTCGTCCAGGCCGACCCGGCGCTCGCGCCGATCGTCGACGCCCACCTCGGCGCGGCGGGCCGGGCCGCCCTCGCCGACCTGTCGACGATGTGCGTCGGCGACGCGCTCCTCGCCTACGGTTCCCAGCACAGCACCGCCTGGACGAACGACGGCAGTTCCATCTCCGAGGTCGTCGCCGAGGAGCCCGCGCTCCGGGCCTTCCTGGACGAACAGCGCATCGGCAGGACCGCGCCGGCGAGCCCGGTCCGGCTGGCCACCGGTGTCAGCGACGACCTCGTCCCGCACGCGCAGGCCCGGCAACTCGCCGTCGACTGGTGTGCCGAGGGCGCGGACGTCACCTACGTGCCGGTCCTCCTGCCGGACGCGGGCCGCGCCCTGCTGAACCACCTGGAGCCCCTGCTCACCGACCAGGGCGACGCCGTCGCCTGGCTCACCGCCCGCCTCTCCGGCCTGCCGGCCGGCTCCAACTGCTGGAGCCTGCCCGTCCAGCCCTGACCGTGCGGCCGTGCCCGTGCGGCCGTGCCCGTACAACCCCGAGTGCCGCCCGCCGCCGTTTGCCGTCGGCGGGCACCGCAGGGCAGGGTGCCGGTGTGCCCACCTTGCTGATCGTCCACCACACCCCCTCACCGCACTGCCAGGCCATGTTCGAGGCCGTGGTCTCCGGGGCGACCGCCCCGGAGATCGAGGGCGTCCGGGTGGTGCGCCGGGCGGCGCTGTCCGCCACCGCCGCCGACGTGCTCGCGGCCGACGGGTACCTCCTCGGCACCCCGGCCAACCTCGGCTACCTCTCCGGCGCGCTCAAGCACTTCTTCGACCAGGTCTACTACCCGTGCCTGGACGAGACGCGCGGCCGTCCCTTCGGCGCCTACGTGCACGGCGGCAACGACGTCACCGGCGCCCTGCGTGCCCTCGACTCCATCACCACCGGCCTGGGCTGGCGCCGGGCGGCCGAACCGGTCACGGTGACCGGCGAGCCCGGCAAGGCCGACATCGAGGCGTGCTGGGAACTGGGCGCGACACTCGCCGCCGGGCTCACCCCGGACGCCTGAGCGGTCTCCGGGCGCCGGTCACCCGGACGGACGAAGGTGCGGGTGCCGGAGCCAGGGCACACGATGGGAGCAGGCCCCGTCGTCGATCCGAGGGAGCGCCGGATGGCAGCGCAGCGCGGTGCCTGCGGGCCGCCCGCGGCGGAGATGCTGCGGGAGTGCGCCCGTGACGTGGTGGCCGTCGCCGAGGGCATCCGCGAGGTCTCCGCACGGACCAGCTCCGTCCTGTTCGCCCCGGCGCTGACGGGTTCCGCGCGCCGCCGCCCGCGCACCGGCCTGGCCGCCCGCTGGGCGCTGCTGCGGACGCTCACCAACAGGCAGGGCCTCGGCGGCTCGGCGATCGTCGCACCGGACGGCGTCGGCCATCTGCTCGGCGCGGCGGGGGAGGCGCTGGGCCGGCAGAGCCTGGCCGCGCTGGTGGCGGTCACCTCGCTGCGGCTGAGGATCGCCGCCGTACTCCTCGACCACCCGGAGTTCGGGCGCGACCCCGGCATGCGCCGGCTGACGGACGCGGTCACCGCCGACCACGACCCGGAGGCGGCCGTCCGCGCGCTGCGGGCCCTGTTCAAGGACGAGGGCGCGCAGCGCCCGCTGTCGGCTCTCGCCCCGATCCTGGCGGAACTCCTCGCCGTCCGGGGCCTGCTGGACGAGGACCCGCTCAGCGACGACACCGCCTGGGCGCTGGCCGCCGGCCGGGCACTGACCGCGGGGTCGGTCCGGGGCCTGGACGCCTCCCACCTCGCCGTCGCGGACCAGGGCGCGGGCGCCGCCCAGGCCGTCGAACTCTCCGCCCGGGAGGCGGTGTCCATCGCCACCGAGGGCTCCTTCCTCGGCTTCCTGCGCAACATCGACACGCTCGCCGGCGACGCCCGCGTCCTCGTCCAGGAGATACGCGGCCCCGACGGCGTGCTCCGCTACGTCGTCCAGGCGCCCGGCACGGCCCCCGGCCACCCCCGCGACGACTCCCCGCAGGACTTCGCCGGCGTCTGGCGCAACCTGTTCCTGACCGACTCGCCGTACGCCCGCTCGATCCTGCTGGCGATCCGGGACCACGGCATCCCGCGCGGCGCCGACCTCGCGCTGGTCGGGCACGGCGAGGGCGGGATCGCGCTGCTGAACCTCGCGCAGGACGACGAGTTCTGCCGCGCCTACCGGGTCACCCACGTGGTCGCCGTCGGTGCGCAGGCCGACGACCGCAGGCCGGCCGACCCGCGCACCTGGGTCGCCGGCATCACCAACCGGTACGACATCGTCCCGCTCCCGGACGGCCCCGGGGCCCCGCACGCCAACCGGTACCGGGTCGACTACACCGGCCCCACCCGCGAGTTCCCGCACTGCCACCTGCTCCGCGTGTACATCGACCACCTGGAGACGGTGATCCCGCAGGCCCGGGCCGACGTCGACCGGGCCCTCGCCGCCTACCGGGGACCGGTCGAACGCACCCGTGTCTACCGGCTCAGGGACCGCGGCCGTCCGCCCGAGGGCTACCCGTTCCTGGCCGTCCCCACCACCGGCCTCGCCACCTCGGCGGGCCCGGTCGACGTGCCGGTGCGCTACTACGACTCCTCCGCCGCGCACCTGTGCTTCCCGGTCGACACGGACGTGGCCCGCAGCCTGCTGCCCGACGTCGCCTGGATGGTCCCCACCCGGCTCGGCCGCCGCGCCCTCGCCGTGCTCTCCCTCTACGAGCACCGCTGCACCACCATCGGCCCCTACACCGAACTCGGCCTGTCGGTGCTGGTCGACGACCTGTGGCGACCGCACGCCTACGACCTCGCCGCGGACCTGCTGCGCCGGGCCGACCTGCGACGCACCGGACGGTACGTGGTCTCGCTCGCCGTCGGCACGGAGGAGGCGCGGGCGGTGGCCGAGGAGCTGTGGGCCCAGCCGGCCGTGCGCGGCTCCGCCGACGTCGAGCTACAGGGGCGGGAACTGCGCGTGCACGCACCCGAGTTGGGTGTTTCGGTGGAGGGCCGTCCGGGTCCGGGCGCCCGCTGCCCCGAGGCGGACTGGGTGCTCTACGGGCGCCGCGGCGAGAGCACCGTCCGCACCCTGGTCCGTGCCCACGGCAGACCGCGCGTCCATGCCCGACCCCGGCTGCGGCTGCGGCTCGACGGCGCCCACGGGCCGCTCGCCCGGCACCTCCAGATCCTCGAACTCGACGCGGTACGGCCGGGGTTCGTCCTGACCAGCCCGCGGTTCGTGGCCCACAGAAGCGCCGGCGCGGTGCTGCCGCGCTAGGCCTCCCTCCGAGTGCAGGTGAGCCCCATGGCGACCGAATCCCGTCCCGTCACCGCCGCGCCCGAGCTCCTCGCGTACGTGGACGGTCTGAGAGCCGACGCGGACCGGATGGACGGCTACGCCGAGCGGCTGCGCGGGGCCGCCGAGCGGCTGGGCGACGATGCCGGGGCGCAGGAGTGGGGCGGCGCCGATCTGGAGCGGCAGGCGACGGCCTGCGTGACCGCGGCGATACAACTGCGGGCGGCCGCCACCGCGTTGCTGGCCCACGCGGCGGAGTGAACGGCGGGCCCTGATCGGTGACGCGGCGATCGACGACCCGGCGGATCGGTCACGCGGCGGATCGGTCACGCGGCGATCGGTCTTGTGGCGCGGCCGGAACGATCGCGTCCCGGCCGCGGTGTGGTGCGAGCGGCTCAGCCCGTCGGAGCGGTGTGGGGTTGGTCCGGGCCGGGCTTGGGGCGGGTGCGGGTCCAGGACGGGTCGGCGGCGGGGTCAGGAGTGGGGGGACGGTCCATGGGTCGGGGGGCCTCCTGAGGTACTGGGGGTGTGGAGCGGTGCGTCCGGTGCCGTCGACAGCTCGGCCCAGACGACGCGGGCGGAGGGCCGTCCCTCCGGCGCGGCCGTGACGCCCCAGTCGAGACTGAGCGCGTCGACGAGGAACAGGCCGCGCCCGTTCTGCTCGTCCGGTCTGGCCCGCCGGGGTGCCGGGAGCGCGATGCTCCCGTTGTTCTGGTCCTCGACCTCGATGCGGATCCGGTCGGCGCCCGCGTGCACCCGGCAGACGATCCGCCGGCCGGCCGAGTGCACGATCGCGTTGGTGACCAGTTCCGAGGTCACCAGGACCGCGTTGTCGCGGGCCTCCTCACCCACGCCCCACGAGTCGAGCAACTCGCCCACGCTCCGGCGGGCGTTGCCCACCGCGCGGGGCGTCGGCGCCAGGTCGAAGACCCGGCTGCGCAGGGCGGAGCGGTCCCCGGAGGCGAACCGGTCGAGGCCTTGCGGCCCAGGGAGTCGACCGAGGCGTTCGCCTCCGGGTGGTCTGGGGATGCCCGTCGCTTCCGACGGGCGGTACGGGCCCTCGGCGGCGGCCGTCAGGGCCGGCCGGGGCAGGCCGGGTATGTGGTCCTCGGGGAGTCGGTCGAGCGGCTGGGGGAGAGAGGGCGGGGCCATCGCCGTGCGCCTTTCGTCCGGCTTCGCAGCGTGGGGCTGATCGGTCGCGTCCGTCCCGGGCCGCTCGGGGGCAGACGACGACCCGTGCCTGGGCGGCGCCGGGCCGCAGCTCAGTTTCCCCCAACTGGACTGCTTCGCCTGCTCCTTGGTCGGCCGGAGCAGTGACTCCACTTTGGCATCTGCCAACATCGCCTCGCAACCAGCAAGTTGAAAATTGCAAGAAGCGAAGTGCATGCTGCTCCCGACAAGAAGTGATCGAACCCGTACCTGAACGATCACCAGTACGTGAGACGGTGACCCTGAAACCTGGTGTGAGGGGGTAGGGCGTGACCTCGGAGACCGACTGGGGCGGAGCCCCTTCCGTCCTGCGCATGATTCTCGGCCGGCAGCTGGAGGAGATGCGGACCCGGGCCGGCCTGACCTACGAGCAGGCCGCCGCCGCGATCGGGGTCAGCCACTCCACGATCCGCCGGATGGAGGCCGCCAAGGTGGCCCGGCTCCGGCTGGCCGACGCCGAGAAACTGCTGCAGGTCTACGGCGTGACGGACCGCCAGGAGGTGGACACCTTCCTCCAGTCGGTGCGTGAGGCCAACAAACGCGGCTGGTGGCACACCTACCGCGACGTGATGCCCGACTGGTTCGCCGCGTATCTCAGCCTGGAACAGGCCGCGTTGCAGATCCGTGCCTATGAGAACGAGTTCGTGCACGGCCTGTTGCAGACCCGCGCGTACGCCGCCGCCCTGCTCGGCGCCGGCAACCCGCACGCGCCGGGCGAGGCGACCGAGCGCATGGTGGCGCTGCGCATGCGGCGCCAGGAACTGATCACCCGGCCGGCCCCGCCGCGGCTGTGGGTCGTGATGGACGAGACGGTGCTGCGCTGGCCGGTCGGCGGTGCCGAGGTCATGCGGGCCCAGATCGACCATCTCATCGAGATCAACCGGCTCCCCAACGTCACCTTGCAGATCATGCCGTTCGCCAACGGCCCGCACCCCGCCATGCGCGCGGGCGCGTACCACCTCTTCCGGTTCAAGGCCCCCGAGCTGCCCGACATCGTCTATCTCAACGGCCTGGTGGGCGCTGTCTACCTGGACAAGAGCGACGACGTCGTGGTCTATCGCGAGGCCCTGGACCGGTTGGGCGCCCAGGCGGCGCCCGCCAGAAAGACCGAGGCCTTCCTCGGTGCGATTCGCAAGGAGCTCTGACGTGCACCACCCCATACGCAACGGCATCCCGTCCCGGCAACTCGGCGCGCGCGGCTGGTCCAAGCCGTGGAGCGACGACGCCGGCGGCGCCTGCGTCGAAGTGAAGAAGCTCGCCGACGGCCGGGTCGCGGTACGCCAGTCGACCGACCCCGACGGACCGGCGCTGGTCTTCACACCCCGTGAGATGACGAGTTTCCTGTCCGGTGTGAAGGCGGGTGACGCCGACTTCCTGATGTGATCGGATTTCCCGGAACTACCTTGCTATAGCTGATCGTTCAACCAACCCCCCCACACTCAACCCTCCACACTCAACCCCCCACCCCCGACGCACCACCGCGCAGCCCCCGAACACCCCCGCATCCCTCACCTGAATGGGAGACACGGCGTTGCCCGACAACGGATGGCCGGCCGACCGCATCGACACCGAGAACGCGCACTCCGCACGGATCTACGACTACATCCTGGGCGGCAAGGACTACTACCCCGCCGACCAGGAGGCGGGCGACGCGATGTCCCGGGAGTGGCCCGCGCTCCCGATCCACATGCGCGCCAACCGCGACTGGATGAACCGCGCCGTGCGCTGGCTCGCCGAGGAGGCGGGGATGCGCCAGTTCCTGGACGTCGGGACCGGCATCCCCACCTCCCCCAACCTCCACGAGATAGCCCAGGCGGTCTCCCCGGAGTCCCGGGTCGTCTACGTGGACAACGACCCCATCGTCCTCACCCTGTCCCAGGGCCTGCTCTCCAGCACGCCCGAGGGCCGGACGGCGTACATCGAGGCCGACTTCCGCGACCTGACGGACCTCTTCGAGGCCCCCGAGCTGCGCGAGACCCTCGACCTGGACAAGCCGGTCGCCCTCACGGTGATCGCCATCGTCCACTTCATGCTCGACGCGGACGACGCGGTGGGCGTCGTACGGCGGCTGCTCGAACCGCTGCCGTCCGGCAGCTACCTGGCGATGTCCATCGGCACCGCCGAGTTCGCGCCCGACGAGGTGGGCCGGGTCGCCCGCGAGTACGCGGCCCGCAACATGCCGATGCGGCTGCGCACCATCGACGAGGCCGACGAGTTCTTCGAGGGCCTGGAACTGGTCGAGCCGGGCATCGTCCAGGTGCACAAGTGGCACCCGGACGGCACCGGCGAGGAGGGCATCCGCGACGAGGACATCGCGATGTACGGAGCGGTCGCCCGCAAGCCGTAGCACGGGTTCCGTGCCGGGGCCGGGCTCACCTTCCCGGCCCCGGCACGGTCGTCACGCGGGTACCGGGCGGCTCAGGCGTTCGGGTCGAACGAGATCCCGGACGGCATGGAGTACCCCAGGTTGGCGTTGAACGAGCCGTCCTTGATCTTGATGGTGGCGTCGCCGAAGTTCGCGTTCATCAGCTTGTCGCGGTAGCCCGCCGGGTAGCCGTCCCAGCCCACCAGGCGCGGGAAGAACCAGCCGCCGGTCACGTTCTCCGGCGGGTCGTCGTTGGAGTTGGCAAACCGGAAGTCGTGGGTGGACAGGCCGTCCTTGTGGTACACGATCTTCGGGTGGGTGCCGTCGAACCGGATCGCCGAGGCGGCGGCCACCTGGTAGCTGCTGTGCTGGGACACCGAGACGTACTGCACCTGGTTGTTCTGGATCCACACGATGACGTGTTCCCAGTCGTGCCGGTGCCCGATGGCCAGCGGCCCGTACGTCGCCTGGTCCTTCTCGAAGTAGCTGGCGTACATCACCGCGCACCAGCCGTTGTTGCACTTCTCGCGCGAGTAGGTGTTGGCGTTGGCGAGCTGCGCGTAGTCGTGGCAGTGGCCGTTGACGTCGCCGCCGAGCGAGAGACCGGGGTTGAGGGTGCCGTCGGCGCCGATGGCCGCGGTGGCGTAGCAGCCGTCGCCGTCGTAGTCGTAGGCAGGGGAGAACGTCTGCTCCAAACCGTCGGCGTTCTGCGGCAGCAGCGTCAGGACGTCGGCGTGCGCGGTGGCGGGCACGGCGACGACCAGCGCGAGCGCGCCGAGGGCGGCGGCGAGGGCCTTGCGGAGCGGCCGTCTGCGGGTGGGGGGTTGCAGTGCGGTCATGGGGGACTCCCTGTCGGTGAAAGGCGAAGCGGAGTCTCGCAGTCGGGTCCTGCCGACGACTACCCTTACGACTTAACTTTGACCCAAAGACAATTGAACAGCTCGGCCAACTCGGCTGCTGTCAGACGCTGTTGACCTGCTGTGAGTCCCCCGGATGCGGTTGCCGCGGGGCGTGGCCGAGGTCAGGCTGCTCGTCGGTTCGTCCGCCCCCCCCCACCACCCGAGAGGGAACCCCCGTGACCGACACAGAACTGCCTTCCGCCCCGCTGAGCCGGCGCGGCTTCCTCGGCGCCGCCACCGCGGCCGGGCTGCTCGGCACGCAGGCCACCCAGGCCGAGGCGAGGACCGCCGCCACCGTGATCTCCACGGAGTCCGGCCAGGTCACCGGAGTCCAGGGCGGCCTGCGCGGCGTCACCGTCTACAAGGGCATCCCGTACGCCGCCACCACCGCCGGCGCCAACCGCTGGCGCCCGCCGCAGCCGGCCCCCTCCTGGGACGGGGTCCGCGCCGCCGACTCCTGGGGCCCCGCCTGCCCGCAGCCGGTCACGGGCATCCCCGCCGACCAGGTGCCCCAACTCGGCGAGGACTGCCTGAACCTCAACATCTGGACGACGGCGACCGGTTCGGGGGACGGCAGCCCCGTCCTGGTCTGGCTGTACGGCGGCGAGCAGGCCCTGTGGTCGGGCCAGGAGATCTACAACGGCTCGCTGCTCGCGTCCAAGGGCGTGGTCGTCGTCACCCTCGACCACCGCGTCGGCCCGCTCGGCGGTCTCGCCCACCCCGAGCTGACCGCGGAGTCCGCGTACGGCGGCTCCGGCAACTGGGGGATCCTGGACGTCGTCGCGGCGCTGGAGTGGGTCCAGCGGAACATCGGCGGGTTCGGCGGCGACCCGGACCGGGTCACGCTGGCGGGCTGGGCCCAGGGCGCGTCCGTCGTGCACATCCTGCTCGCGTCCCGGCAGGCGAGGGGCCTCTACCACCGCGCGCTGCTCTCCTCGGGCGTCCGGTACACGAAGGACCCGGCGCTCGCCCGGGACACCGGCCGCTACCGGACCCTCGCCGCCGCCGAGGCCGACGGCACCGACTTCGCGGCCCGGTTGGGGGTGGCCGATCTCGCGGGCCTGCGCGCGCTGGACGCCGACGACATCGTCGGCGGCGCCGTCGCCGACACCGCCGTCGACTTCGGGCACGTCCTCGACGGGCACGTCCTGCCCGACACCTACACCGCCGTCCTGAAGGCCCGCGCCGAGACCGACGTGCCCGTCCTGACCGGCGTCTGCAAGGACGCGAACGGCGCCTCGCCCGACCTGAAGCTGACCCTCGACGCGTTCCAGGCCTACGCCCGCACGGAGTTCGGCCCGCTGGGGCTCGCGGACACCTTCCTGGACCTCTACCCGGCGGACGGCGACACCGCGGCCGCCCGGCAGTTCAGTGCCTACGCCCGGGACGAGGAACGCGTCTCCGCCTTCCTGTGGGCGACCCAGTTCAAGGACACGGCGGCGAACTCCAGCGCCGTGCACACCTACTTCTGGACCCGCGTCCCGCCCGGGTACGACGACACCAACCCGGTCGTCGGCACCGCCGCGACCGGCGCCTTCGAGGGCTCCGACGTCTACTACCTGCTCGGCTACCTCTACAACACCGACCGCCCCTGGACCTCCAAGGACTACGACACCGCCGACACCACCGCCTCCTACGTCGCCCGCTTCGCCGCCACCGGCGACCCGAACGGCGGCTCACTGGCCAACTGGCCCGCCCTCGCCACCGACACCCCGCAGACCATGGAACTCGGCGGGAACCCCGGCACGCTGGCGGTGGCCGACAGCGACGCGAAGCTCGCCCTCCTGACCACGTATCTGGAGTCGCAGACCACGGAGTTCTGAGGCCCGTCAGGCGCGCGCGGAGCCGTGGCCGAGGACGCCGTGGTGGTGCCGGCGGTGCACGGTCGGGGTGCGGTGCAGGGCGATCAGCGCCGCGTCGTCGCCGAGGTGGCCGCCCGCGTGTGCCAGCAGGTCGCGCCGGATGTGGTGCATCAGCGCCTCCGGGCTGGCGTCGGTCCACTGCGCGACCCGCTCGGCGAGCGGGTAGAAGCGGCCTTGCGCGTCCCGGGCCTCGACGACCCCGTCGGTGTAGAGCAGCAGGGTGTCACCGGGCTCGAAGGAGAACACGTCCAGGGTGTGCTCGGAGCCGCCGCCCACCTCGGGCACGCCCAGGGGCGGCGACGGGTGCAGGCTCGGCACGGTGACCGCGTGCCCCGGGCTGAGCAGCAGCGGCGGCGGATGGCCGGAGCTGGTCATCCGGGTGACCGGGTCCGCGTCGGGGATCTCGACCAGCAGCGCGGTGGCGAACCGCTCGCCCGCCTCCTCCGGCGGCTCCAGGTCCGCGGCGTACCGCTGCACGGTCTGGTCCAGGGCGACGGCGAGGTCGGGCAGGTTGACATGCCGGTGGGCGGACTCCCGGAACGCGCCGAGCAGCAGGGCCGCCTCGCCGATCGCGGACAGGCCCTTGCCGCGCACGTCGCCGATCAGGACCCGGACCTCGTCGTTGCAGCGGGTGGCCGCGTACAGGTCGCCGCCGATCTGCGCCTCGTCCTCGGCGGCCAGGTACAGCGAGGCGATCCGCAGCGGGCCGATGTGCTCGGGCAGCGGCCACATGAGGACGTGCTGCGCGGCCTCGGCGACCGAGCGCACCTGGGCCAGCTGGGCACGGCGCCGCTCGCGGACCGCGCTGTAGATCACCACCATCACCGAGAGCACCGTGAGGGTGACGATCTGCACGATGTGGTTCGCGGTGGTCAGACCGCCGTGGAACACGGCGATGACCACCTGCGCGATCACCGCCAGCGCCCCGACCAGCGCCGTCGACCGGGGTCCCGCGAAGGACGGGGTGAGCGCCGGGGCGATGACCAGGGCCGGGCCCAGATGGATGTTCTCGGGGGTGCGCAGGTCCGCCATCGTGATCACCAGGATGAGCAGGACCGGGAGCAGCAGCAGCGCGTGCGACGACTGCCACGACCGCCGCAGCCCCGTCACACAGCCCTGCAGCTTGCCCATGCCACCAGCGTGCGCCACCGCCTGGGGACCGGCCACCGCGAGCCGGACGGTTCCCCGGAGGCGCCGCGCACGGCCCCCGGGGGAGGTTTCCGGCGCGCTGGAGGTTCTAGAGGTTCACGGACCGCATGCCGGCCTCGTCGTAGCGCTCGCCGGCCGCCCGCGGCACCTCGGCCTCGATCCGGGCCAGGTCCTCCTTGGTCAGCTCGACGTCGACCGCGCCCGCGTTCTGCTCCAGGTAGGTGACGCGCTTGGTGCCCGGGATCGGCACGATGCCGTCGCCCTGCGCCAGCACCCAGGCGAGGGCGAGCTGGGCCGGGGTCACCTCCTTCTCGGCGGCGATCTCCTTCACCTTGGCGGCCAGCCGCAGGTTCGCCTCCAGGTTGTCGCCGGTGAAGCGGGGACCGGTGCGGCGCCAGTCGTTGGCGTCGAGGTCGTCCGGGGTGGAGAACCGGCCGGCCAGGAAGCCGCGGCCGAGCGGCGAGTACGGGACGAACCCGATGCCCAGTTCCCGGCAGGCCGGCAGCACCTCGTCCTCGGGGTCCCGGGTCCACAGCGAGTACTCGGTCTGCACGGCCGCGACCGGGTGCACGGCGTTGGCCCGCCGGATCGTCTCGGCGCTCGCCTCGCTCAGCCCGATGTGCCGCACCTTGCCCTCGGCGACCAGCTCGGCCAGGGCGCCGACGGTCTCCTCGATCGGCACGTTCGGGTCGACGCGGTGCTGGTAGTAGAGGTCGATGTAGTCGGTGCCCAGACGCTCCAGCGAGCCGTGGACCGAGCTGCGGACGTGCTCGGCCGAGCCGTCCTGCGGGCCGATGCTGCTCATGTCGCCGGGGACGGCGTGGTCCATCCGGTAGTTGAACTTCGTGGCGATCACGTACTCGTCCCGGTGCCCCCGGATCGCCTCGCCGATCAGCGACTCGTTGGTGAGCGGCCCGTAGAGCTGCGCGGTGTCGAGGAAGGTGACGCCGAGTTCCCGCGCGCGGTGGATGGTGCGCACGCCCTCGTCCTCGTCGGCGGTGCCGTAGAAGGCGGACATGCCCATGCAGCCGAGGCCGATGCTGCTCACCTGAAGATCCCGCAGATTGCGCTGTCGCATGTGACTCCCAGCCTTTCCCGCTGACTTGTTCTCCTTCCGGACGCTACGACTTGGAGAGCACTCGAAGTCAAACGGGCGCCGCCGATCCGGTACACCTGAACCCGTACCCCGTATCCGCCGCCCAGCCCACCCGCGGAGGCCGCATGCTGCTGCGCCAGCTCGAATACCTCGTCGCGCTCGCCCGGGAGCGGCACTTCGGCCGGGCGGCGGCGGCCTGCCACGTCTCGCAGCCCTCCCTGTCCGCCGCGATACGGCGGCTCGAACACGAACTGGCGGTCCCGATCGTGCGCCGGGGCCGCCGCTACGAGGGCCTCACCCCCGAGGGCGAGGTCGTGCTGGCCTGGGCGCACCGGATCCTCGCCGAGGGGGACGCGCTCCGCCAGGAGCTGTCGGCGCTCCGGGACGGCCTCACCGGCACCCTGCGGCTCGGCATCGTCCCCACCGCCGTCCCCGTCACCTCCCTGCTCACCGGCCCCTTCTGCGACCGGCACCCGCACGCCCGGGTCGCCATGGAGTCCCTGTCGTCGGCCGACATCCGGCGCGGCCTCGCCGAGTTCGAGCTGGACGCCGCCATGACCTACCTGGACGACGACGAACTGCGCCAGGTCCGCCGCTTCCCGCTCTACGAGGAGCGGTACGTCCTGCTCACCCCGGTCGGCGGGCTCCTCGGCGACGCGGTCACGGCCACCTGGTCGCAGGCCGCCGCCCTGCCGCTGTGCCTGCTCGGGCGGCGGATGCGCAACCGGCGCATCATCGACGAGTGCTTCGCCGCCGACGGCGCGGCCCCCGTCCCGGCCGTCGAGTCCGACAGCGTGGCCGGCCTCTACGCCCACCTCCCCGGCGGCCGGTGGTCCAGCGTGATCTCGCACGCCTGGCTGCACATGTTCGGCGTCCCGGAGGGCATGCGCGTGGTCCCCCTGGAGGGCCCGGTCCACGGCCCCCGGGTCGGACTCGTCGTCGCCCGCAGCGAACCCCAGTCCGTGCTCGCCCGCGCCCTGGTGAAGGTCGCCCGGGAGGCGGGCCTGCGGGACGCCCTCGACAGCCGGCTGCACGCGGTCCTGGCCGGCCGCGACCGGTGATAGGCGCGGCCTATCACGGAATAGCGACATTCGCTTTGACCTGCGCAGTTACCCCCGAGGATTGTGGAACGCACCTTCCGCAACGGAGTTGAGGAGCCGCCATCATGGCCAAGGTGCTCTGCGTCCTGTACGACGACCCGACCGACGGATACCCGAAGAGCTACGCCCGCGACGACATCCCCGTCATCGACCACTACCCGGGCGGCCAGACCACCCCCGCCCCCGAGGCGGTCGACTTCACCCCCGGCCACCTCCTCGGCAGCGTCTCCGGCGAACTCGGCCTGCGCTCCTTCCTGGAGAAGGCCGGCCACACCCTGGTCGTCACCTCCGACAAGGACGGCGCGGGCTCGGTCTTCGACCGCGAGCTGCCCGACGCGGACGTGGTCATCTCGCAGCCGTTCTGGCCGGCGTACCTCACCCCCGAGCGGATCGCCGCCGCGCCGAACCTCAAACTGGCGATCACCGCGGGCATCGGCTCCGACCACGTCGACCTCGACGCCGCCATCGCGCACGGTGTGACGGTCGCCGAGGTGACGTACTGCAACAGCATCAGCGTCGCCGA
The DNA here is from genome assembly GCF_043201715.1 of Streptomyces sp. NPDC048291. Classification (NCBI taxonomy): domain Bacteria; kingdom Bacillati; phylum Actinomycetota; class Actinomycetes; order Kitasatosporales; family Streptomycetaceae; genus Streptomyces; species Streptomyces sp. NPDC048291. The sequence continues at coordinate 236,157 of NZ_JBICZC010000012.1, forward strand.
GCACGTCGTGATGATGATCCTCGGGCTGGTCCGCAACTACCTGCCCTCGCACCAGGTGGTGCTCGACGGCGGCTGGAACATCGCCGACTGCGTGAGCCGGTCGTACGACCTGGAGGGCATGCACGTCGGAACCGTCGCGGCCGGCCGGATCGGGCTCGCGGTGCTGCGCCGCCTCGCGCCCTTCGACGTGAAGCTGCACTACACCGACCGGACCCGGCTGCCCGAGTCCGTCGAGCGCGAGCTGAACCTGACCTTCCACGAGAGCGCGGCCGACATGGCCCCGCACTGCGACGTCGTCACGATCAACGCGCCGCTGCACCCGGAGACCGAGGGCCTGTTCGGCGACGAGCTGCTCGGCACCATGAAGCGCGGCGCCTACCTCATCAACACCGCCCGGGCCCTGATCGTCGACCGGGACGCCGTGGACCGGGCGCTGCGCAGCGGGCGGCTGGCCGGGTACGCGGGCGACGTCTGGTACCCGCAGCCCGCGCCCGCCGACCACCCCTGGCGCACCATGCCGCACCAGGGGATGACCCCGCACATCTCGGGCTCCAGCCTCTCCGCCCAGGCCCGCTACGCCGCCGGCACCCGGGAGATCCTGGAGTCCTGGCTGGCCGGCCGGCCCATCCGCGACGAGTACCTGATCGTCGACGGCGGCAGGCTGGCCGGCACCGGAGCCAAGTCGTACTCCGTGCACACCCGCTAGGGGTTCAGCCGGACCGGCAGCTCGAAGAGGTCGTTCTGGGTGACCACCGGCTTGTTGCGCAGCCCGGACGCCGGTACCGCCAGGTCCAGGCCGGGGAAGCGGTCGTACAGCGCGGGCAGCGCGACGCCCGCCTCAAGCCGGGAGAGCGCGGCACCCGGGCAGACGTGCGGGCCGTGCCCGAAGGAGATGTGCCGGTTCTGGGACTCCCGGGTGACGTCGAACTCCCCGGCGCCCGGCCCGTGCGCGTTCTCGTCGCGGCCTATCGCGGCGTACGACACGATGAGCGCGTCGCCCGCCGGGAGCACCTTGTCGCCGACCTGGACGTCCTCGGTGGCGAACCGGATCAGCACGTGCGAGGTCGGGGTGGACCAGCGCAGGGTCTCCTCGACCACCGCCGACCAGTCCACCTCGCCGGAGAGCACCTTGGCCCGCTGGTCGGGGTGGGTGGAGAGGTTGACCACCGCGTTCACGATGAGGGAGATCGTCGTCTCGTGCCCGGCCGCCACCATCAGCTGCAGGGTGGAGACGATCTCCTGGTCGGTGAGGTGGTCGCCGTCCTCGGAGGCCAGGATCAGCGCGCTGGTGAGGTCGTCGCCGGGCTCGGCCCGCTTGGCGGCGACCGTCGCCGCCATGATCCCGGCCAGCTCGGTGAGGGTCGCGATGACCTCAGCGGGCGGGGTCTGCGTGGAGAAGAACTTCTCGAACAGCACCTTCAGGCGCGGCAGTTCGGCCTCGTCGATGCCCATCAGGTCGGCGACGACGTACATCGGCAGCGGATAGGCGAAGGCCGCCTTGAGGTCGACCGTCCCCCCGTCCGCCGGGAGACCGTCGAGCAGGTCCTGGGTGAGCTTCTGGATCCGCTCCCGCATCTGCTCCACCCGGCGCGGGGTGAGCGCCTGCGCGACCAGCGTGCGCATCCTGCGGTGGTCGGCGCCGTCCACGGTCAGCATCGAACGGCCGGGGTTGGCGAGGCCGATCAGCGGCCAGTCCGGCGCGATCTCCCCGCGCTGCCAGGCGCCCCACACGTTGATGTCCTTGACCAGACGCGGGTCGGTGAGCAGCGCCTTCGCCTCGGCGTGGTGCGTGACGGCCCACACGGGCACCCCGCCGGGCAGTTCCACGGCGGCGAGCGGACCGGCGGCGCGCAGCCGCGCGCTCTCGCCTTCCAGGTCGGTGACGAAGGGGTCGAGGGCGATCCGGGCTTCTTCGGTACCGGTCGTCATCGTGGCATGCCTCCCAGGGCAGGGTCGGAGTACTGCGCCGATCGGTGTGCTGCTGCGCCGAACTGTCGGTGGTGACTACAGGGCGGGTACGGGCGTGAACCGGACGGGCAGCTCGGTCAGCCCCCGCAGCCAGGGCGAGGGCCGGCGGGTGAGGCTGTCGGCGGGCACCGCCAGGTCGATGTCCGGGAGCCGGTCGAGGACCACCTCGATCCCGGTCCGCGCGACCACCTCGGCGACCTCCTGCGCGGGGAACGGGCAGCGGTGCTCGCCGTGCCCGAAGGAGAAGTGCGCGTTGTTGCCGCCGGTCAGCGCGGAGGCGTCGGTGCGCACCTGCGGATCGGAGTTGGCGCCCTGCAGGCCGAGGATCAGCAGGTCGCCGGCGCGGATCCGGCGGCCCCCCAGCTGGGTGTCCCGGGACGCCCAGCGGCCGGCGATGTTCTGGCTGGGGGTGTCCTCCCACAGCACCTCGTTCATCGCCTCGGCGACACTGTTGCGCCCGCCGAACAGCGAGGCGGCGAACCGGTCGTCGGTGAGCATCAGCCGCAGCGAGTTGCCGATCCAGTCGGCGGTCGGCTGGTGCCCGGCCGCCATCATGACCATCAGGTCCTGCATGATCTCTTCGTCGGTGAACCCGCTCTTGTTCTGGAGCATCCGCGACACCACGTCGTCGGCCGGGTCCGCCTTCCGGTCGGCCAGCAACTGGGCCATGGACGAGCCCAGATGCTGCTGCCCGGCGATCGCCCGCTCACGCCCGTCGATCATGTCGTTGAGCGCGGTGACCAGGCCGGGCCCCTCCTCGTCGGGGAAGCCGTACAGCCGCGCCAGCACCCGCACCGGCAGCAGCATCGCGTACTGGCCGATCAGGTCCGCCTCGCCGCTCGTGCACAGCCCGTCGATCAGTTCGTCCGCGAACCGCTCGGCGTGCCCGCGCAGTTCGAACGGGTCGACGGCCTCCAGCGCGTCGCTGATCATCCCGGCCCGCTCGCGGTGCCGCTCGCCGACGGTGTAGAGGATCGACGGCTGCTTGCGGCCGATCATCGGCAGCAGCGGCCAGTCGTCGGGGATCATGTCCCACTGGTTCCACAGGTCCGAGTCCCGGCTGAACAGCACCGGGTCCCCGGTCACCTGGTGCAGCTCGCGGTAGCCGACCACCAGCCAGGCCGGCACGTCCCCGTCGAGCACGACGGGGGTGACGGCACCGTGGTCGCGCCGCATCTCGCGGTACAGACGCGCCGGTTCGGTCTGGAACCGGGGGCCGCCGAGCGGCACGGCTTCGGTGGTCACACGAACTCCTGTCGGGGCAGGTCCGCCGGTGCGGACGGGCCGGCGTACCGGTTCTTGACGTGCTGGACGAGCGCGATCAGCACCTGCTTGCCGGACTCCCGGGACCGGGCGTCGCAGTTGACCAGCGGGACGTGCGGGTCCAGGTCGAGGGCGTGCCGGACGTCCTCGGGCGTGTGCACGGGGCCGCCGAAGTCGTTGCAGGCCACGATGAACGGCGTGCCGTGATTCTCCAGCCGGTCGATGGCGTACCAGGAGTCGCCGATCCGCCGGGTGTCGACCAGCACGACCGCGCCGAGGGTGCCGGAGAACAGCCGGTCCCACAGGAACCAGAACCGCTCCTGGCCCGGCGCCCCGAACAGGTACAGCACGTTGCGGGCGTCCAGGGTGATCCGGCCGAAGTCGAAGGCGACGGTGGTCGCGGACTTGCCGCGCACCTCCCGGATGTCGTCGACCTCCTCGCCGGCCTGGGTCATCGTCTCCTCGGTGTTGAGGGGACGTATCTCGCTGACCGAGCGGACCAGGGTGGTCTTGCCGACGCCGAAGCCGCCCACGACCACGATCTTGAAACCGTGGTCGGCGGAGGCACCCAACGGGGTGCGCGCGTCAGAGGTTGCGGAGTCCAACGAGCACCTGCTCCAGGATGTCGGGGTCGGTGATGGCCGGCCGGTGGGGGTGGCGGGCGCTGACCCGGCCGGCCGCCTGCAGGTCGCCCAGCAGGATCTTGGTGATGCTCACCGGCAGTCTCAGCTCCGCGGCGATCTCCACCACCGAGGTCGGGAACTCGGCCAGGCGCAGGATCGCCGCGTGCTCCGACTGCATGCCGGGTGTCGGCTCCGACTCGGCGACGACCAGGGTGACCAGGTCGAAGGGGCTGTCGGGGCCGGAGCCGCTGCGGCCGCCGGTGATGGTGTACAGGCGGTCGGGCGCGTCGTCCCTGCCCGGGCGGCTCATGACGTGCGGGGCTGCGCGGTCAGGTGCTCGCCGAGCTGCTCCACCAGTTCGCTCATGTTGTGCCCGACCAGCCCGGGGTCCGCGTCCTCGCTGGTCACCACGGCCAGGTGGGCGCCCTCGCCAGCCTCGACGATGAACAGCACACCGCCGTAGAACTCGGTCATCGCCGACCGCACGCCGCCGCTGCCGTCGCCGAACTCGACGGACGCCCCGTGCGACAGCGACTGGATGCCGGCGGCGATCGCCGCGAGCTGGTCGGCCTGGTCGACGGAGAGCTCCGGGGTACGGCAGAGCTTCAGCCCGTCACGGGAGAGCACCAGGGCGTGCCGCGCGCCGGGGGTGCGCTCCAGGAGGCCCTCGATGAGCCAGGTGAGCTGGGAGTCGGCGGTGGTCCTGCCGGTCATGAAGTGGGGTCGCCTTCCGGGTACGCATGCGGGTGGGACGTGTGTTCTGGACCGGACTCCGGGTGGGGCGCGGGGGCCGGGTCGTGCGCGGGGGTGGGGGCGTACGGGGCGGCCGGCCCGCCGGCCGTGCCGGGGGCTTCGGCGGAGACTTCGGCGGAGCGGGCGTCGTGCGCGGCCGGGCGGACGGCCTGCCGGAAGCTGTTGAAGCGGGCGGCGCGGACCTGGGCGTCCGCGCCGCCGGGCGCGGGCCGCGGCGGCTCGGCCGGCTGGGGCGCCGACCGGCGCTCGGCCTCGGCGAGGGTCCGGCCGCGGCGCCGCCTGGGCAGCCCGGTGGGTCCGTCCTCGTCCTCGTCGGGCTCGGCGGCGGACTCGTGCACGGGTATGGGGTCGAGCGCTGCCGGTACCGGTGCGGCCGTTTCCTTCTCCGGCTCCGTCTCCTGTGCCGAGGCGGGTTCGTCGGCGACCGGGCGGGTCAGCAGGTCCTGCGGGACCAGCATCAGTACCCCGGTGCCGCCGCGCGCCGACGGCCGGAACGACACCTTCAGGCCGTGCTTGCGGGCCAGCCGGCCCACCACCGCGAGCCCGAGCCGGGTGCCGCTGAGACCGCCCAGTTCGGTGCTGTCACCGGTGACCGCCCGTTCGGCGCGGCGCAGTTGCACGTCGCCCATCACCAGGCCGCTGTCCTCCACGGACACGATGACCCCGGCCGGTACCTCCTCCACGTACACGTGGACCTCGGCCGTGGGCGGCGAGAAGTTGGCCGCGTTGTCGAGGAGTTCGGCCAGCACGTGCATGACACCCTCGGCGGCGTGTCCGGCGACGGCCGTCTCGCTCACCGAGTGCACCCGCACCCGGCGGTAGCCGCTGATGCGGCCCATCGCGCCGCGCAGGATCGACTCCATGCTGATCGGACGGGCCCAGCGGCGGCCGGAACGCGCCCCGGTGAGCACGGCGATGGAGTCGGCGAGCCGGCCCGCCTGGGCGGTGCGGTGGTCGAGGTGGAGCAGGTCGGCCAGCACGTCCTCGTCGGTGTGCCGGTCCTCCATGGACCGCAGGTCGGCGAGGGTGGCGGTGGCCAGGGCCTGCATCCGTCCGGCCGCGTTGCCGGCGGCGGCGATCGCGGCGGCCCGTTCCCGCAGGGCGCGCTCCAGTTCGGCGGTGAGCCGGGCGTTCTCCTGCCGGTACCAGTCGAGTTCCTGGCCGCTGTCCTGGTGGATCCGGGTCCGCTCCTGCTCGAAGGAGTCGGCGAACTCGCTGCGCTGCTGCGCCAGTTCGTCGATCAGCCGCTGCTGCTCCTGGCGTGCGTCCTCGGTGGTCCTGGCCTGCTGCTGGAGCAGCCGCCCGATGTCCTGGCTCACCGCCTCCAGCCGGCGCCGGGCACCGCGTGCGGCCCGTGTCGTGTGCACGGCCCAGGTCACCGCCGCGCACAGCAGCAGCGCGGCGGCGCTCCCGCCGAGGGCGAGGGGCGTGCGGACCGAGGCCGGCGCGGCGGTCACCGCGGCGAAGACCGCGAGGGCCGACACCACCGCGGTCAGCGCGAAGGTCGGAACGAGCGTACGGAGGGCAGGTCGTTCGCCGGGGTGCGTGGGCGCGGTCATCGGTCCGGTCTGGTCCTCGGAGCAGGTAGGGATGTGTGTCCGGTGAAGGAGTTGTGACGCTCGGTGCTGAACTGCGCGTCACTATACGAGAGTTCGTGATCGAAACAGAACGGTTCCGGTCTCATCGCAGAAATCCCGTACCGGGAAAGGTGACTTGCTGTGCTCCGGCTGTGAACGATCTTATGCGCTGCCGTACCCGAAGGTGTCCGCCACGATCGCGGCGGCCTCCCTGACCAGCGGCGAGTCGGCCCCGGCGGTGGCCTCGTCGTGGGTGGAGAGGACGGCCACGACGAGCGGCGCGCGGCCCGGGGGCCAGGCGACCGCGACATCGTTGGCGGTGCCATAGCCGCCCGTTCCGGTTTTGTCGCCCACCGTCCAGTCGCCGGGCAGCCCGGCACGGATCCGCTCACCGCCGGTGGTGTTGGCGAGCAGCCAGCCGGTGAGCCGCCGTCGGTCGGCCCCGGCCAGGGCGTGACCGACCGTCAGCTTCGCGTAGGTCGTGGCGACAGCCAGCGGAGTGGTGGTGTCGGTGACCCGCCCCGGCTCCCCGGAGTTCAGCTCCGGCTCCCACCGGTCCAGCCGCGTCACCCGGTCCCCGAGCGAACGGCACAGCCTCGTCACCGCCACCGGGCCGCCCAGTTGCTCCAGCAACAGGTTGGCCGCGGTGTTGTCGCTGTACGAGACCGAGGCTCCGCACAGCTCCGCGACGGTCATCCCCGCGGCGAGATTCTCCGGCCTGCCGGCGACCGGGGCGCCGCCCGCCCGCTCGACATCGCTCTCGTCGTAGTGCACGACCCTGCCGAGCACGTCCTCGCCGAGGTCGCGCAGGACGGCGGCGACCGCGAGCGGCTTGTGCACCGAGCACATCGGGAAGAGCTCGCCCGACCGGTACCCGAGCCGCGCCCCGGACCCGGTGTCCCGGGCGAACACCCCCAGCCGGGCCCCGTGTTCGCGCTCCAGGGCGCGCAGTCTCGCCGTCGCCCCCGGGACCGGCGCGGTGGTGGTCACCGCCGACCCCAGAGCCGAGACCAGCACCGTGCGACGGGACGGTTCACGCATTACTGCTCCTTTGCCGGGACGACGCTCAGGGGGACGCGATCGCGGCCGTGCGGGTTCAGCCGTGGACGGGTGATAAATACGACGCCGATATCCGACCGACCGTAGCTCCCGCATCGTCGCAAATGATCCAAACGTCTATACGATGACGCGTGGAACGGCCCGGGCGCGGAGAACCTCTTGGAGGGCGCAGGCCGACGACGGGGACGGTGTCGAGGGGGGCGTTGCCTTCGTGAAAGGCGACTGGAGCCGGGGGGCCGCGCGGGCGGTCCGGTTCACGGGGCGCACGCTGCGCGGCGAATGGCACGCCGTCGTGCTGGACCCGGTACGGCAGTTGGTACGGCGCGGACTGTCCGGGCTCGTGCTGGCGTTCGTGGCCGCGTTCGGCGTCATCTTCTTCCACGGCATCGCCCAGCACCCGTTCGGCCGGAGGCTGGTGTGGCACCTCGGCGGCGTCACCGCCGACCTGCCCCTGTGGCTCTCCCTGCTGCGCACCCCGGTGTCGCTCTACGTCCCGGCGCTCGACCTGCCGGTCTGGGCGGGCATCACCCAGCTCTTCCTCGCCTTCGCGCTGGCCGAACTCGCCCTCGGCCGCGGCCGGACCCTCGCCGTCGCGTACGTGACCACCCTGGCCGGCACGATGACCGCCCGGGTGATGGTCGCCCTCGGCCCCGGCTGGTGGGGTTTCGGCCTGCCCCCTGAGGTCGGCCGGATCCTCGACACGGGGCCGTCCGCCGCCGTGGTGGGACTCTTCACCTACCTGGCGGTGGTCCGGCGCGCCCCCGTCGTCTTCACCCTCACCGGCGGCTCGATGGTGTGGGAGTCCGTCGCCGTGCCGAACCTCGCCGGCCGCGAGCACCTGATCGCCGTGGCCGCCGCGGTCGTCCTCGGCCTGCTGCACGGCCGCAGGCTGCCGTTCCCCGCCCGGCTGGTGGAACGCCTCGGCACCACGCCGTCGCCGCCCCGGTCGGACCCGCCGACACCCCGGCCGGGCCCACCGCGCCACCCCGTACCGTCCCTCCGGCTCCCCTGAAGACTCCCCAACCCTCCCGGATTCCCCGAAAACCCATATGTCACGCGGCAGACCCGCCGAAGTGCTCAACAACGTCAATGTGATGGTTTTCGCACTTCAGCCGGTCCGGCCAACCCCTAATGTTGCGCGGGCTACGGCAGGGCGCGGCTGACACCATGGTGTTCGTCGCCGGCAGGCTGAAGGGATCCAGGGATGTTCCGCAAGGTGCTGGTCGCCAACCGTGGAGAGATCGCCATCCGCGCATTCCGCGCGGGCTACGAGTTGGGTGCGCGCACGGTCGCCGTCTTCCCCCACGAGGACCGCAACTCGCTGCACCGGCTGAAGGCCGACGAGGCCTACGAGATCGGGGAACCGGGACATCCGGTGCGCGCCTACCTCTCCGTCGAGGAGATCGTGGCCGCGGCCCGCCGGGCCGGTGCCGACGCCGTCTACCCCGGCTACGGCTTCCTCTCCGAGAACCCCGAACTCGCCCGCGCCTGCGAGGAGGCGGGCATCACCTTCGTCGGGCCCAGCGCCCAGACGCTGGAGCTGACCGGCAACAAGGCCCGCGCGGTCGCCGCCGCCCGCGCCGCCGGCGTACCGGTGCTCGGCTCCTCCCAGCCCTCCAACGACATCGAGGAACTGGTCCGCGCCGCCGACGAGGTCGGCTTCCCGGTGTTCGTGAAGGCCGTCGCCGGCGGCGGTGGCCGCGGCATGCGCCGGGTCGAGGACCCGGCCGCGCTGCGCGAGTCCATCGAACAGGCCTCCCGGGAGGCGGCCTCCGCCTTCGGCGACCCGACCGTCTTCCTGGAGAAGGCCGTCGTCGACCCGCGCCACATCGAGGTGCAGATCCTCGCCGACGGCGAGGGCAACGTCATCCACCTCTTCGAGCGGGACTGCTCGTTGCAGCGCCGCCACCAGAAGGTCATCGAGCTGGCCCCCGCGCCCAACCTCGACCCCGAACTGCGCGACCGCATCTGCGCCGACGCCGTCCGCTTCGCCCGCGAGATCGGCTACCGCAACGCCGGCACCGTCGAGTTCCTCCTCGACCCCGCGGGCAACCACGTCTTCATCGAGATGAACCCGCGCATCCAGGTCGAGCACACGGTCACCGAGGAGGTCACCGACGTCGACCTGGTCCAGGCCCAGATGCGCATCGCCTCCGGCGAGACCCTCGCCGACCTCGGGCTCTCCCAGGAGACGGTGAAGCTGCACGGCGCCGCCCTCCAGTGCCGCATCACCACCGAGGACCCGGCCAACGGCTTCCGCCCCGACACCGGCCGCATCAGCGCCTACCGCTCCCCGGGCGGCTCCGGCATCCGGCTCGACGGCGGAACCACCCACGCCGGTACGGAGATCAGCGCGCACTTCGACTCCATGCTGGTCAAGCTCACCTGCCGGGGCCGGGACTTCAAGGCCGCCATCGGCCGCGCCCGGCGTGCCGTCGCCGAGTTCCGCATCCGCGGCGTGGCCACCAACATCCCCTTCCTCCAGGCGGTCCTGGACGACCCGGACTTCCAGGCGGGCCGGATCACCACGTCGTTCATCGAGCAGCGCCCGCACCTGCTCACCGCCCGCACCTCCGCCGACCGCGGCACCAAGCTGCTCACCTACCTGGCCGACGTCACCGTCAACAAGCCGCACGGCGAGCGCCCCCACCTGATCGAGTCGACCACCAAGCTGCCCCCGCTGCCGGCCGGCGAGCCGCCCGCGGGCTCCCGGCAGCGGCTCGTCGAACTCGGCCCCGACGGGTTCGCGCGCGCCCTGCGCGAGTCGCCCACCATCGGCATCACCGACACCACCTTCCGCGACGCCCACCAGTCGCTGCTCGCCACCCGCGTGCGCACCAAGGACCTCCTCGCCGTCGCCCCGGTGGTCGCCCGCACCCTGCCCGAACTGCTCTCCCTGGAGTGCTGGGGCGGCGCCACCTACGACGTCGCGCTCCGCTTCCTCGCCGAGGACCCCTGGGAGCGGCTGGCCGCGCTGCGCGAGGCCGTCCCCAACATCTGCCTCCAGATGCTGCTGCGCGGCCGCAACACCGTCGGCTACACCCCCTACCCGACCGAGGTGACCGACACCTTCGTCCAGGAGGCCGCCGCCACCGGCATCGACATCTTCCGCATCTTCGACGCCCTCAACGACGTCAACCAGATGCGCCCCGCCATCCAGGCGGTACGCGAGACGGGCACCGCGGTCGCCGAGGTGGCCCTCTGCTACACCGCCGACCTGTCCGACCCCGGCGAGTGCCTCTACACCCTCGACTACTACCTGCGGCTCGCCGAGCAGATCGTCGACGCGGGCGCGCACATCCTCGCCGTCAAGGACATGGCCGGCCTGCTGCGCGCCCCGGCCGCCGCGAAGCTGGTCTCGGCGCTGCGCAGCGAGTTCGACCTCCCCGTCCACCTGCACACCCACGACACGGCGGGCGGCCAGCTGGCCACCTACCTCGCCGCGATCCAGGCGGGCGCGGACGCGGTGGACGGCGCGGTGGCCTCCATGGCCGGTACGACCTCGCAGCCCTCCCTGTCGGCGATCGTGGCCGCGACCGACTACTCGGAGCGTCCCACGGGGCTCGACCTGCGGGCGATCGAGGATCTGGAGCCGTACTGGGAGAGCGTCCGCAAGGTCTACGCCCCCTTCGAGGCGGGCCTCGCCTCGCCGACCGGCCGCGTCTACCACCACGAGATCCCCGGCGGCCAGCTCTCCAACCTGCGCACCCAGGCAGTCGCGCTGGGCCTCGGCGACCGCTTCGAGGACATCGAGGCCATGTACGAGGCCGCCGACCGGATCCTCGGCCGGCTGGTCAAGGTCACCCCGTCCTCCAAGGTGGTCGGCGACCTCGCCCTGCACCTGGTCGGCGCCGGGGTGAGCCCGGAGGACTTCGAGTCGACGCCCGACCGTTTCGACATCCCCGACTCGGTCATCGGCTTCCTCCGCGGCGAGCTGGGCACCCCGCCCGGCGGCTGGCCCGAGCCGTTCCGCACCAAGGCCCTCCAGGGCCGCGCCCCCGCGAAGCCGGCCCCGGAACTGTCCGCAGAGGACCGCGAGGGTCTGGCCAAGGAGCCCCGCACCACCCTCAACCGGCTGCTGTTCCAGGCCCCGACCCGCGAGTTCGAGACCCACCGCCAGACCTACGGCGACACCAGCGTCCTCGACAGCAAGGACTTCTTCTACGGGCTGCGCCCGGGCAAGGAGTACGCGGTCGACCTGGAGCAAGGCGTCCGGCTGCTCATCGAGCTCCAGGCGGTCGGCGAGGCCGACGAGCGCGGCATGCGCACGGTGATGTCGAGCCTCAACGGCCAGCTGCGGCCGATCCAGATCCGCGACCGGGCCGCGGCCTCCGACATCCCGGTCACCGAGAAGGCCGACCGCGCCGACCCCGGCCATGTCGCGGCCCCGTTCGCCGGCGTGGTCACGCTCGCGGTGGCGGAGGGCGCGGAGGTCGAGGCGGGTGCCACGGTGGCCACGATCGAGGCCATGAAGATGGAGGCCACCATCACCGCCCCGAAGGCCGGCCGGATCTCCCGGCTCGCCATCAACCGCATCCAGCAGGTGGAGGGCGGCGACCTGCTGGTCGAGATCGCCTGAGGCCGGACGGCCCGGGGAGCGGGGGAGGGCCGGGTCCGCCCGGCCCGCCCCGGCTACGAGCGGGAGAAGTGCGCGGCGAGCAGGGCTTTGAGCAGGTTCGGGTCGCGCTGCGTGGAGTAGGCGGAACTCGCCACGAACACGTCACGGCCGCGCACCGCGAGCGAGGTCGGGTTGGAGAGCCCCTCCTGCACCGTCAGGACCGTGCCGTGGCTGCCGTCCGGGGCGACCAGCACGACCTCGTTGGACGGGTTCAGCGCGGCGAGCACGAGGTCCGAGTGCCCGGGGAAGACGAAGTCGTCGACCCCGGTGAGGCCCGTCGCCCGGGTCTGCGCCGGCCCTGCCGAGCCGTCCGCGCCGACCGGGATGCGCAGCAGGGTGCCCCGGTCGGTGTTGGTGACCCACACCGCGTCCTTGTGCACCTTGATCCCGTCGGCGCCGAAGCCGGTGGCCGACGGGACTCCGGAGAGTTCGGTGCCCGTGGCCCAGGCGGTGGGCGTGCCGCCCGACTGCGGGACGCGCCAGACCGTGCCCAGCGCCGAGTCGGCGGCGTAGAGCACGCCGTGCCTCTCGTCGAGGGCCAGCCCGTTGGGCAGGCCCTCGGCCGGCAGCCGGGCGATCTGCTCGGGCCTGCCGCCGCCCGCCGGGATGCGCCAGACGCCGGTCCTGTCGGTGCCGGTCGCGTAGTTGACGTACAGCGTGCCGTCGTGCGCGCGGGCCAGGCCGTGCGTGACCGCGGTGTTCACGAGGGGCGTCCGGGGGTGCTTCTCGTCGGGCAGGGTGGCGAGGACCCGGACCCGGCGCTCACGGGTGACCTTGACGACCTGCCGGGCGACCGCGAAGGACATGTCGACCGCGCCGCCCCGCTCGGCGACGACGCTCTCGGGTGTCTGTCCCCGGGCCAGATCGAAATGGGCGACGGTGTGCGGGCGGGAGAGGACCGGCTCGTCGCTCGCGGCCGGAACCGCCGCGAGCAGGCCGATCGCGACCACGGCCGGGGCAACGGCGGCCCGGCGGGGGAATCGGGGCATGTGACCTCTTTCGACGGGAGCGCAAGGCTCCGGCGTACCGGTCACACCAACATGACCCCTCCCCGCCCCCGGCCAGGGGCAGCCGTGGCCGCGACGTCGCCCGCCCGGCGCACGGCGTGGCCCCGCATGCCGCGCAGCCGGGTGACGGCCCCGCTCAGTTCCACATCGGGTAGTTCATGACCTGCGTGTATCCCTCCGGGCGTGCGCCGGAGTAGGTCAGGTTCATCCGCGTGAAGTGCTGCACGTTCGGGTGCTTCGTCCAGGCCGTCGGGCGGTCGAGCCGCACGGTCACCGGATACTTGTGGAACTTCCCGGCCGCGCAGTACGGCTTGCAGTCGTTCACCACGTTGACGCCCTGGGCGACCGCCGTCCTGTCGTTCCACTGCGTCCAGTGCATGCCGGTGAGGAGGCTGTTGCCGTCGCCGCAGGCCAGCATGAAGTCGGTCGGCCGGAACCGCTGGTGCCAGAGGCAGTCGACGAGCACCGGGTGCTGGACGGAGGCCCGCGACGCGGACGGTGTCGGCGGCGTCGCGGACGCCGTCGTCATGCCTGCCGTGAGCAGCAGGGCCGCCCCGAGTCCGATCGCCGTTCCCACCACTGGTCTGCGCATGGTCGCTCCCGCCCGTTCGGCCGTACCTTTCCCTTCGACGCTACGACCGTCCCGCGAGATGTACCACTTGCGGCGTATTCGCGACTCCGTTCATGTCGTGGTCGCCGGTGGAGCGGGAGGCGACCTGGGTGATCAGGCCGAGCACCAGGAAGACCCAGACCAGGACCTTGGCGGCGGTGTCGAGGACCAGGGGCCGGGTGGCGGAGCGCACCTGCTCCCCGGCGGCCGGCGAGTCGCCGAGGAGCCCCTTCGGGTAGACGGGCGTCAGCATGCTGATGTAGGCGCCGAACCGCATCCGGTAGCGGGCGACCGCGGCCGTCGCCCCGAAGACCGGCGCGGGCAGCCGGCCCAGCACGATCCCGATGATCCAGAAGATCCAGCACACCGCGAACCAGCCGGCCGCCGCGAGGTTGGCGACGATCGCCGCCGGGATCATCAGGATCAGCCGGAACAGCACCGCGAGCCGGTTCAGGGTGGCGGGCCGCAGCTCGATCTGCACCGGGAAGTCGGGTGCGGTGAGGGCGAACGGCGGATACCGGTCCACCAGGAGCATGGAGCCGGCCGCGACCCGGGTCTCGTAGGCGAGGTACCTGCCGAGGAACGAGGCGATCGGGTCGGGCAGCCGGCCCAGCACGAGCGCCGCGAACCAGCCGGCCACCGTGACGAAGAACGCCGCGATGCCGAGGAAGAGGAGCACGACGTACTGCGGGACCAGCAGCGGCCAGCGCAGCAGCACCGTCCAGCGGCGCTGCCGCGCCGGCGCCGGGATGTCGAGCGCCGGCCGCCACTCCGGGCCGTCCGCGGTGGCGGGCGGACGTGGTCCCCAGCTCTGCGTCATGAGTCCTCCCGGCGTCCGGCCGCGGCGGATGGCCTCTCCATCGTGCGGCGGAACGACGGCCCCCGCCAGGGTGGACCGGGCGAACTCAGCCGTGTTTCACGGTCAGGCCGTAGAACGCGACCCGGGCGCCGTTGGTCGTGCTGTCGGAGGACGACTGGTTGTACGAGCCCGCCTTGAAGTACTGCTTGTACGGGTTGAAGGAGGACGGAATGGCGTAGTGCGTCGTAGTGCCGTTGACGGTCAGGTCGATGGTGTTCCCGCCGGAGACCGCGATGGTGTACGTCCAGGTCTTGCCGATCGACACGTGGCCCACGCTGTGCGAGGTCTGGCCGCCGTCCGGGGAGTTCTCGGTGCCGAGCACGATGTCGCCGTTGGAGCGGTAGTACAGCTCGAGGAGCGGCTTGGTGGAGGAGCCGCCGGTGCCGAGGTGGATCTGGCCCACGCACACGTTCTTGGTCACCGAGACCACCCGCAGCGTCGCGCTCATCCTGTGGCTGCCGCTCAGCGACCAGTTGGCGGCGCTGCCGTCCCGGTTCATCTCGCGCAGTTCGGAGCGGGCGTAGTTGGAGTTCGGGGTGGTGACTCCCTTCTCGGGCGCCCAGAAGGTCATCGCGCCGTCGCGGGTGTCGGTGTAGAAGTACGCGTCCTGGTAGCCGTTCGCGCCCTGCAGCCGGGACGAGGAGATGGTGGTCGGCGACCCGGGGGAGCCGACCGGCTCCTGGAGCTGCCATACGGACAGGTCGAAGTTGCCGCCGGGTGCGACGTTCGGGTCCGCCGCGTCCGCGCTGCCGCCGAACAGGACGGTGAGCGCGAGGGCGAGGCCCGCGGCGGTGGGTGCCGCGAGCAGCCGGGAACGGTTCACGTGGGGGGTCCTTTCGTTAGAGGGCGGCGTCCGGAGCCCACTCACGGGTGTTCATGTGTGTGAACTCCGGACGCATCCATAACCGTCGTGACCCGTGAAGCTAAAGGTCCGGACCAGCCCCGTCAAGGGGTTCAGCAGGCACCCTCGTCCTGCCAGGGACCCCACTCGGAGGCGCCGGGCACCTCGTTCTGGGTCCACCACTTGGCCTTCCAGTTGTGGCTGTTGTACGAGACCTCGTTCCCGGCCGTGTACACCGCCGTCGCGCTCCAGGCGGTCTTGCACGAGGTGGGGGTGGGTGTCGGGGTCGGCGTGGGGGTGGGCGTGGTGGTCGGCGGGGTGACCCCGGCGAACTTCACCGAGTACTTGGCGAAGTCCCAGGCGCCCTGCGCCACGCTGGAGCAGGTGCCCGACGTGGTGCCGTTGTTGTCGACCGGGGTGCACTGGCGGTCCCGGTTCAGGGACCAGAACGTGAAGCGGTCCATGTTGTGGCTCGTCGCGTAGTCGAGCACGGTCTGGAAGTCGGCCTGGGTGAAGTACTCGCCGGTGTCGCTGCGGCCGTTCATCCCGGAGAAGCCCTCGTGGGCGTAGGCGGTCGCCTGGTCCCAGCCGAAGGTCGACTGGAGGATCGAGTTGAAGTTGGTGAGCGCGCTGGTCTGCGAGGCCGCCCCGCTGAAACCGCCGTCGAACGGCATGATGGAGAAGTTGTTGGGCGTGAACCCCTGCGACTTCGCCTCCAGCAGCATCTGCTTGCCGAACCAGCCGGTGCCGTCCGCCGTGCCGGCCGTCGTCACCGACACGTACAGGCCCGGGTTGTTCTGCTGGAGGATCTTCGCGGCGCCGATCTCGTTCCTGATCGCCGCGGTGTTCTCGTACTCCGGCTCCTCCAGGTCGAAGTCGATGGCGTGCAGCCCGTACTTGGTGATGACCTGCTGGTAGGCCGCCGCGGTGGAGGCCGCGTCCGCGCAGGTCTGCCCCAGCTTGGTGCCGCCGTAGCCGCCGATGGAGACGGAGACGTCACCGCCCTTGGCCCGGATCGTGTTGATCACCGACTGGACGGCGGTGTCCGAGGAGACCGCCGAGGTGCCGCCCCAGGTGGGCGAGCAGCCGCCGCCGTTGGGGGCCAGCACGAACGCCAGCTGGAAGGCCTTGAGGCCGG
Source organism: Streptomyces sp. NPDC048291 (assembly GCF_043201715.1). Lineage (NCBI taxonomy): Bacteria > Bacillati > Actinomycetota > Actinomycetes > Kitasatosporales > Streptomycetaceae > Streptomyces > Streptomyces sp. NPDC048291. The sequence continues at coordinate 252,473 of NZ_JBICZC010000012.1, forward strand.
TGGCGTCCATGATGGCGGCCGCGTCCGGCGGGTTGTTGTCCAGCGGCATCAGGTAGGGGGCGGCGGCGTACCACCGGTTGCTCAGCGCCGTGGTCGCGCCCGAGGCGCTGCTCGCGACGAGCGCGGTGGTGCCGGCGGCGGCGAGGGTGACGGCGGCAGCCGCGCCCAGACATGCGCGAAGGGGTCTCACTGGTGCCTCCAGGGGGCCGGGGAGGTGTGGGGTGGGTCCCAGCTTCCGGAGATGTCGCGGTCACGTCAATGAATTGGACTGGACCAAAGCTCACTTTGGACTAGACCATACGATCTCTTTACCTGGCGGCGCGGAGCACTTCCAGCGTCCCGAACCGCACCTTCACACCGGGCGACCAGAGCACGCTGACCGGCGGCCCGGCCATCTCCGGCAGGCCTGCCGCCGTCACCAACCCGTCCTCCAGGTCGAGGAGTTCCGCACGGTGCAGCGGCCAGGGCGCGTGCTCGTTCGGCAGGTACGCGGTACGGCCGTGCCAGGTCACGTGCAGCCCCCAGCGCGCGGTCAGGAAGTGCTCGAGCGGCGACGGCTCGGCGACCGGCGCCCCGATCCGCACGACCGCCCGGCTCGCGGCAGCCGGGCGCCGCCGCCGGCAGGTGTAGGTGATCACATCGCCCTCGCGGCGCAGCCCCATCGCGGACCAGACGTACGGCAGCCGGAACCCCAGCCGGCCCACCAGCACCGGGAGCAGCCGGGTCGCGTCGAGCGACCTGAACACCACCCCGCGCCGGCCCTGCCCGTCCACCGAGTACAGCCGTACGTTCGTCTCGCAGAAGGTGCCCAGATACGGCAGCCCCGGCCCCGGACCGAAGCCCGTGCCCCGCATCAGGAACGGGACGAGCCCGACGTAGGTGACCCCGTCCAGGGTGTCCGGCCGGGTGCCGGCGGGCAGCAGCCCCGCCACCTTCTCCGGCTCCACCGGCCAGTGCAGAAAGGTCAGTTGGTGCCACCCCTGGACCATCGTCGGCAGCCGGACGGGGCGCGGGGTGGACGGGGTTACGGGCTCGGTCGCCACGGTCTCCATGGCACCGGTGATAGCACGCCAGTGCGAGTTGAAGGGGGCGTTCCGCGAGAGTGCGGCGGCGGCGTTGCCGACAGGTCCCGGAGGAGTTCGTGGAAGGTGCGCTCGGTCCGGACGCCGACGCCGTACGGCAGTTGGCCCGCGAGCCGGTCGCGCACGACTCTGGTCACCGCTCCCACCTTGGGCTACCGTCGGTAACACCCTGCCGTCCCGGCAGTCCCAGTCATGTCTCCCGCACCGCCCGCATCCGTACGGAAGGCAACCCCCCATGGAGATTCCCAGCGCAGGCGCCGCCGCGGCCGAAGGCTCCGAGCAGTCGTCCCGGTTCACCCGCCGTCAGGTCCTGACGGTGGCCGGCGGTGCTCTCGCCGGTCTGACCCTCGGCCAGGCCGGGGCGTTCGCCGCCGAGTCGCAGGACGCGGACGCGATCGTCGTCGGCCACGGCCTCGCCGGCCTGGTCGCCACCGCCGAACTCGCCGCCGCCGGCCGCAAGGTGCTGCTGCTCGACCAGGAGCCGGAGGCCAGCCTCGGCGGCCAGGCGTTCTGGTCCTTCGGCGGACTGTTCTTCGTCGACTCCGACGAACAGCGGCTGATGGGCGTCAAGGACTCGCGCGACCTGGCCTGGCAGGACTGGCTCGGCACGGCGGGCTTCGACCGGGGCGTCGACGACCCGAACGGCCAGGACTACTGGGCCTACAAGTGGGCCCAGTCCTATGTGGACTTCGCCTCCGGCGAGAAGCGGTCCTGGCTCTCCGGCCTGGGCGTGCAGTGGTTCCCGATCGTGGGCTGGGCCGAGCGCGGCGGCGGCCTCGCCGACGGCCACGGCAACTCCGTGCCCCGCTTCCACGTGACCTGGGGCACCGGCCCGGCCGTCGTCGAACCCTTCGAGAAGAAGGTCCGCGCGGCGGTCGCCGCCGGCAAGGTGACCTTCAAGTTCCGCTACCGGGTGGACGAGTTGGTGACCACCGGCGGTGCGGTGACCGGGGTCCGGGGCGCGGTCCTGGAGCCCAGCAGCGCGACCCGCGGCACGCCCAGCAGCCGTACCGTCGTCGGCGACTTCGAGCTGCGGGCCCCGGTCGTGGTGGTCACCTCGGGCGGCATCGGGGCCAACCACGACCTGGTACGGCAGAACTGGCCGGCCCGGCTCGGCACCCCGCCCAAGTTCATGGTGACCGGCGTCCCCGCGCACGTGGACGGCCGGATGCTCGGCATCACGGCCCAGGCGGGCGGCCGGATCGTCAACCCCGACCGGATGTGGCACTACACCGAGGGCCTGCGCAACTACGCCCCGATCTGGCCCAACCACGGCATCCGCATCCTGCCCGGCCCGTCCTCGATGTGGTTCGACGCCAAGGGCCGCCGCTTCGGCACGCCCGACATCCCCGGCTACGACACCCTGCACACCCTCGGCTCGATCACCGCCTCCGGCTACGACTACTCCTGGTTCGTCACCACCCAGAAGATCATCGCCAAGGAGTTCGCGCTCTCCGGCTCCGAGCAGAACCCCGACCTGACCAACAAGAACGTCTGGCAGCTGCTCTCCCGGATCTGGCAGACCCCGGAGCCCATCGAGAAGTTCAAGAACAAGGGCGCCGACTTCGTGGTCGCCGACAACCTCGCCGACCTCGTCACCGGCATGAACAGGCTGACCGGCGACAACCTCATCGACCTCGCCGACCTCAAGCGGCAGATCGAGGCCCGCGACCGGGAGATCGACAACCCGTACAGCAAGGACGTCCAGGTCCAGGGGATCCGCAACGCGCTCAGCTACATCGGCGACTCCCTCAGCCGTACCGCGCCGATCCACAGGATCCTGGACACCAGCGCCGGCCCGCTGATCGCCGTCCGGCTGAACATCCTCACCCGCAAGACCCTCGGCGGCCTCCAGACCGACCTCTCCGGACGCGTCCTGGACAGCGGCGGCTCGCCCGTCCCCGGTCTGTACGCGGCCGGTGAGGTGGCCGGCTTCGGCGGCGGCGGGGTGCACGGCTACCGCTCGCTGGAGGGCACCTTCCTCGGCGGCTGCCTCTTCTCCGGCCGGCAGGCGGGCCGCGCGGCGGCCGCGGCGACGGCGACCTGACGGCCATGGCGACGGCGACCTGACAGAAAAGACCGGAGAAGTCCGAGTCACCCCACCCCCAACCCGCCCCGACAGTGGCACCCTTGACAGCGTGCGTACTGTTTCGCCACGTTTGAGCGACACCTCCGGACCGGCGACCCCGTCGCCGGTCCGGGCACAAGGGTGTACGGCGGGGAACAGGAGCTGTTCGTAGAGACGGCAGAACGCGGAACACGCGTTGTGGGGGGAGAGGTCGCCCGTGCGATCCATGCGATCCAGAGGCCAGTGCAGTCATGCGTCACCCATCTCGTCGGCCGAGGGGCGGTTGATCTGAGGTGGACATCACGATCCACAGACCCGGCGAGCTGACCGAGCCGCTCCGCCGGGCCTGGCACCAGGCGATGGACGAGTCGCCGGAGTACGCCAACCCCTTTCTGGCCCCGGAGTTCACGATCGGCGTCGGCAGACACCGGGCCGGCGTGCGGGTGGCGGTCCTGCGCGAGGGCGGGGAACCCGTCGGCTTCCTCCCGTACGAGCGCAACGCCCTCGGCGTCGGCCGGGCCGTCGGTCTCGGCCTCTCCGACTGCCAGGCGCTGGTGCACCGGCCCGGAGTCGTCTGGGACGCCCAGGAGCTGCTGGGCGCCTGCGGGATGTCCATCTTCGAGTTCGACCACCTGGTCGCCGAGCAGAGACCTTTCGCCCCCCACGTGACCGGCACCTTCGCCTCGCCGGTGATCGACGTGAAGCCCGGCGACGGCGGCTACCCCGAGTGGCTGCGCGCCACCTACCCGGGCCTGGCGAAGACCACGCTGAAGAAGGAACGGCGCCTCGGCCGCGACCTCGGCGACCTGCGCTTCGAGTTCGACGAGCGCGACCCCGCGGCCCTGCGCACCCTGATGCGCTGGAAGTCCGCCCAGTACCGGCGGACCGGACGCATGGACCGCTTCTCCCGCCCCTGGATCGTCGACCTCGTGGACCACCTCTTCCACGTCCGCGAGGAGCACTTCACCGGCGTGCTGTCCGTGCTCTACGCCGGCGACCGCCCGGTGGCCGCGCACTTCGGCCCGCGCTCGGCCACCGTGCTCGCCGCCTGGTTCACCGCCTACGACCCCGAACTGCACTACTACTCGCCGGGGTTGATGATGCACCTGCGCACCGCCGAGGCGTCGGCGCGCGGCGGTGTCACCCTGGTCGACCTCGGGCGCGGCGACAAGGAGTACAAGGACTGGCTCAAGACCCGCGAGCTGCGGGTGGGCGAGGGCTTCGCCACCCGCACCCACCCGGTGGCCGCGGCGCACCGCCTGTGGCGCCGGCCGGTCCGCGGGCTGCGCAACACCGTCCTCGCCCACCCCCGGCTGCGCGACCCGGCGGACCGGCTGCTGAAGACGGTCGGCACGCTGCGCGCGTCCCGCCACCCGGACGGCCTGCGCAAGGGGTGAACCGACCCGTCCGGCGACGGCCGCCCGTGCCCGGCCGTCGCCGTCACGGCCGACCGCTCGCCCGCCGTTCGCACTATGATCCTGTAAAGGTTGAAACCTAGGGGTTTGCCCTGGTAGCGATGGAGCCTCGGCCGGAGTGAGCCATGCCCCGCAAGCGTGCAACGGACGACGACGAGCTGCTGGCCAGACTGAGGTCGCTCACCGCCCAGGCGCGCGAGCGGGCCGCGTACCAGCGTTCGCAGGTTGAGCTGGCCGTCGCCCTCCAGCGCGGCATGCTGCCCCGGGACCTGCCCGACACCCCCCGCTTCCACCTGGCCGTCCGGTACGCGCCCGCCTGCTACGGGCTCAACGTGGGCGGCGACTGGTACGACGCCTTCACGCTGCCCGACGGCCACATCGGCCTGTCCATAGGCGACGTCCAGGGACACAACATCGAGGCGGCCGCGTTCATGGGGCAGGTCCGGGCGGCCATGCGGGCGCTCGCCTCGGTGACCAGCGAGCCGGGCGAACTCCTCGCCCGCACCAGCGACCTCCTGGTCTCCCTGGGCAGCGACCTCTTCGCGACCTGCACCTTCATGCGGCTCGACCCGGAGACCGGGTTGCTGGAGAGCGCCCGGGCCGGTCACGTCCCGTTCGTGTGGGCCACCGCCGACGGGAAGTCCGGGCTCGGCGAGGACGAGGGCGGACCGCCGCTGGGCATCGAGTCCGGTATGGAGTACCCGGTGGCCAGGTACCGGCTCACCACCGGCGGCATGGTCGTGCTGCTCACGGACGGGGTGGTGGAGGGGCCGTCGCTGCCCATCGAGGAGGGGCTCGACCAGGTGGTGCGGCTCGCGGGCGTCGCCGCCGTCGCGGGCCTGGAGGCGCAGTCGCTGGCCGCCGCCGTGATCAAGGGCGCGGAACGGGTGGGCCACGAGGACGACGCGGCCGTGCTGGTCATGGGCCACGAGGACCTGGACGCCACGCCCTAGCCTCCGGGCTCGGTGCAGCCTCCGGGTCCGGTACAGCCGCCGGGCCCGGTACGCCTCCGCCGGACCGGTCGCGGGCGGCTCCCGCCTCGCCGAGACGGCCGCCTCGGTGTGTGATGGCTGGTGTGGTGGGTAACCAGGAGCTGCGCCGCCCGGCCGTCGTCGCCCTCCGGACGCTGGCCGTCGCCACCTGCTACTTCGCGGCAGGACGGCTCGGCCTGCTGTGCCGGCTCACCGTCGAGGGCGCCGTCTTCACCCCCATCTATCCGCCGACGGGTGTGGCGCTGGCCTGTCTGCTGGTCTTCGGCCTGGGCTGCTGGCCGGGCGTCTCGCTCGGCGCCCTCTTCCTCGTGCTGTCGATCGGCTCGCCCGGGCCCGACCTCGTGGGCATCCTCGTCGGCAACACCGCCGGTCCGGTCTGCGCCTTCCTGCTGCTGCGCCGGGTCGGCTTCCGCACCGACCTGGGCCGGCTGCGGGACGGGCTCGCCCTGGTCTTCCTCGGCGCGCTCGCCGCCATGCTGGTCAGCTCCACCGTCGACGTGATCACGCTGATCTTGGTCGGCAAGCTCGACGCGAGCCATTTCTGGCCGATCTGGCTGGCGTGGTGGGTCGGCGACGCGATGGGCGTCCTGATCGTCACCCCCGTCCTGCTGGCGCTGTTCCAAGCCCGTCGGCCCCCGTCCCCGGGCCGCTGGCCGGAGGGTCTGGCTCTCACGCTCGTCGCGGCGGCCCTGATCCCGCTGACCACGCTCAGCTCCGTGAGCGCGCTGTTCCTCGCCTACCCGCTGCTGATCTGGTCCGCGCTGCGGTTCCGGCTGATGGGGAGCGTGCTGTGCGCCCTGTTCACCTCGGTCGTGGCCGCGGTCGCCGCGACGCACGGGGTCGGCGCGTTCGCCCGCCTGTCCCACGTGGAGGTGATGCTGAAGCTGCAGCTGTTCAACGGCTCGCTGGCCCTGACCGCGCTGCTGCTGTCGGCCGTCATCACCGAGCAGCACAACACCCGGCGCTCCGTGGCGGAGGCCTGCACGGAACTGGCCGAGGCCCTGGAGCACCTCACCGCGCACGAATCCCCGGCCGGGCGCGCCCCGCCGGAGGCGGCGGAACCGCGGAGCGGGCGCGACGCGCGGTGACCGACGCCGAGGGGGGACCGGGCGAGCCGCCCGGTCCCCCCTCGGAAAGATCCCGGCCCGGGACCGGGATCAGACGGTGCCGCTCGCCGTGATCTCGACCTTGGCCTTGGGGGTGCCGCTCTGCGAGCCGTAGCCCTCGATCCGGTCGACGATGTCCTGGCCCTCGACGACCTCACCGAAGACCACGTGCTTGCCGTCCAGCCAGGACGTCACGACGGTGGTGACGAAGAACTGCGAGCCGTTGGTGTTCTTGCCCGCGTTGGCCATGCTGAGCAGGTACGGACGGTCGTGCTTGAGTTCGAAGTTCTCGTCCTTGAACTTCTCGCCGTAGATGCTCTTGCCGCCGGTGCCGTCACCGCGGGTGAAGTCACCGCCCTGGAGCATGAACTGGGGGATGATCCGGTGGAAGCCGGAACCGGCGTACCCGAAACCGTGCTGCCCGGTGGCGAGCTCACGGAAGTTGCGGGCCGTGTCGGGCACCACCTTGTCGAACAGGCTGAACACGATCCGGCCGGCCGGCTCGTTGTTGATCGAGATGTCGAAGTAAACGTTGTCGCTCATGCAGGTCAACCTATCGCGAACCGTCCTACGGGGCCGCACAGCCCGGGGTGTCGGGCCGCCGGGGCCGCTCACCGGTCCAGCAGGGCGCGCAGCAGCTCCCGGCCCGCGGGCCAGTCGCCGAGTCCGCTCGCGGAGTTCAGGTGCCCGTGCGCGCCGACGGAGTGCCACGGCGCCAGCCAGCCCGAGGCCAGCGCTGCGGAGGCCGCCGCGTCGCCGTAGGGGTCGTCGTCGCTCGCCACCACCAGGGCCGGGCCGGGCAGTGGGCGGGCCGTCAGCTCCAGGAAGGTCGGCGCGGCGGCGGCGGGGAAGGCCGGTCCCCGCGGATCGGGCGGCGCGGCCAGGAACGCCGGGACCCGCGCGGGCCGTACCCGCGCCAGCCACTCGGCCGCCGCCCAGCAGCCGAGGCTGTGCGCCACGAGCACCACCCGGTCGTCCCGCGCCGCCGCGACGTCGTGCGCGGCCTGCACCGCGTCCACCCAGTCCCGCAGGCCGGGCCGGCTCCAGGACCCCGGGGCGATCCGCACCGCCGTGTCGCCCCAGGCCCGCTCCCACCGGCTCTGCCAGTGCCTGTCGTCCGACCCGTCGATCCCGGGGATGATGACGTACGCGACCACGGCCGACCGCCCTTTCCTTCGTGACCCGGCGCTCTCCGGGTCCCTCCTGCGGCCGATTCTGGACGGACCAGTGGCGGCGGCACGGCCCGGCAAGTGATCCAGAGGAAAGCGGGGACGACGACGATGGAATCACTCGACGACATCGACCGGGCCATCCTGGAGCTGCTCCAGACCGAGGGCCGGCTCACCGGAGCCGAGGTCGGACGGCGGGTCGGGCTCTCCCAGCCGGCGGCGGGCGCCCGGATCCAGCGGCTGGAGAAGAGCGGTGTCATCACCGGCTACCGGGCCGTCGTCGCCCCCGCCGCGCTCGGGCTCAACATCCACGCCGTGGTCCGGCTGCGCACCACGCACGCGCAGCTGCCGATGGCGCTCGCCCTCGCCGCCCGGACCCCGGAGGTCGTCTCGACGCTCCGGGTGACCGGCGAGGACTGCCTGCTCTTCGACGTGCACTGCACCCACGCCGAACGCCTGGAGGAGGTGGTGGACTCCCTGGCCCGCCACGGCCCGGTCACCACGTCCCTCGTCCTGCGCGGCTACCCGCCCAAGCCGCTGCCCACGAACCCGTAGTCACGAACCCGCAGTCACGAACCCGCAGTCACGAACCCGCAGTCACGAACCCGTGCCCACGTACGCGTAGCCGCGAGCCCCTGGCCACGGATTCTCAGTAGCGCCGCTCCAGCCGGTCGAGCACCGCCTGGGCCATGGCCGCCTCGCCCTTGGCGTTGGGGTGGGCGGGTGCGGCCGGGGAGGCCGGCTGGAGGGGCTCGATCCAGCGGTCGGCGGGTGCCTTGCACATGTCGTGGCCGACGGTCGGGCCGTAGGTGTCCACGTACCGTGCGCCGTTCCAGGCGGCGACCAGGCGCAGCATGAGGTTCAGCCGCTTGCCGGTGTCCCGGAGGTAGGGGAAGTCCTTGGCCGCGAAGGGCACCGTCGGGTAGCAGCCGCTGCCGTCGTCGGGCAGCAGGTCGGGGTAGCCGACCACCAGGATCCGGGCGTGCGGGGCCCGGGCGCGGATCGCCCGCAGCACCTTGTCGACCTTGGGCGCGGTCTGTGCGATGTCGAGCACCAGCTGGTCGGTGCCGGAGGCGTTGTAGTACTGCTGGCAGGGGTTGCCCGTCAGGTCCTTGGAGCTGAGGGCCGCGCAGGTGCCGATGATCGAGCTGAACCCGATGTCGTTGCCGCCGATCTGGACGGTCACCAGGTCGGTGCTCCGCTGCACGGCGTCGAGCTGGGGGCCGTTGGTGCCCTGTGCCTTCCACATCTCGGCGGTGGTCGCCCCGGAACAGCTGACGTCCTTGAACGCGCTCACATGCCGGGCCGCCGCCACCAGCGAGGGGTAGTTGTGGTCGGAGCGGGCGCAGTTGGCGTCGACCTGCGTCGGGATCAGCGGACCCGAGGTGTAGGAGTCGCCGAGCGCCACATAGCTGGTGCCGCGGTCGTGGCCGGTGCCGTGGCCGCCGCCGTGTGCCGCGGCCGGTGCCGTGGACGCGGCCACCAGGGCGCAGCCGCCCAGCGCCGCCGCCACGGTGGCCTTCCGCCGGTGCCGTCTGGCCGGACCGTCGGACGGGATGCCGTACGCCATGCAGATCCCCCCTGGAACCAGGACGCGCACGGAACCGGTCCCGACGGGCGGCCCGCACGCGTGTGTCGGGGGTCTGTATACCGCCCGGTAGGAGTCCGTAGCCAGAGGTCGGACGCAATCGACTGGATCGAGTAACCAGCCCTGCCCGTAAGGACATCCGGTCCGGCCGGCGGCCTGGTACGGACGTCCGCGATTGAAGATGGAAACCGATCGGTTTACGATGGGCGGCAGCCAAGGGAAACCGATCGGTTTCCGATCTCTGTGCACGTCTGGAGCGTGAGTGTCATGACCGCTATCAAGGATTCCGTCGTCCTCGTCACCGGTGGCAGCCGCGGCGTCGGAAAGGCGCTGGTGGAGGAGTTGTACGCGCGCGGCGCCGGCAAGGTCTACGCCACCGCCCGCGACCCGCGCTCGGTCACCCACCCCGACGCGGTGGCGCTGCCCCTGGAGGTCACCGACCCCGCTTCCGTGGCCGCCGTCGTCGAGCAGGCGCAGGACGTCACGGTCCTGGTCAACAACGCCGGGATCGCCCTCGGTACCCAGTTCCTGACCTCGCCGCTCGACGACATCCGCCGCGAGTTCGAGATCAACTTCTACGGCCCGCTGCTGCTCGCCCGCGCCTTCGTCCCGGTCATCGAGCGCAACGGCGGCGGCCACCTCCTCAACGTCCACTCGGTGCTGTCCTGGATCGCCGAGGGCGGCGCCTACAGCGCCTCGAAGGCGGCCTTCTGGTCCCAGACCAACAGCCTGCGCCTCGCGCTCAAGCCGCGCGGCATCGGCGTCACCGGCCTGCACATGGGCTACGTGGACACCGACATGGCCGCGCATGCCGACGGGCCGAAGGCGAAGCCCGAGGACATCGCCGCGGCGGCCCTCGACGGCGTCGAGTCGGGCGCCTACGAGGTGCTCGCCGACGACATCACGCGCTGGGCCAAGGGTGCCCTGTCGGGCGACCTCGCCGCCATGTACGCGCAGCGCGGCCTGTGACCGGGTCCGGCGTTCGTCCCGCGGCGGTCCCCGTGACCTGCCGCGGGGCCGCGCCGGCTGAGAAATCCGCTCCCGAAGGCTTGTCGCCCAGTTGCCTCACCACTTAAATCAAAACCTGAACTAAGCCGTGGGTCGCGGGCGTTGTCCGCGCCCCCCACGTCCACCTCAGGGAGCCGCTGATGAGACGACTGAGATCCTTGGGCGTAGTGCTCGCCGCCATGGCCGCGCTGCTCGCCCTGCCCGCCGCCCACGCGCCGGCGGCCCAGGCCGCCGACGCCCCGCTGTCGCAGGGGAAGACGGCCACCGCCTCCTCCGAGGAGAACGGCGGGACCACCGCCGCGAACGCGGTCGACGGCAACACCGGCACCCGCTGGTCGTCAGCCTTCACCGACGACCAGTGGCTCCAGGTCGACCTCGGCGCCACCGCCCAGGTCAGCCAGGTGGTCCTCAACTGGGAGACCGCCTACGGCAAGGACTACAAGGTCCAGATCTCCGCGGACGGCAGCAACTGGACCGACCTGCAGTCCGTGACCGGCGGCGACGGCGGCACCGACACCCTCTCCGTCTCCGGGCAGGGCCGCTACGTCCGGATGCTGGGCGTGCACCGCGCCACCCAGTGGGGCTACTCGCTCTGGGAGTTCCAGGTCTACGGCACCACCACCGGCACGCCCCCGGTCCAGGGCGGCGGCGACCTCGGCCCGAACGTGATCGTCGTCGACCCGTCCACGCCGAACCTCCAGGCGAAGTTCGACTCCGTCTTCGCCCAGCAGGAGTCGGCGCAGTTCGGCACCGGCCGCTACCAGTTCCTGCTCAAGCCGGGCACCTACAACGGCATCAACGCCCAGCTCGGTTTCTACACCTCGATCTCCGGGCTCGGCCTCAACCCCGACGACACCCAGATCAACGGTGACGTCACGGTCGACGCCGGCTGGTTCAACGGCAACGCCACCCAGAACTTCTGGCGTTCGGCGGAGAACTTCGCCATCACGCCGTCCAACGGCACCGACCGGTGGGCCGTGGCTCAGGCGGCCCCCTTCCGCCGTATCCACGTCAAGGGCGGTCTCAACCTCGCCCCGAACGGCTACGGCTGGGCCTCCGGCGGCTACATCGCTGACTCGAAGATCGACGGCACCGTCGGCCCGTACTCCCAGCAGCAGTGGTACACCCGCGACAGCTCGGTCGGCGGCTGGACCAACGGCGTCTGGAACATGGCCTTCTCCGGCGTCCAGGGCGCACCCGCGACCGACTTCGCCACCGGCTCCTACACCACGCTGGACAACACCCCGGTCTCGCGCGAGAAGCCCTTCCTGTACCTGGACGGCAGCACCTACAAGGTCTTCGTCCCGGCCAAGCGCACCAACGCCCGGGGCGTCTCCTGGCCGGCCAACGCGGGCACCTCCGTCCCGCTGGACCAGTTCTACGTCGTCAAGCCCGGCGCCACCGCCGCCACCATCAACCAGGCCCTCGCCCAGGGCCTCAACCTCCTCTTCACACCGGGCATCTACCACCTCGACCAGACCGTCAACGTGACCCGCGCCAACACGGTGGTCCTCGGCCTCGGCCTCGCCACCCTGGTCCCGGACAACGGCGTCGACGCCCTGCACGTCGCCGACGTCGACGGGGTGAAGCTCGCCGGGTTCCTCATCGACGCGGGCTCCGTCAACTCCGACACCCTGCTGCGGATCGGCGACCCCGGCTCCACCGCCGACCACTCCGCCAACCCCACCACCATGCAGGACGTGTTCGTCCGCATCGGCGGCGCCGGACCCGGCCTCGCCACCAACTCGGTCGTGGTCAACAGCAACAACGTCATCATCGACCACACCTGGCTCTGGCGCGCCGACCACGGCAGCGGCGTCGGCTGGACCACCAACCGCGCCGACTACGGCCTCCGGGTCAACGGCAACGACGTCCTGGCCACCGGCCTCTTCGTCGAGCACTTCAACAAGTACGACGTCTACTGGAACGGCGAACGCGGCCGCACGATCTTCTTCCAGAACGAGAAGGCGTACGACGCCCCCAACGCCGCCGCCATCACCCACGACGGCGTCGTCGGCTACGCGGCCTACAAGGTCGCCGACACCGTGACCAACCACGAGGCGTGGGGCCTGGGCAGCTACTGCAACTACACGGCCGATCCGACGATCGTCCAGTCCAACGGCTTCCAGGTGCCGACCGGTTCGGGGATCAAGATGCACGACCTGCTGGTGATCTCCCTGGGCGGCATGGGCCAGTACGCCCACGTCGTCAACACCACCGGATCACCGACGTCGGGGACCAGTACGGTCCCGTCGAAGGTGGTCCAGTTCCCGTAGCCGGCCGGGCACCGCGCTGGGTGTGCCGCGCTAGGGCGTCGGTCGACTGCTGCGCCGTCGTGGCTGGTAGCGCGGTTCCCCGCGCCCCTTGAGGGCGCTGCCGGTCCGCCGTCGCAGCAGGAGCCGTCGCGCGGGTCGCTCCACGCCCTCGTAGAGGAGCCAGGAGAGGGCCAGCGCGACGGTGAACGCGGCGGCGGCGACGGCGGTGCCGGTGAGCAGGTGGTAACGCGGGCGGGTGCCGAGCAGGTGGGTGCCCGCCCGCAGTACCAGCAGATGGACCATGTAGAACGCGAACGACAGCTCGCCGAGGCGGACCAGCCACCGGCGCCGCCACAGCGAGGGCAGGCCGTGCAGGTCCGCGACCGCTGCCGCCGGGATGAGCAGCGCGAAGCCGGTGATGGTGCAGGCGGTGGCCGCGTAGTCGGCGGTGACCTGCGGGACCAGGAAGTAGCCGATGATCGCCAGGGCCAGCGACGCCTCCAGGCCCGGGCCGCGCCACCGGCCGAGCAGTACCAGCCGCGCGGTGGCGGCGCCCAGCACGAACTCGGGCAGCCGGGCGGCCGGGAAGGAGCTGATCGGCTGCGCCCACCAGTGGTGCGCGTCCGTCCAGGCCAGCGCCAGCACGGTCAGCACGGACAGCGCGGCCACCGCCGTGGCGCCCCGCCCGCCGAGCCGGCGCAGCACCAGCGCCAGCAGCGGGAACGAGGCGTAGAAGAAGGCCTCGCACGCGAGCGACCAGCTGACCGGGTCCAGGGTCTGCCACCACGGCCGCCACCAGGAGTGCACCAGGAACACGTCGGCCAGGCCCTGCGGCAGGGTCGGCCGCGGCTGGCGGGGCAGCGTGCACACCATGACCAGCGCGAGGGCGACGGTGACCAGGTGTACCGGGTAGACCCGGGCGACCCGCCGCCACCAGAACCGCGTCGCCCGGTCACCCGGCCGCGCGGACCACATCAGGACGAACCCGGAGAGGACGAAGAAGAACGACACCCCCGAGGCGCCCGCCTCGAACCCCCAGGACACGATGCGGCCGCCGGTGCCGCCGAAATACCGGAAGTTGTGCACGTGCAGCCCGAAGACCAGCAGCGCGGCCATCCATCTCAGTCCGGTCAGGGAAGGCAGTGAAGGGGAGGCGGACGAGAGGGTGCGGGCGGGTGGCGCGGCGGCCGGAGCGGTCGGAGGGGCCTGGGTCGCCGTCGTCATCGAGTCACCTGCCGGAGGGTTCGCGCATGGAGCATGAAACGGAGCGTTGCCCGTTCCACGCCTTTCATTCCGGCCTCGTACGAAACATCACACCAACGCCGAGCCGCAGCCTCGGCCATCCGGGCCGTCGCTCCCACCGCGCCCCGCACCCGCCGGAGTGGCGCCTTGACCCGCGTCTTTGGGGCGCGGGCGGCGCATCGGGACACGGGGCACGGACGGATGACGCCGACCGTCGCCGTGTTGACGCCGTAAGCAGGACGGGCAGACTCGGCAGCGCCCCAAGGGGGCGCGGGGAACTGCGCGACCAGCCACGACGGCGCCGCGGACGGCTGACGACATGACGCGGCACGTCCAGCTGAGCGCTCAGCGAGTGGTCGCCGTGGCGACTGCGCTCGGCCGGTACGTGGACGGGACGTCCCGGATCGCGGACGGGACGGCCGCCGACGGGGCCGTCGACGCTCCCCGGGCGGGAGCCTGTGTGGTCTCCCGCCGGGTCGGCGCGACACTGGGGCTCGGGCTGGGGGTGGCCGGCGTCGGGGATCCCGACGAACGGTGCGGGGCGGTGGGCGTGGCGGCCGGCGGGGCGAGGGGCACCTGCGGGGAGGCGGGCGCCGCGGGGGCCGTCAGGTGCAGCGACAGGGCGACGCAGGCGGCGACGGCACAGGTCACCCCGGCTCCGGCCGCCGTACGGACCAGGCGGCGGCGGCTCGCGGCGCGCCGGATCTCCGCGTAGCGGCCCGGCGGCGGACCGAGGTGGGCGGCCGGCGGACGCAGGATGACCGCCAGCGGATCGTCGGGGCCGTCGAACCCGGGCTCGTCGTCAAGGCGTGTGGTCAAGGCTTCTCCTCAGGTGACCGCGGAGCAGTTCTCGGGCCGCGTGCAGATCGGCCTTGACGGTTCCTTCCTTGCGCCCGGTCAGCTCGGACACCTCCCGGATCGGCATGTCAGCGTAGTAGTGCAGCAGGATCGGGACGCGCAGCCGCTCCGGCAGCGACTGCACCAGCAGCCGTACCGAGGGGTCGGCCGGCTCGGCGTGCGGGCGGGTCGCGGCCTCCGATCCGACCTGGCGCACCGCCCGGCGCTCGCGCTCCAGCTTGCGCCAGTGGTCCCGGACGAGGTTGGCCGCGGTGACGTAGAGGAAGCCGCGCGGCTCCTCGACCTTCGTCCACCGGGCCCAGAGCCGGGTGAAGGCCTCCGAGGCGATCTCGTGCGCCGTCTCGTCGTCGTCGACCAGACGGCGGCACCAGCCGGCCAGGCGCGGGTACAGGGCGGCGAAGAGCTCGGAGGCCGCCGTGTCACGGGACCGTTTCAACGTTCTCCAGGGTCGAGGGGGGCTCACTCGTCGGGGAGGATGCGGGACCGGCGGCGTACGTTCCACCGGTCCCGCATCCGTTTCCGGCGGGTCAGGTGGTCGTGCCGGTCAGCGTGGCGAAGACGATCACGTTGTCGAGGTAGCCGTCGCCGCCCCGCGGACCGCCGCAGGTGATCAGCCGCAGCTCCGGGCGGTCCACGTCCCCGTACACGTCCCGGGTCGGGAACGCGGCCTTGGCGACCGTACGCACCGCGTCGACGGTGAACACCGCGGACCTGCCGTTCTCCAGGCGCGCCACGGCCTGCTCGCCCCGGCGCAGCTCCGCGAGCCGGCGGAACACCCCGTCGCCGTAGGCGCCGACCGTGACATGGCCGAGGATCACCGACGGGCCGGTCTGCCCCGGGGTGGGGGAGTAGCGGTACCAGCCCGCCCGGTCGTGCGCGGTGACCGGCGGCACCTGCACCGTGCCGTCGGCGGCCAGGCCGAGCCGCAGCAGCGGGGTGTCGACCCCGATCGCCGGGATGCGCAGCCGGACCGGCGTGGAGCGGCCGAGCGCGGTGGGCGTACCGGAGGCGGCCGTCGCCGTGGACGGGGGCGGCGAGGACGCCGGCCGCCGGTGGACGGCCGGGGCCGTCCGGTCCGGGGCCCGGCCCGCGCAGCCCGCCAGCAGCGAGGCCGTCGCGGCGGTGACCAAGGCGCGCCTGGAGAGGGGGGTCATGCCCCGGTCGCCCGGCGGCGACGCACGGCGAACACCGTCGCGCCCGCGGCGAGCACGGCCGCCGCACCGCCGCCGACCAGCGCGCTGTCGGAGCCGGAGCCCGAGGACGGCTCCGTCACCCCGGTGTCGGGCGCGCCCTGCGGCACCGCCGCGACCTGGTGCGCGTCCCGGGTCGGAACGGGGCTGGCGGCCCGGGTGGGCTCGGCGGACGGGACGGCGGACGGCTCGGCGGAAGCCGCGGCGGACGGCGCCACGGTGGCGACCGGGCTCGGGGCGGTGCCGTCGGCGAACGCGGGCACGGTGCCGGCCAGCACGGCGGTGCAGGCGAGGGCCGTGGCGCTCAGGACAGTTCGGCGCATGAGGACGCTCTCTCTCGTCGGCCCGCCGTGGTCGGGGCGGGCTGAGTTACGGATCGAGCGGAGAGACGACCCGGAACCGGGCCAGGTTGTAAAGAGATGGCAAAGTCGGGCGGCGGTTGGTGCGGCGGGGGACGGGTGGGGACGACGTCGGCCGGTTCGCCACCAGACTTGAGTGGTTTGTTTTCTTGAATCACTCGTGTTTATGGCGGTAGGTTGGCGTCATGACCGCCTCCCAGCCCCCGACGACCGCCGATGAGCTGCGCGGTGCCGGCCTGCGGGTGACGGCCGCCCGCGTCGCGCTGCTGGAGACCGTCCGCCACGGCGACCACCTGGACGTCGAGGCGATCGCCTCGGGCGTCCGCGACCGGGTGGGCCACATATCGCTTCAAGCCGTGTACGACGCGCTGCACGCGCTCACCACGGCACGACTCATACGCCGCATCGAACCGGCCGGCAGCCCGGCCCGGTTCGAGGGGCGGGTCGGCGACAACCACCACCACGTCCTGTGCCGGTCGTGCGGTGCCGTCGCCGACGTCGACTGTGCGGTCGGCGACGCCCCGTGCCTGACCGCTTCGGACGACCACGGCTTCGCGATCGACGAGGCCGAGGTCATCTACTGGGGCCTGTGCCCCGCATGTTCCACCGTCAGCAGTTCCTGAGTACGTCGATCCGCCCTTTCCGGAAGGATTTCCCCCATGTCTGAGGCCCAGGAGAACGCGGGCAAGTGCCCGGTCGCGCACGACCGCGCACCGCACCCGACCCAGGGTGGCGGCAACCGCCAGTGGTGGCCCGAGGGGCTCAACCTGAAGATCCTTGCCAAGAACCAGCCGGTCGCGAACCCCCTCGACGAGGGTTTCGACTACGCCGAGGCGTTCCAGAACCTCGACCTCGCGGCCGTGAAACGTGACATCGCGGAGGTGCTCACCACCTCGCAGGACTGGTGGCCGGCCGACTTCGGCAACTACGGCCCGCTGATGATCCGGATGGCCTGGCACAGCGCCGGCACCTACCGCATCAGCGACGGCCGCGGTGGCGCCGGTGCGGGCCAGCAGCGCTTCGCCCCGCTGAACAGCTGGCCGGACAACGGCAACCTGGACAAGGCCCGCCGGCTGCTGTGGCCGGTCAAGAAGAAGTACGGCCAGGCCATCTCCTGGGCCGACCTCATGATCCTCACCGGCAACGTGGCCCTGGAGTCGATGGGCTTCGAGACCTTCGGCTTCGGCGGCGGCCGCGAGGACGTCTGGGAGCCGGAGGACGACGTCTACTGGGGTCCCGAGAAGGTCTGGCTCGACGACCAGCGCTACACCGGCGACCGTGACCTGGAGAACCCGCTCGGCGCCGTCCAGATGGGCCTGATCTACGTCAACCCGGAGGGCCCCAACGGCAACCCGGACCCGATCGCCGCGGCCCGCGACATCCGCGAGACCTTCCGCCGGATGGCGATGAACGACGAGGAGACCGTCGCCCTCATCGCCGGCGGCCACACCTTCGGCAAGACCCACGGCGCCGGCCCCGCGGAGAGCGTGGGCGCCGAGCCCGAGGGCGCCCCGATGGAGCAGCAGGGCCTCGGCTGGAAGAGCACCTACGGCAGCGGCAAGGCCGGCGACGCGATCACCAGTGGTCTGGAGGTCACCTGGACCACCAAGCCCACCCAGTGGAGCAACGACTTCTTCTCCATCCTCTTCGGCTACGAGTGGGAGCTGACCCAGAGCCCCGCCGGCGCCAACCAGTGGGTGGCCAAGGACGCCGAGGCGGTCATCCCCGACGCGCACGACGCGTCGAAGAAGAAGCTCCCGACGATGCTCACCACCGACCTGTCGCTGCGCTTCGACCCGATCTACGAGCCGATCTCGCGCCGCTTCCACGAGAACCCCGACCAGTTCGCGGACGCCTTCGCCCGCGCCTGGTTCAAGCTGACCCACCGTGACATGGGCCCGAAGTCCCTGTACCTCGGCCCGGAGGTCCCGGCGGAGACGCTGATCTGGCAGGACCCGCTGCCCGCGGCCGAGGGCGAGGCCATCGACGCCGCCGACGTCACGGCCCTCAAGGCCAAGCTCCTCGACTCGGGCCTGACGGTCTCGCAGCTCGTCTCCGCCGCCTGGGCGTCGGCCTCGACGTTCCGCGGCAGCGACAAGCGCGGCGGCGCCAACGGTGCCCGCATCCGCCTGGAGCCGCAGCGCGGCTGGGAGGTCAACAACCCCGACGAGCTCGCCCAGGTGCTGCGCGTCCTGGAGGGCGTCCAGCGCGACTTCAACACCGGCGCCAAGAAGGTCTCCCTGGCCGACCTGATCGTCCTCGGGGGTGCCGCCGCGGTGGAGAAGGCCGCCAAGGACGGCGGTGTCGAGATCGAGGTGCCCTTCACCCCGGGCCGGGTCGACGCGACCGACGAGCACACGGACGCCGAGTCCTTCGCGGCCCTGGAGCCGACCTCGGACGGCTTCCGCAACTACGTCGGCAAGGGCAACCGCCTGCCCGCCGAGTACCTGCTCCTGGACCGTGCCAACCTGCTCGGCCTGAGCGCCCCCGAGCTGACCGTCCTCGTCGGCGGCCTGCGCGTGCTCGGCGCCAACCAGGGCGGTTCGAAGCACGGCGTCCTCACCGAGACGCCGGGCGTGCTGACCAACGACTTCTTCGCCAACCTGCTCGACATGGGCACGACCTGGAAGTCGACCTCCGAGGACCAGTCCACCTTCGAGGGCCGTGACGCGAGCGGCGCGGTCAAGTGGACCGGCACCCGTGCCGACCTGGTCTTCGGCTCCAACTCCGAGCTGCGCGCCGTCGCCGAGGTCTACGCGAGCGACGACGCCAAGGAGAAGTTCGTGAGGGACTTCGTCGCCGCCTGGGCGAAGGTCGCCGACGCGGACCGCTTCGACCTGGTCTGACCGACGGTGGTCCGACCGGCCATGGTCTGATCCGACCGACCGGGCCCGATGCCCGGACCGGCTCCTCGTGAGCCGGTCCGGGCATTGCCGTCTTTACGGCCCCTTGGTCAACTCCCCACCGGGACAAGTGCGTAGCGCGCTGCACATGAGTCGTTCTTTACCCCACCATGACCTCGACTCCCGTTGTTCATGCGACCTTCGCAGACTCTGCACGTCCTGAGCCATCCCCCGTACCGGCCGCCCGCGGGAGTTCCGAACATGAGCCACGGTCACAGCCACGACCACGGTCACCACCACCATCACCACCACGGGGACAACGACGCCGCCTCGTCGCTGCCGCCCGCCCTCGATCTGTCCGTCCCCGACGCGGAGCTGACGCCCGGTCAGCTCTCCCGCCGCTCGATGCTGCGCCGCACCGGCCTGCTCGGCGCCGGCCTCGCGGCGGGCAGCGTCCTCGCCGGCGCGGGCCAGGCCGCCGCCTCGGTCTCCTCCGCCCACGCCCAGAACGGCCGGTCCGGCGGCTACCTGTGGCTGGCCGGCGACCACCACATCCACACCCAGTACAGCTCCGACGCCAAGTACCGGGTCATCGACCACGTCCGGCAGGCCAACGCGCACGGCCTGGACTGGATGGTCATCACCGACCACGGCAGCGAGACGCACGCCAAGATCGGTGTCGAGAAGGTCAACCCGGACATCGTCGCCGCCCGCGACCAGATCGAGGACACCCTGGTCTTCCAGGGCCTGGAGTGGAACATCCCGGCCGCCGAGCACGGCACGGTCTTCGTCCACCCCGGCAAGAACGAGGTCGCCGTCCTCAAGGAGTTCGAGAACTCCTTCGACGGCTCGGTGAAGGGCGCCTCCGGCAGTTCCCCGGCCAACGAGGCGCTGGCCATCTCCGGCCTCAACTTCCTCGCCGAGCAGGTGCAGCGCCGCAAGGTCAAGGACGCGCTGTTCCTCGCCAACCACCCGGCGCGCAAGGGCATCGACTCCCCGCACGAGATCCGCGCCTGGCGCGACGCCCAGCCGTCGATCGCGGTCGGCTTCGAGGGCGCCCCCGGCCACCAGGCGGGCGGCCTGCCCAAGCCGAACGGCCCCGGCTCGGCCCGCGGCATCTACGACAACAGCCCGAGCGCCGACTCGTTCGCCGGCTACCCGCTGGAGAGCTACCGCACCTGGGGCGGCTTCGACTGGATGACCGCCACCGTCGGCGGCCTGTGGGACAGCCTCCTCGCCGAGGGCAAGCCCTGGTGGATCACCGCCAACTCCGACTCCCACAACGTCTACGCCGACACCGCGGTGCGCGGCCCGAACAGCGACTTCAACGCCAACGGCCGCTACAACGACCCGGTCTACGGCACCGGCATCAGCCTCACCGACACCGACTTCTGGCCCGGCCAGTACTCCCGCACCCACGTCGGCGCCTCGTCCTTCTCCTACAAGTCGGTCATGGACGGCATCCGCGCCGGCCGGGTCTGGGTGGACCACGGCGGTCTGATCAGCGGCCTGAACGCCCAGCTGCGCTCCGGCTCGCAGGCGGTGACCCTCGGCGACGTGCTGCACGTCCGCAAGGGCGGCAGGGTCGACCTGGTGATCGAGATCAGCCTCGCCAACGGCCCCAACTGGGCCCAGTTCGTGCCGTCGCTGGCCCGTGTCGACGTCATCCAGGGCGACGTCACCGGCACGGTCGGCGACAAGGACACCTTTGCCACGCCCGCCACCAAGGTCGTGAAGTCCTTCGAGGTCAACAAGGCCACCGGCACGGTCAAGCTGACGTACTCCCTCGGCCGCCTCGACAAGCCGGTCTACGTCCGGCTGCGCGGCACCGACGGCAACCGCTCCGCGGTCGGCTTCAACGGCGCGGCCGTGGACCCGGCCGGCCCGGCCATCGACGTCCTCGGCGACGCCGACCCGTGGAAGGACCTGTGGTTCTACTCCAACCCGATGTGGGTCCTGCCCGCATGACCTCCCCGCACCACGCGTCCGGCGTCCGCCCCGTCATCGGGGTGGACGCCGGTACGGCGTCCCTGCGCGAGGCCGACCACCTGATCCACCGGCTGCTCGACCGGCCGGCGGTCACGGAGGGCGTGTTCGCCTGCACCCACCTGTTCCGCACCGACGAGCGGCGCGGTACGACGGTCTCGCTGGCCGTCCCGCACGCGGACGTGGACGCCGTGTGGCGGGAACTCCTCAAGGCGCTCCCGGAGGGCACCGGCCTCGCCCTGGCCGACCGCGGCCACGGCCCCGCGGACGCGGTGGACGCCGCCCGGCTGGCCGCCGCCGCGCCCCCCGCCTCGGGGCGGGCCGTGGTCTACCCCGGTGTGGCGCACCTGACCGGCACCGTCACCGTCGCGGACCTGCTCGACCGCACCGCCGTCGAGCGCCTGGTCGTGCTCGGCGCGCCGGACGCCCCACTCCCGCCCGAAACCGAGGTCCTGACGCAGGACCACGTACGCCCGGAGTGGCGCGACGGCGTCCTCACCCTCGCCCTGGTCCCGGCGGCGGGCGGCCGGCTGGCCCCCTTCGAGGTCCCCAACCCCACCCCCTGCTGCGCGGACCACGCCTGACGCGAGGGTAACCCCTTAGTGACATGGCCTGGTCAAATCTGTCAGGCTTCCGACTCGCACCACTTCGCAACGCGTGAGGCCGCCACCGGCGCACCCCAGCCGGACCGGCGGTCACTCAACAGGCCATGACCCGGCCTTCGCAAAGGAGTTTCGTGTGAGATCGACCCCCCACAAGGCCTTCGCCACCAGTGCGCTGGCCATCGCGGCACTCGCCGCGGCCCTGCTCCCCGGCAGCACGGCGTCGGCCGCCGACCAGGCGGCCTGCACCCCCGCCCAGGTAGTCACCAACGGCGGCTTCGAGAGCGGCACGTCACCCTGGACCCAGTCCTCGACCAGCGTGATCACCAACCGCTCCGGCCAGTCCGCCCACGGCGGCGCGAGCTTCGCCTGGCTGGACGGCACCGGCGCCACCCACACCGACACGCTCTCGCAGAGCGTCAGCATCCCCGCCGGATGCGCCGCGACGCTCAGCTTCTGGCTGCACGTCGACACCGCCGAGACGACCTCGTCCACGGCGTACGACAAGCTCACGGCGAAGATCGGCAGCACCACCCTGGCGACCTACTCCAACCTGGACAAGAACACCGGGTTCGTGAAGAAGTCGTTCGACGTGTCCGCGTTCGCCGGCCAGACCGTGACCGTCGCCTTCACCGGCACCGAGGACTCCAGCCTCCAGACCAGCTTCGTCCTCGACGACGTCGCCCTGGACACCTCGGCCGCCACCACCCCGGGCGACACCACCCGCACCCCGGCCGCGCCGTCGTACACCGTCAGCCTGACCAGCAACACCTCCGGCACCGGCTGGACCGGCCACGAGAGCGTGACCTTCACCAACGCCTCCGCGACCGCGCTCAGCGAGATCTACCTCAGGCTGTGGGACAACTACCACGGCACCTGCTCGGCCCCGCCGATCACCGTCAGCAACGTCACCGGCGGCACCGCGGGCGCGCTCTCGGTGGCCTGCACGGCGCTGCAGATCGCCCTGCCGACACCGCTGGCCCAGGGCCAGAGCACCACGATCGGCTTCGACCTGGGGATCACCGTCCCCAGCGGCGCCGACCGCTTCGGCTACGACGGCGCCTTCAGCATGATCGGCAACGCGCTGCCCGTGCTCGCGGTCCGGGACGGCTCCGGCTGGCACCTGGACCCGTACACCAACAACGGCGAGTCCTTCTACTCCCTGGCCGCCGACTTCAAGGTGACCCTGGACCACCCCACCAGCCTGCTGGTCCCGGCGACCGGCACCTCGGTCGACACCCCCGGCACCAGCGGCCGTACCGTGACCACCGCGACCGCCTCCAAGGTCCGTGACTTCGCCTGGGCGGCCGGGCCGTTCAGCAAGATCTCCGGCACCTCCCCGGGCGGGGTGCCGATCAACATCTACTCGGTGTCGGGCATCAGCTCCTCCAGTGCCCAGTCCATGCTCAGCACCGCCAAGTCCGCGGTCGACGCCCACGCGGGCCGCTTCGGGGCCTACCCGTACGGCGAGCTGGACGCGGTCATCGACAACAACTTCTGGTTCGGCGGCATGGAGTACCCGGGCTTCGTCCTCGACCTGGTCAGCACCACCGCGCTCACCCACGAGATCGGCCACCAGTGGTGGTACGGCATCGTCGGCGACGACGAGTACAACAGCCCCTGGCTGGACGAGGCGTTCACGGACTACGCCACCGACCTGGCGCAGGGCCTGTCCGGCACCAACTGCTGGAACAGCGTGTCCTGGGCCTCGTCGGCGGAGAAGATCACCAACTCGATGGCGTACTGGGACGCCCACTCCTCCCGCTACTCCACCGTCGTCTACGGCTACGGCAAGTGCGCCCTGCACGACCTGCGCCGCCTGATCGGCGACACCGCCATGACCAACCTGCTGAAGAGCTACGCCAGTTCGCACTGGTACGGCGTCTCGACCACCGCCGAGTTCAAGGCGGCGGCCCAGGCGGCCACCAGCACCGACCTGACGTCGTTCTGGACCACCCACCGCATCGACGGCTGACACCCGTCCGGAAGGGGCGGGGAATTTCCCCAACGGGCAGAGTGCGGGCCCGGGGATCTTTCCCGCTCCGTGCGGACACCGGCGTGTGGTACCTCTTGCGTCGTCCGTACGCCGACGAGCCCCTGGTGTCATTCACATGAGCAACTCCCGCCCCTTTGCCCTGCGTCGCAGCGAGATCGACGTGAGTCCCGAGCGACTGGGGATGCTGGGCGATGCCGTCTTCGCCATCGCCATCACCCTGCTCGCCCTCGACATCACGGTCCCCGACGACCTGCACGACTCGGAAGTCCCGCACGCCCTGCGGGAGTTGCTGCCCGCGATCGGCGCGTACCTGCTGAGCTTCGCCGTCATCGGCGTGCTCTGGCTGACCCAGCACGCCCTGTTCCGGCTGATCAGGACCGTCGACCGCTGGCTGCTCCACCTGTACTTCGCCCTGCTCGCGGTCGCCGCGGCGCTGCCCTTCCCGACCAAGCTGATCAGCGAGTACGGCGAGACGGCGGCCGCCACGGCGTGCTACTCGGGCGTGATCGCGCTGTCCCTCGGATTCCTCGGCGCGATGTACCTGCGCCTGCTGGCCGCCCCGGCGCTGGCCGTCCCGGGCACGGACCCCGGGGAACTGCGGGCGACGGTCCGGCGCAGCGTCCTGCACGTCCTGGTCTTCGTCACCGCGATTCCGCTGGCGTTCTGGTCGCCCGGCCTCGCCAAGTACTGGTGGCTGCTGGTGATCCCGGCCCGCGCCCTGCACCGGACGCCGGCCCCGGACGCCCCGGCCGCCGCCGGGGAAGCGCAGCCGTAGGCCCGCCCGGGTAGGCCCGCCCGGGTAGGCCCGCCCGGGTAGGCCCGCCCGGTTCAGGGGATGGCCAGTTCGGCCCAGATGGTCTTCCCGGAACCGGTGTAGCGGGTACCCCAGCGCTGCGACATCTGGGCGACGAGGAACAGGCCGCGGCCGCCCTCGTCGTCCCGGCGGGCCCGCCGCAGGTGCGGTGCCGTGTGCGCGTTGTCGGAGACCTCGCACAGCAGGCTGCGGTCCCTGATCAGCCTCAGCATCACGGGCCCGGTGGCGTACCGGATGCTGTTGGTGACCAGCTCGCTCACCACCAGTTCCGCGGTGAACGCCAGGTCGGACAGGCCCCAGGTCTCCAGCTGGCGCTCGGTGTCCGTGCGCGCCCGCGCCACCATCGCCGGGTCGGGCGGCAGCTCCAGGTCCGCCACCTGGCCGGCGTCCAGCCGCCGGGTGCGGACCAGCAGCAGCGTCGCGTCGTCCGCCTGCGGCCCGGGCGGCAGGGTCGAAAGCGCCCGGTCGCACAGCTCCTCCAGCGGGCACCGCTGCCAGGTCAGCACATGGGCGAGACGGTCGATACCGCTGTCGATGTCGGTGCGCCGGTCCTCCACCACCCCGTCGGTGAAGAACGCCACCACGCTGCCGTTGGACAGGCTCAGCTCGACGTTCTCGTAGGGCAGGCTGCCCAGCCCCAGGGGCGGCCCGGGCGCCAGCGCGGACAGCGCCACCGAGCCGTTCGCGTCGGCCACGATCGGCGGGGGATGGCCCGCGCTCGCCCAGACGCAGCGGCCGCTCACCGGGTCGTAGATCGCGTACAGGCAGGTCACCCCGAGCGCCTCGTCGCCCAGCCCGTCGTCCGCGTGGGGTTCGGAGTCCTGCGCGACCTGGCCGTCCAGCCGGGTGAGCAGCTCCGCGGGGTCCAGATCCAGCAGGGCCAGGGTCCGTACGGTGGCCCGCAGCCTGCCCATGGTCGCGGCCGCGTGTACACCGTGGCCGACCACGTCTCCGACGGTCAGCCCCACCCGGGCCCCGGAGAGCGGGATCAGGTCGAACCAGTCGCCGCCCACGCCCACCCGGCTGTCGGCGGGCAGGTACCGGTACGCCACGTCGACCGCGCTCTGCGCGGGCAGGTGCTGCGGCAGCAGGCTCCGCTGCAGTACCAGGGCCGCGGCGTGCTGGCTGGTGTAGCGGCGGGCGTTGTCGATGCCGACGGCGGCCCGCTCGGTCAGCTCCACCGCGAGGGTCTGCTCCTCGGGCCCGAAGGGGTCGGGGTTGCTGCTGCGCCGGAACGTGGCGAGGCCGAGGACCGCGTCCCGGGCGAGCAGCGGGACGAACAGGCTGGAGCGCCGGCCGGCCGGAGCCGGCTCGTCGGGCGACCCGGGCGGGACGGCGTCGACGACGGGGCGGCTGGTGGCCAGGCTCAGTGCCTGGGGCGACGACGGCGGATAGGAGACGGGACTGGTCCGGAACTCCTCCGGGGTGCGGCCGTGCATCCGCAGCAGGCTGTGCCCCGGCGCCGAACCCGTCGGCGGCTGCCGGCCCTCGATGACCGCAGGCGGGAGGTCCACCAGCACCTCGTCGGCCAGCTGCGGCACCGCCACGTCGGCGAGCTCCGCGGCCGTACGGCGTACGTCCAGCGAGGCGCCGATGCGCTTGCCCGCCCGCACGAGCAGCGACAGCCGTTCCTGGGCGCGGTAGCGGTCGGTGATGTCCAGGGACTCCTCGAACAGCCCCAGCGGCTCGCCACGGGCGTCCAGCAGCCGGTGGTACGAGCAGGACCAGACGTGCTCGCGCACCGGGTCGGCGGGGGCCCGTCCCCGGTAGTGCATGCCCATGATCGGTTCGCCCGTCGTGAGCACGTGCTCCATGATCTGGTCCTCGTCCGGAGGGTGGTGGCGGGAGATGAACTCGCCCTCCGGGAAGAGGTCCGCGGCCGGCCGGCCGACGTACTGGGCGACCCCCGCGAGCTCCAGATCCGTGGAGACGTTCCCCCAGACCACCCGCATGTCGGTGTCGAAGATCGTCAGGCCCACCGAGGACTCGGTGGCCAGCCCCTGCAACATGGCCAGCTGGGCCTCCCAGCCGCGCAGCGCCTCCAGCTCCGCCGCGACCACGACGGTCGCGGCCACGCCCTGGGAGGTGAGCGGGCTGAAGGCCACGGCCGCGCGCAGGGTGCTCCCGTCCCGGCAGGCCAGGTCCAGGACCGTGCTGCGGGGCCGGTGGGCCGTGCAGAGCGAGGAGTGCCGCTGTCCGGGATCCGTCGCCAGCAGCAGGGCGGCCGGCCGGCCGAGCACGTCCTCGGCCGGATGCCCGAGGAGGCGCTGGGCCGAGGGGCCCCACCCCGAGACGCGGCCCTCGGCGTCCAGCACCGCGGCCGCGGCCTTGGTGAGGTCAAGAGGGCTGTGGAAGTCGACGTCGGCCGCGTTCGGAAAACGATCCATGGGCACCGCTTCCCTCCGTGCTCACTCAGCATCCCGTGCCGCAGGACGGACGACAACCGCACACCCGGCTGGACCCGCCTCACCTGCCGCGCACGTCCCGGCACCCTGCGCGGCGTCATCTCCCGGATCTCCGGGCGGCCGCCCGCGCCCTTGGTGGCCGGCGGGTGAGCACGATCAGGCGGTGGCCGTGCGGGACGCCGTGCGTGAGCCGCCGGAAGGCGGTGGCGCACGTCACCGTGGAAACGCCGCTCGGCACGGTCCGGGGAGGAGGACCGTGCCGAGCGGGTCGGGGCGGGGGTGGCGTCAGGCGGCGGTGCGCTGCCTGCGGCGGAGCGACAGGTACGTGCCCGTGGCGCCGGCGGCGACCAAGGCGCCCGCACCGAGGCTGACCGGAAGCGCCGGGAACTGGCCGGAGCCGGTCGTGGCGGCCGTGTTCACCATCGCCGGGCCCGGCGTGATGTGCGTGCTCACCGCGGCCACGTGGTGGATCGGCTTGACCGACTTGACGGAGCCGTTCGCGTTCAGCAGCACCTGCTTGTTGTTGGGGTGCCTGAAGTCGAACATGTTGGTCAGCGTGCCCGCGGTCGCGTCGAAGGAGTGGTCGCCGACGCGGCCGGTGCGCCAGTTGTCCTCGATGAAGCGGGTGACGGAGGACTGGTCGGTCTGGGTGTGGTCGACCTTGTTCACCTTGCTGTACGGCGAGATGACCAGCAGCGGCTGCCGGGTGCCGGGACCGCAGCGGTCGGCGTAACCGCCGGACGCGGCCGGGCCGGACTGGCAGGCGGCACTGTCGAGGGCCTTCCCGTTGGAGCCGACCGTGGTGTCCTTGGAGCCGTTGCGGGGCTTGGCGTAGGCGTGGTCGTACCAGCCGTCGGAGTCGTCGTAGGCGACGACGATCGCGGTGGACTTCCACTGCGGCGAGCTCTGGATCGCGTTGATCTCGTTGACGAGGAAGTGCTGCTCGTCGGTCGGGTCCGAGTAGCCGGCGTGGCCGTCCTGGTACTCGCCGGCCTTGAGGAAGCTGACCGCCGGGAGCTTGCCCGCCTTGGCCGCCGCGGTGAAGTCGGTCAGGTCGTAGTTGTGGTTCGCCTGGCCGTTGTGCCCGATCTCGTCGACGTTCTTCGGCGCCACGTGGTGCGGGTTGGACGTCGACTTGTAGTACGAGAACGGGTTGTGGTGCGGGCTGTAGTCGACCACGGAGGCGCCGCCGACGTTGGTGTGCGTGGTGTCGCACTTGGCGTAGGAGCCGGACGTGCCGGTGTAGGCCGTCGACGGGCGGAAGCCGCCCTGGAACCAACCCCAGCTCACGTGCTTGGAGTTGAGCAGGTCACCGATGTTCTTGCCCTGCAGGGACGCCAGCGCGCTGGTGCTGGTGTGGTCCTTGTCGGAGCAGTCGTCGAAGGCCGGGTCGGGGTCGTTGACGACCGTGCCGACGCCCTTCGCGTTCGGGGAGGCGATGGCGTACGAGTCCGGCGTCGACGTCTGCTTGCCGGTGACCGAGTCCACGGAGATCGCGCCGTGCGTCTGACCCGAGATCAGGTTGAGCGCGCCGGGCGTGGACGGGCCGTAGACCGAGCTGTAGGAGCGGTCGTTGAGGGCGTACTGCTGGGCGTAGTTCCACAGACCGGTGACGGTGTTGCCGTCGTAGTAGTCCATGACCAGGCCCGGCTCGCCGAACAGGCCGCCGGAGCACTTGTCGACCTCGGTGTTCTGCACGAACTGGTCGGCCTTGCCGCCGTCGTAGGCCAGCTGCTCGGGCCCGTAGGAATGGTTCTGGTCGCAGGTCATCGCCTGCGACGAGGAGAGCCGCTTGGGCGCGTACTGGTTCGGGTTCTTCGTCAGCAGTCCGGCGTGCGCGACCGTGTCGACGTCCTTCGGGGTCTTCTTGGACGCCGTGAACTTCGTGCCGTCGGTGTTCGCGGCCTTCGGGTAGGTCGCGAAGTAGTGGTCGAAGGAGATGTTCTCGTCGAACAGCACGACCACGTGCTTGATCGGGGTCGCGGTCGACGAGCCGCCGCCGTGCCCGGCGGGTACGGCGGCCCAGCTGGGCGCGGTGCCGCCGAGGACCGTGAGCGCGGCGGCCCCCGCGAGGGCGCCGATGCTCCTCATCGCCGTTCGTCTTCCTGTGCTGGCCATGCTGGTTCCCCTCCGGGCATGAACGTCACTGCGTCGTACAGGCAGGGATGCTTCGCCCGCTTCCCGGCGCTCCGGCGGAGCCATGATGGCGGGTGAATGAACACCGGGTCAGGGATGCTGGGGCAAATCTTGACTGTGTATTGACCGTTCGGGCTACGGATTTGCCATGGAGTTGTTCGGACAAGCTCAGGTGAGGAGAGCGCGTCCGTACCAGTCGTCGTGGTCCCGTACCCCGGGCAGGGCGAAGAAGTAGCCGCCGCCGAACGGTGAGATGTAGTCGACCAGCGGCTCCCCGGCCAGCCGCTTCTGCACGGTCTCGAACTGCCGGGCCAGGTCCTGCTGGTAGCAGCAGAACAGCAGGCCCATGTCGAGGTTGCCGTTGCCGTCCATGCCCCGGTCGTAGTTGTAGGCGCGGCGCAGCAGCCGTTGGCCGGCGGTGGCCGTGGTGCGCGGGTTGGCCAGCCGGATGTGCGCGTCCAGCGGGATGACGTCGCCCTTGGGGTCGTCGGCGTAGTCGGGCGTGTCGTGCTCGGCGTTGCCGTCCAGGGGCGCCCCGGACTCACGGGACCGGCCGAACATCCGCTCCTGCTCGCTGAGCGAGACCCGGTCCCAGAACTCCACCAGCATCCGGATCAGCCGCACCACCTGGTAGCTGCCGCCGACCGCCCAGTCCGGTTCGCCGGAGTCCTTGCCGACCCACACCAGTTGGTCCATCTCCCGGGCGCTGCCGGTCTCCGGGTTGGCGGTGCCGTCCTTGAAGCCGAGCAGGTTGCGCGGGGTGCCGGTGGGGCGGGGCGGGCTGGAGAAGCCGTCCAGCCGCCAGCGGACCTGCATGCCGCCCCGGGTGTGCCGGGCGATGTCGCGCAGTGCGTGCAGCACGGTGTCGGTGTCGTCCGCGTGCAACTGCAAACTGAGGTCGCCGTGGCACCACTCGGGCCGCAGGTCGTCGTCGGGGAAGGCGGGCATCGTCGTCAGCCGGCGCGGTCTCAGATCCGACAGCCCGTACCGGTGGTCGAAGAGCGAGGCGCCGACGCCCACGGTCACCGCCAGCGCGCCGGACGGCAGTTGCTCGCCGAGGACGCCCGAGTCGGCGGGCGGGCCGGTGACCCCGACCGGGTCCGGGGTGCCGCCGGAGGTCAGGAAGCGGGCGCGGTCGGTGAGCGTGTGCAGCAGGTCGGTCAGCTCGGCGCGGCTCCCGGCGGTGACGTCGAGGGAGGTGAACACGGTCGTCCGGCGGGGCGCGGCGACGGCCGACCGCTGGCGGGCGCCGTGGAAGGGGGCGATCGTGCTGGGCGTGGCGGTGTCCGTACCGGGGGCGGCCGCGCCGCCCGCGGCCAGTCCGGCGCCCGCGAGGGCCGCTCCGCGCAGGAACCCGCGGCGGCCCACTCCGCCCTTGCCGGCCGTCTCGTTCGCGCTCATACCGTCCTCCGCGGATCGCACAGGGTCGCCACCGAAGCCAGCCGCTCCACCAGATCGCCGAGGACCGCGTCGACGTCCTCGCGCTGCCGGTGACCGAGCTTGCCGAGCGGTGTCCAGGTGCCGTCGTGCCCGAAGCCGTCGAGCGTCGTACCGGCCCGCTTCAACTCGCTCTCCAGACCGGCGAGATCCGCGTACCGGGTGGCGAGCAGCGGGTGCAGCCGGGACATCACCTCCACCGTGCCGTCCAGGTTGGCGCGGGCGGTGGCGAGGTTGCTGCCGCTGCCGTAGTCGGTACGGCCGGTCAGCTCGAACTGCACCGTGTTCTCCAGGATCTCGTGCGCCCGCAGCCCCAGCTGGGCGGGGTCCATCCGGGCCTGCGCCCAGTCGTCGCGCAGTGCGGTGACCGCCTTCACCAGGTCGGCGGCCGGGCCGCGCAGGCCGGCGGCGGACTCGCCGTGCCACAGGCCGTACTCGATCCGGTGGAAGCCGGTGAAGTCCTTGTCGTGCACCCCGCCGGCCAGCCCCGCGTCCGTGCCGTTGATCGCGCCGTCGGCGTCGCCGAACGCGTCGTACGCGGCGCCCAGCCGCTCGTACTCCAGGTGCGCGGGGAGCCAGGCGGTGCGGGCGGCGGCGAGGTCGCCGCGGTCGACCGCGTCCCGCAGGGTGGTCGTCAGCCGTACGACGTCGGACAGGCCGCCGCCGACCCACTTCTGGTAGGCGATCGCCGGCGGGATCAGGTCGTGCTCGGTGACCGGGGCCGCGGCCGGACCGCTGCCGCCCCTGGCGATCCGGACGGTCGGCCCGGTGACCGCGTCGGCGTCGTCGGGCACGCACTTGAACGCGTAGGAGCCCTTGCCGAGCCGCACGGTCAGCTCCCGGGTGGTACCCGGCCCGATGTCCTCCACCTCTCCGTACACGGCCTGGCTCTTCGGATCCTCCAGGAGGACCTCGGCGGCCCCGTCGGTCGGGTTGTGCAGGTCGAAGACCTGGACACCGGAGACCGGCGCGCTCCACCCCCGGCCGCAGCGGCTGGCGGACACCTCCACGGTCGTGTGCGGCAGCGCGGCCGGGTCGGCGTGCGCGGGGCGTGAGCCGTGCGTGAGCGCCAGGACTCCGGCCACCAGGCACACGACGGCGACACCGACGACCGTCCAGGGACGCAACGACCTCCAGCTGAGGCCGGACAACACCATCCCGAGCTCCCGGGGGTTCGTACCGTTCGTGATCGCCTCATGTTAGGCAGCCCTTTGTACTCGAACGGCCGTCCAGGGAAACCCATGACCAAGAGTTCCCTGCCGGTTCACCGGACCTCCGCAGGAGCCGCCCGGTGAGGCGGCCGGGGTGCCGGGAGTGCCGGGAGTGGCGGGGGTGGCGGGGGTGGGCGGGGCCCTTCGCCCCGTCACAAGGCCGTCGGGGTGTCCCCGTACCGCTCCCGCAGCGCCGTCAGGGTCTCCCGCAGCCCCGGCACCACCCGTTCCGCGTCCGCCCGCCACGCGATTCCGACCCGCAGGGCCAGCCCGGGTTCGTCGAGCGGCACCAGGCGGAAGGCGGGCGAGTCGAAGACCAGCGAGGTGGGCAGGTCCTCGCCGAGGACGGTGAGGGTCAGGGCGCCGGTGCGCAGGACGTGGGCGGCGATCTGCACGACGTCGTTGTGCGGGAGCGCCACCAGCCGTGTGACGCCGGCCGCCAGCAGCGCCGACCGGTGCTCGCCCATCACCGACGGGTGCACCTTGGCCGAGGTCATCAGCACCTGGCGGTGGCGCAGGTCCCGCAGGGTCAGCGAGGTCCGGTCGGCGAACTCGTCGTCCGCCGGCATCGCCACGCCGAGCCGGCCACGGGCGATGACCAGGCTCTCCAGGTCGGTCCTGCCGAGCGGGAGATGGACCACGGCGAGGTCGACGCGGTCGGCGGTGAGCTGGTCGAGGAGCTCCGCCGAGGAGGCGAGCGTGACCGGCAGTTCGACCTGCGGGGCCGTCTCCCGGTAGCCGGCGAGCACCGTGTCCAGCACCTTCGGCGGGGTCAGCGGCGCCGCGCCGACCCGGCAGCGGGGGGCGTCCGGGAGGTCGCGGGCGAGGTCGCGCAGGCCGTCGAAGTCGCGTACCACGTCCCGTGCCCGCCCCTGGAAGAGCTCACCGAAGGACGTCAGTTCCACGTGGTGGTGTTCCCGGACGAACAGGTCGCGGCCCAGCTCGTGCTCCAGCTCCCGGATCCGGCGGCTCAGCGGCGACGCGGTCACGTGCAGGCGCTCGGCGGCCCGGCCGAAGTGCAGTTCGTCGGCGACGGCCAGGAAGTAGCGCAGCTGCTGGATGTCCACCAGGCCAGTAGATCACCGTCCCCGTGCCGCCTCCAGAAGCCGGTGACGTTGCCGCTGCGGACACGTGGACGTCAGCGAAACGGACGTGTACAGGCACGCTCGGCCGGAGCCAGGCTGAGGACACGGAAACGCGGAGTTCACACGGCCGACACCCGGCCGCCGCAGCTCTCCGACGCGCGCAGGTGCGGGTGTTCCCGCCCCGCGCCCCAGGCCTGACCCCCTTCGCCCCGGCCACGGGTGGGTCCGCCCTGCCCGCGTCGGGTCGCTGCGGCGTCGGCCGGCCAGGCCCGGAGGTGAGTGATGACCGAGGCAGCGCCCTCACAGGGAACCGAGGTGACGTCCTTGCGGGGAACCGAGGTGGCGTCCTCGCGGGGAACCGACACGGCACCCTTGCCGGACACGGAGGCGGCGCCCTCGCGGGGCACGGAGGCGGTGCCCTCGCAGGGAACCGACACGGCGCCCTCGCTGGGACCCGGGGCAGCGCCCTTGCAGGGACCTGACGCGGCGCCCTCGCGGGGACCCGGGGCGGCACCCTTGCAGGGACCTGACGCGGCGCCCTTGCAGGGACCTGACGCGGCGCCCTCGCGGGGACCCGGGGCGGCACCCTTGCAGGGACCTGACGCGGCGCCCTTGCAGGGACCCGACGCGGCACCCTTGCACGGAGTCCGCGTGGTCGACACCACGGACGGACGCGGTGAGGGAGCCGGCCGCTTCCTGGCCGCACTCGGCGCCGACGTCGTCCTGGTGGAACCGCCGGACGGCGCCCGTGCCCGCCGCCGGGCCCCGCTGCACCAGGACACCAGCCTCTACTTCGCCGTCCGCAACGCCGGCAAGCGCGGTGTCACCCTCGACGCCACCACCGAGCACGGCCTGCGCGACCTGCTCGCCCTCCTCGACACGGCGGACATCTGGATCGAGTCCGGGCGCCCCGGCCTCCCCGGCCTCGACTACGACACCGTCGCGGCCCGTAACCCGCGCCTCGTGCTGGTCACCGTCAGCGAATTCGGACTGACGGGCCCCTACGCCGGATACGCCGCCACCGACGCCGTGCACGCGGCCTTCAGCGGCCTGCTGTCCCGCTCCGGGCTGCCCGGCCGGCCGCCGCTGCCGCCGCCCGCGTCGATCGTGACGGAGGCCGCGTACCTCCAGGCCGCCTGGGTCGCGCTGCTCGCCCACCACAACAGCCTGCGCACCGGCCACGGCGACCACATCGACTTCTCGGTGCACGAGGCCGTCACCCAGCTCCTCGATCCGGGCTTCGGCATGGGCGGCTCCGCCACCGGCGGCCGGCGGGCCGCCGACTGGCCGCCGGGCCGGCCGTCCGCCGGGCACCTGTACCCGATCTTCCGGTGCGCCGACGGCCGGGTCCGCATCTGCGTGCTCAGCACCCGGCAGTGGCGGGGCATGCGCGCCTGGCTCGGCGAGCCGGCCGAACTCGCCGACCCGCGCTACGACAACATCGCCGTCCGCTTCCAGGAGGCCGAGCGCATCCAGGCCCGGATCGCCGCCCACTTCCGGGACCGCACCCGCGACGAACTCGTCGGCGAGGGCCAGGAACACGGGGTGCCGGTCGCCGCCGTACTGACCCCCGGCGAGGCCCTGCGCGCCGGGCACTACCTGGAGCGCGGCGCCCTCGCGGACCTCGAACCGGCCCCCGGACTCACCGCCCGCGTGCCCACGGGATTCCTGGAGGTCGACGGCGTCAGGGCGAGCACGTCCCGCAGGGCACCCCTGCCGGGCGAGCACAACGCCGAGGTGTTCGCCGAGACCCGGGCCACCCCCGCCGCCGCTGCCGCCGCTCCCGCGCGCGCCCATCCGCTGACCGGCCTCCGCGTCCTCGACCTCGGGGTCATCGTCGCCGGGGCCGAGCTGGGCCGGCTGCTCGCCGACCACGGCGCCGACGTGATCAAGGTGGAGAACCGGGCCTTCCCGGACGGCGGGCGCCAGTCCATGACCGGTGAGGTCGTCACCGCGTCGGCGGCCTGGGGCCACCGCAACAAGCGCAGCCTGGGCCTGAACCTGCGCGACCCGGAGGGCGCCGCCCTCTTCAAGCGGCTGGCCGCAGGGGCCGACGTCGTGCTGTCCAACTTCAAGCCCGGCACCCTCGAAGCCCTCGGCCTCGGCCCCGACGTCCTGCTCGCCCTCAACCCCCGCCTGGTCGTCGCCGACAGCAGCGCCTTCGGCGCGAGCGGCCCGTGGAGCCGCCGCATGGGGTACGGCCCGCTGGTCCGCGCCTCGACCGGGCTGAGCGAGCTGTGGAGTTACCCCGGCGACCCGGACGGCCACAGCGACTCGGTGACCATCTACCCCGACCACGTGGTGGGCCGGGTCGGCGCGGCGGCCGTCGTCGCGCAACTCGTCCGGCGCCGCCGCACCGGCCGCGGCGGCACGGTCGGCATCGCGCAGGCGGAGATCATCCTGGACGCGCTGGCGGAACACCTGGCGGGGGAGTGGCTCGACCCCGGCTCGCCACAGGCGGCTTCGGACGGGGTGTACGCCTGCGCGGGCGACGACCAGTGGTGCGTGATCGGCGTCCGGGACGACACGGACGGCGAGCGCCTGCGGGCCGTCGTCGGGGGCGAGGACATCGCCTCCTGGACCGCCGTCCGCGGCCCGCGCGAGGTCGCCGAACTCCTCCAGGCGGCCGGTGTCCCGGCCGCACCGATGCTCCGCGTCCCCGAACTGCTGACCGACCCGCAGCTCCTGGCCCGGGACTTCTTCGCGGAGCTGCGGCAGCCGACCCT
Organism: Streptomyces sp. NPDC048291; assembly: GCF_043201715.1. Taxonomy (NCBI): domain Bacteria; kingdom Bacillati; phylum Actinomycetota; class Actinomycetes; order Kitasatosporales; family Streptomycetaceae; genus Streptomyces; species Streptomyces sp. NPDC048291. The sequence goes on from NZ_JBICZC010000012.1 coordinate 288,046, forward strand.
CCCCGAGCCGCTGCCCGCCGAGGCCCGCCCGGCCCGCTCCCGCCACCTCGCCGACCCGCCGCAGCGCCCCGCGCCGCTGCCCGCCGAGCACACCCGGGAGATCGCCCGCGACCTGCTCGGCCTGACCGACGAAGCCACCGACAAGCTCGTCGCCCGAGGGGTGCTCGAGACCAACGAGGAGATCCCGACCGTGAGTTCCCCAGCCGTTTCGCCGGCCGTCCTCGTGGAACGCCGCGGCCACGTCCTCCTGATCACCCTCAACCGGCCCGAGGCCCGCAACGCCGTCAACGCGGCCGTCGCCGTCGGCGTCGGCGAGGCGCTGGCGGAGGCCGACCGCGACCCGGAGATCCGCGCCGTCGTCATCACGGGCGCCGGCGACAAGGCGTTCTGCGCGGGCGCCGACCTCAAGGCGGTGGCCCGGGGCGAGGACATCATGCCGCCCCGGACGAAGGACTGGGGGTTCGCCGGATACGTCGGCCATCACATCGGCAAGCCCACCATCGCGGCCGTACGCGGCTTCGCCCTCGGCGGCGGCACCGAGATCGCCCTGGCCAGCGACCTCGTCGTGGCGGCCGAGGACGCCTCCTTCGGACTCCCGGAGGTGAAGCGGGGGATCATCGCGGGCGCCGGCGGCGCCTTCCGGCTCGCCGCCCAGCTGCCGCCCAAGGTCGCCATGGAACTCCTGCTGACCGGCGACACCCTGGACGCGCCGACCGCCCGCGACCTCGGCCTGGTCAACCGGGTCGTCCCCGCCGACCGGGTCCTCACCGAGGCGCTCGCCCTCGCCGACCGCATCGCCGCCAACGCGCCGCTCGCCGTCCAGGCCAGCAAGCGCATCGCCCGCGGCATCAGCGCCGGGCGCGTCGAGGCCGAACAGGCCGCCTGGGAGCGCACGCACCAGGAAGGCCGGGCCGTCATGACCTCCGAAGACGCCAAGGACGGCCCCCGCGCCTTCGCCGAGAAGCGCGTCCCGGTCTGGCAGGCCCGCTGAACAGCCGCACGAAGAAAGGCAGTTGAACCACCGTGACCACGAACCCCGCCCGCGGCCCGGTCATCGCCGGCCTCGGCATCACGGAGCTGGGCAAGGTGTACGGCCGCAGCGCCGCCGACTTCGCGGCCGACGCCGTGCGCCGCGCCACCGCCGACGCCGGCCTCGCCCTCACCGACCTCGACGGGCTGCTCACCAGCAGCGGCGTGACCAGCGGCGTCGGCCTCGCCCTGCAGAAGCAACTCGGCCTGCGCGACCTGCGGTTGCTCTCCGAGATGCAGGCGTACGGCTCCACCGCCGGCGCCATGGTGCAGTACGCGGCGATGGCGGTCCGCGCCGGCATGGCCGAGGCCGTCGCCTGCGTCTTCGCCGACGCTCCCCTGAAGGAGAAGTCCTCGGCGGGCGCGGCCTACGCCGGTGCCCGCAGTCCGCGGGGCTGGGACGGTCTCCTGACCGCCGCCGGCATCGCGGGCGCCAATCCCCTCTACGCCCTGGCCGCCCGCCGCCACATGGACGCCTACGGCACCACCAGCGAACAGCTCGCCCACATCGCGGTGGCCCAGCGGGCCTGGGCGGCGATGAACCCCCGCGCCCAGTTCCGCGACCCCATCACGGTCGCGGACCACCAGGCGTCCAGGATGATCGCCGAGCCGTTCCACCTGCTCGACTGCTGCCTGGTCAGCAACGGCGGGATCGCCGTGGTCGTCACGACGGCGGAGCGCGCGGCCCACCTGCGGAGGCCGCCGGTCCACGTGCTCGGCTGGGCCCAGTCGCACCCCGGCCTCCCGATGCACCGCGACAGCGACTTCGGCCTGGTCAGCGGCGCCGCCCAGGCCGGCCCCGCGGCGATGAAGATGGCCGGGATCTCCGTCGGCGACGTGGACGTGGCCGAACTCTACGACTGCTACACCTTCACCGCGCTGCTCACCCTGGAGGACTACGGCTTCTGCGTCAAGGGCGAGGGCGGCGCCCTCGCGGCGAGCGGCGCGCTCGCGCCCGGCGGCTCGCTCCCCGTCAACACGGGCGGCGGGCAGCTCTCCTCGTACTACCTGTGGGGCATGACCCCGCTGTCCGAGGCCGTCCTCCAGGCCCGCGGCGAAGCGGGCGAACGCCAGCTGCCGCACCACGACATCGTCCTGGTCAGCGGCAACGGCGGCATCCTCGACCACCACTCGACGCTGGTCCTCAGCCCCCACCCGCACGCCTGACCCGGCCTCGCCCTCACCTCGCACCCTCCACCCCTGGACCCCCCCGCGCCCGGAGACACCGTGTCCCTCCCCGTCGTCCTTCGCGACCCCGCCACCGAACTCTTCTTCGACGCCACCGCACGCGGCGAACTCCTCGTCCGCCGCTGCACCGCCTGCGGCGCGCACGCCGCGCCCGCGTCCGACGCCTGCCCCCGCTGCCGGAACGCCACGGCGACCTCGGAACCGGCCGCCGGCACCGGAACCGTCGTGTCCTGGACCGTCGTACACGGCCGCACCCCCGGGGCGGAGCAGGTCGTCGCACTGGTCGAACTCACTGAGGGCCCCTGGCTGTACGCGGCCCTGCGCGGCCTGCGTCCCGGTGAGCGCCCCTGGTCCGGCCTGCCCGTCACCGTCGCCTTCGAACGTCCCGAGGGCGGTGAGGCGGTCCCCGTCTTCACCGCCGCCGCCCTCACCCCCGCCGTCTGAGCCGCAGCAAGAAAGGCACCGCCATGAGCAGCACCCCGCCGCTTCCCGTGGACCCGTCCGCCGCCCGCCAGCGGGAACTACTCGACGCCCAGCGCGCCGCGTTCCTCGCCGAGGGCCCGCCGGACCTGGACGTACGGCTCGACCGCATCGACCGGCTCGTGGCCTGCGTCCTGGAACACGCCGACGAACTCTGCGCCGCCCTCGACGCCGACTTCGGCTCCCGCCCGCCGCTCGCCAACCTGGCCAGCGACGTCGTCGGCGCCGTCCCCGCCCTGCACGAGGTCCGGGCGAACCTGGCCGAGTGGATGCGGGACGAGGAACTCCCCGGCTCCGCCGAGGCCGGGACGCCGGCGTTCGTGCAGATCCGGCCCAAGGGCGTGGTCGGGGTGATCGGGCCGTGGAACTTCCCGGTCACCCTCGTCGTCCAGCCCGCGATCGAGGCGCTGGCCGCCGGGAACCGGGTGATGATCAAGGTGTCGGAGGTGACCGAGCGGACGGCCGAGGTCTTCGCCCGGGCCGTCGCGTCCCGGCTGGACCCGGAGGAGGTGACGGTCGTACGCGGCGGAGTCGGCACCGCCTCGGCGTTCTCCGCGCTCCCCTTCGACCACCTCATCTTCACCGGCTCCCCGGCGGTCGGCGCCCGCGTGGCCGAGGCGGCCGGGCGCAACCTGGTGCCGGTGACGCTGGAACTGGGCGGCAAGAACCCGGTCGTGCTCGGCTCCGACGCGGATCTCGCCCTGGCCGCCGAACGCGTCGGCGGCATGCGGCTGATGAACGGCGGTCAGATCTGCCTCTGCCCGGACTACGTCTTCGTCCCCCGGGAGCGGACCGACGCGTTCCTCGCCCACTACGAGGACGCCGTCCGGGGGTACTTCCCGACCTGGCTCGACAACCCGGACGTCGTCTCCGTCGTCGACGACCGCAACTTCGACCGGGTGACCGCACTGGTCGCCGACGCGGCGGCCAAGGGCGCGCGGGTCCGGACCGTCGTCCCGCCGGAGGAGGCCGACCGGCTCCCGAGCCGCAAGGGACGCCGTATCGCGCCCACCGTGCTGCTGGACGTCACCGAGGACATGGCGATCACGTCGGAGGAGATCTTCGGCCCGGTGCTGGTGGTGTACCCGTACGACGACCTCGACGAGGTCATCACCTACGTCAACACCCGCCCGAGCCCGCTGGCCGCCTACTTCTTCGGCTCCGACGGACCGGAGTTCCGGGAGTTCGTCCGGCGCACCGCCTCGGGCGGCGTCTCCCGCAACGACCTCGCCGTCCACTGGGGCGTGCCGGGCGCGCCGTCCGGCGGCATCGGGCGCAGCGGCATGGGCGCCTACCACGGGCGGACCGGCTTCCTGACGTTCAGTCACCGCCGGACCGTCGCCGCCAGCACGGCACCCACCGGCCTCGCCCAGAACCTCCTGCCCCCGGCGGGCGAGACCGAGGCGGCGGCCCTGCGCGGCTTCGTCGCCGCCACCCTCACCGACATCCGCGACCGCGCCGCCGGCGCCTGAACCGCCGCGACCCGGAGGACACCATGCGCACCCAGGCCGCCGTCTCGTACGGCCCCGGCACCGGCTTCACCATCGAGGACGTGGACATCGCCGACCCGCGCCCCGACGAGATCCTGGTCCGCCTCACCGCCTCCGGCATCTGCCACACCGACCTGGTCACCAAGGCCGCGCTGCCGCAGGGCGTACCCGCCGTGTACGGCCACGAGGGCGCCGGCGTGGTGGAGGCGGCCGGCGCCGACGTCACCGGCGTGCGGCCCGGCGACCGGGTCGTCCTCAGCTACAACAGCTGCGGCACGTGCGCTCGTTGCCGGGCCGGACGGCGGGCGTACTGCGAGCGGTTCGCCGCCCTGAACAACGCGGGCCGCCGCCCGGACGGCAGCGCGACGCTCACCCGGGGGGAGGACCCTGTCTGGTCCTCCTTCTTCGGCCAGTCCAGCTTCGCCCGGCACGCCGTCGCCACCCGCGAGAACGTCGTCGTGGTCCCGGCGGACACCGACCTCGTGACCGCCGCGCCCATGGGCTGCGGCTTCCAGACGGGCGCCGGATCGGTGGTCAACGTGCTGCGGCCCGAACCGGACTCCAGCCTGGTCGTGTTCGGGGCCGGCGGGGTCGGCCTGGCGGCGGTGATGGCCGCCGCCGCCCTCGGCACCGGCACCGTCGTCGCCGTGGACCTGGTGGAGCGCCGGCGCCGCCTCGCCGCGGAACTGGGCGCCACCCACACGCTCGACGGCGCGAGCCCGGATCTCGTCGAGCACATCAGGGACCTCACCGCGGGCGGCGCCTCGCACGCCTTCGACACCACCGGAGCGGCCCCGGTGATCCGCGCCGCCGCCCGCGCCCTGGCACCCCTGGGTTCCCTGGTCGTCGTCGGCCTCGGCGCGGCGGACCTCGGCGTCGACACGCTGGACCTCATCGGCGGCGGCAAGACGATCCGCGGCAGCATCGAGGGCGACGCGAACCCGCAGGACTTCGTCCCCCTCCTCCTGGACTGGCGGGCAGCGGGCCGCTTCCCCGCCGAACGGCTCGTCACCGCCTTCCCGTTCACGGCGATCGACGAAGCGGTCGCACGGATGAAGGAGGACGTGGTCAAACCGGTGCTGACCTTCTGACCCGCCGCCGCGACCGAGGCCCGGGACGCCCTACGACGGGTCGACAGGCCGACGGGTCGGTGAGCCGTGGACGCGACGGACGCGAGAAGATCGTCCCCGACCCACGCGTCCACCCGCTCCCGGAAGGAACCGACGAGATCATGTGCCTCATCGCGGCCCGCGGCCCGGCGGAGGTGGCCGGATGACCGGCGCCCAGGAACACGTCCTGCTGCACGTCGACGGACGGGCCGGGCACATCACGCTCAACCGGCCGAAGGCCATCAACGCGCTCTCGCACGCCATGGTGCGCCGCATCGACGAGGCGCTCACGGAGTGGGAGCACGACCCCGCCGTGCGGACCGTCGTCATCACCGGTGCGGGGGAGCGCGGCCTGTGCGCGGGCGGGGACATCCGCGCCGTCCACGACGACGCCCGGGACGGCGACGGGTCGGCGGCAGCCGCGTTCTGGCGGGACGAGTACCGGCTCAACGCCCGCATCGCCCGGTACCCGAAGCCGTACGTCGCGCTCATGGACGGCATCGTGATGGGCGGCGGCGTCGGTGTCTCGGCGCACGGCAGCGTCCGGATCGCCACCGAGCGGTCGCGGATCGCCATGCCGGAGACCGGGATCGGCTTCGTCCCCGACGTCGGCGGCACGTATCTGCTGAGCCGCGCGCCCGGCGAACTCGGCACCCATCTCGCCCTGACCGGCGCGTCGATCGGCGCCGCCGACGCCGTGCTCTGCGGACTCGCCGACCAGTACCTGCCGGCCGGCTCGGTCCCCGCGTTCGTCGCCGACCTCGCCGGCCTGCCGGTACCCGAGGCGCTCGCCCGGCGGGTACGGCAGGCGCCCGAGGGGGAGTTGGCCGGGCACCGGGAGTGGATCGACGCCTGCTACGCGGCCGGCACCGCCGAGGAGATCGTCCGGCGGCTGCTCGCGCACGGCGACCCGGCCGCGAAGGAGACCGCGGACACCCTGCTCACCAGGTCACCCACCGCCCTGAAGGTCACGCTCGCGGCGCTCCGCCGGGCCCGCGAACTCGGCTCCCTGGAACGGGTCCTGGACCAGGAGTACCGGGTCTCCTGCGCGACCCTGACGACCCATGACCTGGTGGAGGGCATCCGCGCCCAGGTCGTCGACAAGGACCGCACCCCGCACTGGTCCCCGGCCACCCTCGCCGAGGTCACCGACGCCGACGTCGACCGCTTCTTCGCCCCGCTCGGCGCACGCGAACTCGGCCTCGCCCCACCCGTCTGACCCGCCCCACCCGCCGCCCACCAGGCGCGAGACGAAGATCACGCCTGGTGACGCGGTCTTGGCCGTGCTCCTGACACGCGGTACGGTCTGTCCGATATCGACGACGGCGAGACGGAACCCGGTGGGAATCCGGAACGGTCGCGCCACTGTATGCGAGAGCCCCACAGCTGCTCGTGAGTCAGACCCGTGGCCGTCGTCCTGTGCACCACCGAGATGGGACGCGAACTCCCAGAGGAGGTCCTGCCATGGCGCAGACCGTCGCTCCGCCGACAGCCAACACCCCCGCCGTGCCCGCCAAGCTGCCGCTGTCCGCGATAGCTCCCTGGGCGGTCTTCTTCGGCATCCTGATGCTGGTCCTGCTCTACTTCGTCGGCGCCGAACAGGGCGCCACCTCCGTGTTCAGCGGCACGGACGTCCACGAGTGGGTGCACGACGCCCGCCACCTGCTCGGCTTCCCCTGCCACTGACCCGAGGGACGCCGTACCACCCATGAACTCCGCAACGGTCCGGAACCTCCTGGTGCGGGGCATGCTCGCCGGCCTGGCCGCCGGCCTGCTCGCCCTGGTCGTCGCCTACCTCCTCGGCGAGCCGAACGTCGACAAGGCGATCAGCTTCGAGGACGCCCACTCGCACGAGCACGAGATGGAGGTCGTCTCCCGCTCCCTGCAGTCCACCGCCGGCCTCGCCACCGGCGTCCTCGTCTACGGGGTCGCCTTCGGCGGCATCGCCGCCCTCGCCTACTGCTTCGCCCTCGGCCGCGTCGGCCGCTTCTCGCCACGGGCGACGGCACTGCTGCTGTCCGGCTGCGCCCTGGTCGCCGTCTACGTGGTGCCGTTCCTGAAGTACCCGGCCAACCCGCCGTCGGTGGGCGACCCGGACACCATCGGCAAGCGGACCACGCTCTACTTCCTGATGATGCTGCTCAGCGTGCTCCTCGCGGTCGCCGCCACCATCCTCGGCAAGCGGCTCCAGCCGCGGCTGGGCACCTGGTGGGCCGCCGTCCTCGCGGTGGCCGCGTTCGCCGTCGTCATCGGGCTCGCCTACCAGTTCCTGCCGGTCGTCAACGAGGTGCCCGCGGACTTCCCGGCCACCCTGCTGTGGCGGTTCCGGCTCTCGGCGCTCGCCATCCAGATGGTGCTGTGGGTCGGATTCGGCCTGCTGTTCGGCGAGTTGGCCGAGCGCGTCCTCAACCCGAAGCCGGCGAAGGCACCGACCGCCGCGCGCACGGTGCCCGCACCGCACTGACCGGCACCACGCCACACCGAACGACACGAGAGGGCCCACCGGATCCGTCCGGGGGCCCTCTCGCGTTTCCCTCGACTCCGCCCCGGCCGGCCGGCGGACCTTCGCGAACGGCGCACGCCCGCCGCGGTACGTCTGCTGTGAACCCGCCGTGAACCCGCCGTGTCTTCGGCGCGCGGCCGGTGCCGCACTCGCGCTCGGGGCCGCTGACAAGGAAAGATGGGCGGCGAGCGATCGATCAACGACTGCGGAGGAAGTGGACTCATGCCGCATGAGCGAGCGGGCCGGCCGGCGGCTCCGGAGGACCTCGTCGACGTGGCCCGGCTGGTCACGGCCTACTACGCGCTGCACCCCGACCCGTCCGACCCCGGCCAGCGGGTGGCGTTCGGCACCTCGGGACACCGCGGATCGTCGCTGACGACCGCGTTCAACGAGGACCACATCGCCGCGACCAGCCAGGCCATCTGCGAGTACCGGAGCGGCCAGGGCACCGACGGCCCGCTCTTCCTGGGCGCCGACACCCACGCCCTGTCCGAGCCGGCCAAGGTCACCGCCCTTGAGGTGTTCGCCGCCAACGGCGTGACCGTCCTCGTCGACAGCGCCGACGGCTACACTCCCACCCCCGCCGTCTCGCACGCCATCCTCACCCACAACCGGGGCCGTACCACCGGCCTCGCGGACGGCGTCGTCGTCACCCCCTCGCACAACCCGCCCGCCGACGGCGGCTTCAAGTACAACCCGCCCAGCGGCGGCCCCGCCGCCTCCGACGCCACCTCCTGGATCCAGGACCGCGCCAACCAGATCATCGCGGGCGGGATGAAGGACGTACAGCGGATCCCGTACGAGCGGGCGCTCGCCGCGCCCACCACCGGCCGGTACGACTTCATGGGCGTCTACGTCGACGACCTGCCCAGCGTCCTCGACCTCGACGCGGTCCGGGCCTCCGGGCTCCGCATCGGCGCCGACCCGCTCGGCGGCGCGTCCGTCGCCTACTGGGGGCGGATCGCCGAACGGCACAGCCTCGACCTCACCGTGGTCAACCCGTACACCGACCCCACCTGGCGGTTCATGACGCTGGACTGGGACGGCAAGATCCGCATGGACTGCTCGTCGCCGTACGCGATGGCCTCGCTCATCGAGAAGCGCGACGAGTTCCGCGTCGCCACCGGCAACGACGCCGACGCCGACCGGCACGGCATCGTCACCCGCGACGCCGGCCTGATGAACCCCAACCACTACCTCGCCGTCGCCATCTCCTACCTCTACCGCCACCGCGGGCAGTGGGCGGCGGGCGCCGGCATCGGCAAGACCCTCGTCTCCTCCTCGATGATCGACCGGGTCGCCGCCGACCTCGGCCGCCAACTCGTCGAGGTGCCGGTCGGGTTCAAGTGGTTCGTGGACGGACTGGTCAGCGGCGCCATCGGGTTCGGCGGCGAGGAGTCGGCCGGCGCCTCCTTCCTGCGCCGCGACGGCTCCGTCTGGACCACCGACAAGGACGGCATCCTGCTCGCCCTGCTGGCCTCCGAGATCACGGCCGTGACGGACAGGACCCCGTCCGAGCACTACGCCGGCCTCACCGCCCGCTTCGGCGAACCCGCCTACGCCCGCATCGACGCCCCCGCCACCCGCGAGGAGAAGGCCCTCCTCGGCAAGCTCTCCCCGGCCCAGGTCACCGCCGAGACCCTGGCGGGCGACCCGGTGACCGCCGTCCTCACGGAGGCGCCGGGCAACGGCGCCGCGATCGGCGGCATCAAGGTGAGCACGGAGAACGCCTGGTTCGCGGCCCGCCCCTCCGGCACCGAGGACGTCTACAAGATCTACGCCGAGTCCTTCCTGGGCGCCGGCCACCTGGCCCGGGTGCAGGAGGAGGCCAAGGCGGTCGTGGACACCGCACTCGGCGGCTGACGACGGCGGCGACCGGGGCGGCCCGGTGCCGGGCCCTCAGGTCGCGAAGGTGCGGCGGCGGGCCCGGGCCTCGGCCAGGTCCGCCGCGGCCCGGCGGGCGTCGGCCGCGAGGTGGGCCGAACCCCAGGCGTGCGCGGTGCGCTGGGCCAGCGCGTAGCCCTCGGCCGCCGCCCGGTCCTCGCCGAGCAGCCGGTGCAGATCGGCGAGGCCGTGCGCCAGCGGACGGCTCGCGTACGCCACGCCCGCCGCGCCGGCCAGCTGGTCCCGCAGCGGCCGCAGATGCCCGAGGAGGGCGGCCGCCGTGCCGTGGTCCCGGTGGAGCACGGCGAGCTCGGCCCGGAAGTCGAGCTCCAGGCCGTAGAGATGGTCCCGCGTCGGTTCCGCGCCGATCGGTACGGCGAGCGACTCGTCGAGTCTGCCGAGGCGGGCCAGGACCAGCGCCCGCGCCACCGCGACCTGCCCTGGCGCCGACTCGTACACGGCCCGGACCAGCGGCTCCACGTCGGCGGCCCGGTCCTGGACGAGCCGCATGGCGATCAGTCCGAGCGTGCGCAGGCCGGTGGCGTGGTGGGCGCCCACCCGCTGGAGCAGCGTGTCCGCCTCCGCGTAGGCGGCCTCCGCCGCCGCGAAGCGCCCGGCCACGCAGGCCAGCATCGCGGTGGTCGCCGCGCTGAGCCCCTGCGCCCACACCAGCCGGTAGCGGCGGGCGAGCACCAGACCCTCCGCGGTGTGCCGGTGCACGGCGCCCGGGTCGTTGCGGGCGGCGGCGGTCATCGCGTCCAGGTTCTCGCAGACCCAGCGGTAGGCGGGCAGGTCGTGGGCCCGGGCGAGGTCGCGCAGCTCGGCGGTGAACGGCGGCCGGGTGCCGGCCCCGGTCTCGTGCGGCAGCAGCCGTGCCGAGGTCATCAACGCGGCGGCCATCAGGCGCGGTTCGCCGTCCGCACGGGCGAGCGCCAGCTGGGCGCGGGCCGCCTGCAGGGCACGGGGCGGGTCCTCCGCGGCCACCGCGTCGACGAGCACCTGGAGGACCCGGGCCCGCGTCGGACCGTCGAGACCGTGATCCGCGGCGAGCCGTTCGAGCCGGGCCAGCGCGGTCCGGTCGAACGGTCCTTCGAGCCGGCTGCGCCAGGGCGCGGGCTCGGTCCACGCCCCGTACACGGCCGCGACCAGGTCGCCCCGGTCGGCCTGTTCGGCGAGCTCCACCGCGCGCTGCCGGGTGCGCCGGGCCGTGTCCGTGGCACCGGTGCGCACCTGGGCGCCCAGCAGCCGCACCGACAGCTCGATCAGCCGGTCGGGCGGGGTGTCGTCGCCGGTGGCCGCGGTGTGGGTGTCGATCGCCTGCTGGATCAGGGTGACGGCGACGTCGTGGGCGTAGCGCCGCTCCGCGGCCTCGGCGGCCCGCAGCGCGTAGTCGACGGCGAGCGGGGCGTCGGCCGCGCTGCCGGACCTGGCGAAGTGGTGCGCCAGGGCGGTGAGTTCACCGGGCCGGTGGTGGCGCAGGATGCGCGCGACGCGGGCGTGCAGCCGGGAGCGCCGGGCGCCGGACAGGTCGGCGTAGACGGTGTCGCGGACCAGGGCGTGCACGAACCGGACACGGCCGGGCCCGGGTTCGGCGAGCAGGTCGGCGGCGAGCGCCGCGTCGAGCCCCTCCAGCACCTGCTCCTCGTCCGCGTCGGCGGCGTCGACGAGCAGGGCCACCTCGGCCTCCAGACCCAGTACGGCGGTGAGCTGGACGACGGACCGGGCGGCGGCGGGCAGCAGGGCGAGGCGCCTGCGCAGCACGTCACGCACCCCCTGCGGGACCTCGGAGACCGCGACCAGGGCGCCCTCGTCGGCCAGCAGCCGGGCGCTCTCCAGGACGTAGAACGGATTGCCGCCGGTGCGCTCGGCGAGCGCCGCCACGGTCTCCGGAGCCACCGGCGCCCCGCAGACGGCGTCCACCAGGGTGGCGGTGTCCTCGCGCGGCAGGCCGCCCAGCGCGATCCGGTGCGGGGCGGCGGGGGCGAGCTGGGCGAGGGTCTTGAGGAGGTGCTCGCCGACCTCGGTGGGCCGGTAACCGGCGACCGTGAGCAGGGGCACCCCGGTGACCCCGGCCGCCGCCTCGACCAGGGCGAGGGTCTCGGCGTCCGCCCGGTGCAGGTCCTCCAGGAGGACGGCCAGGGGCGCCCGGGAGGCCGCGTCGCGCAGCCAGGCGGCGAAGGCGCGGTGCATGCGGAAGCGGCCGGCGCTGGCCTCCCCCTCCGGGGCGGGGGCGGCCGTGCCCTCCGGCTCCCGCAGCAGCACCGTCAGCTCCTCCGGCCTGGCCGGGGGCACCTCGCGGGCGAGCGCGCCGAGCGCCTCCACCCACGCCCACGCGGGCGGTGCGCCCTCGTACTCGGGGCAGCGCCCGACCACCACCCGCCAGCCGGCCTCCCGCAGCCGGGCCGCGGCCCGGTCGAGGAACGCCGACTTGCCGGCCCCCGCCGCGCCCGTGACCAGCACGACTCCGCCGCCCTCGCGTGCGGCCCGGGCCGCCCCGTCCAGGCCGCGCAGCTCCGGGCCCCGGCCGACGAACAGACCGGGTCCGGTGCGCGCGGGGAGTTCGGCGACGGGCTCGGGCCCGGCCGCACGCAGCACGTCGAGCCGCCCGTTGAGCACGGCGTGCTCCAACTCCCGCAGGGCGGGCCCGGGGTCGCAGCCGAGCTCGGTGCGCAGCACGACGCCTGCCCGGCGCACCGCGGCGAGGGCGTCGGCCTGCCGGTCGCAGGCCCAGTGGGCGAGCGCGAGCAGCCGCCAGCCCTCCTCGCGCAGGGGGCTGTCCCGGACCAGCGACTCGGCGTCGGCCGCGGCCTGCGCCGCCCGGCCGGTGCGCAGATCCGCGCCCACGGCCAGTTCCCGGGCCTCCGCGTGCAGCCCGGCCAGACGGGCCACCTCGGCGGCGGCCCACTCCTCGTCCGCGTGCTCGGCGAAGGCCGGCCCCCGCCACCAGCCCAGCGCCTCGGCGAGCAGCAGCCGGGCCTCCTCGGCCGGCGCGGTCCGGGCCCGCCCGACCCGGGACTCGAACCGCCAGGCGTCCACCGCGTCCGCGGCCAGCCGCAGGGCGTACCCCGGTGCCACGGTGACCAGCACGGTGGCCGGGGCCCGCGGCGGGCGCCCCGGTTCCAGCAACCGGCGCAGGTTGGACAGATAGGCGTGCAGCGACGCCCCGGCCTTGGCCGGCGGCTCGCCCCGCCACAGCGCGTCCGTCATCCGGTCCACCGGTACGACACCGCCCCTGGCCGCGATCAGCAGGGCCAGGACGGCGCGCTGCCGCGGGGCACCCAACTCGACCGGTGTCCCGGCGACATCGGCACCCAGCGGACCCAGGACTCGCAAACGCAGCACGTCGCCGGAATCTACCCGAGCGCCGCAACGATCCTGTCAACAGACGTTGAACGCCCACTTGACGGGAGCGCCGGCCGGTCGCCAAGCCGGGCGCCAAGCGGACGCCAAGGCGACGCCAAGAGGAGTGCCCGACCGTGGGCAGCTCACCGCACACACCGGATCGTTGGAGCAAGCAAGCGTGTCCCTCAACAGCAGCCACGGCGTCGCCGCCACCGCGGAGCGTCCGCACACCCACGAAATGGTCGTGGTCCACCGGGTCTTCCGCCGCGAGTCGGCACTGCTGCCCCGGCTGGTGCGTGCCGTGCCCGACGGCGACCGGGCCCGCGCGGCGCGGGTCGCCGCCGCCCTGCGCGACTACATCCTCGGCCTGCACCACCATCACCACGCCGAGGACGAACTGATCTGGCCGCTGCTGCGGGACCGCGCCGCCCACGACGCCGCGCTGGTGGAGCGGATGACGGAGCAGCACGAGGCGATCGACCGCACCCTGGCGGCGGTCGGCGAGTGGCTGTCCCTGTGGGAGCGGTCCGGAGACCGGATACCCGGCGAGGAACTGGCGCTGGCCCTGGACGCGCACCGGATCGCGCTCCTCGATCACCTCGACGAGGAGGAGCAGTCGCTGCTCCCGCTGGTCGCCGAGCATCTCACCGTCCCGGAATGGGAACTGGTCGGACAGCGCGGCCTGGAAGGGCTGCCGAAGAACAAGCGCATGCTGGCCCTCGGCGCGATCCTGGAGGAGGCCACCCCCGAGGAGAGCGCCTTCTTCCTGGGCAAGGCCCCGCTGATCGGCCGGCTGCTGTGGCGGGCCGTCGGCCGCCGCCAGTACGCCGCCTACCGCCGGACCATGCGTGGCCCGCTGGACGGAGAGTAGCCCGTGGCCCTCCTCGACTCCGCCCCGCTCGACGTCCTCGACGCCTACCGGACCTGCGAGTTCGCCACCCTGGGCCGGGACGGCACCCCGCTCGCCTGGCCGACTGCCGTGCGCCGCCGCCCGGACGGGACGCTGCTGCTCAGCACCTCCCTGGCGTTCGCGCAGAAGGCGCTGAACATCCGCCGGGACGGCCGCGTCGCCCTGCTCTTCTCCGACCCCACCGGCAGCGGCCTGGCGAAGCCGCCGCAGATCTTCGTCGGCGGCCACGCCGACTGCCCCGACGAGATCAGGACCGGGCCGGAGGGCGCCGAGGACTACTGGCGGATGCTGTTCGCACGGCAGCCGCACAGCAGGTCGTACGTCTCCGCGCCGATGCGGCTGGTGATGGACTGGTACTACCTGCGCCTGCTGATCACCGTCACGCCCCAACAGGTCGTCGTACGCTCACCGTTGCCGTCGTCCGGCGCGCCCGAGGCCCCGGCAGGCGAACCGGCCGGGGAACCGGTCGGCGCCGCGCAGCTCGCCCGGTTCCCGACCGCGGTGCTCGCCGCACGCGACGCCTCCGGCGCGCCGGTACTGGCCCGCACCCGGCCGGTGCCCACGGGCGAGCGTTTCGCCGTGGACGTACCGGCCGACTGCCCGGCCGCCCCCGGCCCCGCCGCCCTGCTGGTGCACCGGCACGACGAGCGCCTCAACCACATGCACAACGCGCTCGTGCGCGGCGAACTGCGGGCGGACGGCACCGGCTGGGAGCTGGTCCCGAGCAAGGTCGTGGAGCCGATGGGCTCCGGCCGGGTGAGCGACGCGGTGAGCGTGCTGCGCAGCACGAGGCGGGCCACCGACCGCTATCTGAGCCGGCGCGGCCTGCCCCGGCCGCAGGTGCGGTGGGCGGAGTTCAGGGCGCTGGCACAGGACGCGCGGCGCAGCTGACGTCGGTTGCCGGCAGCCGCCCGCCGGCGAGATAGGCGTTGACCGCCGCGTCGGCGCAGGCGCTGCCGTAGACCCCGAACACCGCGTGCTGGTCCGCACCGCGCAGCGTCACCAGGCGGGAGCTGGGCCAGTCGCGGTGCACCGCCCGGGCGCCCGCGTAGACGGTGCGCGGGTCCCCGGTCGCGTTGACGAGGAGGGCCGGCAGGTCGTCCCTGATCCTGGTCGGACGCTCGCGCGGCGGGTCCCAGAAGGCGCACGGCCCGATGTTGTTGGTCACGGGACCGAACAACGGGTCCTGCGCGCGGGCCCGTCGGACGTCCCGCCAGTACGTCTCCGGGTCGCGGGGCGCGGCGACGTCCCCGCAGAGGATCGCCATCTGCACACTGCCGTACCCCGATTCGGAACCGGTCAGCATGAAGCCGAGCGCGTCGGCCAGCCACGGACTCGGGTCGACCGCCTTGCCGCCGGCCGCGTCCCGCAGGTCGCGGACGGCCGCCGCGAGGTCGCCGTAGGCCGCGTCGTCGTCCTGCGAGAGGCCGCTGAAGACGACCATCGGCGCGACGCCGTCGTCCACCCGGTAGCCGCCCACCCGCAGCGGCGCGCGCCCGGCGGCGGCCTGGATCCGGTCCACGACGGCCAGTACCGCGTCCCGGCCGCGCCCCAGGCCGTACGTCGTGTCGCGGGCGGCGGCCCAGGCGGCCCAGTCCCGCAGCGCGTGCCGGTTGGCGGACTCCGAACCGCGCAGCAGGCGGGGGCCGTAGCGGTCGGGATCGGCCACCCCGTCCAGCACGACCCGGTCCGTGCGGTCCGGGAACATGGTGGCGTACACCTCGCCCAGGTACGTGCCGTACGAGTAGCCGAGGTAGGAGATCCGCCGCTCACCGAGCGCCGCGCGGATCACGTCCATGTCCCGCGCGGTGTTCCGGGTGGTGGCGTACGGCAGGACGTCGCCCTCGTACTTCCGGCAGTCCCGGGCGAGTTCCCCGGCGAAGGCGGTGGAGCGGTCGAAGCCCGCCCGGTCGTGCCCCGGGCCGCGGATCGCCGACCCCGTGGGCCAGTGGCAGTCCATGGCCGTGCTGCGGCCGACGAAGCGGGGGTCCACGCCGACCACGTCGAACCGCTTGCCGGTGTCCTGCATCGCCGCCCGTACCCACGGCGGGTCACCGATCGTCTGCCCGCCCGGGCCACCGCTGTTGAGCAGCAGCGCGCCGACGCGGTGCGCGGTGTCGGTGGCCCTGATCCGGGAGACGGCGACCGTGATCGTCCGGCCGTCCGGGTCGGCGTAGTCCAACGGCACGGTGACCTCGGCGCATCGGGCGCCCGCCTTCTCCAGGTCCTTGCCGGTGTCGTCGTCGGGGCCGAGCACGCAGCTCCTCCAGGTGAGGTGCTGGTGGTGGTAGCGGGCCAACGGGTCCGCGGCGGCGGTGGTGGCGGCCGGTGCGGTGCCGAGGGTGAGAGCGCTCGCCAGGGCCAGGGCGGCGGTCGCCGCGAAGCCGGTCATGCGGAGGTCCTTTCGCTGTCGCAGAGGGACGTGTCGACGAGGTGCTGGAAGTCCAGTTCGGCCCGGAGGCTGTCCGGGACCTGGTTCAGGGCGACGGCCACGCTGCGACCGCCGGGGCCGACGGCGATCAGCGCACGGTGTCCGCCGGGCACTGTCCCGGCGTGTCCCCACCACACCCCGCCGCACGGCAGCGGCGACGAGATCAGCCCCAGGCCGTACCGGGCGCCGGGCCACAGCCGGTCCGGATCGGCGGCCACCGTCCGCTGCATCTCGGCGAGTTGCGCCGCCGACAGCAGCCGTCCGCCGAGCAGCGCGGTGGCGAACCGGGTGAGATCGCCCTGCGTGGAGACGAGGGCCCCGCCGACCCCGCCGAGGGACATGTTCCAGTCGGTGCCGTCGACGCGCCGTCCGTCACCGGAGGTGAAGTAGCTGTGGGAGTGCGGCCCTTGGATACGGGTCGCGTCCCCCGGCCAGTAGGTGTCGCGCAACCCGAGGGGCCGGATCACCCGGCTGCCGATCTCCTCCTCGGGGCTGTGCCCGGTGACCTTCCGCACGATCTGGCCCAGGACCAGGTAGTTGGTGGTGGCGTAGTGCCAGGACTGCTGCGGGCGGGGGAGTTCGAGGGCCCGCGCGATCAACTCGCCCGTGTCGAAGTGGCGGTACCGCAGCCGCTCGGGGTGCGCCCACTCCGGTGCGTCGAGGTAGTCGGGCAACCCGCTGGTGTGGCGCAGGAGTTGCCGTACGGTGATGCGCTGGCCGTCGTAGCCGTGGGCGTCGATCAGGCCCGGCAGGTAGCGGTCGACGGTGGCGTCGAGCGAGAGCCGGTGCTCGGCGGCGAGTTGCAGGACGACCGTCGCGGTGAACGTCTTGGTGACGCTGCCGACGCGCAGCCGGTCGGTGGTGTTCATCGGCCGGCCGGTGTGCAGGTCGGCGGTACCGGCGCTCTCGCTCCAGCGCCCGCACGGGCCGTCGGCGAGGACCGAGGCCCCCGCCAGGTGGTCGTCGGCGGTCAGCAGGGTCAGCGCGCGTCGGACGCCGTCCGGCGGACCGCACCGCTCGGCAGGCCCGGAAGGCGACGAGCGTGCGAGGGCCGCCGGTGCGGAGACCAGCACGAGCGCCGCCACCGATAACGCCAGGGTGGACTTCAGGGAGAACGTTGCCATGCGTCATCACGCTAGGCACGGCCGGTCCCGCGATCACTCCAGCCTGCTGCCGCATTCGGTGGGGTGGCAGCCCCCGCCCGGAACCTCGGGCGAACCCCCGGTTGGCTACGCCGACCGGCACTGGGCGAGGCGCTTCGCCAGGAACCGGCGCTCCGCCGCGTTCTCCGCCAACTCAAGCGCCTGCGCGTACGATTCGGCCGCCTCCCGGGTACGCCCCATGCGGCGCAGCAGGTCGGCGCGGGTCGCGGGCAGCAGGTGGTAGCCGGTCAGGTCGTCCTCCGCCGCCAGCTCCGCCACCAGGGCGAGCCCCGCCTCCCCGCCCTCGGCCATGCCCACGGCGACCGCGCGGTTCAGCCGGACCACGGGCGAGGGCACGTACCGCTGGAGTTCGCCGTAGAGGCCGGCGATGTCGGCCCAGTCGGTGTCGGCGGCGGTCGGCGCGGTGGTGTGGCAGGCGGCGATGGCGGCCTGGATCTGGTACGGGCCGGGGCGGCCCCGGCGCAGCGCGCCGTCCAGGAGCGCGGTGCCCTCGTCGATCTCGGCGCGGTCCCAGGCCGTGCGGTCCTGGTCCTCCAGGGTGACCAGGTCACCGGCCGCGTCCACCCGGGTGTCCCGGCGGGCGTCGTGCAGCAGCACCAGCGCGAGCAGCCCGGCGACCTCCGGTTCGTCCGGCATCAGCCGGGCCAGCAGCCGGGCCAGCCGGATCGCCTCGGCGCACAGGCCGGTCCGCATCAGGTCGGCGCCGGCGGTGGCCGCGTACCCCTCGTTGAACAGCAGGTACACCACACCGAGCACACCTGTCGTGCGCTCCGGCAGCAGGTGCGCGGGCGGCACCCGGTACGGGATGCCGGCGTTGCGGATCTTCCGCTTGGCCCGCACCAGCCGCTGCGCCATCGTCGCCTCGGGGACGAGGAAGGCGCGCGCGATCTCGGGCGTGGTCAGCCCGGCGAGGGTGCGCAGCGTCAGCGCGACCCGGGCCTCGATCGGCAGCGCCGGATGGCAGCAGGTGAACAGCAGCCGCAGCCGGTCGTCCGCCACCCCGCCGCCGTCACCTCCGCCGAACGGGTCGCAGAGGTCGTATGGATCGTATGGATCGAGCGGGTCGTACGGTTCCCCGTCCCGTGCCAGCACCGCCGCCTCCCGCAGCTTCCTGGCCCCCACCGCCTCCCTGCGCAGCACGTCCAGGGCGCGGTTGCGGGCGGTCGTGGTCAGCCAGGCGCCGGGGCGGCCCGGCACTCCGTCGCGCCGCCACCGTTCCAGCGCCTGGGCGAAGGCGTCCTGCGCGCACTCCTCGGCGAGGTCCCAGTCGCCGGTCACCCGGATCAAAGTGGCGACGACCTGGGCCCACTCCTCGCGGAAGGCGGCGGCGACGGCCGCCCCGACCTCGTCCGTGCTGCTCACTCCCAGACCGGCCGTACCTCTACCGAGCCGCCGGCGAGCGCCGCGGGGTGCCGGGAGGCCAGCGCGATCGCCTCGTCGAGGTCGGCGACCTCGATGACGTCGAAGCCCGCGATGTACTCCTTGGTCTCGGCGAACGGCCCGTCGCTGAGCAGGACTTCGTCGCCCTGGACCCGTACGGTGGTCGCGTCGGCCCCGGGCCGCAGCCGGGCACCGCCCCGCACGACGTCACGGCCGCGCACCTCCTGGATGTACGAGGTGAACCGCGGGTCCTCGGCGATCTCGGCCGGGCTCAGCTCCTCGCCGCCGGCGGGGGTGCAGATGAACAGGACGTACTTCACGACCGCTCCCCCTCCAGAGGCACCGAGACGTGTTCGTGCGCGATCAGCCAGCTGAAACCGGTGTCCCGGTAGCCCGTGGTCACCCGCACCACCCGGTCCAGGGGCTCCCCGGTCACCCGGGTGCCGCGGATCCGGACCAGGGCATGGCTGAAGGTGCTGCCCTCCCCGGGACGCACACGGAGTTCGAGCACCTCGCGGTGGACGGGCCCGGTCAGCGTCGCGAACCACGCCTCGGCCGCCTTGCGCAGCGCGCCGATCCCCGACCGCACCTCTGCACCGGTCAGCCCGAAGGCCTCCACGTCGGGCGCGTAGCAGGCCGTCAGCCGGTCGACGTCCCGGTCGCGGGCGGCCCCGGTCAGTTCGGCGTCGAGACGGCGGACGGCCGTCTCCGCGTCCTCCGTCAGCCCCTCGTCCCAGAACGGGCGCACCTCCATGGCCCCGATGGTGGCGACGGGATGCGCGGCGGCGATCCGCACGGCCGCCTCCAGGCTGTCGCAGTCGACGACATCGAACCCGGCCACGTACTCCTTCGTCTCCGCGAACGGCCCGTCGGTCCGCAGCACCTCGCCGTCCCGCACCCGCACGGTGACCGCCCGGTCCGGCAGCTGCAGCCGGTGGCCGTACAACCGGTCGCCGCGGCGGACGCCGTGCTCCTCCACCCAGGGTTCGACCGGCGCCATCCCGGACGCGTCAGCGGTGTCGTCGCCGCAGACCAGCAGCATGTACTTCATGGTTCCTCCCGGTCCTAAAGAACTTCCTGCACCCCACCGACGAACGGCACCCCGCGCGATCGACACCCCGGCACACCGAGTTTCCCGCGACCCCGTTCACCAGCCCATGCCGTGCCCCCGGCCCAGGACGCCGTGCGGGTCGTGGCGGCCCTTTGCCTCGGCCAGGTCGCTCCACCGGCTGCCGTAGTGCTCCCGCCAGTCGCCGGGGGACATCGGCAGCGCGTTGGCCGGATAGGCGACCGCGCCCTTGGCCCGCGCGTTCTCGTACGCCGTGCGGTTGGCGGCCACCATCGGGTCGGCCGCGCCCGGGGCCGCCGTGCGCAGCAGGGCGAGGAGATGGACGACCTCACCGGGCGGGCGGCGGAACAGCGGGGCCCGCAGGGCGCGGGTGAGCAGGGGGTAGAGCAGGACCAGGCCGTTCTCGCGCAGGTCGCGGAAGGCAGGGTCGGCGAGGACGTCGGTCACGACGGACGCGGCGGTGTCCTCGGGGAGCAGCAGGTTCAGCCAGGGGTGCGGGTGGAACCACTCGCCGGTCGCGCGCAGCGCCTCCTCGTCGGTGGCGACCCGGTTCGCGAACTCGGCGTATCCGAGGTCCTCGGTCTCGGACGTGACGAAGGAGAGGCCGCCGAGGAGGGTCCGGTCGTCGGGCGGGGCCGCTCCTTCGTGGCCGGCCACCGCCTCCACCATGTACGTCCAGTCGCCGGAGGCGCCCTCGGCGGGGCGGGCCTGGCCTTCGAGGTAGGCGAAGCGCCGGTCCGTGGCCAGCAGGCGCTGGTCGGCCAGGTAGGCGTCGAGGCCGGGGTAGTGCAGGCAGTAGCGGCGGACCAGGGCGGGCGCCGGCACCAGGCGCAGGGTGGCCCGGACGACGACGGCCACCTGACCCAGGCCGGCCAGGACCGCGTGGAAGAGGGCGTCGTGGCGGTCAGGCGAGCAGACCAGGTGCTCGCCGGCGCCGGTCACCACCTCCAGCTCCAGCACCGAGTCCGAGACCAGGCCGTGCCGGTGACTCGCGCCGCCCAGCCCGCCCACGCTCAGCACCCCGCCGACCCCGGCCCCGAGGTAGTCGGTGAGGACGGGCGGCGCGAGCCCGTACGGCAGGGTCGCCGCGAGCACGTCCCGCCACAGCGCACCCGCCTGCACCTCCACCCGGTCCCCGGTCACCGGCCCGACCGCGCTCAGCTCAGCCAGGTCGAGGACGATCCCGCCGCGCGCCTGCCCCTGGCCGTACAGGGAATGACCGCCGGCCCGCGCCGCCACCGGGATCCCGCGCGGCCCGGCATACGCCAGCGCGTCCCGGACCCCGGCCGCCGACCGGGGCCGCAGCACACCCAGCGGTGGTGCGCACACCAGGTGGCCGAAGTCCGCCGCGGCCTCCCGCAGGATCTCCGGGCGGGTGTCCAGCAGTTCCACGAATCGTTCGGAGACACGGTCCGACGACGTCACGCGGCACGCTCCAGGGAGGGATCGGTCGACACGGGCGCACCCATCTTCGCGCCGCGGGCCCGGCGCACGGTCCCCGTTTCCCGTTCCGACCCCTGAACGGGGCCGCGCGGCGCAGGACGGCGGGCGAAACGCCGCACGGGTCCTTCCCGGGAGCCACCGAAGCGGCGAATATGCCGCACCATGGACATTCTGCTCGTCGCGAGCGCGTTCAACAGCCTGTCCCAGCGGGTCTACGCCGAACTGTCCGACCTCGGCCACCGGGTGGACGTCGTCCTCGCCGGCCAGGGCCCCGACGCCGTCCGCCGTGCCGTACGGGAACGGCACCCGGAGCTGGTCGTCGCGCCGATGCTGAAGACGGCGCTCCCGGAGGACGTCTGGCAGCGGCACACCTGCCTGATCGTCCATCCGGGACCGCTCGGCGACCGGGGCCCCGCCTCCCTCGACTGGGCCGTCGCCGGACAGGCGGCCGAGTGGGGGGTGACCGTGCTCCAGGCCGAGGCAGCGATGGACGCGGGCGCGGTCTGGGCGAGCGAGACCTTCCCGGTGGCGCCGGTCGGCAAGAGCGACCTCTACCGCAACGAGGCCGCCGACGCCGCCCTCACCGCCGTCCACCAGGCCGTACGCCGGTACGCGGACGGCTCGTACAAGCCCCGGCCGCAGAGCGATCCCGCGATCCGCGGCCGGGTCGTCTGGCGGGACGTCTTCCGGCAGGAGCGGCGGCGGATCGACTGGGCGGCCGACGACACCGTCACGGTGCTGCGCAAGCTGCGCGGGGCCGACTCGCAGCCGGGGGTGCTGGACGAACTCCTCGGCCGTGAGCTGTTCCTGCACGGCGGCCACCCCGAGGACCGGCTGCGCGGAGAGCCGGGCGAGCTGCTGGCCACCCGGGCCGGCGCGGTCTGCCGGGCCACCCGCGACGGCGCCGTCTGGATCCCCGAGCTGCGCCCCCGCAGGAACTCCGGCGACCCGTCCCCCTTCCGCCGCCCCGCCACCGACGTCCTCGACGCCCCGCACCTCCCCGAGCACCCCGCCCCGCTCGAACTGCCCGCGGACCGCCGCACCTGGACCGACATCCGCTACCGGCAGCACGGCGACGTCGGCGTCGTCGCCTTCTCCTTCCCCGGCGGCGCGATGGGCACCGACCACTGCCGGCGCCTGCTCGCCGCCTACCGGTTCGCCCTCACCCGGCCCACCCGGGTCCTGGTGCTCGGCGGCCGGCGCGACTTCTTCTCCAACGGCATCCACCTCAACGTCATCGAGGCCGCCCCGGACCCCGCCGAGGAGTCCCGGGCCAACCTCGACGCCATGGACGACCTGGTCGAGGCCGTGCTGCGGACCACCGACCGGCTCGTCGTGGCCGCGCTCGGCGGCAACGCGGCGGCCGGCGGGGCCATGCTCGCCCTCGCCGCCGACGAGGTCTGGTGCAGGGCCGGCGCCGTCCTCAACCCGCACTACCGGCTCATGGGCCTGTACGGCTCCGAGTTCTGGACGTACTCGCTGCCCCGCCGGGTCGGCGCGGACACCGCCGGGCGGCTGACGGAGGAGGCCCGGCCGGTGAGCGCCGCGACCGCCGCCCGGACCGGGCTCGTCGACCGGCTGCTGCCGGTCCCCGCGCAGGGGTTCACCGCCGAGGTCGAGCGACTGGCGGCGGAGCTCGCGACCGCCCCGGATCTCGACCGCCGGGTCGCAGCCAAGGCCGCGGCGCGCCGGGCCGACGAGGAGGAACGGCCGCTCGCCGCGTACCGGAGGGACGAACTCGCCCGGATGCACGCCGTGTTCTTCGACCCGGGGGCCGCCTACCACTCGCTGCGCTCCGACTTCGTCCGCAAGGTCCCGGGCGGTGCCCGGTGACCCGGCTGCTGGTGGCGGGCGTCGGCAACATCTTCCTCGGCGACGACGCCTTCGGCCCCGAGGTGGTCCGCGCCCTGGCAGAGCACCCGCTGCCGCCCGGGGCGCAGGTCCGGGACTACGGCATCCGGGGCATGGACCTCGCCTACACCCTGCTCGACGGCTGGGCGGTGGTCGTCCTCGTGGACGCGGCCGTCCGCGGCGAACGCCCCGGCACCCTGTCCCTCGTCGAGCCCGAACTCCCCGACGGCCGCCCCGCGGCCCCGCCCGAGGCACACGGCATGGACCCGGCGAAGGTGCTCGCCCTGGCCGCCCACCTCGGGGAGGAGGCCCTGCCCCGCGTCCTCGTGCTCGCCTGCGAGCCCGGGGAGCTGCCGCGCGGCGACGAGGACATCGCTCCCGGGCTGAGCGCACCCGTCCGCGACGCGGTCGGCCGGGCCGTCGCCGCCCTGCACGCCCTGGTCCCGGCGCTGCTCGCGGATCCCCTGGTCACGCCCGCGTTGGACCGCCCGGAGGAATCCGCGGCCCCCGCCGCGGCCGGTCGCCCGCCGACAGCCGCCACCGGCGCGGAGGATCGCTGAGCGGACCCGGTGGAGCCGGCTGCGGAACCGCCCCGTCAGGGGCGCGGCGCCGCATCCGGCATGCGGCTCCGCCGCGACGGGGGTCCCTCCCGGGGTTCGAGCGAAGCCGGGAACCCGGGGGAGCGACCGGCCCCCACCGGCCCGCGGCAGACGAACGGCACGACCAGTCAGGCGCTCGGCGGACGAGGACGCGGACCCACCCGCTCCGCAGGTCCCTACCGAGCCCAGCGAACGAGGAGCGGAGCTTTCATGTGTCAGTCGGAGGAGGTCACCCGGGCCGTCCTGGCCAGGAACGACGGCCTGGCCGCAAGGCTGCGCGGCGACCTGGCCGCGCGCGGCGTCGGCGTGGTGAACCTGCTCTCCAGCCCCGGCAGCGGCAAGACCGAACTGCTCGGCCGGGTGCTGGCCCGGGCGGGGGAGCGGGGCGTCCCCGTCGCCGCGTTCACCGCCGACCTCGCCACCGAGAACGACGCCAAACGCCTGGCCCGTTCCGGAGCGCCGGTGAAGCAGCTGCTCACCGACGGGCTGTGCCACCTGGAGGCCCGGCAGGTCCGCGGCCACCTGGAGGGCTGGCTGCCGCCGGACACCGCGCTGCTGTTCGTGGAGAACGTCGGCAACCTGGTCTGCCCGGCCTCCTACGACCTCGGCGAGCATCTGCGGATCGTGCTGATGGCGGTCACCGAGGGCGAGGACAAGCCCGCCAAGTACCCCACCGCCTTCGGCTCCGCGCACCTGGTCGTGCTCACCAAGACCGACCTCGCCGGACCGGCCGGCTTCGACGAGACCGCCTTCGCCGAGCACGTGCGCAGGGTCAACCCCGGGGTGGAGATCGTGCGCTCCTGCGCCCGCACCGGCGAGGGCGTCGACACCGTCCTCGACCGGGTGCTCGCCGTACGGGACGGCGCCCCGACGCACCAGCCGCCGCTCGCCCCGCACCCGCACGGCCACGTCCACGCCCCGACCGCCTCGTGACGGCGCCCACCACGACGACGGCCGTCCGCCGGCGCGTCACGGTGCGCGGGACCGTACAGGGCGTGGGCTTCCGCCCCTACGTCCACCGGCTTGCCGCCGACCTGGCGCTCACCGGGTTCGTCGGCAACACGCAGAACGGGGTGCTCATCGAGGTCGAGGGAACGACGGCCGGCGTCGAACGGTTCTGCGCGCGGCTCGCCGCCGAGCCGCCGCCGCTGGCCACCGTGACCGCCGTGGCCGTCGAGGAGGTACCGGCCACCGGGGCGGACCCCGGCTTCACCATCCGCGCCACCGAGCAGTCCGCCCCCGGCCGCACCCTCCTCCCGCCCGACACCGCCACCTGCGCCGACTGCCTGCGCGAGCTGGCCGACCCGGCCGACCGCCGGCACCGCCACCCCTTCATCACCTGCACCCACTGCGGCCCCCGCTTCACCATCGCCACCGGCATGCCCTACGACCGCGCGGTCACCACCATGTCCGGCTTCCCCCTGTGCCCCGCCTGCACCCGGGAGTACGACGCCCCCGCCGACCGCCGCTTCCACGCCCAGCCGGTGGCCTGCCCGGAGTGCGGCCCGCGGCTGCGGCTGGTGCCCGCCGCCGGCAGCGGGGTGAGAGCCGCTCGCGACGGTGACGCCCTGTCACGGGCGCGAGAACTGCTCGCCGCCGGGCGGATCGTCGCCGTGAAGGGCATCGGCGGCTACCACCTCGCCTGCGACGCCTCCGCCGCCCGCGCCGTGGACACCCTGCGCACCCGCAAGGCGCGCGGCGACAAGCCGTTCGCGGTGATGTGCGCCGACCTCGCAGAGGCCGAGCGGATCGCCGAGGTCGGGACGGCCGAGCGGACCGCGCTCACCGGCCCCCGGCGCCCCATCGTCCTGCTCCGCCCCCGCCCCGCCGGCCGGCTCGCCCCAGGCGTCTGCCCCGGCAGCCCGCACCTCGGCGTCATGCTGCCCTACACACCCGTCCACACCCTCCTCTTCGGCCTCCCCGGCGACCCGCCCGGCCCCCGCGTCCTCGTCATGACCAGCGGCAACCGCTCGGGTGAGCCCATCGTCACGGACGACGAAGAGGCGCTGACCCGGCTCTTCGGCCTCGCCGACGCCTGGCTCGCCCACGACCGGCCCATCGCCTCGCCCTGCGACGACTCCCTGCTGCGGGTCCGCGCCGACGGCACCGAACAGGTCCTGCGCCGCTCCCGCGGCTACGCGCCGCGCCCGCTGCGCCTGCCGGTCCCGGTGCGGCCCGCGCTCGCGGTGGGCGGCGACCTCAAGAACGCGCTGTGCGTCGGCGAGGGCGACCTGGCCTGGTTCGGGCCGCACATCGGCGACATGGGCGACCTGGCCACCCTGGAGGCGGCCGTCCGGGCGGAACGGCACATGCGCCGGCTGACCGGGATCCACCCCCAGACCGTCGCCGCCGACCGCCACCCCGGCTACCACTCGTCCGCCTGGGCCCGCCGCCGCGCCACCCGGCTCGCGCTCGGCAGACCGGTGTTCGTCCAGCACCACCACGCCCATGTCGCGGCCGCCATGGCCGAGGCCGGCCTCGACGGCAGCACACCCGTCATCGGCGTCGCCTTCGACGGCACCGGCTACGGCGACGACGGCACCGTCTGGGGCGGCGAGGTGCTCCTCGCCGACTACACCGGCTTCCGGCGCCTCGCCCACCTCGCCCCGGCACCGCTGCCCGGCGGGGACGCGGGCGTCGCCAACCCGTGCCGCACGGCAGTGGCCCGGCTCTGGGCGGCGGGCCTGCCCCGGGACGCCGACCTGCCCAGCGTCGCCGCCTGCTCCCGCGAGGAACTGCGCCTGCTGGAACGGCAGCTGCCGAGCCAGGTCGGCTGCGTCGCCACCTCCAGCATGGGGCGCCTCTTCGACGCCGTCTCCTCCCTCGCGGGCGTGTGCCACCGCGCCGGGTACGAGGCCCAGGCCGCCCTGGAGCTGGAGGCCCAGGCCTGCGCGGCCTGGGGCGCGGAGACGGCCGCGTACCCCTTCGGCGACCGCTTCGACCCGGCCCCCACGCTGCGCGCGGTCATCGCCGACCTGCGGCGCGGCACCCCGGCGCCGGTGATCGCGGCCCGCTTCCACCGCGGGGTCGCCCGGGCCGTCCTCGACCTGTGCGGCGGAGCGCGCCGGGCCACCGGAGCGACCACCGTCGCCCTCACCGGAGGCGTGTTCGCGAATGCGCTCCTCGAGGACGCGACCACGGACCTGCTGCGCGGCGCCGGATTCACGGTCCTGCGGCACGGCGAAGTCCCGCCGAACGACGGCGGACTGGCCCTCGGGCAACTGGTGGTCGCCGCCCACGGCCCACGACCCGACGACGACCGACGCAAGGCAGTCAGCGACGAGACGGAGTGACCCATGTGTTTGGCAGTGCCCGGAAGAGTCGTGAGCATCGACGACACCGCCGATCCGCTCACCGGCCTGATCGACTTCGGCGGGGTGCAGAAGCAGGCGTGTCTGGAGTACGTGTCGGACGTCGAGGTCGGCGAGTACGTCATCGTCCATGTGGGCTTCGCCCTGCAGCGACTTGACGAGGAGTCGGCCCTGGCCTCCCTCAAGCTCTTCGAGGAACTGGGGCTCCTGGAGGAGGAGTTCGGCGACGCCTGGCAGCAGGCGGCCCGGCAGGCCGCTCCGGAGGCCGCGGGGGGCGAGGCCCGGTGAAGTACCTCGACGAGTTCAACGACCCCAAGCTGGCCCGCCGGCTGCTCGACGAGATCCGGGCCACCGTCACCCGGCCCTGGGCGCTGATGGAGGTGTGCGGCGGCCAGACGCACTCCATCATCCGGCACGGCATCGACCAACTCCTGCCGGAGGAGGTCGAGTTGATCCACGGTCCGGGCTGCCCGGTCTGCGTGACCCCGCTGGAGTGCATCGACAAGGCCCTGGAGATCGCCGCCCGTCCCGACGTGGTCTTCTGCTCGTTCGGCGACATGCTCCGGGTCCCCGGCACCGACCGGGACCTGTTCCGGGTCAAGGGCGAGGGCGGCGACGTCCGCGTGGTCTACTCCCCGCTCGACGCGCTCCAGCTCGCCCGCCGCCACCCGGACAAGCAGGTGGTGTTCTTCGCCATCGGCTTCGAGACCACCGCCCCCGCCAACGCCATGGCCGTCCACCAGGCCAAGCGCCTCGGCCTGGCCAACTTCACCCTGCTGGTCTCCCACGTCCGGGTCCCCCCGGCCATCGAGGCCATCATGACCGCCCCCGCCTGCCGGGTGCAGGGCTTCCTGGCCGCCGGGCACGTGTGCAGCGTGATGGGCATGGCCGAGTACCCCGAACTCGCCGCACGCCACCGGGTCCCCGTCGTCGTCACCGGCTTCGAACCGCTCGACATCCTGGAGGGCATCCGCCGCACGGTGGCCCAGCTGGAGCGCGGCGAGCACCGGGTGGAGAACGCCTACGCCCGGGCCGTGCGCGCCGACGGAAACCCGGCCGCGATCCGCATGATCGAGGAGGTCTTCGAGGTCACCGACCGGAACTGGCGCGGCATCGGCCGCATCCCCGGCAGCGGCTGGCGGCTCAGCGAGGCCTACCGGGACTTCGACGCCGAGCACCGCTTCGACGTCACCGGCATCCGCACCGAGGAACCCGCCGAGTGCCGCGCCGGCGAAGTCCTGCAGGGGCTCATCAAGCCCACCGACTGCGCGGCCTTCGGCACCACCTGCACCCCGCGCACCCCGCTCGGCGCCACCATGGTCTCCAGCGAGGGCGCCTGCGCCGCCTACTACCTCTACCGCCGGATGTCCGAACCGGCGCTCCCGCGCGAGGAGATGAACCCCGTTGGCTGAGCAGACCGTCGTCGACCCCGCGAACTGGAGCTGCCCGGCACCGATCCGCGACCAGCCGGTCGTGGTCATGGGCCACGGCGGAGGCGGCGCGCTCTCCGCCGAACTGATCGAGCAGATCTTCGCCCCCGCCTACGGCAACGCCCTCCTCGCCGGGATGACCGACTCCGCCGTCCTCCACCTCGGCGGCGCCCGCCTCGCGCTCTCCACCGACTCCTACGTCGTACGGCCGCTGTTCTTCCCCGGCGGCTGCCTCGGCGACCTCGCCGTCAACGGCACCGTCAACGACCTGGCGATGAGCGGCGCCCGGCCCGCCTATCTCTCCGCCGCCTTCGTCCTGGAGGAGGGCGTCGAGCTGGCCGTCGTCGAACGCATCGCGCGGGCCATGGGCGCGGCGGCCGAGACTGCCGGTGTCACCATCGCCACCGGCGACACCAAGGTCGTCGAGATCGGCCACGGCGACGGGGTGTACGTCACCACCGCCGGCGTCGGCCTCGTCCCCGAGCGCGTCGACATCCGGCCGCAGCGGGCCCGGCCCGGCGACGCCGTCATCGTCAGCGGACCGATCGGCCTGCACGGGGTCGCCGTGCTCAGCGTCCGCGAGGGGCTGGAGTTCGGCGTCGAGATCGCCAGCGACACCGCGCCGCTGGCCGACCTGGTCGCGACCATGCTGGACGTCACCCCCGACGTCCACGTCCTGCGCGACCCGACCCGCGGGGGCCTGGCCGCCTCCCTGAACGAGATCGCCCGCGCCTCGGGAACGGGCGTACGGCTCGCCGAGCGCGCCCTGCCGGTACCGGACGCGGTGGCCAACGCCTGCGGTTTCCTCGGCCTGGACCCGCTCTACGTCGCCAACGAGGGCAGGCTCGTCGCCTTCGTGCCGCCGACGGACGCCGACGCGGTGCTGGAGGCGATGCGCGCCCACCCGCAGGGGGCCGGTGCCACCCGGATCGGGGAGTGCGTGACCGAGCACCCCGGCATGGTCGTGGTGGCCACCGGACTCGGCGGCACCCGGGTCGTCGACCTCCCGCTCGGGGAGCAGCTGCCGCGGATCTGCTGACGGCGGCTCTCGTTCGACGACAGGGCGTGACTCCGCCGGTGCCCGGACCGTCCCGGGCACCGGCGGAGTCATTCGACCGCGGTGATCTCCAGCTCCCGGCCGCTGCGCAGGTCGGTGGAGGGCCGGTCGCAGCGCGGGCACCAGAAGAACGGCGGCATGCCCACCGCGAACTCCTCGGCGCACGGCCCGCACCAGGCCTGTGCGGTCACCTGTTCGACGACGAGCCGGGCGGCGGCGAGGGCGGTGCCCTCGCGCGCCACCTCGAAGGCGAAGTCCAGGGCGTCGGGGACGACCCCGGACAGTTCGCCGACCCGGACGGTCACCGCTTCGACGGTGTCCGCGCCGTCCGCCCGGGCCCACTCGTCGGCCTGCTCCACGATCGCGGTCGCGATCGACAGTTCGTGCACGACCGGCTCACGGATACCGGTGACCGGCGCGCAGTCCGCCGGCGATCCGCCAGATCCTCATCTCGCGCATCATGCTGGGGATCTCGGTGACGAACAGTGCCAGCAGCAGCGCGCCCACCACGGCGACCTCGGCGGTCAGCACGCGCTGGGCCGCCGTTCCGGTTCTCTTGCGTTGCATCTTCACGGCGGTCACTCCCTGTTCGGTGTCACGCGGGCGGGATGTTCGGCATGACGTCCAGCAGGGCGTCGTGCCGCTTCCAGTGGATGTTGGTCGAGCGCCGCGCGTCGGCGGTGCCGTCCGGGTGGTGTCCCGTCTGCTTCGTGTAGGGGCCCCTGTTGCCCTGGTGCATGCCGGGCACGTGGGACGGCGTGTCGGGCCTCGCCTGGGCGCGGCCGACTCTGATGCTGCCCATGGGGTTCTCCTTCCTGAGCCTTCCTGTCTTGCCGTTCCTCGAGGCCGTTCGGCTCAGGGCCGATCGGTGAGCTCCTCGAAGAAACGCTCCACGGCCGGCCACATCCGGCCGCCGCCGGACAGGCCGCGCCACTCCCGGCGGACGACGGCGAGCATGCGGAAGCAGTCGTCGACCGGGACGATCCAGTGGTGGTCGAGGCCGTGCACGGTGTTGACCAGCAGTGCCTCGACGTCGGGGGTCATGCCGGCCAGCGGCGGGCAGCCGGCGACCGCCCGCTGCCAGGCCGCCGCCTCCACCTCCCAGCGCATGGCCCCGGCCGGGCTCGGGCCCTCCGCGGTGACCGTGCCGTCGGCGCGCGGCACGAAGAAGACCAGGCCGACCGGGACCCCGAGGGCCGCGGTGTCGACCTTCGGGAGGCGGATTCGGCGGGTGGGGATCAGCCGGAAGTGGCCGTCGCCCGCGCCGGTGCCCTGCCGGGTGCCGGCGAACAGCACCGAGCAGGCGCGGCAGGCACAGCGGACCTCGGCCTGCCCGGTGTCGTACAGATGCGGATGGTTCTCGGACAGCGGCTCGGCGCACAGGTCGCACACCTCCGCCCCGGCCGCCGGCTGCCGGTCGGCCGAGGAACGGATGAGGCGGGCCAGCGCTCCGCCGGGCGGTGTCCGGGTGGTCACCGGGTCTCCTGTGGCCGGCGCAGGGAGTCCAGGGGGACGAAGGCGGGCGCCGGGGCCTCGGGCACCGGCTGCACGTCGGCCAGCTCGGGAGCGGCGGCGAGCACCGCCTCCCGGACGGCGTCGGTCACCTCCGTGGTACCTCCGCCGCACCCCGAACCGCAACCGCCGCCCTTGGCCAGCCGCACCCGGCCCACCTCGCCCTCCACCCCGGCCCACTCGACGTCGCCGCCGCGCTCCCGGACGGCGGGGCGCAGCCGCTCGACCGCGCGGGCGGCCCGGAGCTCGGGCGGCTCGGGGTGGATGTCGTGCAGGACCATGAGGTGGTCGAGCAGCTCGTCGCCGGCGAGCCGCTCGGCCAGCGGCGGGTCCGCGTGGTCGAGGACGCGGGTGAGTGCCTCGCCGTAGACCTCGGTCAGCAGCCGTACCGCCTCGACGGCCGAGCCGCCGATCGGTCCCGGGGCGGACTCCAGGCTCTCCAGCAGCCCGTCGAGCCGGGCCAGCCGGGACTCGACCGCCGGGCCGTCGAGCCGCGCGTCAGCCATGGTTCGCCCCGTACGTCGGCGAGTGCGTGACCGTCAGGGTCTTGCCCTTGCCCGTGTACATGTGGACGCCGCACGGCAGACAGGGGTCGAAGCTGCGGACCGTGCGCATGATGTCGACGCCCTTGAAGTCGTCCGGCCCGTTCTCCTCGAAGATCGGCTGGCCCATGACGGCGTCCTCGTACGGGCCCGGGGTGCCGAACTTGTCGCGCGGGCTGGCGTTCCACGGGGTCGGCGGGTACGGGTGGTAGTTGGCGATCTTCTTGTCCTTGATCACCAGGTGGTGGGAGAGGACCCCGCGCACGGCCTCGTGGAAGCCGCAGCCGATCGCCTCGTCCGGCACCTCGAAGTCCTCGAACACCTTGGTGTCGCCGGACCGCACCAGGCCCATCGCCTCGTCCAGGAACTGCAGGGCCATCGCCGCCGCGTAGGCGACGAAGTACGGCCGGGCGCGGTCCCGTTCGAGGGTGTTGGACCACTTCGGGATCTTCCACTCAAGGGTGGTCTCCGGCAGGGTCTCGCCCTTGGGCAGCGAGATCCGCACGCTGTGTCCGGTGGCCTTGATGTACGGCGTGTCGACGATGCCGCTGAGCGCGGTCGACCAGAGCCGGGCCAGCGGGCCGCCGCCGGTGTCCAGGGCCAGGTGGTCACCGGTGCGCTGGTCGAACCAGCGCGGGCTCATCACCCAGCTGTAGTTGCCCTCGAAGTCCCGCTTCTGCGGCACCGGGAGGGTCGTCTGGTTCCACGGGTGCCGCATGTCGACCGGGTTGCCCAGCGGGTCGTGGGTGACGAACGGGTCCTCGTTGACCCAGTCCTCGTAGAACGAGGAGCCCAGCATGATCCTGAGGCCGAGGTTGATGTCGACCAGGTTGTTGGTGACCAGCTTGCCGTCGACCACGATGCCCGGGGTGACGTACATCGCCTTGCCCCAGCGGTCCATGTTCTCGTACTTGTAGTCGACGACCTTCGGGTCCTGCCAGGCGCCCCAGCAGCCGAGCAGGATACGGCGCTTGCCGACCTCCTCGTAGCCCGGCAGCGCCTCGTAGAAGAAGTCGAAGACGTCGTCGTTCATGGCGACGGCCTTCTTCACGAAGTCGATGACGTGCATCAGCCGGCTGAGGTAGTCGGTGAACGCGGTCGGCGACGGCATGGTGCCGACACCGCCCGGATAGAGCGTGGAGGGGTGCACATGGCGGCCCTCCATCAGGCAGAACATCTCCCGGGTGGTCCGGGAGACCTTCAGGGCCTCCTTGTAGACCTCGCCCTCGAAGGGGTTGAAGGCCTTCATGATGTCCGCGATGGTCCGGTAGCCGTGGATGTCACCGCGCGGCGCCGTGGTCTTCTGCGCGCGGGCCAGGACGCTCGGGTTGGTGGCCTTGACCATCTGCTCGCAGAAGTCCACGAAGACCAGGTTGTCCTGGAAGATCGTGTGGTCGAACATGTACTCGGCCGCTTCGCCGAGGTTGACGATGTGCTCGGCGAGCGGCGGCGGCTTCACGCCGTACGCCATCTGCTGGGCGTAGTCGGAGCAGGTGGTGTGGTTGTCGCCGCAGATGCCGCAGATGCGGGAGGTGATGAACCCGGCGTCGCGCGGGTCCTTCCCCTTCATGAAGACGGAGTAGCCGCGGAAGAGGGAGGAGGTGCTGTGGCACTCCACCACTTCCTTGTTGGCGAAGTCGATCTTCGTGTAGATGCCCAGGTTTCCGATGATCCGGGTGATCGGATCCCAGGACATGTCCACGATCTGCGCGGGCTTGCGCCCCTTTTGCCGGGCCTCGGTTGTCATCGGCGTTCGCTGACCTTTGCTGTGGGGGGACTGGGGTGGGGGGGAGTGGCCGTGGCGCGTCAGGGGCGCCAGCGCGGGGCGTAACCGCTGGTGAGCTTGCGCTTGTTGTGGCGCCACTTGGGCTCGTGGTTGACCAGCTCGTTGGTGAAGCCGCGCAGCCTGCGGATGACCGCCCCGTACGGCTTGATCGCGAGCGAGGAGAGGGTGCCGCCGGGCGGCTCGTCCATGAACGGCATGAACGCGTCCGGGAAGCCCGGCATGGTGCAGCCGATGCAGATGCCGCCGACGTTCGGACAGCCGCCGATGCCGGCCATCCAGCCCCGCTTGGGCACGTTGCAGTTCACGACCGGTCCCCAGCAGCCCGTCTTGACCAGGCACTTGGGCGAGTTGTAGTCCGCCGCGAAGGTCGCCTGCTCGTAGTAGGCGGCGCGGTCGCAGCCCTCGTGGACGGTGCGGCCGAACAGCCACTGCGGCCGCAGCATGTGGTCCAGCGGCGGCGGGGGAGCGGTGCCGGCGGCGTGGTAGAGCACCCAGACCAGGGTCTCCATGAAGTTCTCCGGCTGCACCGGGCAGCCCGGGATGTTCACCACCGGCAGCCCGCCCTGCGACGTGAAGTCCCAGCCGAGGTAGTCCGCGAGGCCCATGGCGCCGGTCGGGTTGCCGGCCATGGCGTGGATGCCGCCGAAGGTGGCGCAGGTACCGACGGCGACCACCGCCCAGGCCCGGGGCGCCAGTTCGTCGATCCAGTCGTTGAGTGTCTGCGGCTGGCCGGTCTCCGGGTCGTTGCCGAAGGACGTCCAGTAGCCGTCGCCCTCGATGATGTTCTGGTTCGGCACGGAGCCCTCGATGACGAGGATGAACGGCTCCAGTTCGCCCCGCGCCGCCGCCCGGTAGGGAGCGAGGAAGTCCTCGCCGCCCAGGCTCGGCGAGAGCACCTTGTTGACCAGGTTGACCTTGGGCATCCCCGGGATCAGGCCCAGGACCAGGTCCTCGATGGAGGGCTGGTCGGCGGCGGTCACGGAGACGGTGTCGCCGTCGCAGCTCATGCCCTCGGAGATCCAGAGGATGGTGATCTCGTCGAAGCCCTGGTGCTCGCCGTCGGCCCGGGCGGGTTCGCCGCCGACGGCCGTGGTGCCGTTCTTGCTGCTGCTCATGTGCTAGGCCTCCGATGGTGTGGGCCCCGGGGACGGCTCGGCAGCCGTCGCTGGATCCGGGACGTCGGTGCCCCCGAGCGGCTCGACTTCGTCGGGCCGGAAGTAGTGGAAACGGCCGTACCAGCCGTGCAGTTCGGCCGCCGGGTCGTCGTCCACGGTGACGGCGAGACGGCTGCTGCCGTCCACGTCGTGGAAGACGGCGGCCACGGTCGCGGTCCGGCCGGCCAGGAACATGTCCTGCGCGTCGGCGCCCCGGACGCGCGGGCGCAGCCGCACCGGGCTGCCGCCGCCGACCCGCACGCCGTCGACCAGGAGCGTGTCGGTGGCCGGGGACAGCCCGTCGTCGCCGCCCTCCTGCCACCACGCGGGACGCGCGGCGGGAGAGTCCTGGCCGGCGGGGCCCGGGCCGACGCGGGATGCGTTGCCGGTGACTTCGCTGCCGGTGACTTCGTTGTCGCTGGCTTCGCTGGCGGTGATTTCGTTGCCGGTCGCTTCGTCGGCCGTGGCCTCGCCGGCCGGGCTGAGCGAGCGGATGGCGCCGTGCAGGCGCTCGAAGACCTCCGGCGGCAGGCTGTCGACCCGGTCGAGGATCTCGGCGGCCCGCGGGTCGGTGGCCCGGGCCTCCCGCTTCTCCTCGTCCGTCAGCAGCATGGTCCGCAGGGTGAGGATCTCGTCGATCTCACCGGCGTCGTGCAGGTCACCTGGGCTCTCCGGCGCCACCTGCGGATGGTCGGGGAGGATGATCGGCGAGGAGAGCAGCAGGGCGGAGACCGAGCCGTCCTCGGGGGCGGCGGCGGGGGGCGCGCCGCCGAGCACCGGGAAGGTGAAGTCGTTGCGGCAGCTCCGGGCGGCGTCCTGGAGGGCCCGGCCCGGGTCGACCAGGGAGACGAACTCCGCGCCCTCGACGCCGAGGAGGGTGTGGGTGGCGATCAGCGCGTACCGCAGGGCCCGGTCGCGCGGGGCGTGCGGATCCCCCAGGTGCCCTTCGTTCGTGGTGCGCACCCGGAGCCGCACGAGATCGCCGCCCAGCCGTTCGGCCACGAGGACGGTACGCGCCCGCACCTCCGCCCGGCGGCGGACGATCCGTCCGGCGCCGGAGGGCAGCTCCTCGGTGTCGGTGCCGGCCGGCGAGCCCACCGAAAACCCGTGCTCGTCCCCGTCCAGCGCGACCGTGAACTCGGCCTCGCGGGCCACCGCCTCCTCGAAGGTCAGCTGCACGGTCCCGTCGGCGCAGCGCAGCGACTCGACCGGCCGCCCGTCGGCGTCCTCGACCTGCTTGTGCTGCAGCTGCAGATACCGCACCCGCAGCCGCAGGACCGCGTCCGGCCTGCGCACCCGCAGCAGGCACTCCGTCTGCTGGTACCAGGAGTCCGCCGAACCCGACACCCCCGGCCTGACCGGACCGTCGGCCTCCGCCCGGTCGCGGGGGAAGAGGACCCCGAACTGCCAGCGGGCACGGTTCTTCGGCGAGGACCGCCGATAGGGGTAGAGGAGATAGCCCTCGTAGAGCACGGCGTCGGCGACTGCAGTCATCGCTTCGAAGGTCGGCGCGGGACGGCCGGAGCCGTTCTCCAGGGCAGTGCGGGACGCTCTGCCGTCGACCAGTCCCTCGGCCATGCAGCCTCCTCGGATCCGTGCGCGCGCCCATACCTTCCACCACGGTCACACCGGTCACGCCCGCTCGCCTCTTCTGGCCGAGCGGGGTTGGGCCGGACGGGGGGTGGGAGGCCTGGGCGTGCGCCGGACCGGCGGGCCGAGGGGGCGGTCAACGGTCGGTCAGAGGCCGGTCAGAGGCCGGTCACGGGGGCGGTAGGGACCGGTAGCGGCCGGTCGGAGGCCGGTCAGGGGGCGACGAAGAGGGCGGGGAAGCGTGGGCCCAGCCAGGGCTTGCGCCCGTAGGCGAACACCTGGCCCCGGGCCATGGCGAGCCACGGGTTGCGGCGGCCGAGGGCGATGAGCAGGAAGGCGACCGGATCGATGAGGATCGTGCAGTCGGGACGGTCCTGCGGTTCCGGTGTCACCTGTACGGCACCGTCGGCCAGGGTGACGCCGAAGGCGCCGCCGCCTCCGCGCAGCCGGATCGTGTAGCGGGCGGTCAGACCGGCGGTGGCCGTGCCGTCGGCCACGGTCGGCATCACCGAGAGCAGGAACGGCAGGCACCACGCGACCCGTTCGACGTCGATCATGTGCGGGCGGCGCACCGCACGGGCGAGGTCGTAGCCGTGGCCCAGCATGTGGGTGAGCAGGTAGGAGGCGAGCACGGACCGGTCCATCGGGCCGAGCGGGGTCAGCGGCGCGGGACCGTCCGCCGCCGCGGCCAGCGCGTCGGCGCACCGCTCCGCCTGCTCGCTGATCATCGCGGCGAGCGGCGCCGCCCTGCGTTCCCCGAACACGGCCAGCGACTCGGCGTTGGCCGCCGCCAGACTCTGCGGTGTGCCGTCCCCGTACGGCCGTTCCCGCCCCACCGCGAGGTCGGCCATCAGCTCGTTGGCGAGCGCGAGATGGGCCGCCGCCTCGCCGACCGTCCAGACCGATCCCGGTACGGGCGCACCCG
Source organism: Streptomyces sp. NPDC048291 (assembly GCF_043201715.1). NCBI lineage: Bacteria > Bacillati > Actinomycetota > Actinomycetes > Kitasatosporales > Streptomycetaceae > Streptomyces > Streptomyces sp. NPDC048291. The sequence goes on from NZ_JBICZC010000012.1 coordinate 325,224, forward strand.
TGTCTGCAACCCCGTCGAGTACGGCCGCGATGTCGCCGGCGGTCCGCCGTATCGCCTGCCCGAGCTCCGCGGGCAGCGCCCCGCGGACGTCCTGCGGTGCCGTCTGATCCACGCAGGTCACCCCCTGTTCTGTCGCGCGGTACCCAATCAGACGCACGGGCCTGCCACAACCCCCGCGGCGATCACCGTGCCCCGAGCCCCCGCAGAAAGGTGTCGACGACCGTGTCGGCGGCCTGGGCCGCGTTGAGCTCGGGCAGCTGCTGCGACGCCAGGTGCATGAGCTGCGGCAGCAGCGAACCCGCCCAGCCGGGCGGCAGGTCGTCACGGAGCAGCCCCTCTTCGGTGGCCCGCCGCAGGAAGTCGTCCACCTCCCGGACCAGTGCGTCGCGCCGCTCCCGGATCGCGTCGTCGGCCCGCAGCCGGGTGAGCTCCACGGGCCATGTGCGATTGACGCCGATGATCTCCTCGACGTACCGGTGCAGCGCCACGGCGACCGGGGCCTCCCGCAGTCTGGCGTGCTCGACGGCCCGCTCGACCGCGTCGTACCGCGCCTCGTAGATGGCCGCCAGCAGCTCCTCGCGGGAGGCGAACCGCCGGTAGACGGTGCGCCGGTCGACACCGGCCTCGGCGGCGATGGCGGCGATGCTCGCGCCCGGATCGACGGCGAGCATGCGGGCCCCGGTGGTCAGAACGGCTTCCAGATTGCGTGCTGCGTCGGCTCTCACGCGCCAGAGCATATCCGGAGGTGTGGAGCCTGTCTCACCTTCCGCCACGCACGCGGGGCTCTCCTACAAGTAAGTGCTACATTGAAGTGACAGATAGCTAGACAGCGATCTCGATCCCTTCGAACCCTCCGGAGAGGGCACATGATCACTTACGACCGGCTCTACGTCGCGGGCTCGTGGACCGCACCCGCCGACCCGGACCTCCTCGACATCCGTTCGCCGCACGACCAGGCGGTCATCGGCCGTGCCGCGCAGGCCCGGCCCGCCGACGTCGACCGCGCCGTGGCGGCCGCGCGGACCGCCTTCGACGAGGGCCCCTGGCCGCGGACCGCACCGGCGGAGCGCATCGCCGTCCTGCGGCGGCTGAACGCCCTGCGGGAGGCGGACGCCGAGCGGATCGCCGATCTCGTCTCGGCAGAGAACGGCTCGGCCCGCTGGTTCACCAGGGCCGGGCAGCCGGGCCTCACCCGGCAGGCCGAGGCCTACCTCAGGGCGGCGGAGGCGTTCGGCTGGGAGGAGACGCCGGAATCCGCCGCGGGGGTCCGGACGGTGGTGCGCCGCGAGCCCGTCGGCGTCGTGGCCGCGGTCATCCCCTGGAACTCGCCGTTCTCGGCCGCCATGGCGAAGATCATCCCCGCGCTGCTGGCCGGCAACACCGTCGTCCTGAAGGTGTCCCCGGAGAATTCGCTGAGCATGGGCCTGCTCGCCGAACTGCTGGAGCGGGCCGGGCTGCCGGAAGGCGTGATCAGCGTCCTCCCCGCCGACCGGGAGACCAGCGAGTACCTCGTCTCGCACCGCGACGTCGACAAGATCGCCTTCACCGGCTCGACCAGGGCCGGCCGCAGGATCGCCGCCATCGCGGGCGAGCAGCTGAAGCGGGTCAGCCTGGAACTGGGCGGCAAGTCGGCCGCGATCATCCTGCCGGACGCGGATCTCGACCGGGCGGTGCCGGGACTGAAGTTCGCCTCGCTCCTCAACAACGGCGAGTCCTGCATCGCACAGACCCGCGTCCTCGCGCCGCGCAGCCGGTACGAGGAGGTCGTCACCGCCCTCAAGGACCTCGTGGAGTCGCTCAAGGTCGGCGACCCGGCCGACCCCGACACCTTCATCGGCCCGATGGTCCGCCGGGACCAGCAGCAGCGCGTGCGCGACTACATCGAGCTCGGCATCAGGGAGGGCGCCCGCCTCGTCACCGGCGGTCCCCAGGTCCCGCCGGGTCTGGAACACGGCAACTACGTCACCCCCACCGTGTTCGCCGACGTCGACAACTCCCTGCGGATCGCCCAGGAGGAGATCTTCGGCCCCGTCCTCGTGGTCATCCCCTATGACGACGAGGACGACGCGGTGCGGATCGCCAACGACTCCGAGTACGGCCTCTCCGGCGGCGTGTGGTCCGCCGACGAGACCCACGCCCTCGAGGTCGCCCGCCGGCTGCGCACCGGCACGGTCACCGTCAACGGCGCCCCCATCTCTTTCGACGGCCCCTTCGGCGGCCACAAGGCCAGCGGCATCGGCCGCGAGTACGGCGCGGTGGGGCTCGCCCAGTACGTGGAGTACAAGTCGGTCACGCTGCCCGCGCCGGGCGCCTGACCCGGGGTCGGTCGGCGGTCACGGGCGGACGAGTGTCTTCAGGGCCTCGCGGTCGTTCATCGCGCGGTAGCCGTCGGCGATGTTCTCCAGGCCGACGGTGCGGTCGAAGACGCGGCCGGGCCGGATCGTGCCGTCGAGGATGTGCGGCATCAGTTCCTCGATGTAGGCGCGGGCGGGCGCGACGCCGCCGGTGAGGGTGATGTTCCGCATGAAGTCAGGGAACCCGAACGGCACTTCGGTGAACTGGGGCGCCCCGACCCTGCTGATGGTGCCGCCGGCGCGGACGACGCCGAAGCCCTGCACGAGCGCGTCCTTCAGCCCGACGCATTCGAGGACCTTGCGGCTGCCTTCGCCGCCGGTCAGTTCGCGGACCCTGGCGACGCCCTCGTCGCCGCGCTCGGCGACCACGTCGGTGGCGCCGAAGTCGCGGCCCAGGTCCGTGCGGGTGCGGTGGCGGCCCATCAGGATGATCTGCTCGGCGCCCAGCAGCCGGGCGGCGATGACCGCGGAGAGGCCCACGGCGCCGTCGCCCACGACGGTGACGGTGTCGCCGCGCCGTACGCCGGCGGTGCGGGCGGCGTGGTAGCCGGTGCACAGCACGTCGGAGAGGGTCAGCAGGTCCGGCAGCAGTTCGGAGTCCTCGCCGACGGGCAACTTCACCAGGGTGCCGTCGGCCAGCGGAACGCGGGCGGCCTGGCCCTGTCCGCCGTCGACCCCGTTCACACCCCACTGGCCGCCGTGCGGGCAGGAGGTCTGCAGGCCCTCGCTGCAGTACGCGCAGGTGTTGTCGGCCCAGACGAAGGGCGCCACGACGACGTCGCCGGGCTTCAGGGTGCGTACCCCAGAGCCGGTCTCCTCGACGACGCCGAGGAATTCGTGGCCCATGTGGCGGGGGTTGTCCGTGGGCGCCTGGGACTTGTAGGGCCACAGGTCGCTGCCGCAGACGCAGGACAGCACGATCCGCACGACGGCGTCGGTCGGTTGCTGGATCTCGGGGTCGGCGACATTCTCGACGCGTACGTCGTGGGCCGCGTACATCAGGGTGGCTCGCATGAGCGGATCTCCTCGGAGGGGACAGGGGCGGGCAGGAAGGGTCAGCGCGGTTCGAGGCGGAGGGTGGACTCGCGGGCCCGGTCGGTCAGGACGTGCTCGACGATGCCCGGGTACCGGCCGTACTTCTCCCGGTAGGCGGTGTCCACCGCCGCGTACTCGTCGTGATCGGCCGGACGGAAGGTGACGTCCTGCCGCACGCCGCCGGCGCTGACGCGGCCCTGCCGGCGGGACTGGGTGCCCCGGTACCAGGGGCCGGCGGTGCCCTTGACGGAGCGGACGTAGAGGTGGTCGCCGACGCGGACGACCCACATGGTCACCCGGTCGCGCAGGGTGCCGTCGGCGCGCTCGGACTCCAGGTCCAGCTCTTCCGCGGCGCCGGCCCTGGTCAGGTCGGTGTCGTTCCAGTGCGTCATGGTCATTTCTCCGGGCTGGTCATGGGCTTTGGGCTTCGGGGCAGGCCGTCCCCGGGCCGGGGCGCAAGGCTTCGGTCACCGACCCGGTGCCGGGTGGTCGCCGATCCGGTCTCGGTGACCCGGTCGGCGAACTCGTGGCCGGGCACGAGCGGGCTGCTCGGCGGCGGGTCAGGCTTCGGGGATGGTGCGGCCGTAGCGGGTGAGGGTCACGTTCTCGGGTTCGGGGCCGCCGCGCCGGCCGGTCTCCAGCGCGTCGAGGGCGGTGAGCTCCCCGGCGGTGAGCTCGAAGTCGAAGACGTCGATGTTCTCGGCGATGCGCTCGCGCCTGGTGGACTTCGGGATGACCGAGCGGCCCTGCTGGATGCCCCAGCGCAGCAGTACCTGGGCGGGGCTCTTGCCGTGCGCCTCGGCGATGCGGGTGACGGCGGGATCCTGCAGGACGCTCCTGCGGTCCTCGCCGTAGCCCGGGTAGAAGGTGATCCCGCCGATGGGGGACCACGCCTGGTTGAGGATGCCGTGCCGGTCGTCGAGGTCGAGTACGGCGCGCTGCTGGAAGTAGGGGTGGATCTCCAGCTGGTTGACCGCCGGGACGACGGACGTGGCGTCGAGCAGCGTGGTCAGGTGGCCGGCCATGAAGTTGCTGACGCCGATGGCGCGGACCCTGCCGTCGGCCAGGAGCTTCTCCAGGGCGCGGTAGGCGTCCAGGGTCCGGTCGAAGTCGGACGGCAGGGCCTGGTGCAGGATCAGCAGGTCGATCCGGTCGACACCGAGTTTCGCGGCGCTCTTGTCGAAGCCGTGCAGGGTCTCGCCGTAGCCGTAGTCGCTGATCCAGATCTTGGTCTCGACGAAGATCTCGTCACGGGGCACCCCGGACTCGCGCAGGGCCCGGCCCACCTCGCGTTCGTTGCCGTAGGCGGCGGCGGTGTCGATGTGCCGGTAGCCGAGGTCGAGGGCGGACCTGACGGCGGCCACGGTCTCGTCGGGCGGGGTCTGGAAGACGCCGAGGCCGAGGGCGGGCATCTCGACGCCGTTGTTGAGGGTGAGGGTCTGCATCACAGGGACCTTTCGTTGTGCGTGGCCCGTGCGGGCACGATCAGGGTGAGGACGGTCACGACCGCCAGGGCGAGCAGGACGGCGGAGCCGGTCAGGGCCGTTCCCGAGCGGGCCGCGATGTCCGAGGCCGCGTGCCCGGTGGAGACGGAGGCGGCGACGGCGGACAGGATGCTCAGGCTCAGTGCGCTGCCGATCTGGTGAACGGTGTTGACCAGGCCCGAGCCGGCCCCCGCGTCCGCCGCGGCGACGCCGTCGACACCGCTGGAGGTCAGCGGGGCCAGCGTCAGGCCCTGGCCTGCGCCGATGAGCACCATCGGCAGGGCCACGCCCGTCAGGTAGGGGGTGTGCAGGTCCAGGCGGCTGAGCCAGGCCATGCCCACCGCGGTCAGGACGACCCCGGTCAGGAGCACCAGCGGCCGTGCGGCGCGCTCCAGCAGCCGCGGGACCTGGACGGCGATCACGAAGTTGACCAGAGTCATCGGCAGGAACGCGAGGCCGGCCTGGAGCGGTGTCCAGTGGTAGACGCTCTGCACGAACTGCGCGGTGAAGAAGAAGAAGCCCATCATCGCGCCCATGTAGAGCATCCGGGTGACGTAGGCACCGCTGCGCTCCCTGCGGGCGAACAGCCGCAGCGGCACGATCGGCTGCGCGGCCCGCCGCTCCACCCGGACGAACAGCCCGAGCAGCACCACCCCGGCCACCAGCGGCCCCAGGGTCGCCGGGGCGGTCCAGCCGAAGTCGGCGGCGTCCACGATGCCGAGGACCAGCGCGGTCGAACCCAGCGTCGCCAGCACCGCCCCGGCGATGTCGAAGCGGCCCGGCCGGCGTTCGGTCTCGGGCAGGAACCGCGGGGCCAGTGCCATCATCGCGACGCCGACCGGGACGTTGAGGAAGAACCCGGCCCGCCACGACACCAGGTCGGCGACCAGGCCACCGACGACCAGGCCAAGGGCGGCACCCAGACCGGCGACGGCGCTGTAGGCGGCCATCGCCCGGTCACGGGCCCGGCCCTCGGCGAAGGTACGCGTCAGCAGGGACAGCGCGGACGGGGCCAGCACCGCGGCCCCGACGCCCTGCAGCGCCCGGGCGCCGATCAGCCACCACTGGGTCTGCGCCGCGCCCACCAGCAGGGAGGTCAGCGAGAAGACGACCAGGGAGAACACGAAGACTCTGCGGTGTCCGAACAGATCACCGGCCCGGGCTCCGAGCAGCAGCAGTCCGCCGAAGACCAGGACGTAGGCGTTGGTGATCCAGGACAGGCCGGTCTCGGAGAACCCCATGTCGGAGCGGATCTGCGGCAGCCCGGTGAAGACGATCGAGTTGTCTAGGATGACCATGAAGTAGCTGACGCAGATGATCGCGAGGATCAGCGTCGCGTGGACCGGAGTCCCGTCGGGGCGCACCGCCGCGGGTGCCGACCCGCGCTGTGCGGCGGTGGTCATCGCGTCACCGGCCCTGTCACCGGTCCCTCGCCGGTTCTGTCGCCGGCGTCGCCGGTTTCGTACATGAGTGCTGCGCGCACGGTGTTCCTTCGGATCGGTTTCGTCGGGCCGGTCGAGGACTCGCGGCCCTCGGCCTTCTCCAGAGAACCGCGGCCGGACGCGCGGGTGGGAGTCACTCCTGTTCCAGGTAACGGCAGTACCTCGCAGGCGTTCACCGACGCACCTACCGTGAGGGGGCGGCCCGGATCCACACTGCCCGAGCACGCCCGCCGTTGCCGATCAACCTCCCGAGGCCTGACCATGACTGAGAGCGACAAGAAGAAGGACCTGGCCGGTGAGGTGCGTGAGTTCCTGAGCACCCGGCGGGCGCGTATCACTCCCGAGCGGGCCGGGCTGCCCGTGTTCGGCGGAAACCGCCGGGTGGCGGGCCTGCGCCGCGAGGAGGTCGCGCTGCTGGCGGGGATGAGCGTGGACTACTACGTGCGGCTGGAGCGCGGAAACCTCAGCGGTGCCTCCGACTCGGTGCTCGAAGCCCTCGCGCACGCGCTGCAACTCGACGAGGCCGAGCGCGCCCACCTCTACGACCTGGCCCGCGCGGCGACCCCGGCGGGCCGCAGGTCCGCGGTGACCGCGTCCCGGGTACGGCCCACGATCCTGCGGCTGCTCGACTCCATGACCGGCGTGCCGGCCTACGTGCGCAACGCCCGGTTCGACATCCTGGCCGCCAACACACTGGGCCGGGCCCTGTACGCGCCGGTCTTCGACTCGCCGCTGTTCGCCCAGCGCGGGCCGGTCAACACCGCCCGCTTCATGTTCCTGGACCCGGCGAGCCGGGACTTCTGGACCGACTGGGACAAGGGCGCCGACGACGCGGTGGCCTTCCTGCGCGCCGAGACCGGCCGGGCACCGCACGACAAGGTGCTGACCGACCTGGTCGGCGAGCTGACGACCAGGAGCGACGACTTCGCCCGCCGGTGGGCACGCCACGACGTCAAGTTCCACCGCTCGGGCGTGAAGAAGCTGCACCATCCGCTGGTCGGCGATCTCGCCCTGCCCTACGAGGCGATGGACCTGCCCTCCGACCCCGGCCTCCGCCTCAACTTCTACACCCCCGAACCCGACTCCCGGGAACGGGAGGCACTCGGCCTCCTGGCCGGCTGGACGAGCACCGCCACCGTCGCCCGCACCCGGAACGACTGACCACCGAGAGGCGCCGCAACCTCCGGGGACGGCGGGTGTGCCACGAGGGAGGGAGGTCAGTTCGGCCGCGACCGCCCGGCGGGGGTTGCCTCCCGGGTCGCGGCCCAGGAGGCGAGCAGGCGCAGGCCCTCCTCGGAGGGCGAGCCGGGTTCGGCGGTGTAGACGGTGACGGTGAGGCCGGGTTCGGCCGTCATCTCCAGCCCCTCGTAGGCGAGGGTGATGTCCCCGACGGCCTCGTGACGGAAGTTCTTGGTCCCGGTGCCGTGATGGCGGACGTTGTGCGCGCCCCAGCGGGTGCGGAAGTCGTCACTGCGGGTGGAGAGCTCGCCGACCAGGTCGTGCAGCTCCTTGTCGTGGGGGTTGCGGCCGGCCTCGGTGCGCAGGATCGCCACGGTGATGTCGGCGGCCGGGCCCCACTCGGGGTAGAAACGGCGGGCAGCGGGGTCCAGGAAGGCGAAGCGGGCGAGGTTCGCCTGGTTGTGGGGGTTCGCGTAGACGTCGCTGTAGAAGGCGCGGGCGAGCGTGTTGGTGCCCAGGATGTCCATCCGGCCGTTGCGGACGAAGGCGGGACCCGCGGTGATCGCGTCGAGCGTCCACTGCAGGCTCGGGTGCGGGACCCACTGCCGGGCCGGGCGCCGGCGCCGGGGCCGGGTGAGCGCGTCGGAGCCGTCGGCGGCCTGCGCCAGATGGACCAGATGGGCGCGTTCGGCGTCGTCGAGCCGCAGGGCACGGGCGACGGATTCCAGGACGGCGGGGGAGACACCGGCCAGGCTGCCGCGTTCGAGCTTGGCGTAGTACTCCACGCTCATGTCGGCGAGGGCCGCTACCTCGCTGCGGCGCAGCCCGGGAACGCGGCGCCGGGTCCCGGACGGCAGTCCGGCCTGCTCGGGGGTGATCTTGGCGCGCCGCGAGGTGAGGAACTCGCGGACCTCCTGTTGGTTGTCCACCCCTCGACCGTACGTGCAGCGCGCCGCATCAGGGATGTACTGCCGGTACACCCATCGACGGTGACTGGCCGGCCGCCACCGGGGGCGGTTACCTGGAGGACGTGGCGCCGTCCCCGGCCGTCCGTCGGCGGGGACGGGGCCGCCCGACCCCGGCACGCGGACACCTCGCGGCCCAGGACCGGGCCTGCCCGGACCGCCCTCGGCGGTCCGACCTCACCTGAGCAAAGGAACCCCCCATGCGCGGCGCAGTGATCCACGCCCCCGGTGACGTCCGCTTCGAGACGTTGGACGACCCGAAGATCCTCCACCCCACCGACGCGGTGATCCGCACCGCCGTCACCTGTGTATGCGGCTCCGACCTGTGGCCCTGGCGCGGCCTGGAGCCGATCGGCGGCGCCCATCCGATGGGCCACGAGTACGTCGGCTTCGTCGAGGAGGTCGGCTCCGAGGTCACGGCCGTGAAGCCGGGCCAGTTCGTCGTCGGCTCGTTCGCCACCTCGGACAACACCTGCGCGAACTGCCGCAACGGCTTCCCGTCGAACTGCCTGCACCGTGAGTTCATGAGCACCTGTCAGGCCGACTACGTCCGCATCCCCAACGCCCAGGGCACCCTGGTCGCCACGGACGAGGTGCCGGGCGAGGAGCTGTGGCCCGGTCTGCTGGCCGTCTCCGACGTCATGGGCACCGGCTGGTGGGCCGCCGAGGCCGCCGAGGTGAGGCCGGGATCCACCGCCGTGGTCGTGGGCGACGGCGCGGTCGGCCTGTGCGCGGTGATCGCCGCCAAGGAGATGGGCGCCGAGCGGATCATCGCCATGAGCCGCCACGAGTCCCGGCAGAAGCTGGCCCGCGAGTTCGGCGCCACCGACATCGTCACCGAGCGCGGCGACGAGGGCATCGCCCGGATCAAGGACCTCACCGACGGCATCGGCGCCGACAGCGTCCTGGAGTGCGTGGGCACCGCCGAGGCCATGCGGCAGGCGCTGCGCTCCGCCCGCCCCGGCGGCAGCGTCGGTTTCGTCGGCGTCCCGCACGACGTCGCCGTCGACGGGCAGGAACTGTTCTTCTCCCACGTCGGCCTGCGCGGCGGCCCCGCCCCCGTGCGCCGCTACCTGCCCGACCTCATCGAACGCGTCGTGACGGGCCGGATCGACCCGGGCCGGGTCTTCGACCTCACCCTGCCCCTCGACCAGGTCGCCGAGGGCTACCGGGCCATGGACGAGCGCCGGGCGGTCAAGGCACTCCTCAAGCCCTGAGAACGAAGGAGCGACAAGCAATGCCCAAGCAGTCCGCGCCCAAGGAACTGGAAGCGATCGCGCCCAAGCTCGTCGAGGTCACCGACCGGGTGCTCTTCGACGACGTGTGGGAAAGGCCAGGCCTCTCACCGCGCGATCGCAGCCTGGTGACCGTCAGCGTCCTGGCCGCGCTCTACCGCACCGAACAGCTGCCCTACCACCTGGGCGTGGCGCTGGAGAACGGCCTGAGCGTCGAGGAACTCTCCGAGGCCATCACCCACCTGGCCTTCTACGCCGGCTGGCCCAACGCCATGACCGCGGTCAACCAGCTCAAGGCGCTCACCGAAGAGCGCGACGCCTGACACCCGCACCCCCCACTTCCGGCAACCGCAACCGCAACCGCAACCGCACAGCAAGGAACACCTTCCGTGGAACTCGTCACGCACACCCCGACCGCCAAGGGCCCGGCCGAGCGCTTCACCGGCGACGTCTACCTCAACATGATCCAGGCCCCGGCGGAGCCGGCCCGGCTGGCGACCGCCCTGGTCCGCTTCACCCCCGGTGCCCGCACCAACTGGCACTCCCACGCCAACGGCCAGACCCTCTACATCACCGACGGCATCGGCCTCGTCGGCACCCGCGACGGTCGGGTCGTACGCGTCAGCGCCGGCCAGACCGTCAAGTGCCCGCCCGGTGAGGAGCACTGGCACGGCGGCACCGACACCACCCTCATGGCGCACATCGCCATGGTGGTCGGCGTCGCCGACGGCGACGGCACCACCTGGCTGGAACCCGTGACCGACGAGCAGTACGCCGAAGCGCTCGCGACGGTCACCCGCTGAGGGCCGATGGCCTGATGCCGTGCCAGGAGGCGTTGCCGGCCGAAGGACACACGTCCTCCTCAGGCGCGGCCGGGCCCGGTCCGTGCTTCGCCGGCCATCCAGTCCTGGACCAGCCGGACCGTACGTTCGGGGTGCTCTTCGTGCAGGTAGTGCCCGCTGTCGGGCCAGTGGTCGACACGGGAGCCGGGCACGTGCAGCGTGTCGCGCTCCCACGCGGCGGCCTCCGCCGAGGTCCACACGGTCAGGGCGCGCCGCGTCCGGCGCCGCAGATACGCCTCGCTGCGCGGGCGGACGCCCACCGCGTCCGGGCCGGTGTACATGCCGGCGTAGGCCTGGGCGACGACGTGGTCCGGGGTGCCGAGCATGGTGCGGACATGCGCGGTACGCAGGCCCGCCGGCGCGCTCCGCGAGAACGCGCCGGCGACGAAGCCGGCTGCCGCCGCGGCCCCTCGTGCCCGGTACTGCGCCAGCCGGACCGGGATCTGAGCCACCTCGTCGCCGTGCGCGCCGTGTGCCGGGTCGAGGGCGACGACGGAGCGGACGAGGGCCGGATGCCGTACCGCGAGCAGATTGACGACCTGCCCGCCCATCGAATGGCCCACGACGACCGCAGGCCCGCTGTCCAGGCGGCCGAGCAGCGCGGCGAGGTCCTCGGCCATCTCCGCCGGGGTGTTGTCCTGGTCCGGAACCTCGGAGCGGCCGTGGCCCCGTAGATCGGGGACGATCACACGGAACCGGTCGGCGAGGGCCTCGGCGTGCGGGGACCACTCGCGGCCGTCCCCGCCCCAGCCGTGCACCAGGAGAAGCGGCACACCCTCCGCGGGTCCGAGTGCGGTGCAGAAGAGACGGATGCGTTCCAGGGGGAGGATGGTCATGCGGCACGGTCCGGGGTGGTGAGGTAGGTGGCGTAGGCGAAGTCCGCGTACACGCCGGCACCGTCGAGGTCCTGCGCCCACAGCCCCAGCATCGCGCCGGTGAACCCGAGGACCCGGAGTTGGCCGTCGTGGAATTCGTCGGCGTGTTCGTCGGACAGCACGGTGGCGTCGAGTTCGAGCGGCAGCACGCACATGCCCCGGCCGGTGTCGTAGGAGAAGCGGAGGACGGGGAGTTCGAGTTCGGCCTGGAGGACGACCGCGCGTCCGGGGGCGAGGGGTACCGCCGGCCGGTGGGCGATGAGCCGCCCGGCCTCGCAGCTCAGCACACGCAGCACGGGGGATCCGTCGTCCTGGGCCGTCACATGGAGATAGTGCCAGTTGCGGGTGTTGTAGTACGCGGTGAGTCCGGCCATGTGGTCGGGGGTGCGGGGCGCGAAGGTCAGGCTGGTCCGGAAGGAGCAGTGGCCGGCGGTCACCCGGCGGGCGAGCAGGCTGGGGGCGCGGCGGCCCACCGGCGACTGGCCGCCGTGGATGCGGAGTCCGCCGGGTGCCGGTTCGATCCAGTCCGGGGTGGCCGGCCGGCGCAGGGTGGACCAGTCGGGGCCGGGGGCGGGTGTGTCGAAGAGGTCGGTGGCGGGCGCTGGTTCGGGCGCGGGCGCCGGTGGGAGGGCGGGGGCCGGGACGGTCACGGCGGGGACGGCACCGATGATGCGGGGCCAGCCGTCCTCGGTCCAGGTCACCGGCTGCAGTGCGGTCTCCCGGCCGAGCACGCACCGGCCCCGCTCGGTCAGGGGCCGGGCGACGATGTGGGCGGCGTACCACTCCCCGGCCGGTGTCTCGACGAGGGAGCAGTGACCGGCCTTCTGCAGTGCCGGCTTCGGGTCGTGCCGGGAGGTGAGCAGGGGACCGGCCGGGTCGGGCTCGTACGGGCCGAACAGGTCGCGGGAGCGGGCCACCGCCGCGCCGTGTTCGTAGCCGGTGCCGCCCTCGGCGTGCACCAGGTAGTACCAGCCGTCCCGGCGGTAGAGGTGCGGGCCCTCGGCGACCCCGGCGGCGGTGCCGACGGAGATGGTCCGTGGCTCGCCGAGCAGGGACCGCGTCCGGCGGTCGTACTCCTGGAGTTCGATCCCGGCGAAGGACTCGTGGTCGGGCCGCCAGTCGAAGCGCATGTTCAGCAGCCAGCTGCGCCCGTCGCCGTCTGCGCCGTCGTCGTGGAAGAGGGACACGTCGAAGCCGCGGCCGTGCAGTGGGACCGGGTCGGACCACGGGCCCTCGATCGAGGGGGCGGTGGTGACGTGGTTGGGGAGGTCCTTCCAGCCCTCCGCGTAGGTGTCGACGACGGTGAAGACGAGGTGGAACAGGCCGTCGGCGTACGACAGTCCGGGCGCCCAGATCCCGCCGGAGTCCGGTACGCCGGTGAGGTCGAGCAGGCGCCTGCTGTCCAGAATCCCGCCCAGCGGCCGCCAGTTCACCAGGTCCCGGGAGTGGTGGAGCCGGACGCCCGGACACCATTCGAAGGTGGAGGTGGCGAGGTAGAAGTCGGCGCCGACCCGCAGGATCGCCGGGTCGGGTTCGAAGCCGCGCAGGACGGGGTTCTGGATCAGCAGGCTCACGGATGCTCCGGTCAGAGGGTGAACAGCAGGGTGCCGAAGCCCACGTGGTCGCACTGGAACGCGGCGCCCTCCGGCTGGAGTCGCGCGACGGCGGCATAGGTCCAGGGCGCGGGCAGGCTGCGGCGCTTGACGTAGTGGTTGAAGGCCAGCTCGTGGATCGGGCGCAGGTTGCCGCGCTCGACGGTGGAGATGGCGCTGTAGGTGGCCTGGCAGGAGCCCCAGACGGCGTAGGGGACGTCGTTGCCGAGGTTGTACTTCGCCGTGTACTCGTAGCCGGCGAGGAGGCGGTTGGACGAGGCGGAGTAGAGGTCCTGGCCCTGCACCCAGGCGATCTCGCAGGCCTCGGCCATGCTGCCGAGGATGAGCTGGGTGTGGGCCTGGTCGCGGCCGCTGTCCACGCACTGGCCGGTGTCGCTGATCACCCGGCTGATCCTGCAGCAGTCGTGCAGGTAGTAGGCGTCGACGGCGGCGTTGTAGACGGAGGTGTCGTTGCAGAACACCCCCATGGCCATCATCGCCTTGACGCAGTTCGTGCCCCAGCCGGCGTCACCGAAGGTGTTGACGAGCGGGATGCAGACGTTCCTGAAGAGGTTCTCGGTCTGGGTGATCTCCGACGCCGACCAGCTTCCGGAGGGTGCCGTGTAGCGCATGAGTTCGGCGGCGGCCGCCAGCTTGAAGCCGTAGATGGAGGCCGCGAGTTGGGCGTCCTTGCCGGTGATGGAGGTGAGGGTGGCCGACCAGGCCCTGATGATCTGCAGGGCCTTCGTCGCGTGGGCGGTGGTGCCGGTCAGGTTCCACATCAGGGCGTTCTGGTAGGCGGCGTTGCAGTCGTTCCAGAACTCCCAGTTGTGCAGCTCGGTCGTGCCCCGGTCGACCGAGGCGAACGGGCCGAGCATCGTGTACGTCGACTGCGAGTACGGGTCGGCCCTGAAGACGTTCCAGCCGCTGAGCCAGGGTTCGGTGCCGGCGGCGATCCTGGTCTTCATCCGCTGGATGTCGGAGAGCTTGTGCAGCACGCCGGGGTGGATGAACGAGGTGAGGGCGTCGGCCTCGGGGACGAGGACCAGCCCGGTGGCGGCCGCGGCGGTGCCGACGGCGGTGATCTTCAGGAACCGGCGCCGGGTGGGGGCGGCGGCCCCGGACGCGGGACGGGTGGGGGGTTGCGGCTCGGTCATGCGGTCTTCCTCATTTCACTCGTCGTTGAGTGCGCGCATACGTCAGCCGTCGTGACGGGGTCCCCGGTAGAGCACGAGGGTGCTGTGCGGGCCGATCTTGGGGCGCTGCCCGGCGCCCACGTTCCTGCCGGTGGCCAGGTCGCGGGCCGGGCCGAACTCCGGGCGGGCGGGGAGGGTGAACGTCCGGTCGGCGCTGGTGTTCATGGCGATGAGGTAGTCGCCGTACTCGCACAGATAGAACGGCGCGCGGCCCACCAGCATGGTCTCCACGCCGTCGAAGTGGACGCCGAGGGCGGGGTCCGGGACGTCCGCCGGGACAGGGGCCAGGTGGTACACGTCTCCGGCCAGGGCCTGGTGGAGGGTGTCACCGGGGGGCGGGAAGCCGCCCGGCGGGATGCCGCCGGCGAGGGGATCGTTGATGGCGTAGTCCCACAGGATCCAGTCGCGCACGGTGAACGTGTCGTCGGTGGTCCCCGCCGAGCGCTGGCGGATCGTTGCGGAGCGCTGGTCGGTGGGGGTGAGGTGGTGGATACGGGCGTAGTCGTTCACGCCCTGGCGGGCCCGCCAGTACAGGGAGGCGAAGAGGAGTTCACGGCCGTTCTTGACGGCGAGGCAGCCGTTGTCCTCGTCGGTGAAGACGAAGTCGGGGCGGTCCCAGTCCGTGGGGATACGGGCGGGACGGCCGGGCAGCGCCTGGAAGGCGTCCCAGTCCCGGGAGACCAGCCGGAGCGCGGCGAGCCCGACGCGGGTCCAGGTGTGGTTGATGAGCAGGTCCAACTGCCGGTAGAACTGGCCGTCGTTCATCATCTCCTGGGTCCAGCCGACGATGTCGGGGTCCTTGAACACGACGGCCGACATGACCGGGTGGGAGTCCCAGACGGTGCGGGACGCGTAGGTGATCTCGCCGGGGTAGACCTCGTTGCGCCAGCCGATGACGGTCTCCGTACGGGCGACCCGGGCGCCGGTCTCGTCGACGTCCATCACCCGGAACCGGCCGCGCGCCTTGATGATGTCGATCATCTGCCTGCGCAGTTCCGGCGCTTCCTGCCCCTGGTACCCGCGGGTGACGGACTCGTACATCATGACGAGCCAGTCGAGGACCTCGCCGTAACTGCCGACATAGCCGAGTTCGCGGGTCAGGCCCGCCTTCGACACCTGGTAGTAGCCGTCACCGAGCGGCTTGGTCGGGTTGCCGGCCGCGTCCTCGGGGCCGAGGTAGGGGGTCATGCCGATCGACTGGTACAGGTAGCCGCGTGCCTTGTCCTCGGGCAGGGCCAGGCCGGGGGCGAGCAGGCCGAGGCCGCGGTTGGCCTGGTAGATGCCGATGGCGCAGATCTGCGACTGGTTGCTGTAGTGCGGGAAGTGCTGACGCCAGTAGTCCCGGCTGGACCTGAGCATGTCGGTGTAGGCGTCGCGCCGGACCGGCGGTTCGGTACCGGCGGTGTCCGCGGTCCCTGTGGTCTCCGCGGGCGGCGTCAGGGTCACGTCGTCGAACCATGCGGTGCCGGGGCCGGACAGCCGCAGGTGCATCTCCAGCTGGGTGGCGCCGTCGGGGGTGTCCAGGTCGATGGAGACGTACTGCCAGTCGTGGGTGCCGGTGGTGGCGAACGCGCGGTGGTCGCTGCCGACCAGATTGCCGCTCGCGTCGAAGAACAGCGGGTCGATATGGGCGCCCTGGCCGGTGACCCCGTCGGTCCTGATCCAGGCGCCGTAGGTGTACGTGCCCTTTCCTATGCGGGTCTTGGGCGAGGAGTAGACGGTGATGAAGCCGTTGGACGCGGTCGCCGTCACCTTGAGGGAGGCGGATCCGGTGCGGGCGACGGTGGTGTCGCGGGCCCAGTCGGCGTCGGCGGTCCTGCCCCAGCCCGGCACCTCCCAGCCCTCGGGGGTGTCACTTCCGTCCTCGAAGCCGGGGTTGGCGATCTCGTAGGGCGAACCGGTCACCTTCTGGTCCAGACGGTCGCCCAGGTGCTCCCAGAGCAGGGCGAGGACCAGGCCGATCCGGCCGAAGCCCTGCCACTGCTGGTCCGAGCCGGTCATCACCGTCGGGTCGTTCTGCCAGGCCATGTAGCGGCCGTCGAGCGCCCGCAGGACGCGGTTCAGGGCCACCGGGTTCTGGTAGGCGGGGCTGCCGGACCAGAGGTAGCCCTCGGCGAGGGACTGGAAGGCCCAGGCGTCCATGCCGGCCGGGTTGGCGCCGCCGAGGTAGTACTGCTGGTCCTTGTCGACGCGCTTGCGGACGGCCTCCAGGGCCTCCGGGCCCTCGACCTCGCGCACCTTGGGGACCGGAGCCGGGCCCTGCGCCTCGCCCTTGGGCGGGACGAAGCAGGGCTCGGTGTGCGTGTAGAGGCGGTAGATGCCCCGCGAGGGCGTCGTCATCTTGTAGTAGAGCTGGTCGGCGTTCTGGCCGTAGGACCAGATGCGGCCCATCGACCGGATCTCCAGCGTCACCTTCCTCTTGCCCCGGGTGAGCCGCTCGGGCAGCGGCAGGGTGTGGAAGAAGAAGCGGCCGGGGGTGCGGGGCGCCGTGTCCAGGATGTCGAGGCTGTCGACGGCGCCCTCGTCCTGGTGGCCGACCTGAAGGCCGTCGCAGAAGAGCTGGAGCCGCCACATGTTCGTGCCGGACGCGGACTGCCGGGAGGTCGCGTCGTAGTCGTCGCCCCAGAGGCGGACGGTGACGTAGGTGGTGTCGGCCGGGCTGACGGCGACGTCGAACTTCAGCGTGCCGCCCCAGTAGGTGGCCGGTTCCGAGGGGTTGAGGACGCGGGCCGGCTGGCCGAGGCCGCCGGTGACGGTGTCGGAGAGGGTGGCGGTGAGGTGGTGCGCGGATTCGGAGGAGGTGTTGCCGAAGACAACGATGTCCAGGGGCGCGCAGACCGCCCTCGCGAGGGAGGGTTCGGCAGCGGGCGCGGCCGTGGCCGGCTGGGTGCTCAGCAGGCCGAGGCCGGCCGCGGCGGCGCCGGTGGTACCGGCGTACTTGAGGACGTCACGTCTTCTGGGTGCGTTGGGCACGGCTGGTCCTTTACTTGAGGCTGCCCATGAGGATTCCGCTGCGCCAGTACTTCTGGAGCGCGAACATGAACACCGCGAGCGGAACGATCGACAGCAGGGATCCGGTGAGGACGAGGGTGTTCATGTCGCGGGCGGTCTGCGCCTGCTGGAGCCACGAGTAGAGGCCCAGGGTGACGGGGAAGGTGCGCTCGCCGTTGAGCATGAACAGGGGGAGGAAGAAGTTGTTCCAGATGTCGATGAAGACGAGCATGAAGATGGTGATGCCGCCGGTCCGCATCAGCCTCAGCGCGACCGACCAGAAGATCCGCAGCTCGGAGGCGCCGTCGAGACGGGCCGCCTCCATCAGCTCGGTGGGTACGGAGCTGTCCGCGTAGACCTTGCCGAGGTAGACCCCGAAGGGGTTGATGAAGTACGGGATCAGGATCGACCAGATGGTGTTGGTGAGCCCGATCTTGGCGAAGACGAGGTAGAGCGGGAAGGCCAGCAGGGTGCTGGGCAGCAGCGAGGCGCCGACGATGACCGCGAACAGGGCGCCGCGCCCCGGGAATTCGAACTTCGACAGTCCGTAGCCGGCGGCGAGCGAGATGAGCGTGGAGCCGGCCGCGCCGAGCGTCGAGTACAGGATCGAGTTGCCGATCCAGCGGGTGAACACGCCGTCGTGGTAGGTCCAGATCTGCTGGAGGTTGTCGCCGAGGTGGTTGGAGGAGAACCACAGGCCGAAGGTCGAGTACAGGTCGGTCTGGTCCTTCGTCGCCGAGACGATCAGGAACCAGGTCGGGGCGAGCGAGTACAGCAGGAAGAGGACCAGCAGGCCGGTGGTGAGGGCCACGGCACGGCGGGTGGGGCGTGCTCCGCCCCCGGTGGCGACACTGCTCATGACATCTTCCTGTTCGTCACACGGTGGAACACGAAGGCGAGAATGCCGGTGACGACGGCCAGCACCAGCGACTCGGCGGCCGCGTACTGGTAGTTGCCGGCCTTGAACGCCTGGTCGAAGATCTCCATCATCGGCGTGAAGTCGGTGTTGATCGACTCCGGTGCGATCTGCCGCAGCATCAGCGGTTCGGTGAACAGCTGGAGTCGGCCGATGAGGGAGAACATGCCGGTCAGGACGAGAATCCCGGTGATGTTCGGGACCTTGACCGACCAGGCGATCCGCCACTCCTTCGCCCCGTCCAGCCGGGCCGCCTCGTACAGCTCGCGCGGCAGAGCCTGGAGGGAGGCGGAGATGAGGATCATGTTGAAGCCGATGCCCTGCCAGGTCAGCAGATTGCCCAGCGAGAGGTAGGTGTTGAGGCCGCCGAAGAAGTCGACGTCGGTGCCCGCCCGATGCGCCAGGTCGAGCAGCGGGCTGCCGGTGGGGCTGTAGAGGAACAGCCACATGACGGTCGACACGACCGCGGGCACGACGTACGGGATCAGCAGCGCCGCCCGGAAGAACCGCACCGCCCGCGCCGCGACGCCGTCCAGCAGCAGCGCCAGGAAGAGCGAGATCCCGAGCATCACCGTGATCTGGACCAGGCCGAACAGCAGGGTGCGCACCATGCTCGCCCAGAAGGCGTCGTTGCCGAGGACGGAGGCGAAGTTGTCGAATCCGCTGTAGACGGTGCGCGTCGGCCCGAAGCCGAGACCGGTGCCCTTCTTCTCGTACAGGCTCTGGCCGAACGCGTAGCCGATCGGCAGCACGTAGGTGACCAGGAATCCCACAAGGAAGGGCAGCGTGAACAGCACTCCCTTGTAGGTCCCCCGTCTCCCGGACCGGCGGGGGGAGGGCCGCCGGACCGGGGAGTCGGTGGCGACCTTGGGCGGTCGCGGATGGGTGGACACGGATATCTCCAGGTGAGGTGCGCCGACGGGCCTTCGAGCCGAATCGGTTGGCGGTGCGCGGCGGAAGCGGGTGGTCCGGGGAGGGATCAGCTGCCGGCGACGGCCTTGATGCCCTTGCCCTTGAGGTCGTCGAGGGTCCACTGCTGCAGATGCGTCAGCATCGCCTTGACGGTGAGCTGCTTCTTCATGACCTGGCCCCACTGCTTCTGCATCTCGGAGTACATGGCCGCGTAGTCGGGGCCGTACTGCCACTGCTCGCCGACCCGGGACGCGGCGGTGGTGATGACGTTCGCGCTGTCGGACTGCCCGTTGAACATCTCGGTCGGGATGATCTTGTCGACGTATGGCGAGACGTCCTTGACGGCGGGGAACAGGCCGGACTTGGAGGCCGGGTCGGTGAGGGTGGTCAGCGACTCCTTGCTGCTGGACAGCCAGGCGGCGAACTGCGCGGCGCGGTCGGGGTACTTGCAGCCCTTGAGGACGGCGGTGGTGTCGAAGTTGCTGGATGTCCGCGGCGTCGCGGTGTCGAAGAGCGGGGCGTCCGCGAGCTGCCACTTGCCCTTGGACTTGGGGAAGTTGGTGTCGTAGATCGGCAGCTGCCAGGTGGAGGTGGTCATCGCGATGGTCTTGCCGAGGTCCCAGGTCTTGAAGACACCCGGGTCGGCGTAGGAGGCGTTGGAGGCGAGGTCGTCGTCGACCAGCTGCTGGACGACGACGCCGGCCTTGAGGGCGTCGGGCGAGGTGAAGTCGATGACCCAGTGGTCGCCGTCGGCCTTGTACCACTGGGCACCCGCGGACCAGGACAGGTCGACGAGGGTGCTCGGGTCTTCCCCGGCCATGTTGTAGATCTTGACGTTCTTGTCCTGCCGCTGGACCCTCTTGCCGGCCGCGATCAGGTCGTCCCAGGTCTTCGGCGCCTGGATGCCGTACTTCTGGAACAGGTCCGCACGGTAGGCCGTGAACAGGGGCGAGGAGCCCATCGGGATACCGAAGGTGGTGCCACCGGGGCTGACCGCGTTCCACGCCGCCGTCGTGTACGCGCTCTTGTACGGGGCGGCGACCTTCGTGACGTCGGTCAGCAGGCCGTCCGCGGCGAAGCTCGCCAGGTTCATCCCGTCCATCTTCGACAGACACGGTGCCGTGCCCGCGTTCACGGCTGCCCGGAGCTTCTGGTAGACCGTCTCGCCCGCCGCGTTGACGAACTTGATCTGCGTCTCGGGGTGCTCCTTGTTCCACACCTTCGTCTGGGCCTCGATGCCGTCGGTCCAGCTCCAGAACTCCAGCGTGACCTTGCCCGTGGTCTTCGGCGAGGCCTCGGAGCCGCCGCCGTCCGAGCAGGCGGCCAGGAGCAGGGAGAGGGACGCGGCGGCGGCCAACGGGACGAGGGCTCTGCTGCGGATGCGGGACTTGGACATCGGTCCTCCACGAGGGGAACGAGACGGCGCCTGCAACGTGGGGAAGGCGGCGCGGTCGGGCGGCGCAAAGGGGAGTGAAACCGGCACTGCTCACCAGCAGCAGTAATCGTTTGTCGTGGACCGTACGGCCGGGGTGGCCGGATCCACAAGGGGGAAGGGCCGGATTGTTTCGCCAAACTTTCAAGAACGTTACCTGGAGGCGCGTCTGACCTGCGTAGTTCGGTAATCCGCGGGTCGGTCGAGAGGGTTGGCGGCATCGATCACGCCACGGCGAAGCATTGACCGGCACCGGGGAGGCTTCTAGCGTGGAATACGTTTACTAACCTCGCGGCGTCTTGCCCGCCGCCCCTGAGCCCGAGCAGGAGCACCACCATGTCGGCATCGGCGTCGCCCCACGCGCTTTTCGTCATGAACCCCGTCCACCTGCGCGAACTGTTCCCGCCGCGGCTGATGGACCGGCTCCGCCAACTCGTGCGGATCGACCCCGGTCTCGTCGTCCAGGACTTCTCCGAACCGGCGGCAGCGGCTGCCCTGAGCCGGGCCGAGGTACTCATCACCGGCTGGGGCTGCCCGCACATAGGCGCACCGGTCCTGGACGGGGCGCCACGGCTGCGGACGGTGCTGCACGCGGCCGGCAGCGTCCGGCACATGGTCGGGGAGCCGTTCTGGGCGCGGGACATCACCCTGTCCAGCGCGGTGCAGGCCAACGCGCTGCCCGTGGCCGAGTACACGCTCGCCGCGATCCTGCTCGCCGGCAAGGACGCCTTCGGGCTGCGCGAACGCTTCCGCACCGAGCGGGTGTATCCCGCGCCGACGGACTTCGCGGCCGTGGGCAACCTCGGCCGCAGGGTCGGTCTGATCGGCGCCTCCCGGGTGGGCCGCCGGGTCCTCGAACTGCTGCGGCCGTTCGACCTGTCGGTGAGCCTGTACGACCCCTACGTCGACGCGGCGGAGGCAGCGCGGCTCGGTGCGGTCCCGCTGCCGCTGGACGAGCTGTTGCGCACCAGCGACATCGTCAGCGTGCACGCGCCGGACATCCCCCAGACGCAGGGGATGCTCGACCGCGGGCGGCTCGCGCTCATCCCCGACGGCGGCGTACTGATCAACACGTCACGGGGAGCCCTGATCGACCACACCGCGCTCACCGAGGAACTGGTCGGCGGCCGGATCAGCGCGGTCCTGGACGTCACCGACCCGGAACCGCTGCCCGCCGGCTCCCCGCTCTACGGCCTCCCCAACGTCTTCCTCACCCCGCACATCGCCGGCTCCCTGGGCAACGAACTGGCCCGCCTCGGCGACACCGTCGTACAGGAACTGGAACGCATCACCTCCGGCCTGCCCCTTGCGCACCCCGTACACCGGGCCCAGCTCGCCATCAGCGCCTGACCGCCCCCCCATCACTCTCCCCTTCTTCGGAGGCTCCCCTGAACACCGTGCTTGCCGGACCGGTCCGTCCCACCCCCGGTGCCGTCTCCCCGTCGCGTCCCGCCGCCCTGGCCCGTGTCGAGGGCGGCTTCTGGGCCGAGCGCCGGCGGATCAACGCCGAGGTGTCCCTGGCCGACGGCCCCAAGCGGCTGGAGGCGGCCGGAAACCTCGCCAACTTCCGTGCCGCCGCGCTCCTGCGCACCGAGGGCGGAGCAGTCCCCGGAGCCGTCTCCGCGGGCTTCGCCGGTGACTTCCAGTTCCAGGACTCGGACGTCTACAAGTGGCTGGAGGCCGCCTGCTGGCAGCTGGCGGACAGCCCCGACGGCGAACTCGCGGCCGAGCTCTCCGCCGAAGTCGAGGCCGTCGTCGGGCTGGTCACCGCCGCCCAGCGGGAGGACGGCTACCTCCAGACCTACTACCAGCTCGGCGGCGGCGAGCCGTGGACCGAGCTGGGCTGGGGCCACGAGCTCTACTGCGCGGGACACCTGATGCAGGCCGCCGTCGCCCACCACCGGGCCACCGGCTCCGACCGGCTGCTGGAGGCGGCACGCCGGCTCGCCGACCACATCGACTCCGTCTTCGGCCCCGGCAAGCAGGTCGACACGGTCTGCGGCCATCCCGAGGTGGAGACCGCACTCGTCGAGCTCTACCGGACCACCTCGGAGCGGCGCTACCTCGATCTCGCCCGCCACTTCATCGACCGGCGCGGCCACGGCACCCTGTCCTCCGGCGCCGACCGCGGCCACGACCGCGACCCGGGACCGGAGTTCTGGCAGGACCACACCCCGGTCCGCGAGGCCACCGAGGTCGCCGGCCACGCCGTGCGCCAGCTCTACCTGCTCGCCGGGGCCGCCGACCTGGCGGCGGAGACCGGTGACCCCGAGCTGCGTACGGCGGTGGAGCGGCTGTGGCTGGACATGGCGGCCACCAAGACCTACCTCACCGGCGCCGTCGGCTCCCGGCACGGCTGGGAGGCCTTCGGCGACGCCCACGAGCTGCCCGCCGACCGCGCCTACGCCGAGACCTGCGCCGCCATCGCCTCGATCCACTTCTCCTGGCGCATGGCCCTGCTCACCGGTGAGGCCCGCTACTCCGACCTCGTCGAACGCACCCTGTTCAACGGCTTCCTCGCCGGAGCCGGGCTCGACGGGCATACCTGGCTGTACGTCAACCCGCTGCACCGCCGCTCCCGTTCCCACGAACGCCCCGGCGACCAGACCGCCCACCGCACGCCGTGGTTCCGCTGCGCCTGCTGCCCGCCCAACGTGATGCGCCTGCTCGCGAGCCTGCCGCACTACATCGCCACGACCGGCGACGACGGCCTCCACCTCCACCAGTACGCCACCGGCGTCTACGGCGGCGACGGCCTCACCGTGCGGGTGACGACCGACTACCCGTGGGACGGCCCGGTGACGGTGGCCGTCGAGGAGGCCACCGTCACCGGGCCGAAGACCCTCGCGCTGCGCGTGCCGGCGTGGTGCACGCGGTACACGCTCACGCTGAACGGCGCCGTGGTCGAGGGACGGGCGGAGTCCGGCTGGTTGCGGCTCACCCGCTCCTTCGTCCGTGGCGACACCGTCCGGCTCGAACTCGCGATGCCGGCCCGGCTCACCGTGGCGGGCCCGCGTGTCGACGCGGTCCGGGGGTGCGCCGCGATCGAGCGGGGGCCGTTGGTCTACTGCCTCGAACAGACCGACCAGCGTGGTGGTCTGGACCCCGACGGCGTGGTGCTGGATCCGGGGGAGCCGCTGACAGTGGACTGGCAGCCCGGGTTGCTCGGTGGGGTCAGCACGGTGAGTGGAGTGGGGCGTCTGCTGGCCGCGGACGAGCGCGCGGGTTGGCCGTACCGGCCGCTCGGGACTCAGGCGCCGCAGGCCACGGCGGGCGTCGAGTTGACGGCGGTGCCGTATTACGCGTGGGCCAACCGTGAGGCGGGTGGCATGCGGGTCTGGTTGCCGCTGGCGGCTCCGCTGCGGTTGCCGTGATGGGGCGTTGGCCGGCTGCCGCGCCGTGGTGGCTGGTCGCGCAGTTCCCCGCGCCCCTTTGGGGCGCTGCCCCAGCCGCGGTCACACGGCCCGCGTAGGTCCGAAGGCCAGCAGGAGCGCCGAGCGCTCGGCCGGGAGGGTCACCCGTAGGGTGTGCTCCCGGCCGTTCCAGGCGTACGAGGGCTGTGGTCCCGCGGTGAACAGGGTGCGCGGAGTTGCGTGTTCGGCGATCCACGGCAGCGGAACGGTCAGGGCTTCCGGGGCGCCGTCGCGGCGCCACAGCGCGAGCAGGGTCGTACCGTCCTCGGTGGTCAGGGCGAGGGCGATCCAGCCGTCGCGCCATCCGGGCAGGCCGAGCGGCCAGTGGGGGAGGGAGGCGGGCAGCAGATGGCGGTAGGACTTGTACGTCTCCAGCGCCCGGCGCACGACGGCCGCCTGCTCGGGGGCCAGTAGGTCGGGGCGTCCGCTGAGGTGGACGCGGCCGAGCAGGGCTGACACCAGCACCATGCCCAGTTCCGCCTCGTCGTGTTCGGGGAGCGGGTAGGCCCAGATCGCAGCCTGCTCCGGAGTGACCGCGGTGGGCGCGGCCGCGGCGATCGCGGGGAGGAGACGGAAGTCCTGCTGGTCGGTGACGGAGTGGATCGGCAGGCGGGACAGGATCGCCTGGTCGGTGCGGCTGCCGCCCGCCGCGCAGCTCTCCAGGACCAGGCCCGGGTGCCGGTCGAGGACCCCGTCCAGCCAGTCGAGGTGGGCACGGTTGTGGCCGAGCAGGCCGTCGCCCGGGCTGTCGCCGCCGTCCGTACCGGCGCCGATGTCGATGTTGTGGTCCAGCTTCAGGTAGCCGACGCCGTAGTCGGCGACCAGCCGGTCCACCACCGCGTCGAGATGGGCTCGGGCGGCCGGGTGCCGCAGGTCGAGCTGGTGGCGTCCCCATTCCGCCAGCCGGATGCCGTCGCGGCGGAAGAACGCCTCGTCGGGCAGTGCGGTCGCGACCGGGCTGCGCACCCCCACCGCCTCCGGCTCCAGCCACAGGCCCGGGACCATCCCGGCCGCGCGGATCCGGTCCATGACCTCGCCGAGTCCGCCGGGGAACCGGGAGGCGGACTCCTCCCACGCCCCGACCGCGTCCCACCAGCCCGGCACGCCCCCGGGGCCGGCCGTGCCGGGCGGCTCGTCGTCGTACCAGCCCGCGTCGACGCAGAACACCTCGGCGCCGGCCGCCGCGGCAGCGTCGACCAGGGGCAGCAGCGCCTCCGTACTGGGTTCGCCCATCAGGCAGTTCATGAAGTCGTTGAAGACGACGGGCAGGCCCTGGTGGTCGGGATGGGTCCGGCGGGTCCGGCGGCGGTGTCGGGTCAGTGCCGCGAGTGCCGCCTCGAAGCCGCCTTCGGGGACCAGGGCGACGGCGGCGGGCACGGTGCGGAAGGACTCCCCGGGGCCGAGCCTGCGCCGCCACTGGTGTTCCCGGTCGGTCGGGCCGGACAGGGCGAGACAGACGTCGTCGAAGCGGTCGCCGAGTTCGGCGTGCCAGGAGCCGTTGTGCTCGATCTGCCACATCAGGGCGCGGCCGGTCGAGGGCTCCTCCAGGCAGCCCGTCGGGAGGTGTTCGGAGGAGGACCAGGCGCCGGTGCTGGTCAGGGAGATGCGGTTCTTGGATCCTGTCTGGCCGTACGCCACCATTCCGACGTCGTGCAGGCCGTGTTCCACGAGGGTGGCCCGGGACCAGCGGAACTCGCCGCTCCAGGGGTTGGCCGCGGTCCAGAGGGACAGCCCGTCCTCCCAGCCGGCGCCCTCGGGAAGGGTCCGGGCGAGGTTGGAGAGCACGAAGGACGAGACGTACTCCAGGACCACCGCCCGCTCGCCCGTGTTCTCGACGTATGCCTCGGTGCGCAGGACGGGGATGCCCTCGCGCAAGGTGCAGACGGCGGTGACGCGCAGGCCGGTCGCGTCGTCGGCCATGAGCACGCGCAGCGTCCGGGTGCCGTCGGCGTCGGCCGACTCCTCGTGGCCGGTGTGGCGCAGCGCGCGGGAGGCGGCGCCGTCCACGTGGCGCTTGCCCGAGGTGCCGAGCCGCCCGCTGCCGGTCGTGTGGACCTCGACCAGCGGCAGGGCGGCTCGCCTGAGAGCGTCCAGGCCCGCGGGTTCGTGGGCCGGATCGGGCAGCGCGGCGGCTTCGCCCGCAGCCAGCAGCCGCACCGGTCCTGTCGTGTCGTACGCGAGGAGCAGGGACAACTCGTCGGTGCCCCAGCGGAAGAAGGTGACGGACACGAGTGAGGACTCCCCGGTGGGTGCGCGGATTGATGCACGACGATTAGTAAACGATTACTGTCATCGTCACACTGGTAATCGCCTCAGAGGGGTCGCAAGGGTGCAGGATGCAGTAACGTCGCGGTGTGACGGTGAACGGAAGAGACTCCGGTGCGGGTCCAGAGCCCGGAAGTGCCAGGCGTCGGCGGAAGAGGACCGCAGATGGTGATCGCCCCAGCACCATCCGTGATGTCGCCGTACGGGCCGGTGTCTCGGTAGCAACCGTTTCCAGGACGCTGGCCGGCAACTACCCCGTCTCCACCGCCACCCGGGAGCGGGTCATGGCCGCGGTGGACGAACTCCACTACGTGGTGAACGTCCACGCCAAGGCGCTCTCCGGACGGGTCGCGGGCCCCATCGCTCTTGTCCTGCGGGACATCACCGGGCCGTCGCTGGCCCATGTCGCCGCCGGGGTCGAGCAAGAGGCGGCGCTGCGGGGCCGGTTGAGCCTGGTCTGCGCCACCCACGGGGACCCGGAGCGTGAGGACGCCCTGGTGCAGCTGATGCGCGAGCAGCACGCGGCGGCGGTCGTACTCGTGGGCGGCACGGTGCAGGACGAGGCCTACTTCCAGCGCATGGCCGAGTACGCGCGCGCCCTGGACGCCGCCGGATCCCGGCTGGTCCTGGTGGGCCGCCCGCCCCTGCCCGGGAACCTGCCCGTGACCGTCGTCGACTACGACAACCGCGGCGGCGCCTTCCAGGCCGCCGACCACGTCTTCGTCCAGGGCCACCGGCGGGCCCTCTTCCTCGGCGCCGACCCCCGGCTGAGCACCGGGCTGCGACGCCGGGAGGGCTACCTGCACGCCCTGCGCGCCCACGGACTGCCGTACGCCGAGGAACTCGACGTGCCCGGTGACTACACCCGCGTCTCCGGCTACCAGCGCACCCGGGACGCGCTCAAGGCGGGGGTGGACTTCACCGCCGTCGTCGCGGGCACCGACATGGTCGCCCTCGGCGCGCTCGCCGCACTCCGCGACGCCGGACTGGACGTCCCCGCCGACGTCTCGGTGGTCGGCTTCGACGACGTGCCCTTCGCCGCGGACCTGGTCCCGTCGCTCACCTCGATCCGGGTCCCGTACGAGGACCTGGGCCGTACGGCGGTCCGCCTGGCCCTGGAGAACACGGAGCGCATCACCGGCGACGACCACGTGGTCCTGAGCACCCAGCTGGTGATCCGTCAGTCGGTACGCAGGGTCGGCTGACCGGCCCGCCGGCGGACGCCGGTGCCGCCGAAGCCGGGTCCGACGCCGAAGTCCTCTCGCCGACGGCACTGCGCGCGGAACTCGCTCGGGTCGCCGCGGACACCGCCGGCCTCTACCGGGGCGCCCCGAATACATGACACCAGATGACATGTGTGGCCCTTGAGAAGAGACCTGACAGTGGCGGTCCGCGATCTCGGGACGGCTTATGAACAGCCAGCTTTCCTTCATTCCGGTGGCGAATGAAGGGACGGAGGAAAAGCCGTCCGGCCGGCCCCGACGGGCCCGGATCGGAGCGGCGCCGACCGGAAACGCGCGGTACGCCGACCGGCACGGCTGGATCCAGCTCGACCACGGCGAGCGCCGCAATCCCGCCCGGCTGGGCCGCGGCAAAGGGTTCGTCAGCTACCCGCCCACCGAGCGCCTGGGGGAGAGGACGAAACTCCGCTTCGGCCTGGCCCCGCCGGCCGTCGAGGACTTCGAACTGCTCCGCGATGCGATGGCGGGCTGAGAAAACCGGGCATCGGCCGCGGTCGATTCTTTGCTCACATCGCCGGAATGTATGTCAAGCGCGATGTTCATCACAGGCGAAAAGGGCTTCCGGGCGGCAATACCCTGTGGTTTCACGGTGGTAGCCTCGAATGAGTGAGCAATCGACTCGTCGTCAAAGGCGCCCGTCAGCACAATCTTCGTGACGTGTCCGTGGAATTTCCGAGGGACTCTCTCGTCGTTTTTACGGGTGTTTCCGGTTCCGGTAAGTCGAGCCTGGCGTTCGACACCATATTCGCGGAGGGGCAGCGGCGCTATGTGGAATCGCTGTCCGCGTACGCACGGCAATTCCTCGGGCAGCTTGACAAGCCCGATGTCGACGCCGTCGAAGGACTGTCGCCCGCGATCGCCATCGACCAGAAGACGACCGGACACAACCCGCGTTCCACGGTCGGCACCCTCACCGAGGTGTACGACCACCTGCGTCTGCTCTACGCCCGGATCGGTCGACCGCACTGCCCCGAGTGCGGCGAGCCGGTCGGCCGCCAGACCCCGCAGCGCATCGTCGACCAGCTGCTGAGCGCCGCGGAGGGCACCCGCTTCCAGCTGCTCGCCCCCGTCGTCCGCGACCGCAAGGGCGAACACGCCGAGGTTCTGCGGCAGTTGGGTGCGGACGGGTTCAGCCGTGTCCGGATCGACGGCGCCGTGTTCGCGCTCACCACGCCACCCGCCCTGGACCCGCGCAGGCGCCACTCCATCGACGTCGTCGTGGACCGACTGGCCGTCAGGCCGGGGATACGACAGCGGCTGACCGAGTCGGTCGAGACCGCCCTGGGGCTGGCCGGCGGCGTCGTCCGGGTCGAGTTCGTGGACCGTGAACCCGGCGATGAGGGGCGGGAGTCCACGTTCTCGGAGGAGATGGCCTGCCCGCGCTCCCACGACCTCGGCCTGCCCGCGCTCGAACCCCGGCTGTTCTCCTTCAACGCCCCCTGGGGTGCCTGCCCCGACTGCGCCGGACTGGGCTCGCGCACCCAGGTCGACCCGTCGCTGGTCGTCCCGGACGACGGCAAGTCCCTGGCCGACGGCGCCATCGCGCCCTGGACGGACACCAGCGGTGCCGACTACTTCACTCTGCTGCTGGAAGCCCTGGCCGCCGACGCAGGGTTCAGCACCTCCACCCCCTGGCGCGAACTGCCGCCCGAGGCAAGGGAGATGGTCCTGTACGGCACCGAGCGGCGGCTCCAGCTGTCGTACCGGAACCGCTTCGGCCGCGAGCGGTCGCACCTGAGCCGGTTCGAAGGCGTCGTCCCGCACATCGAACGCCGTCATGGCGAGGCCGTCGCAGCCGACACCGCGCGGAGCCGGTTCACCGGATACCTGCGGGAGGTGCCGTGTGCGGCCTGCGGGGGAGCCCGGCTGACTCCCGCGGTCCTGGCCGTGACCGTGGGCGGGCGGAGCATCGCCGAGACGGCGGCTCTGCCGCTCGACCGGCTCGCCGCCGCCCTGGGCGGGCTGGAACCGACGGAGAGCGAGCGGCGGATCGCGCAGGCCGTGCTCGCCGAGATCGGCGAGCGGCTGCGGTTCCTGCTGGACGTCGGGCTCGACTACCTCTCCCTGGACCGCCCGGCGGCCTCCCTCTCCGGCGGCGAGGCCCAGCGGATCCGGCTGGCCACCCAGATCGGCGCCGGGCTGACCGGAGTGCTGTACGTCCTCGACGAGCCGTCCGTCGGGCTGCACCAACGCGACAACCAACGGCTGATCGAGACGCTGAAGCGGCTGCGCGACCGCGGCAACACCGTGATCGTCGTCGAGCACGACGAGGAGACGCTGCGGGTCGCCGACTGGGTCGTCGACATCGGGCCCGGCGCCGGGACGGAAGGGGGCCGCATCGTGCACTCGGGGTCCGTCGCCGAACTGGCGGCGCATCCCGAGTCGGTGACCGGCGCCTACCTGTCCGGACGGCGTGCCGTACCCGTGCCCGCCCGGCGCAGGCCCCCGCTGCCGGACCGCCTGCTCACCGTGCACGAAGCCGCCGAGCACAACCTGCGCGGTGTCACCGTGTCCTTCCCGCTCGGCCTGTTCACCGCCGTCACCGGCGTCTCGGGCTCCGGCAAGTCCACCCTCGTCAACGACATCCTGCACACCGCCCTGGCCCGCCACCTGCACCGTGCGCACCGGGCCCCCGGCCGTCACCGCGCCCTCACCGGCGTCGAGCACCTCGACAAGGTCGTCCAGGTCGACCAGGCACCCATCGGCCGCAGCCCCCGCTCCAGCCCCGCCACCTACACCGGCGTCTTCGACCACCTGCGCAAGCTGTTCGCGCAGACCCCGGAGGCCAGGGTGCGCGGCTACCGGCCCGGGCGCTTCTCCTTCAACGTCAAGGGCGGTCGCTGCGAGCACTGCCACGGCGACGGCACCATCAGGGTGGAGATGAACTTCCTGCCCGACGTGTACGTGCCGTGCGAGGTGTGTCAGGGCGCCCAGTACAACCGGGAGACGCTCGACGTGCGGTACCGGGGCCGGTCCGTCGCCGACGTCCTCGCCATGACCGTCGAGGAGGGCCTGGACTTCTTCGAGGGGCATCAGATCATCGCCCGGCACCTGCGCACCCTCCACGACGTGGGACTCGGCTATGTGAAGCTCGGCCAGCCGGCCACCACCCTGTCCGGCGGCGAGGCCCAACGGGTCAAGATCGCCGCCGAGTTGCAGCGCCGTACCCGGGGACGCACCCTCTACGTACTGGACGAACCCACCACCGGTCTGCACACCGCCGACGTGGAGCGGCTGCTGACGGCGTTGCGGCGGCTCGTCGACGGCGGGAACACCGTCGTGGTCATCGAGCACAACCTCGACGTGGTCAAGACGGCCGACTGGCTGATCGACATGGGCCCCGAGGGCGGCCACCGCGGCGGACAGGTGATCGCCGAGGGCACCCCGGAACAGATCGCGGCCCACCCCGACTCGCACACCGGCAGGTTTCTCGGCCCGCTGCTGAAGGGGGCGGTCGCGTGAGTGCCGTACTGCAGAGCGCGCAGGAACCCGTGCCGTACGACGACGAAGCCGACGGCCCCGAGCCGCTGCTGCCGGCGGCGGGCGGCAGCACCGACCCCGTCAAGGACTACCTGCGCCTCATCGCCCGCGTCCGGCTGCTCACCGCCGAACAGGAGGTGGACATCGCCCGGCGCATCGAGGCGGGCCTCTACGCCGAACGGCTGCTGGCGGAGGGAGACCGCCGGTACCGGGAGGAGGAGCTGGCGGCCCTCGCCGCGGACGGCCGGCGGGCCAAGGAGCACCTGACCGAGGCCAACCTCCGCCTGGTCGTCTCCGTGGCCAAGCGTTTCACCGGCCGCGGGCTGGACCTGCTCGACCTCGTCCAGGAGGGCAACGCCGGACTCATCCGCGCGGTGGAGAAGTTCGACTACGCCAAGGGCTTCAAGTTCTCCACCTACGCGACCTGGTGGATCAAACAGGCCGTCACCCGCGCCCTGGCCGACCAGAGCCGCACCATCCGCATCCCGGTGCACACCGTGGAGGTCGTCAACCGGGTGGCCCGGGCCCGCCGGGAGCTGACCCGGGAGACCGGCACCGCGCCGGCACCGGAGCGGCTCGCCGAGCGCGCCGGGATCACGGTGGAACGGCTCCACGAACTGGACGCCTACACCAAGGAACCCGTCTCCCTGCACGCGAGCCTCGGCGAGGACGGAGACGGCGAGTTCGGCGACCTCATCGAGGACACCGACACGCCCGCGCCCTGGGAGGCCGCCACCCACCACCTCCTCCAGGACACCATCCGCTCCCTGCTCACCGGCATGACCGCCCGCGAGGCAGGCATCATCTCCCTGCGCTACGGACTCACGGACGGCCGCCCCCGGACCCTGGAGGAGATCGGACACGTCTACGGCGTCACCCGCGAACGCATCCGCCAGATCGAGGCCAAGACCATGACCAAGCTCCGTCACCCCGCCCGCTCACAGGTACTGCGGGACTACCTCGACGGCTCCTGAGTCCGCCGGGGGTGCCGTCCGGCGGATCAGGTCGCAGGAGAGGATCGGATGCCTTGTCGCCTGTGACAACATCGGGCAGGGAGTCCGTCCGGTCAGGAGGACTCGAACACCCCGGCCCGCCGCCGATCCCGCCGCCGATCCACCGGAGGTCACCCGTGTCGAAGCCCCGATTCGCCGTCCTCGGCGCCGGCAGCATCGGCTGTCATCTCGGCGGCCACCTCGTCGCCGCCGGGTACGAGGTGGCGTTCATCGGGCGGCCGTCCGGCATGCGGGTACTGGGGGAACGAGGGCTCACCCTCACCGGTTCCGGCCGTCCGCCCGTCCACCTCACCCCCGACCGGCTGACCCTCGCCACCGGGACCGAGGCCGCGGCCGGCGCCGACTACATACTGGTCACCGTGAAGACCGCGGGAACCGAGGCCGCCGCCAAGGACCTCGCCGCCCGTCTCGCCCCCGGCGCCGTCGTGGTCAGCTTCCAGAACGGGCTGCACAACCCCGCCACCCTGCGCCCCGCCCTGCCGGGACACACCGTGCTCGCCGGCATGGTGCCCTACAACGTCGTCCAGTCCGAACCCGGCACCGTCCACCAGGGCATGCCGGGCACGCTCATGACCGAGCCCGACGACACCCTCCACGCGGCCCTGCGCAGCGCGCACCTGGCCGTCGAGGCCCGCACCGACATGACCGCCGTACAGCACGCCAAACTGCTGATGAACCTCAACAACGCGGTCAACGCCCTGTCCGGACTGCCGTTGCGCGACCAGCTCGGCCAACGCGCCTACCGCCGCTGCCTGGCCCTGTGCCAGCGCGAAGCCCTCGCCGCCTACCGCGCCGCCGGCGTCACCCCCGCCCGCCTCGGGCCGGCCTCGCCGCGCCTGACCCCGTACATACTCGAACTGCCCGACGCCGCGTTCCGCCGGGTGGCCGCGGCCTCCCTGCGCATCGACGCCCACGCGCGCTCGTCGATGTGGGAGGACCTGCAACGCGGCCGGGCGACAGAGATCGATTCCCTCCAGGGCGAGATCGTCGCCGTCGCCCGCAGCCACGGACACGGGGCCGCCGCCAACGCCCGACTCGCGGCCCTGGTGCACGAGGCGGAGACCACCCCGCGCACCTGGACCGGAGCGGAGTTGTACGCCGAGCTGCGTGCCGCGTCCTGAACCCTGCGCTTCAGGTTCTGGTCTCCGGCTCAGAGCAGTCGCCGGATGTCACCGCGCACCCGGTAGAAGCCGCCGGCCGCGGTGTGCAGGGAGTCCACCACATAGCGCGCCCCGGGCTCGCGTATCGCGCGCGGGAACTGGACGTTCAGCGACTGGTCGTAGCCGTCCGACACGACGTGCACCCGGACCCGGCCCGCCTCCTGGACGCACTCCACGACGATCGTCCCGGTGGGGGCCCGCGTGACGGTGGCGACCGCGCTCACGTTCGTGGCGGGCGCCCAGGCCGGCATCGCCGCGGCCAGCTTGATGTCCCGCGCCACCGGCACCGACCCCTGCTGGGCCGCGGTGACGGCCGCCTCGCTCGCGTCCACGCAGACCAGTGAGCCGTCGGTGGTCACCAGGTAGAGCCGCTCGTCGTGGTACTGCATCGACAGCGCCGAACCGCCGCCCGTGCCCAGCTTCCACAGCCGGGTGCCGTCCTGGTCGAAGCAGTAGACGGACGAGGACGCGTCACCGGCGAACACGAACCGCCCGCCCGGCGAGGTCGCGCACGAGTACACGGCGCTGTCGCAGGCGTACGTCACCTCGATCGCGCCGTTCGCCTTCGACAGCCGCTGGACCGCCTTGTGGGCGGTGCCCGCGTACACCACGTCGCCCTCCTGCCAGCCGAACAGCACCCCACCCCTGGTGGGCGTGTGCCACAACTCCCGGCCGCCGTCCGGGGCGTAGGCGGTGACGCCCCTGGTGTGGCCGTGGTACACGGCCCGTTCGTCGGCGCGGACCATCCAGGCCTGCTCGCCCTGGCTGCGGCGGGCCCACTGGTGCTCGTCCTCGTGGTCGATGACCGTGAGCCGGCCGTCGCGGTCGGAGACGTCCAGCACACCCTCGTGGATGTCCAGCCAGAAGATGTCGACGTCCGCCGCGATGTCGTAGGCCACGAACGGCAGCTTCGAGGACAGGTCGTACACCTTGCCGTCGTCACAGCCCGCGTAGATCCAGAAGTCGTCGGCGACCAGGCACTTCACGCCGTCCGGGAGGCTGAAGCGGGCCAGCACGCCGCCCTCGTGGTCCAGGGTGTACACATCGCCCGCCTGGTTGCCGACCCAGCAGCGGTCGTCGTCGACATGGATGCCGAACGCGGCGGAGCCGGTGCGGAAACGCCACAGCACGGGCGCGGTGGAGCGCGCGGTGGAGGGGGCCGACGCGACCTGACGCCGGGTCACCGAGCGTGGCGCGCGTGCTCCCTGTACGGCCGGGGCGTATCCCTTGCGGACCTTCTCGCCGACCTTCTTCGCGGCGGCGGCCCGTGCCTTCTCCACCGTCGCGAACGTCGTCGTCTGCGTCTGCCCGTCGGCGCCGATCCGGCCGTACCGCACGGTCACGACCAGGTCGGCGACGGACACCTCGTAGAACTTGTGCGCGGCGCCGTCCTCCTGGGACAGCTCCAGGTACGTCGTCGACACTGCGGCAGAACCGGTGGACATGGCGGATCAGACCCCTCCCCAGATGGATCCGCCGTCCGTCCGGAGGATCCCACTGATCAGACCGTAGTGGGAGCCACTGACAACGGCCTTCGCCGGGATCACTCCGGCCGGGGCGCGGTGTTCAGATGGTCCGTCAGGTCACCCAGCGTCGTACGGCTGAGGATCCTGCCGATCGGCAGCAGCACCCCGTGCGAGCGTTGCACCGCCTGCCGGAGCTGAGCCGCCATCAGCGAGTCGAGACCCTGGCTGGTCAGGTCCCGGTCCGGGTCGAGGTGTGCGGCGTCGATGCGCAGGATGGCGGCGACCTCGGCCAGGAACAGCTCCGCCCGGTCCACGGCGGGTGCCGCCGCACGGGCCGCGCGTTCCGGCCCCGCCTCCACCGCAGGACCGGCGACCCTGCGTTCGGGCTCCGCGTCCTGCCACGCGGCAGGCACCGGCCGGACCCGTGCGGGCGCGGGCGGAGCGACGGGTGGCGGAGCGACGGGCAGTGGGGCGACGGGCAGTGGGGCGACGGACGGCGGAGCGACGGACGGCGGAGGGGCGGAGGGTGGAGCGACGGGTGGCGTGGGCGCGTCGTTGACGACGTCCCGCAGGAACGGCGAAGCGGCCGCGACCGGGTAGGCGGCCCGCCACCGGGCCCAGTCCACCGGCATCACCACGGTGTCCCCGGCCCCCGTGGCCAGGAGGTGGTCGAGCACCGCGAACCCGGCCGTGGAGGTGAAACCGGTCATGCCCCGCGGGATCAGGTTCCGCCCGAGTTCGGTGCCCGCCCGTGCGGCCATGCCCCGGTCGGTCCAGAAGCCCCAGTTCACGGCGAGCGCCCTGCGGCCCCGGCTGCGCCGGGCGCGGGCGATCGCGTCGAGGCCCGCGTTGGCCGCGGCCCCCGCCGCGACCTGGGGCGAGGCCAGCAGGGCGTTCCCGGAGGAGAACAGCACGAAGTGGTCGAGGTCGTCCTCGAAGAGTCGGTCGAGGACGCGGCCACCCTCCAGCTTCGGCCTCAGCACGGCTTCCAGGTCCCGCAGGGTGGTGTCACCGATCGGCTGGTACATGAAGACGCCTGCGGTGTGGAACACGCCCCGGACCGGCGGGCGGCCCGCGGCGTGGCGCTTCTCGACCAGCCGGCGCATCGACCGCTCGTCCGCCGTGTCCACCGGGGCGTACTGCACCTCGACGTCCTGGCCGCGCAACTCCTCCAGCAGGGCAGCGAGATCACCTCCGGACGGCGCGGCCGGGCCGGGTAGCGAACGGCCGGTGAGCAGCAGGTGCCGGGCGCCGCGCGCGACCAGCCAGCGGGCCAGCCCGGAGCCGAGACCGCCGCCGCCCCCGGTCACGAGATAGGTGGCGTCCGGCCGCATCCGGGTGGCCGCGGGCGCCGGCGGATCCATCGGGGCGGTGCGCAGGTCGATGAGCACCCCGCCGATGTGCCGGTCCGCCGCCATGTCGTCGAAGGCCGCGCCGACGGCGTCCAGCGGATACATCTCCGCGGGCAGCGGCGCGAGTTCGCCGGCCGAGATCAGGCGCAGCACGCGGTCGAGGAGCGTGCCTGCCCGGTCGGGGCGCCCGTGGCAGAGGGCGGCGATGTCCAGGACCTGGAAGGAGCCGTTGCGCGGCAGGCCACCGAGGCCTGCGGGGCGGTCGTCCGCCGGATCCTGCCCGGCCAGTTCCACGTAGCGCCCGAACGGGGCGAGCAGGCCCAGGTTCTGGTCAACGGCCTTGCCGGTGAGCGAGTTGAGGATGACGTCCATCCCCGCACCCCGGGTCGCGTCCAGCAGCGGACCGGCGAAGTCGCCCCGGGAGTCGGCGACATGGGCGATGCCCATCGCCCGCAGCAGGGCCCGGTGCCGCTCGCTGCCTGCGGTCGCGTAGATCTCGGCACCCCGCCACCGGGCCACCTGGATCGCGGCGAGTCCCACGCCATCGGTGGCCGAGTGGACGAGGACCCGTTCGCCTTCGCGGAGCGCGGCCGGCTCCATGAGGCCGTACCAGGCGGTCAGATAGGAGACGGGCACGGTGGCGGCGGCCGCGAGACCGAGACCCTCGGGGACGCGGAGGGTCAGCCGGCGATCGGCGAGCACGCGGGTGGCCGGCCCGTGATGGGCGACGGCCACCACGCGGTCACCCACGTCCAGTCCGCGCACGCCGGCGCCGGTGGCCGTCACCACGCCCGCGGTCTCCCAGCCCGACCGGCCGTCGTCGTCCGGGTCCCGGTGGGCCCCGGCGGTCCGGAGCACGTCGCGGAAGCCGAACCCGCCGTACGCCGCGGCGATCTGCACCTCGCCGGCGGCCGGGGGCCGCGCCTCGGCGGTGGCGTGCACCGGGCCGGCGCGGCGGCCGTCGGCCGCCACGACCTCGGTGACCTCGTTCCCGCCGGACCCGGGGTAGGCGCGGCGAAGCCGCAGCACGTACCGGGCACCCGCCCGCAGTGCGATCTGGTCCTCGGCCGGGTCGGCGGTCGCGATCTCCCGGGCCAGCGCGTCCGCCTGCGCCGCGTCGGCGTCCGCGGCCAGGTCGACGAGGGTGTGCGGGACGGCGGACAGCTCGCTCCCCGCCGTACGCCCGAAACCCCATACGGTGGACTGCTCCGGGTCCGGAGCCCCGTCCGCGTCCGTGACCGTCTGTGCGCCGCGGGTGACGAGCACGAGCCGGGGGAGCGGGCCGTCCCGGCGCGCGGTGGACAGCGCCCGGTCCAGCAGCAACGCGCTGCCCAGCCCCAGCGGCACCGCCCCCACCGGCCGCGGCGCCCGCATGCTCCACAGGTGCACCACGGCGTCGACACCCCCGGGATGGTCCCGGCCGACCTCGTACAGCAGCCGGGCGTAGTCGTCCAGGCGGGACGGGTCGATGCGGTAGGCGCCGTCGCCGGTACGCTCGTACCGCTCTCCGGGCCGTACGGCGATCCGCGTGCCGCCCGCCGGTGCGAGCCGCGGTCCGAGGTCCTCGTCCTCGAACACCAGCCAGGCGCGGGCTGCCGGTTGCGGGACTGCCGCGGGCACCGCGGCCGGCGTCCACCGGGGCTCGTAGAGCCAGCCGGTCAGCGGGCCGGGCTGGTCCCGGCGCAGCAGGAAGCGGATCCGCAGGCCGCGGAACTCGGCCAGCAGCGTGCCCCGTTCGTCGCGCACGGCGATGTCGCCGCTGAACGAGTCGGCGGTCAGGTCGCGTTGCACCACGTGGCTGTACAGGGTCCCGGTGAGCGGCCCGTGCCGGCGGAACGCGTCGATCGAGCCCAGGATGAAGGCGTGCTGCTCGCCGGGGACCGCGGTGTCGGGCAGCGTGGCCGCGAGCACCTGTCCGCAGGCGTCGAGTACCGCCGGATGGACGAGGTGCCGCTCGTACGCGGCGAGACCGGCCGGGACGACGACCTCGGCCAGCGCCTCGCCGTCGCCGCGCCACACCTGCGCGACGCCCTGGAAGACGCCGCGCCAGTCGTTGCCGCGGGCCGCGAACCGGCGGTAGAACTCGGCGCCGGTGAGGTGCGAGGCGGTGCGCGCGGCGATCTCCTGAGGCGTGTCCTCGGGGAGGCCGGGGGCGGGGGCGCCGACGGGCGCCCGCTCGACGTGGCCGTGCGCGTGCCGGGTCCAGCCGGTGCCGTCCGAGCCGGTGCCGTCGGACCTCGTGCCGTTGGATCCGGTGCAGTCTGAGCCGGTGCCTTCGGCGGTGGCGACGTCGAAGGTCCACCGCCGTCCGGCCGGCCGTAGCGTCACCCGGATCAGTGGCGGGGCCTCGGCGGTGAAGAAGAGCGCCTTGTCGTAGCGGACGTCCTTGATGACGACATCGCCGCCCACGGCCTCGGCCGCCGCCACCGCCGCCAGCTCCAGGTACGCGGTGCCGGGCAGGATGACCAGGCCCTGCACCTGGTGGTCCAGGAGGTAGGCGTTGCGGGCCAGGTCGACGGGGCCCTCCCACCGGTGGGTGCCGTCGTCGAGGACGGCGTGCGCGCCGAGCAGCGGGTGCCCGCCTGGAGCGCCCGGGAGCGGCCTCGCGGCCGGCGCACCCGAGGCGGCCGTCGGCGGGGTGGCCGTCCCGGCAGCCGTCGGCTCCAGCCAGAACTCGGCGCGCTGCCAGGGATAGGCGGGCAGCCCCACATAGGCGGCGGGCTCCTCGAACAGCGCGCGGTGGCGTACCGGGTATCCGGCCCCGTGAAGCTGTCCGACGGACGTCAGCAGCGCGGTCAGGTCGTCGGTGTCGCGCAACAGCGACGGCACCACCTGGTCGTCGGCGCGTTCCTCGGGCAGGCACTCCTTCACCGCCGCGCTGAGCACGGGATGCGGGCTGATCTCGACGACGGCCGCCGCTTCGGGGCCGGTGGTCTCGGCGTCGACGGCGGCGTGGAAGCGGACCTCGTCGCGGAGGTTGCGCACCCAGTAGTCGGCGTCCAGCTCCTCGCCGGTCAGCAGCTCCCCGGTCACGGT
Organism: Streptomyces sp. NPDC048291; assembly: GCF_043201715.1. NCBI lineage: Bacteria > Bacillati > Actinomycetota > Actinomycetes > Kitasatosporales > Streptomycetaceae > Streptomyces > Streptomyces sp. NPDC048291. The sequence continues at coordinate 364,100 of NZ_JBICZC010000012.1, forward strand.
CGAACGCAGCGGCACCTCACCCCGGCGGGGCCGGACCGACTCCAGGGCGGTGCGCAGCGCGTCCAGCAGGGGGTCGACCTGGCTGCTGTGCGAGGCGACGTCCACCTTCACGATCCTCGCGACGACATCCCGTTCCGCCAGCTCGGCCAGCACCTTCTCCACCGCCGGGGTGCGCCCCGAGACGATGGTGCGCCGCGGGCCGTTGCTCACCGCGATGTCGACGTCCGGCACGTCGGCCAGTTCCCGCCGCACCTCGTCGGCGGGCAGGTCGACGGCCGCCATCGACCCGGCGCCGGCGATCTCCCTGAGCAGGGCGCTCCGCCGGCAGATGACCGCCGCGCCGTCGGCCAGGGTGAGGGCGCCCGCGGCACAGGCCGCCGCGACCTCGCCCATGCTGTGCCCGATCACGACGTCCGGCTCCACGCCCCACGACCGCCAGAGCGCGGCCAGCGCGACCTCCATCGCCCAGAGCAGCGGTTGCACCACGTCGATCGGCCAGTCGCCCTCGTCGCCGCCGGTCAGGCTTTCGAGCACCGACCAGCCGCGCTCGGCGCGGACATGCCGGTCGCACTCCTCGACGGTCTCCCGGAAGACCGTGGAGGTACGCAGCAGCCGGCGTCCCATGCCGGCCCACTGGGAGCCCTGCCCGGGGAACACGAAGACGGTCTTCCAGCGCCCGCCGGTCCTGGCGGCGACGATCGGCCTGCCCTTGCGCAGCTGGCGGACGACCTGGTCGTGCTCCTCGGCGAGCACGGTCATACGGTGCCGGTGATGGGTGCTGCGGGTCAGCGCGCCGAAACTGACGTCGCGCAGGTCGTGCGCGCGCCCTTCGCCGTCCGGCCCGAGGAAGTCGGCGTAGGCGTCGGCGAGTTGGCGCAGCGCGGCGGGCGTCTGCGCCGACAGGGCGAGCAGGTACGGCCGTGGTTCGGCGGGCGGCGGCACGGCCGTGGGACGGTGCTCGCCGAGGACGACGTGGGCGTTGGTGCCGGAGATGCCGAACGAGCTGACGGCGGCGTACCGGCGGGCGCCGTCCCGGCCCCACGCGCGGGCGGCCTGCGGGATCTCCAGCGCCATCCGGTCCCAGTCCACCGCGTCGGTCCTCCGGCCGCTGTGCAGGCTGGGCGGCACGACTCCGTGACGGACGCAGAGCGCCGCCTTGACGAGGGCCGCGATGCCGGCGGCCGCCTCGGTGTGGCCGATGTTCGTCTTCACGGAGCCGACCAGCAGGGGGTCCGCCGCCGACCGGCCGGCGCCGGTGCCGTACACCGCGTCCAGGCCACGCAGTTCGATCGGGTCGCCGGTGGGGGTGCCGGTGCCGTGCGCCTCCACGAGGCCGACGGCGCGCGGGTCGATACCGCCGCGCGCGCAGGCGTGCCGCATGGCGTCGATCTGGGCGGTCTCCGACGGGGTCATCAGGTATCCGCTGCTGCGGCCCTCGTTCTCGACCGCCGAGCCGTGGATGACGGCGTGCACGCGGTCGCCGTCCGCCTCGGCCCGTGCCAGCGGTTTGAGGACGACGACGCCGACGCCGTCACTGCGGACGAACCCGTCGGCGTCGGCCGCGCCGAACTTGCACCGGCCGTCCGGGGAGAGCATGTCCGCCTGCGAGAAGGTGATGCTCTCCTCCGGGGTGAGCACCAGGTTGACGCCCGCGGCCAGGGCGAGGGTGGCCTCCCCGGCGCGCAGCGCGGCGCACGCCTGGTGCACGGCCACCAGCGACGACGAGCAGGCGGTGTCGACGGAGGTGCTCGGGCCGCGCAGGTCGAAGAAGAACGACAGGCGGCCGGACAGGACGCTGCGCGAGGTACCGGTGTTGGCGTAGATGTCGAGGGCTCCGGCGGCGCGCAGCAGGTCCCAGTACTCGGCGGTCCGCTGCCCGACGACGACCGCGGTCGGGCTCCCCGCGAGCTGCTCCAGGGTCAGACCGGCGTCCCGTACGGCCGCCGCGGCGGTCTGCAGGAGCAGCCGCTGCTGCGGGTCCATGTGACTCGCCTCGCGGCCGGACACGCCGAAGTAGTGGGCGTCGAAGCCCCGGATGTCAGGCAGGAAGCCGCCGCGGCGGCTGACGATCCGGCCGGGCGTGCGCGGGCGGGGATCGTGGAACGCGTCGACGGGGAACCGGTTGGCCGGGACCTCCGTGGTGGCGTCCACGCCGTCGAGCTGCATCCGCCAGAACTCGGCGACGCCGTCCGCGCCGGGGAACTCGCACGCCATGCCCACGATGGCGATCGGCTCAGGGGCGGCCGGGCCCTCCTGCTGCGCCGTCACGTGGTCCCCTCCGGTCGGCGTCGGTCGCGTCGGCATCGGTCCTGTCGGCATCCGGTACTGTCCGCTGCGTCCGGTCGGCATCGTCAACCCCTAGATCCAGGACGGCAGTTCGGTGATGGTGAGGATCACGGCGACGGCCGACCAGCCCGGCGCGCCGCCGAACAGCAGCACGTGGTCGCCCGCGTCGAGGCGTCCGGTGCGCAGCAGACGGTCGAGGGCGATGAACTGGTCGCTGGACGAGGCGTGTCCGATCTCGCGGCCGAACTCCCACTGCGTCCGGGAGACGTCGAGGCCGAGCGGGTCCGTCATGCAGTTCCGGGTGGTCGCCTCGTCGCCGTTGGGCACGAGGACCCAGCGCAGCTCACCGGCGTCGATACCGGCCTCGTCCACGGCGGCGAGCGCCGTCTCGGAGCAGGCCTTCGCTATGCCGTCGGCGACGCTCATTCCGCCGATCTCCCGCACCCGTTCGTTGAACTGCTGGGCGCGTTCGACGGTGTCGATCCGGCGGCCCGCGGACCCGGTCGGCGGGAACAGCGGCTCGTCGCCGCGCGCCATCCCCTCGAACTCCGGGTAGACCCGGGAGACGACCGCGTCGACGCGCGCGAAGCCGGCGTCCGGGCTGATCACGACGGAGCTGGCCGCGTCGGCCGCGATCACGCCCATCGGACCGCTGTCCCACCGGTTGAACAACGGGGAGTTGAAGTTGTCCGCCGTGGTCAGCAGGATGTCCGGCCGGTCGGCCGACCGGTACGACAACAGGCCGGCGGCCAGTTCGACACCGGTGAGCATGCTGTTGCACCCGTTGCGGATCTCGGTGCTGCCGGCCCCCGAAATGCCCAGCTCACGCATGATGTACGCCGACGGCGACCACATCTCGGGCCCCTGGTAGAACGTCGAGCCGTGCAGCACCGACCCGATCGCGGCGGCGCCTCCCGGGGAGCGGTCGAGCGCCGTCCGTGCGGCCCGTACGGCCATCTCGGGCGGCGACTCCGCCCCGGCGACCAGCACGCTGCGCAGACCGCTCTCGGCGAAGACCGTCTCGTCGTACAGGCCCGCGGCGACCGCCTCGGTCGCGGGGTAGGCGGCCGGCAGCCAGCAGCCGAGGCCGCTGAGGAACACGTCCGCCGGCTTCATGCGGGTTCCTGGCCGGGACGCGTGGGCGTCCTGCCCTGCTCGACGTGCGGGGACCGGGGCTCGTTCATGTCGATGTGTCGCTTTCTCTGGAGAGTCGGAAGGAAGCGGGGTCCGCCGTGTCCAGCAGGCGGGCGAGCCGCTCGACGGTCAGCTCGGACAGGTCCCGCACGCCGAGGGCCACCGGTTCCCGCGTCGGTGCGACGGAGACCGTGACGCACCCCGCGGCCCGTCCCGAACGGAGCCCGGTGGACGAGTCCTCGACGACCACGCAGCGCCCCGGTGGCATGCCGAGCCGGTCCGCGGCGGTGCGGTACGGCTCGGGATCCGGCTTCGGGCGCCGCACCTCGTCACCTGCCAGGGTCACGGCGAACTCCGCCCGGCCGAGCGAGGGCAGGACGGCGTCCACCATCGCACGGTACGACGACGACACGAGCGCGCACGGAACGCGCGCCCGCCGCAGCGCGCCGAGCAGGCCGACGGCTCCAGGCAGCGGAGCGATCCCGAGCCGCAACCTGTCGAGCAGACGGCCGCCGACGCGTGCGTACAGCTCCTCTGTGCTCATCGGCGACCGCGCCAGGGCGCTCAGCCGGGTCAGGTTCTCGGCGACGCCGTGCCCGCGCAGCTCCTCCGGCCGGATCGCCGCCGCCGGTACGCCCGCCGCGCCGAGCACCGCCAGCAGGGCGTCGTGCAGCAGCGGTTCGGTGTCGACGAGGGTGCCGTCCATGTCGAACAGCACCGCCCACGGCCCGGTCAGAACAGCGCCCGGGAGCTGAGGGACACCTTCATCTTGCCGAGCAGCGGGTGCCAGAGGTGCTGGGGGTCCGCCTCGACGGCGGCGATGAACTCGCGCATCGCCGTGAGGGCGGCCGGCTCCTGCTCGTCGTAGACGTCCCCCTGGAGGAGTTTCAGGACGTCGATCCGGTAGCGGGGGTCCTGGACGAAGGCGGTGAAGAGGATGTTGAGGCGGTAGTAGATGGAGATGAACTCGTACCAACTGGACACGCCGCGCCGCAGTTTCGTCACGTAGTTCTCGAACCGGCCGGCGCTGAAGTCGCCGGCCTCCGCGGCGGCGATGATGTCGGCGCAGGCCAGCCGGGCGCTGTTCATGGCGACGCTGACGCCGCTTGAGAAGATCGGGTCGACGAACCGGGCCGCGTCGCCGATCATGAGCATGCCGTCGTCGCAGACCTTGGTCATGCCGTAGCTGTAGTCGCCCTCGGCCTTGAACGGGCGGACCCGCACGGTGTTCTTCAGCGCGTCGTGCAGCAGGGGCCTGCTGGCCACCGAGTCCCAGAAGAAGCCTTCGAGGTCGTCCTTGCCCTCCCTGAACCGCGCCTTCTGGGTGACGACCCCGACCGACGTGATCGTGTCGGTGATCGGGATCTGCCACACCCAGGTGTCGCTGAGCGGCAGGAAGTGGATGAAGATGTACTCGGCCTGGTTCTCGTCGTTCGCCAGGGCCTCCCGGTCGAGCCCCTCGAACCAGCTGTGCACGGCGTACTGGTTGAACACCGGGTCGGGGACCTTGACCTTGAGCTGCCGCCCCAGCAGGGTGCCGCGCCCGCTGGCGTCGACGACCATGCGCACCGCGACCTCCGCGGTGGTCCCGCCGAGTCCCACCCGCAGCACGGGACGGGCGGGGTCGGCGAAGTCCACGCCGCGCACCCGTACCCCGGAGAACACCTTCGCGCCGAGGCTCTCCGCGTGCTTGAGCAGGATGTGGTCGAACCGGCCGCGGTCCACGTGGAAGGTGTAGTCGCGGTCGACGCCCAACTGGTCGCGCTCGTTGAACAGCACGTCGGCCGCGCCGAGGCCGTGGTCGTGGACCTGGAAGCCGAGCGGGTCCACCCCGTCCGCGTTGGCCGACGTCCACGCGGCGCCGTACTTGCGCGGGAAACCCGCCGCCTCGATCTTCTCCATGGCGCCGATCTCCAGCAGCACCGGCGTGGTCGCCGGAACCAGCGACTCGCCCACATGCTCCCGGGGGAAGAACTCGCTCTCGAAGACCGCGACCGACAGACCGGCCCTGGCCAGGTAGGACGCGGCGGTCGAACCGGCCGGGCCGCCGCCGACGATGCCGATGTCGTAGTCGTGAATCATCGGTTCTCCAGTCTCCGGTCTTCGGTCAGAGGGCGGCGGCCTGCGAGCGGAGCTGCAGGATCAGGTCGGTGATCGTCTCCAGCGTGCGGAAGTGCTCACCGGTCATCCGCACGGGCGGCACCCGGACGTCGTACGCGGTGCGGATGTGCGCCAGGAGGCGTGCGGTGCGGACCGAGTCCAGCACCCCCATCTCCAGCAGCGGGCTGTCGGGGGTGATCGAGTCGGCGGGCACGCCCGCTTCGAGTTCCTCGCGCACATAGCGGAGCAACTGGTCGAGGAGCAGCGGGCGGTCAGGGTCCGTCATGTTCTTCCTCCGGGGGTGAGGGCCGTGCCGATGCACGCGCCACGAGGTACCTCGTCGGCAGTTCCAGCGGTCGCCCGTCGGACGTGCGCTCCGTGGTGTGCAGGGCTATGTCGCCGTCGGCGACCACGTCGAATCCGCCTCCTTCGAAGAGCAGCCGCAGCCGCCCGTCGTGGGAGGGCGCGACGCGGGCGCCGAAGTCGAAGCGGGCCGCGAGACCGGCCGTCTTCGGCAGGTGCGCACCGCCGGCGAGCAGTTCGGCGACGTACCAGCCGGTGCGTTCGGTCAGTTCCTGGGCGAACAGGATCCCGGCCTTGCCGAGCAGGCACCTGATCGTCGTCAGCAACCTCGCGCGGTCGTCCGGCGCGAGCTGGTGCAGCACCCCGCGCATGTAGACGTTGACGTCGCCGAGCTCCGCGCGCAGCGCCGCGACGGTGTCCTCGTCGAGGAGGTCGGCCCGGCGGTAGGTGGTGTTGGGCGCCGCGTGCGACGCGGCGGCCAGCTCCACCGCGGCCTCGGCGATGTCGAGCCCGACGACCCGCCGGAAGTGCCCGGCCAGCCACTGCGTCTGCCGGCCGCTGCCGCACCCGAGGTCGACCAGCGGCAGCGCGGGGTCGGCATGGTCACGGAAGAGCGGAAGATGAAGCTCGGCGGTCACCCGGGGCGACGAGTCCCACAGCGCCGCTCCGGGTTCGGCCGGGAGCGTCGACCAGAAGGCGTCCCAGGCCGTGCCGCCGGTCATGCGCGCACTCCCCGCGCCACCAGGCCACCGAGTCCGGCGCGGTCGACCTTGCCGTTCGGCGTGCGGGGAAAACCGTCGACCACGTGCACGGCGTCGACGGCCATGTACGGCGGCAGGAACCGTGCACAGTGCCGACGCAACTCCAGGAGCGCGGGCCCGCGTTCGGGGCCGGGGCCGGTACGGGTGCCGGTGTCGGGGGCGGCCTCGGGGCCGGTCTCGGGAACCACGAAGGCGTGCAGCCGCGCGTCCAGACCGGTGCCCACGACGAGTACCACGGCGTCGCGCACCGACTCGTGCGCGACGAGCACGGCGGCCACCTCGGCCGGCTCGATCCGGTAGCCGCGGACCTTCGCCATGTCGTCGGCCCGGCCCCGGTACTCCAGCCGGCCGGCCGCGTCGTACCGGCCGAGATCACCGGTGCGGTAGGGGCCGGTCCGGGGTTCCCCGCCCCAGTAGCCGAGCATGACGGTCGGGCCCTCGACCACGATCTCGCCGTCCTCCAGCGAGACCGTGTCCCCGGCCACGGGCGACCCGATCGGTACGGCCGTGGTGCGCGCGAGGTCGGCGGCCGTCACCTCGTACGAGGTGCAGACGTTGGTCTCCGTCGGGCCGTACCAGTTGAGCATCCGGACGCCGGGCCACGCGCGGCGCAGCTCCTTCAGCCGCTTCAGCGGGAAGGGTTCGCCGGCGAAGACGCACGCCCGCAGCGCTCCCGGCCCGCGCTCCAGCAGTTCGCCGTACTCGGCCATGAGCACCAGCGCGGACGGCACCGAGTACCAGACCGTGATCCGGCTCTCCAGCAGGAAGTCGACCAGTGGTCCCGCCGCCTGGGCGAGGGTCTCGCCGACGAGATGCACCGAGGCGCCGGCCCGGAAGGCCCCGTAGAGGTCGAACACCGAGAGGTCGAAGCCGAACGCGGCGTGGTTCGCGAGCCGGTCGGCCGCGGTGAGGTCGAGCTCGCGGCAGGCCCAGTCCACGAACGCGAGCGCGTTCCCGTGGCTCAGGCAGACGCCCTTCGGGGTCCCCGTCGAACCCGAGGTGTACAGGATGTACGCGGGGTCGGCCGGGCGGACCGGGTGATGCGCCTCTGCCGGTCCGTACGCCGGCTCCCGAAGGAGATCCCCGACGGGTACGCAGGCGGCGCCGGGGACGCGGTCGTCGTGGTCCGTGACGATCAGCGCCGGGCGGGCGTCGGCGGCGATCCGGGCGACCCGCTCCCGGGGGTTGGCCCGGGGGACGGGGACATGGATCGCGCCGCTCCGTAACACCGCCTGGGCGACGGCCACCGCCTCGGTCGTCTTGTCCGTCCACACCAGGACCCGGTCGCCGGGGCGGACACCGCGGCTGCGCAGCGCGGCCAGGTACGTGTCCGCGAGCGCGTCCAGCGCGCCGTAGCCGAGGCCGCCGCGGAGGTCCTGGACCGCGAGCGCGTCCGGTGTCCGGGCGGCCGCGTCGACCACCAGGCTGTAGAGGCTCACCGCCCGGTCGCGGCTCACCGCCTCGTCGCGGATCAGTGCCCTGGGGCGGCTCGCCCTTCCGTCGGCGCTCACAGGCCCATCCCCCGGGCGATCAGCTGCCGCTGGATGTCGGAGGTGCCGGAGAAGGTCGTGGCGGGCAGGGCGTCGCGCATCTCCTCCTCGATCCCGTACTCGGTCAGGAAGGCGCGGCCCCCGAAGATCCGGCCGGCGTCGAGTGCGGTGGCGACCGCGGCCTCGGACACGGCCAGTTTCGCCATGGCCACCCACAGGGAGGGGTCCTGGCCGCCGTCGATCTCGGTACAGGCCCGGTAGAGCAGGAGCCGCCCGCTCTCCAGCCGCAGCTTCATGTCCGCCAGCCGGTCCGCGACCGGCTGGAGGTCGGCGAGCCGCTTGCCGAACTGCCGTCGTTCCCGGGCGTGTTGCACGCAACGCCGGATGACACGCTCCTGCCGGCCCAGGTAGATCGCGAACAGACAGGAACGCTCCCACCGCATCGACGTCTGGAACACCAGCTGCCCCTGCCCGGGGCTGCCCAGCACCCGCTCGTCCGGCACGAAGCACCGGGTGAACACCACCTCGCCGGCCTGGCAGGTCGCGAGGCCGGACTTGGCCAGCGCTGGTCCGGCGGTGAGACCGGGGGAGCCGCGGTCCACGGCGAAGGCGGTGGAACCGAAGTAGCCGCCGGCCGGGTCGGTGGTCGCATAGGTGACGTAGAGATCGGCGACCGGGCCGTTGCTGACGAAACTCTTGACCCCGTCGAGGAGATATCCGCCTTCGACCCTGGTGGCCCGGGTCGTCAGCCGGGAGACGTCCGAGCCCGACTCGGGTTCCGTCATGGCGTTCCCCGCGACCAGCTCCCCCGAGCACAGGGCGGGCAGCAGCGTCTTCCGGGTTTCCGGCAGGGCGAACTCCAGCACCGGCCGGACGCAGGCGAAGAGATGGGCCGCGGCGGCGAACAGCAGTCCGGTGTCCGCGCCGCCCTCGCTCGCCGCCTCGTACAGGAGGGCCGTGTCCAGGGCACCGAGGCCCGTACCGCCGTGCTCCTCCGGTACGGCCGCGCCGAGCAGTCCGAGACCGGCGGTTCTCCTCCAGCGGTCCCGGCGGAATCCGACCGCGGTGGAATCCGCGGCAAGCTCGTGCGCGGCCGCTTTCGTCCGCGCGTACCGTTCTTTCTGCCGGGCGCTCAGGCTGAAATCCATGCGACGCCTTTCACGCGGCGGTGGCCGGATGGGCGGAGGACCAGTGCGGAGTCTCGATGATCTCGATCACGGCGCACGCGATGTTCAGTCCGGGCCCCACGCCGAGCATCAGGAAATGGTCTCCGCGGCGCAGTTCCCCGGAAAGCAGCAGCTGTTCCAGGGCCACCACCTGGTCACTGGCGCCGATATGGCCGACGGTGCGCCCCTGTTCCCACGTGGAAAGGGACATCGGCAGACCGAGCGGCACCATTGCGCGTCCCTCGACGCGTTCCCGTGACCCGTTCGCATAGGCGACGCGGGATACGTCGTCCATCGTGATTCCGGCCTCGTCGAGTGTGCGGCCGACGAGTTCGTCCTGGGCCGCCACGAGTTTCAGCGGGCCGGCCGGATCCCGGTCGGGGCCTTCCAGCCAGCGGTGCTTGGAGTCGCCGAAGTCGAGTTTGCCCGGCAGACCGGCTCCCGGCGGGAAAAGGGGCTCGGGCCCGCGGTGCATGGCCTCGTACTCGGGGAGGGTGACCGCGTTGACGGACTTGAGCCGGGCGAACCCCTCGCGCCGGCTGAGGACGACGGCGGAGCCCGCGTCGCCCATGACGAAATGGGGGCTGAACCGCCAGCGTTCCAGCAGTTCCGAGGTGAAGTTGTCGCCGGAGGTGACCAGTGCGGCCTCGTGCTCGGGCGAGGCCATCAGGTGACCCGCCGCGAGCTCCAGGGCGGAGAACATGCCCATGCAGCCCTGTCTGATCTCGGCCGCGGTGGCCTGGCCCGCGCCCGTGTGCCGCTGCACGTAATACTGCGGGCACCAGCCGTGGGGGCCCTGATACCACACGCTGACGTAGAGCAATAAGCTGAGGGAGGCCGGATTCAGGCCCGATCTTTCGAGCGCCTGCCGGCAGGCCCGTACCGCCATCTCGGGCGCGGGAATATCGCCCGCGACGGTGACACTCGTTATTCCGTATTCCGCTGCCGCGGTCCCGTCGATCAGTCCCCGTTCGACTGCCCATCCCATAGGTACCCGGTCGGGCAGAAAGGTGCCCAGACCGCTGATCAGGACATCGGACGCCTTCATGGCCAGCTCACCCCTGACAACGTTTTCTCGTCGGAAAAACAGCGCTGTTGGCGAAGAAGAAAGGAGAAATGAGCACGTGAAGGAGGATGGTTCCAGAACGTTCCGTCGGGTCAGTGTCCCGTCTCGGAAGTGAGCACCGCGCCGTCTAAAGGAGGAATACCGTCTCTACTTTGCACCGACACGCTCATGCGCAGACTTGCGCAACTCCGGAAACTATAGCGATCAGCGTGCCCTCCGTTTCGGCGTGCGTCAAGACGTTGGCATAAATGCTCGTGTTTATAGGTAGATAATGCGGGCTATCCGGGCGGAATCGGTGGCGTGATCCGGCCATGGGGCGCGCCGGACGGTCGCGGCGTGCCCGACGGACGCCGCGACCCGGGTGCGGGTGGCGGTCATCCGAAGTGGCTCGGCGCACGCCGCTGGATAGGGTTGAGGCGTGGACCGCAGCAACAGGCAGCCGGACGACGACTTCGCAGGGAAAGCAGGGGAAGCGGGCGAAGCGGGGGAAGCAGGGGAGGCGGGGGAGGAGCCGTCGCCCCGGGCGGCCCGGGCCCTGTGGTGGGGTTCGGCCGGTCTGGTGCTCGCCGTCCTCGGCACCTCGGTACTCGTCGCCGGCGCGGAACACGTCGGGCGACTGCCCGCGGCCGTGGCCCTGGTCCTCGTTCAGGTCGGCGCCCTGCGGTGGGTGGTGCGGGCCCCGGCCGCCGTACTGGCCGTGACCGCGGCGGCGGGGCTCGCGGTGTGGGCGCTGCTGCCCGCGGTGACCTTGACCGGGGCGCTGCTCGCGGCGCAGGTCGCGTTGTGCGTGCTGTCGGCGATCCGCCCGCGGCGGGTGTCGGTGCGGGCGGTCGTGGCGATGTGCCTGCCCGGACCACCGGCCTTCGCGGCCGGCGGTCCCGCAGGGCTCGCGGTCTACCTGCTGACGGTGGTCCTCGCATGGACCGCCGGGCAGTGGCGCAGGGCGCAGCGGGCCCGGACCAGGTCGGAGACGCGCCGGGCCGTGGTCGAGGAGCGGGCACGGATCGCGCGCGAGGTCCACGACGTCGTGGCACACACCCTGTCGGTGATGGTCATCCAGGCGGGCGCCGCCGACGACGTGTTCACCCGGCAGCCCGAACAGGCCCGCCAGGCGCTGCGGGCCATCGAGTCGGGCGCCCGGTCCGCGCTCGGCGAACTGCGCCTGCTGCTCCGGGCGTTCGGGCCCGAAGCGGCAGCGGAAGGGAGCGGGGAGCTGCGGCAGCCGGGCCCCTCGCTGGCTCGTCTGGACGAACTGGCCGACACCGTCCGGGCAACCGGGATGACCGTGCACGTGGACCGTGACGGCACCACCGACGGACTGCCGGCCGCAGTGGACCTCGCGGCCTACCGGATCGTCCAGGAGGCACTCACCAACACCCTGCGCCATGCGTCCGGCGCCGACGAGGTGCGGGTGCGGGTGGCGGTCGCGGCGGAAGGAGAGTGCCTGACGGTGACGGTGGTCGACAACGGCCGTACACCGCAGGGGCGTTCGGGCACCGCGGGGTCGGGGCGCGGGCTCCTGGGGATGCGGGAACGGGCGCGGCTGGTGGGCGGCAGCCTGCGTGCGGGCCCGCTGCCCGGCGGCGGGTTCGAGGTGGCGGCGCGACTGCCGGTGGAGCGTGTGTCATGACGTTGCGGGTGGTCCTCGCCGCCGACGCCGTGCTGCTGGCCCTGGCCGCGGCAGGCCGGGTCCGCACGGTCGTGTCACGGCAGGACCAGAAGACCCTCCGGGCCCGCATCGACGCCTGCACAGGACGCCTCGGCACCCTCGCACCCGGCCTGGAGCACGCCGTCCGCGCACTGCCGACCACCATGATCGCCGCCCAGGGCGGCATGGGCGGCAGCTGACCACGGGCGCGGGACGAGCCGACCGCGGGGGTGAGACGGCTGACGGCGGGGCAAGACGCCCGACCGCGGGGTGAGACCGCTGACCACGGGCGCGAGATGACCCGACTGCGGGGGCAAGACGCCCGGCCGCAGGGACGAGACCGCTGACGGCGAGGGCAAGCGCCCGACCGCGGGGTGAGACCGCTGACCACGGGCGCGAGATGACCCGACTGCGGGGGCAAGACGCCCGGCCGCAGGGGCGAGACCGCTGACGGCGGGGGCAAGACGCCCGGCTGCAGGGGCGAGACCGCTGACGGCGGGGGCAAGACGCCCGGCTGCAGGGGCGAGACCGCTGACGGCGAGGGCAAGACGCCCGGCTGCAGGGGCGAGACCACCGGCGGTGGGGGCAAGGCACCGGCCGCGGGGGCGAGATGACCGACCTCAAGGGGGAGACGACGACCATGCACCGTACCTTGACCACCCTGGCCTGTGCCCTGACCGTCGTGTTCGCGACGGCATGGGCTCCGGCGCCGGCTGCCGGGCCCGCCGTCGCCACGACGGTGTATACGCGTGACGGCCTGGTGCGGGGAGCCGCGCACGACGGGTACCGCACGTTCGAGGGGATCCCCTACGCGGCGGCCCCGGTCGGCGCGTTGCGCTGGGCGGCGCCGCGCCCCGCGGTTGCCTGGGCGGGGACCCGGGACGCGACCCGGCCCGCGAGCGCCTGTCCGCAGCCGGCCGGTGAGGTGCCCGGTGGCAGCACCGACGAGGACTGTCTCCACCTGAACGTCACGACCCCCGACGGCGCGGCGCCGGAACGCCCCCGGCCGGTGATCGTGTGGCTGCACGGCGGCGGTCTCACCACCGGCGCGGCCGGCTCCTACGACGCCCACCGCATGGCCATCCGGGGAGACGTCGTGGTCGTCACCGTCGACTACCGCCTGGGGGCCCTCGGCTTCCTCGCGCACTCGGGACTGCCCGGCTCCGGCACCTTCGGCCTGGCCGACCAGCAGGCGGCACTGCGCTGGGTCCGCGACGGCATCCGGGCCTTCGGCGGCGACCCGCACAACGTGACGCTGGCCGGCGAGTCCGCGGGCGGATACAGCGTCTGCGCCCAGCTCGCCTCACCCGCCGCCGGGCTCTTCGACCGGGCGATCATCGAGAGCGGCGCGTGCACCGGCAGCCCCGACCGCCCCTTCGCACCGTCCGCCGTCCCGCTGTCCACGGCACGCGGCGCGGGCGCGGACCTCGCGGCGAAGGCCGGCTGCGGCTCGTCCCATGACGTCCTGGCCTGTCTGCGGCGCGTGCCCGTCTCCCGGCTGCTCGCAGTCCAGGACACCGACCAACAACCCGCCTACGCTACCCCGTTGCTGCCCGCCGATCCCGCGGCGGCGGTCGCCGCCGGCCGCTTCCACCTCGTCCCCGTGCTCATCGGGAACAACCACGACGAGGGCAACGGCTGGGCGGCCGGCATCATCCAGGCCGGCAACCCCGTCACCCCGGCCACCTGGCCCGACGTCGTGGCCGCCTTCTTCCCCTCCCCGGGTCAGGCGAAGGCGGTCGTCCGCGAGTACCCGGTGCACCCCGCCGACGGGGGCCCGGTGTTCGGCGCGGTCATCGGCGACGCGAACTTCGCCTGCCCGACGGCGCGCACCGCCGGTCTGCTCGCGGCCCGTGTGCCGCTCTGGCGCTACGAGTTCGCCGACGAGCACGCGCGGCCCCTCACCCCGGGCGCTCCGCCGTTCCCGCTCGGCGCACCGCACGCGAGCGAACTCCCCTACCTGTTCGACCTGGGCGGCCGTCCCCGCGAGCTGACCGCCGCCCAGCACCGGCTCGCCGACACCATGATCGACTACTGGACCCGCTTCGCCCGCACCGCCGACCCGAACGGCCCGTCGTCGCCGCGGTGGTCCCGGCAGACGGTGCTCTCCCTGGCCCCGGACCACATCGTCCCCACCCGCACGGCAGGGTTCCGCCACCACTGCGCGTTCTGGAGCACGCTCGGCTGACCTTCCCGAAGGACATCCCGCGGTCCGCCCGCCTCGCCCCAAGCGCCCGAGGCGGGCGGAACCGCGTCGCCGAGGCAGACGGTCAGCCGCGGGACGGGGGAGTGTAGAAGTCGCCCACGGACGTCCAGACGCCGTTCTTCACCACCACCTTCTGCACACTGCGCGTCCCCAGGTGGTTGCTCGCGCTGAAGCTCATGACCGGCGACACCCCCGGGTCCACCTTGGTCGCCTTCTGGTAGGCGTCGGTGAGGGACTGGGCCGTGACAGACCCCTTGACGGTCTTCGCGATCTCCGCGAAGACCTTGGCGTTGCTCCAGCCCCACAGAGCGAGGAAGCCCGCGGTCTGGCCCGGCTCGTACTTGGCCATCGCCGTCCGGAACTCCTTCACCGCCGGGTCGTCGTCCGAGGGCGCCTTGACCAGCTGGACGGCCTTGAGCCCCTCGGCGGCGTCCTTGGCCAGCGCGATCGTCGACTCGGCCGCCACCGGGGCGTAGGCGTACGTGGGCAGGGACAGGCCCTGCAGCTTGGCCTCCTTGAGGAAGGCGGCCGCCTCGGGCGAGGTGAGGATCAGGATGACCGCCTGCGGCTTCGCCGACTTCACCTTGCTGATCACCGGCGTGTAGTCGGTGGTCTGGTACTTGACCGGCAGCCGGTCGACCTCGACCGAGGGGTCCAGCTTCTTCGCGACGGGCTCCACCTGTTCGGCCACGTTCACGAACGCGGCCGGGTCGCTGTGCACGACGAGGATCTTCTTCGCACCGTCCTGCACCGCCCACGCGGCGACCGCGGCGGCCTGGTCCTCGTAGAGCGTCTGGGTGCCGAACAGGCCGGCGCGCGGCGGCTTGTACCAGTTCTCGGCGCCGCCGACCTCGTTGAGGACCGGCACCTTGGACTGGGTGAGGACGAACGGGAAGGCGGCCTCCGCCTGGGAGGTGCCGTTCGCGTTGACGATGGCCACGACCTTGTCCTGGCCGACCAGTTCACGTGCGATCTGCACGGTCTGCTGCGGATCGGCCGCGTTGTCCCTGACGGTCCACTCGATCTTGCGGCCGTTGACGCCGCCCTGGGCGTTGAGCATCTTGAAGTACGCGTCGGCGCCCGCCTTCTCGCCCACGCCGTACGTGGCGGTGGAGCCCGTGAGGGGCAGCCACGCGCCGATGTGGATCTCGGCGGAGCCGCCGCTCGCCGACGCCGAGTCCTGACCCGCGCACGCGCTCGCGGTCAGGGCCATCGCGGCGAGAACGGCTGTCGCTCCCGCCGCACGGCGGAATCTGCTGAATGTCCTGAACACGGTCTACCTCGTTCACAACGATCACAACGGGCGCGACGGATGTGGCGCTCGCTAGGGGAATTCACTTCACTCGGGAGGTCCGGGCGGTGGCCGCCGCGGTCGTGGCGGACACCGGGCCGCCGCTGAAGTACGCCGACTCCGCCAGAGCCGCGAACTCCGGGTCACCCGGCCGCCCTTGAGCGGCGACGACGCCCTCGTGCAGGACGGCCACCTCGTGGCAGACGGTCAGGGCCCGGCCGAGCGACTGCTCCAGCAGCACCACCGTCAGGCCGTCGTGGGTCAGCCCGGTCAGCCGGTCGTACACCTCGTCCACCAGGGCGGGCGCCAGCCCGAGGGCCGGTTCGTCGACGATCAGGACGTCCGGCCGGGCGATCAGCGCCCGGGCGATGGCGAGCATCTGCTGCTCGCCGCCCGACAGTCCGGCGGCCGGGGCGGACATCCGGTCCCGCAGCCGGGTCGGCAGCCACTGGACGGTCTCCTCCAGCCGCTCGCGCAGCTCCGAGCCGGTGATGCCGGCCGCGTACGCCGCGACCTCCAGGTTCTCGCGCAGCGACAGCGTCTTGAACAGTCCGCGGCCCTCGGGGGCCAGACTCGTGCGTACGGAGCCGGCCGACTCCCGTACGCCGTGCGCGGGGCGGAGCGAGCCGTGCAGGATCCCGGCGAGGGTGCTCTTGCCCGCGCCGTTGGCCCCCGCGACACCGAGCACGCATCCCTCGCGGACGTCGAGGTCGACGTCCCGCAGGGCGACCACACCGCCGTACGAGTGGCCCGTCCCGCGCAGCCGGATCAGGCTCTGCCGCCCCACGGCGTCCGGCAGCCGGGCCCGGTCGCCGACCGTTCCCAGGTACGACGACCGCACCTTCGGGTCCTGGAGCACGGTGTCCGGGGTGCCGTCGCCGATGGTGCGGCCGAAGTCGAAGGCGAGCACCCGGTGGGCGACGGAGAAGAGGTCGTCGAGGACGTGGTCGATGACGACCACGGCGGTGCCCTCGGCGTTGAGCCGCCTGATGTGCCCGGCCAGCAACGCCCGTTCGCCCGCGTCGAGGCCGCCGAACGGCTCGTCCAGGATCAGCAGCCGCGGCCTCTCCGCCATCGCCCGCGCGAGGTCGAGGCGCTTCTGCAGACCAAAGGGCAGCTCCGCCGGGCGGCGGTCCGCCACGTCCGCGAGGCCCACGGAGCGCAGCAGTTGCGCGACGGCCTCCCGGTCGCGGGCCGTGATACGGCGGCGGGTGCACAACACGTTCTCGGCGACGGTGAGTTCGGAGAACACCTCGGCGTGCTGGAAGGTACGGCCGATGCCCAGCCGCCGTCGCGCCGTCGCCCTTGTCCTGAGCAGTGGCCGACCGGCGAAGTCCGCGGCGCCGCTGACGCGTCCGCTGCCGGTCAGGCCCGACAGGACGTTCAACAGCGTTGTCTTTCCCGCCCCGTTGGGCCCGATGACGGCCAGGATCTCGTCCTGCCGCACGGACAGCGAGGCGTCCTCCAGGGCCTTGAGTCCGCCGTAGGCGACGGACACGTGCTCCAGCCGGAGGAGAGCGGGGGCTTCGCCGCCGGCCCCCGACGGGCGAGCGGCGGGCGGGAGGGGTGCGGAGGACTCGGCGATCGGCGGTCCCCCGGACTCCGGCCGTTCCGCGGAAGGCCCGGGGATCGGCGGCTGCCCGGCTCCCGGCCGCCGCCGTACCCGCCGCAGGATCCCGCGCGCGGGCCCGGCGAGGGAGGGTACGACGCCCGCGGGCAGGAAGAGGAGGATCGCGATCAGGACGACGCCCTGCACCACCGGCTGGGGCATCCCCACGGTGGACGAGAGCGAGGGGCTCCAGGTCAGGTAGACGCCGCCGGCCACGGCGCCGAGGACCGAGCCGACCCCGCCGAGCACGCACGCCGCGATCAGCGAGATGCCGAAGGCGAGCGAGAACGGGTCCGGGCTGACGAACCCGGTGATCAGGCCGAGCAGCACGCCCGCGAAGCTCGTGCACGCCCCGCTCACCGCGAACGACAGCGAGGACTGGGCCTCCGGCGCGATACCCGCCGTACGGGCGGCCATCGGATGCGACTTGGCGGCCACCAGGCGCATCCGCAGCGCCGAGGCGCGGGCGGGCACGGCCAGGGCGAGGACCACGGCCGCCGCGCCCACCGCGAGGTACTGGGACTCCGTGCCACCGCCCGGAAACGTGCCGAGGCCCAGGGAGCTGCGCAACTGGAGCACCGGCACGCCCTGGTCGCCCCCGGTCACGCTGCTCCACCTGTTGACCAGTTCCAGGGTCACCGTGGTGAAGGCGAGGGTCAGCAGGGCGATGTAGAGCACCGAGAACCGGGCGCCCGCGTAGCCGAGGAAGGCGCCCAGGGCGGTACCGACGGCGACCGCCCCCAGGACCACCGCCTCCAGCGCCCAGCCGTGCGAGCTGCCGTACGCCGCGAAGTAGGCGCCGATGGCGAAGAACGCGGGGTGGCCCACCGACCAGATGCCGGACCAGCCGGCGAGCAGGCCGACCGACAGGACGACGATCGTGTACACGGCCGCCAGCGCCACCGAGTACATCTGGTAGGCCGGGATCGCGCCGGCGGCCATGAACACCATGAGCACCGCCCCTGCGGCAGGTCCCAGGGCGGCCCTCGCCAGGACGGAACGGTTGAAGACCATCGATGCGACCCCTCAGACGCGCTGGAAGGTGCGGGTGCCGAACAGGCCCTGGGGGCGGATCAGCAGCACCAGCACGGTGAACGAGAACACGAACGTGTCGCGGAAGCCGGCGGAGACGTAGTTGGCCGCCAGGTTGTCCAGGACACCGATGGCCAGCCCGCCGACGACGGCGCCGTACATGCTGGTCAGACCGCCCAGGAAGATGCCGGCGAAGGCCCGGAACAGCGGTGCGGTGAGCGCCGTGGTCGCCAGGCCCGAGCGCGGTGCGTACAGGCACGCGGCCAGCGCGGCGAGGCCCAGCCCGAGGGCCCAGGAGATCCGGGCCAGCCGCTGGGCGCCGAGGCCGACCACCCGGGCCGTCTCGGCCGACTCGGCCACGGCCCGCATGGCCGAGCCGAGCGTGGTGCGCGAGAACAGGTAGCCCACCAGCGCCATCGCCACCGCGGCGACACCGATCGTCACCAGGCTCTGCACCGGCAGCGCCGCGCCCGACCAGCGCACGGTGCCGTCCACCAGGTTGGGGAAGTCCCTGGGCTGCTCGCCCCAGACCGACCCGGCCAGGTTCTCGGCGATCAGTGAGACCCCCATGGTCACCACGAGCGCGGAGAACAGCTGCCCCTGGCCCAGCGGCCGGATCACGGTCTCGCGCACCAGCAGGCCCGCCGCGACGGTGACGGCGATTGCGGCGAGCAGGCCGAGCACGGTCGCCACGCCGCGGTCGTGCAGCGTGACCGCCACGTACAGGCCCAGGGTCGCGAGCGACGCCATCGCGAAGTTCACGACGTCCGTGGCCCGGTAGATGATGACCAGCCCGAGGCCCATGAGGCCGTACACGGCTCCACTCGCCACACCGCTGACCAGGACAAGCAGGAACTGACTCACAGTCCCTCCCTCGGGGAAGAGCGCGTTTCACGCCACGCGTGCGGGACGTACGGGCACCGTGGCCGACGCCAAGTCAAAGTGAACTCACTTCAGTAAGCTAGGCACTGCGGCGCCGGGCGGGCAAGACTCGTGCACGGGATTTGTGCGTGCCGCCCGGCGGGCGGTCTCAGCGGCCGCCGGCCGCGGCTTTCCCGGCGAGCGCGGTACGGGCCGCCGCCAGCCCGAAGACCAGGGCGGGGGCGAGGCCGCCCGCGTAGGCACGCCGGTACAGCCCGCCCGCGTCCGCGCCGGCCGCGAGCAGCCCGGGGACGGGACCGTGCCCGCCGGCGCCCGCGACCGAGGGCCCGCTCAGGACACGGGCCGCCGAGTCGATCAGCAGGCCGCCGAAGGTGAACGTGACCGCCGGAGCGGCCTCGACGACGTAGAAAGGCGGTTCGTCCAGCGGGCGCGAGTCCAGCAGGCGGCCGGGCGCCGGGGCCGCGCCCGATGCCGCTTCGGCGTTGAACTCCCTGATGCGGTCCCGGATCACGGCGCCGGGATAGCACCACTCCTCGGGCATCGACGCGAAGTCCGCCAGATCCTCCGCCACCGCGCAGCGGGCTCCGGCGCGATGGCACAGCTGGAACTTGTCGACGCCCGGGATGCCCTCCACGTACGAGGCGCTGATCCACTCCCGGTGCACGCGCGCGTCCGCGACCAGCAGGCCGCGGGCCCGCGGCCGGTCCAGCAGGGCCATGGCGGTGAGGTGGTCGCCGACCGTCTCGTCGACGAAGCGCTCGCCTTCGGTGTCGAACAGCAGGGCGTGCTCGCTGTAGTAGAGCGCGAGGTCGACGAAGCGTGCTGGATCGGCCAGGGAGACGCCCGCCGGCATCAGGTGGCCGTAGAAACCGGCGTCCTTCGCACCGAACTCCGCCCCGGCCGCCCGGCCGAGCGCCAGTCCGTCGCCGCGGCTGTGCGGGTTGGCCCGCAGTGCGACCTCCGCGGCCTGCGGGTGGAGGTGCCGGGCGCGCAGCTCGGGGTCGCCCTGGAAGCCGCCGGTCGCGAGCAGGGTCCAGGCGGCCTCGATACGGCGTGCCGAACCGTCCGGCAGGAGGCACTCGGCCCCCGTCACCCGGCCGTTCTCCGTCAGGAGGGTGCGGGTCCAGGTGGCGGTCAGCACCTCCTGGCCGTGGTCGCGGACGAGCCGTTCGCAGGTGTCGAGGTAGTGGTTGGTGTCGATCTGATGTCCGCGGCCGAAGCCGAGAACGGGCACCGGGGGCCTGCACTCCACGCCGAGCGACCGGACCCAGGCCACCCCGTCGGCGAATCCGCCGACCAGGGCCGCGGCCAGCTGCGGGTCGCCGTCCGGGTTGACCCGGCGCAACTCCTCGACCGTGGGGGCGGTCCAGATGAAGCCGGCGAAGCGGGCGGAGCCGCCGGTGCGCTCCGCCTTCTCCACCAGCACCACCGAGCCGCCCTCGGCCGCCACCCGGGCGGCGGCCGAGAGCCCCGCCATGCCGCCGCCGATCACCAGCAGATCCACTGTGTCCGCGCCCATGGGCAGTCCTCCGCCTCTGTGTCACCGAATGGGATAAGACGCTAATTGAACTCACTTCTGTAGTCGAGAGGTCGGTGAGGGTGCGCTTCGGCAGTGCGGTTTCGGCCGCGTCGTCGCCTCGGCCCGGGACGCGGCCCGGGACGCGGTTCGGCACTCGGGCCGGGGCTCGGCCCGCAACTGGGCCCGGGGCTCGGGCCGTGGCTCGGCCCGGGACTCGGCCTCATGGACTCGGCCGCAAGCTCAGTCGGAAGCTCGGTCCGGAACGACGACCGCGCGCCCCCGAACCGCGCCCGCGCGCAGCCTCTCGAACGCCTCCGGCGCGCCCGACAGCGGGTACCGCTCGACCTCCACGCGCAGGGCGCCCTCCCGGGCCAGTGCGACCACCCGCCGGAGCTCGGGCACGGTCCCCCAGAAGGGCAGCGAGATCCGCGTTCCGGGAGGGAGCGCGCCGGGCTTGCGGACCGTCAGTTCACCGCCCCCGCTGCCGACGACGACCAGGTCCCCGCCGGCCCGCAGTACGGCGACGCCGAGTTCGAGGCTGGCGCGACTGCCGACGAAGTCGAACACGGCCACCGCCCCGGTCCCGCCCGTCCGGGCCCGCAGGACCCGGGCGGTGTCGGGCCGCGGCAGCGTCGCGAAGTGCGCGCCGCAGGCGTCGGCCAGGGTCAGCGCCTCCTCCCGCACGTCCACGGCCAGCACCTGTGCGGTGGTCGTGGCCCGCAGGATCCGGACCGCGAGGTGACCCAGCCCGCCGACACCGAGAACGACCACACTCGCGCCGTCGGCGAGCGGGGCCCCGACGGTGGCGACCGCGTGGTACGCGGTGAGCCCGGCGTCGGTCAGCGGCGCCGCCTGGACCGCGTCCAGGTCGCCCACCGGGACCAGCAGCCGCCCGGACGGCACCAGTACCGTGTCGGCCATCCCGCCGTCGCGGCCCAGCCCCGCCCCGGTGCCGGCCAGTTCCCGGTCGAGGTCCGGTCGCCGGTCGCAGTAGTTCTCCGCGCCCGCGCCGCAGTGCGCGCACCGCCCGCAGCCCCACGGCCCGTACACGACGACGCGCTCCCCGACGGCCGGACCCACCGCCCGCGGGCCCCGCTCCAGCACCCGGCCGGCGACCTCGTGGCCGAGGGTGAACGGAACCCGGTACGGGAGACCGCCCGCGGCGGCGTCGATGACGTGCAGGTCCGACCGGCACAGCCCGGCCGCCTCGACCCGCAGCAGCACTTCCTCGCCCGTGGGTACCGGCCTCGGCAGTTCGGTGAGGACGGGAGGCCCGCCCCAGCGCGTCAGCCGGACCGCTCTTGCTCTGGCTGTTGACATGGCCGAGACGGTAACAAAAATGAAGTCAGTTCAGTAAGGGTGAGGTGAGCGGAGGAAGAGGTGACCGCTATGGATGACGGACGCGGTGACGGACGCGGTGACGGGAGGGCGGGCCGTTTCGGCGGTCGCGTCGCTCTGGTCACCGGTGCGGGTTCCGGTATCGGCGCGGCGGCCGCCCGGCGGCTCGCGGAGCAGGGCGCGGAGGTCTTCGCGGCCGACATCGACGGCACCGCCGTCGCGGCCGTGGCGGAGGAACTGCCCGGCGCCCAGGCGCTGACCGTGGACGTCGCGGACCGCGCACAGGTCGACCGGGCCGTCACGGACGCGACGGCGGCGCACGGACGCCTGGACGTGGTGGTGCACGCGGCCGGTGTGGACGATCCCGCCGCCAAGGAGTGGATCGCCGACGCGCTGCTCGACGGCCGGCCGCCCGAGGTGACCACGAGACTGGGCGACGACGCGTGGCGGCGGGTGCTGCGGGTCAACCTCGACGGCACCTTCCACGTGCTGCGCGCCGCGCTGCGCGTCATGGCGCCCCGCGGATCCGGGGCGGTCGTCACCGTCGGCTCCTCCTCGGCCTTCGACACGCTGGCCGGCTATCCGCACTACGCGGCGTCGAAGGCCGGTGCGCACGCGCTGAGCCAGGCCGTCGCCAAGGAGGCGATCGCGTTCGGCGTCCGCGTCAACACGGTGGCGCCGGGACCGACGGAGACGGGCATGGCGGCGCGCACGCCCGCGGCGCTGCGGCGCGGCTTCGCCGATCCACGGGTCCGGCCCTACGCCACGCCGGAGGAGATCGCCGACATCGCCCTGTTTCTGGCGAGTGAGGACGCGGCGAATCTCGTGGGCGCGGTCCTGCTGGCCAACGGCGGACGGTTCACGGTGTGAGGGAGGTCCGGATGGTCCGGCTCGACGTCGATCCCGAGCTGCTGCTGGAGACCGAGGAGCAGCGCCAACTGCGCGCGGTTCTGCGGGATGTGCTGACCGGCTCCTGCGGGCCCGAGCAGGTCCGCCGGCAGGCCGCGGGCCCGCGCGGATTCGACCGGGCGCTGTGGGACCGGCTCGCCGGTGAGATCGGCGTGCACGGCCTCGCCGTTCCCGAGGAGTACGGCGGCGCCGGTTACACCTTCGCCGAACTCGCCGTCGCCCTGGAGGAGACGGGACGCGTGCTGTGTCCCGTGCCGCTGCTGCCGGCCGTCGTGCTGGCCGGGGAGGCCCTGCTGGCCGGCGGCGACCGGCGGGCCTGCGAACGCTGGCTGCCGGGCATCGCCTCCGGAGCCCGCACCGCGACCGTCGCCGGCCTGCTGCACCCGGCCCGGGTCACGGCCGAGCGCGGCCCCGACGGCTGGGTGCTGCGCGGCGAGGCGGACTTCGTGCCCGACGGCGAGGGAGCCGACCTGCTGCTGGTCGCCGCCCGTGCCCCGGACGGGGAGCGGCTGTTCGCCTGCGCGCCCGACGCCGCGACCTGCCGCCGTACGGCGCGCCGCGTCCTCGACCCCACCCGGCGCCAGGCGCTGGTCCGCTTCACGGGAGCCGCGGCCGAGCCGGTCGGCGAGCCGGGGCAGGTTCCGGAGATCGCCGCCGCCGTGCTGGACGCCGGACGGGTGGCACTGGCCGCCGAGCACGTGGGCGGCAGCGCCCACGCGCTGGACGCCACCCTGGACTACGTGTCCCACCGAACTCAGTTCGGTAGGGCAGTCGGATCCTTCCAGGCGGTCAAACACCGGCTGGCCGACCTCCTGGTCGCGGTCGAGGGGGCCCGTTCCGCGTCGTCGTACGCGAGTGCCTGCCTGGCCGCGCGACGGCCGGAGCTGCCCGTGGCCGCGACTGCCGCGGCGGTCGCCTGCACCCGTGCCTATCGCCTGGCCACTGCCGAATACGTGCAGCTCCACGGCGGAATCGGCTTCACCTGGGAACACCCGGCCCACCTCTACGTGCGCCGCGCCAGAGCCGACGAGGCGCTTTTCGGCACGGGTGACGACCATGCCCTGCGCCTGGCCGGCCTGCTCGGCCTCGTCGGCCGCGGCGACTGACCACCCGTCGGTCGTCGATCTTCCCGACCATTGACAGGGGCATCTACCGCCCCCAGAATCGAACTCAATTCAGTTCAGTTGGAGGAGACTCATGGCAGTCGAAGACGAGATCCAGTTCGAGCGCGACGGGCAGGTGGCGCGGGTCTGGCTGAACCGCCCGCACAAGAAGAACTGCGTGACCGTGCCGATCCTCAACCGCCTCGACGAGATCATCACCGAGGTCGACGCGGACCCCGAACTGCGCGTGCTGGTGCTGCGCGGGCGCGGCAACACCTTCTGCTCCGGGTTCGACCTGGACAGCCTCAAGGCCGACTTCGTCGGCAGGTCCAACGCGATCGACGTCGCCGTGCTGTCGGCCAAGGTCTGCGACCGGCTGTACTCGATGAAGACCCCGTCGATCGCCGTCCTCGAAGGGCATGTCACCGCCGGCGGCTTCGAGCTGATGATCTCCTGCGACTTCGCGATCGCCGCGGACGACGCCCTGATCGGCGACTTCCACATCCGGCGCGCCCTGTTCGGCGGCGCGGGACCGATCTACCGCGTGCCGCGCATGATCGGCGTCCGCAAGACCAAGGAGCTCATGCTCACCGGCAAGCTGCTCACCGGGGTCGAGGCCGCCGGGTTCGGGCTCATCAATTCCTCGGCGCCCGCCGACAAACTCGACGCCACCGTCGAGGAGTTCGCCGACCAGCTCGTCGACAAGAGCCCGTTCACCATGTGGATCACCAAGATGACCATCGACCGGAGTCTCGACGCGGACATCCAGTCCCTGATGGTCATGGAACACCTCGCCGTCGGCGTGATGCTCAACTCCGAGGACGCGGCGGAGGGCGTGGCGGCCTTCCTGGAGAAGCGGGAACCGCAGTGGAAGGGCCGCTGAGCCCCGCGGCGGAGACCGGGAGCCGGCTGCGCGGCTCCCGGTGCGCCGACTGCGCGGTGGCCGCCTACCCGCCCCGACCCGGGTGCCCCCGCTGCGGGGGACCGGCCGAGCCGGTCGTGCTCTCCGCCACGGGCACGCTGTGGACCTGGACCGTGCAGCGGTACGCGCCCAAGTCGCCGCCGTACGCCCCGCCCGCCGCCGGGTTCTCGCCGTTCACCGTCGGATACGTCGAACTCCCCGAAGGCGTACGGGTACTGGCCGCCCTGGACATCCGGCCCGAGGACGCGGAGATCGGCATGCCGGTCACCGTCACCGCGGGCGACGGCGTGCCGAGGGCCACGGGAGCCGTCGTATGAGCGGCGAGGACGTGCTCGTCTGCGGTGCCGGGATCACCTCCTTCGCCCGGACGGAGGCGAGCGGCCGGGAACTTGCCGTGCAAGCCGTGCGCGCCGCTCTCCAGGACGCCGGACTGCCGTGGTCACGGGTACGGGCCGCGTACGGCGGCAGCGACGCGGCCGGCAACGCCGACACCCTGGTCGCCGAACTCGGCCTGACCGGGGTGCCGTTCACCAACGTCCGCAACGGCTGCGCCACCGGCGGCAGCGCGCTGGTGTCCGCCGTCCACGCCATCCGGTCGGGAGCGGCGGACGTCGCCCTCGCCGTCGGCTTCGACAAGCACCCGCGCGGCGCCTTCGCCCCGCGGCCCGCCGACTGGGGGCTCGACGAGGCCTACGGGCGTGACGGGCTGATGGTCACCACGCAGTTCTTCGCGATGAAGATCCAGCGGTACATGTACGACCACGGCATCAGCCCCCGCACCCTCGCCCTGGTCGCCGAGAAGGCGTACGCCAACGGCGCGCGCAACCCGCACGCGTGGCGCCGCAAGCCGCTCGACGCCGACGAGATCCTCGCGTCCGGCATGGTCAACGACCCGCTGACCCGGTACATGTTCTGCTCGCCGGGTCAGGGCGCGGTCGCGCTGGTCCTGTGCAGCCGCGCCGTGGCCCGCGAGCTCGGCGGTGCCCCGGTCACGCTGCGGGCGGCCGTCGTACGGACCCGCCGGTTCGGCTCCTTCGAGGTGTTCAGCCCCTGGGCGCCGCCGGGGACCCCGACCGGCGTGAGCGCGGACGCCGCGCGACACGCCTTCGAGGAAGCAGGGTTGGGCCCCGGGGACATCGACGTGTGCCAGCTCCAGGACACCGAGAGCGGCGCCGAGGTGATGCACCTCGCCGAGTGCGGGTTCTGCGCGCACGGCGAACAGGAGTCGCTCATCCCGTTCGGCGCGACCGGGATCGGCGGCTCGCTGCCGGTCAACACCGACGGCGGCTGCATCGCCAACGGCGAACCCGTCGGCGCCTCCGGGCTGCGCCAGGTCCACGAGATAGTCCAGCAGTTGCGCGGCCGGGCCGGCGAGCGCCAGGTGCCGGGTGGTCCGGCGGCCGGCTTCACCCACGTGTACGGGGCGCCGGGCGTCAGCGCCTGCACCGTGCTGACCCGCTGAGCGCGTCGAGACGCAACAGGACGCAACGAGACGCAACGAGACGCAACGACGCATCGAGGAGAAGAAGGGAGGTCGGAGGAGCATGAGCGGCATTCCCGAGCCGGCGGAGTTCCGCGCCGAGGCCCGGAACTGGCTGGCCGGCGTGGCGAAGGAGCGGGCCGCGCACCAGGACTGGGGCCGCGGCGACGACTCGGTGGCGGTCTTCGAGAACTGGACCGAGGCCGAGGAGCGCGCCCACACCGACCTGACACGGCAGTGGGAGCGCACCCGGTACGACCAGGGCTGGGGCGCCCTCGGCTGGCCACCCGAGTTCGGGGGGCGTGAAGTCCCCTCGCACTACGAGCAGTTGTACCGCGCCGAAGAGGCCGCCTTCGACGTGCCGCGCCGCACCGAGGTCTTCCCGGTCACCCGGCACCTCGTCGCCCCCGCCATCCGCATCTGGGGCACGGACGAACAGAAGCGGCGCTGGCTGCGCCCCATGCTCCGTACCGACGAACTCGCCTGCCAGCTCTTCTCGGAGACCGAGGCCGGTTCCGACCTGGCCGGGGTCCGCACCCGGGCGGTGCGGGAAGGCGACGGCTGGGTGGTGCGCGGTCACAAGGTGTGGACGTCCGGCGCCCGGGTCGCCACCTGGGGCGTGGCCGTCTGCCGCACCGACCCCGAGGCCCCCAAGCACGCGGGCATCACGGTCCTCCTGGTCCGCATGGACGCGCCGGGCGTGACCGTACGGCCCATCCGGCAGATGACCGGCGGCTCCAGCTTCAACGAGGTCTACCTGGACGACGTCTTCGTGCCCGACACCGACCGGCTCGGGCCGGTCGGCGAGGGCTGGCGGGTCACCCTCACCGTGCTCGCCGCCGAACGCCTCGACTCCGGCGGCCTCGGCCTGGACAACGCCGAGCGCGCCCTGGACCTCGCCCGGCGGCTGCCCCGCCCGCTCACCGGCGGAGAACAGCAGCAGGCGGCCGACCTCTACGTCCGCACGCTCGTCCAGCGGCTCACCGGACTCCGGGTGACGGCCGCGCTGGCGGCCGGCCGCGAACCGGGCGCCGAGGCATCGGTCGGCAAGCTGCACGCCACCGCGACCATGCGCGCCACCACCGACCTCGTCCAGCAGCTCCTCGGACCGCGGCTGGCCGCCGACACGGGGGAGTGGGGCACGTTCGCCTGGACCGAGCACCTGCTCGGCGCCCCCGGCTACCGCATCGCCGGCGGCAGCGACGAGATCCAGCGCAACATCCTGGCCGAGCGCGTGCTCCGGCTGCCCAAAGAGCCGAAGGGAAGCGGGAGTTGAGTACGACGACCGAAGTGGCCGAACTCGCACGGCGGGTCCGCGAACGGCTTGCCGCCCTGCACCCGCACGACCCGCCGGGCGGCCTGCGCACCCTGCCCGGCGGCCACTCGGGCCTCACCTACTCCGTCACGGCCGGAGAGGTCTCGTACGTCGTGAAGGCGGTGCCGCCCGGACAGCGCGCCGTGGGCCGCAACGACGTGCTCCGGCAGGCGAGGATCCTGCGCGCACTCGCCGGGTCACCGGTGCCCGTCCCGGCCGTCGTGGCCGTGGACGAGACCGAACCCGCGTGGTTCGCCATGGAGTTCGCGGACGGCGAGGCCGTCGAGCCGGTCCTCGACGAGCACCGTCTGGATCCCGGACGCTGCCGGACCCGCATGCTCGCCCTGGCCGCCGTGCTGCGGGAGCTGCACGGGACCGCGAGCGCGGCGGGCCGCGAACCTCTCGATCCGGCGGGGGAGCTGGAGCGGTGGAGCCGCACCATGCGAGCGGTTCCGGGCGAACTGCGCCCCGGTTCCGAGGGATTGCTGGACGCGCTGGCCGCACGCGTCCCCGACGGCACGGCGCCCACCATCACGCACGGCGACTTCCGCCTCGGCAACGTGCTGTGCCGGGGCGACCGGCCGACGGCCGTCGTGGACTGGGAGATCTGGGAGTACGGCGATCCGCGCATCGACCTCGCCTGGTTCCTCCTCTTCACCGACCACCGCAACTTCCCCCGCCTCGGCCGTGCGGTCCCCGGTCTGCCCACCGAGGAGGAACTGCTCGCCGCCTACCTCGACGGACGCCCCGAACCGCCCGCCCTCGACTGGTTCCGCGCCCTGGCCCGCACCAAGATGGCCGCGATCATGGGCCACAACCTGCGCAGGCACCGCGAGGGCAAGCACCACGACCCCGACCAGGAGCGGCTGCCCCCGACCATCGCGGCGATGATCCGCACGGCCGCCGACATCCTCGCCCCACGGTCCTGAAGGAGCCGCACCATGGATTTCGGACTCTCGCCGAGGGCCGAGGAACTCCGTTCGCGGATGGCCGCGTTCATGTCGGAGTACGTCCTGCCCGCCGAGCCCGTCCACGACCGGCAGCTCGCCGAGGCGGGCGACCCCCACCGGCTACCGCCGGTGATGCGGCAACTGCGGGAGAAGGCGCGCGCCGAGGGACTGTGGAACCTCTTCCTCGCCCACGGCGACTGGGGCGCGGGCCTCACCAACCTCGAATACGCCCCGCTCGCCGAGCTGGCCGGACGCTCCGTCATCGGCCCCGAGGTGTTCAACTGCTCGGCCCCCGACACCGGCAACATGGAACTCCTCGCCCTCTACGGCACCCCCGAGCAGCAGGACCGCTGGCTGCGACCGCTGCTGGCCGCCCGCATCCGCTCCTGCTTCGCCATGACCGAGCCCGAGGTGGCGAGCTCCGACGCCCGCAACATCCGCACCCGGATCACCCGGGACGGCGACGAGTACGTCGTCGACGGCCACAAGTGGTACACCTCCGGGATCCTGGACCCGGACTGCCGGCTGATCATCCTGATGGGGGTCTCGGATCCCGGCGCACCCGCTTATCGGCAGCAGAGCATGCTGCTGATCCCGCGCGACACCCCCGGGATCACCGTCCTGCGCGACCTGCCCATGTTCGGCTACACCGACCGGTGCGGCCACGGGGACGTGCTCTTCGAGAACGTGCGGGTGCCGGTGTCCGCCCTGCTCGGCGGCGAGGGCGAGGGGTTCGCGCTGGCCCAGGGGCGGCTGGGGCCCGGCCGTATGCACTACGCCATGCGGGCGGTCGGATTCGCCGAACGCGCCCTGGAGTTGATGTGCCGCCGGACCCTGACCCGCACCGCCTTCGGCGGCCCGCTCGCCGACCAGGGTGTCGTCCGTGAGTGGATCGCCCGCAGCCGGATCGAGATCGAGCAACTGCGCCTGCTGGTCCTGAAGTCGGCCTGGCTGATGGACACCTCGGGCAACGCGGCCGCCCGTACCGAGGTCGCCGCGATCAAGGTGGCCGCGCTGGAGGTGGCCCACCGGGTGGTCGACCGGGCGGTCCAGGCGCACGGGGCGGCCGGGGTCAGCGACGACACCGTGCTGGCCCGGCTGTACGCCATCACACGGGCGCTGCGGATCGCGGACGGCCCGGACGAGGTGCACCTGCGCACCGTGGCCCGGCGCGAACTGGCCAGGTATCCGGAGGAGTCGGTATGAACGGGCGAGCACTCGACGGACGGGTGGCCGTCATCACCGGCGGCTCCCGGGGGATCGGGCTGGGCATCGCGAAGGCGTACCGGGAGGCGGGCGCCCATGTGGTGATCGCGGCCCGCAAGCCGGACGGACTGGCCGCCGCGCGCGAGGAGCTGCTGCGGGTCGAGGGCGACGGCGAGGTGCACGAGGTGGTCGCCCACGCGGGCCGGCCGGAGGACGCCGAGCGGTGCGTCGAGGAGACGGTGGGCCGGTTCGGCAGGCTCGACGTCCTGGTCAACAACGCGGCCACGAACCCCTACATGGGCCCCCTGCTCGACCTCGACCCGGCACGCGCGCACAAGACGGTCGAGGTCAACCAGTACGCCATGGTCGTCTGGACCGGGCACGCCTGGCGGGCGTGGATGCGCGAGCACGGGGGAGCCGTCGTCAACATCGCCTCCGTCGGCGGGCTGGTCGTCGACCCGCACATCGGCTGGTACAACGCCACCAAGGCGGCGATGCTCCATCTCACCCGGCAACTCGCCTACGAACTGGGCCCGCAGGCCAGGGTCAACGCCATCGCGCCCGGCCTGGTCAAGACCGAACTGGCGCGGGCCGTATGGGAACCCAGGGAGCCGATCCTCACCGCGAAGCTGCCCCTGCGCAGGCTGGGGACGGTCGAGGACGTGGCGAACGCGGCGCTGTTCCTCGCGTCCGGGGCCTCGTCCTGGATGACCGGCCAGACGCTCGTCCTGGACGGCGGGGCGACCGCACTGCCGATCGGGGTGGCGGGGTGACCGGCACGGGCGTGGACCTGTTCTCGCTCGACGGCCGGACGGCCGTGGTCACCGGGGCCTCGTCGGGGCTGGGCGCACGCTTCGCCACGGTGCTGGCCGCCGCCGGGGCCACGGTGTTCGCGGCGGCCAGACGACCGGAGAGGCTGAAGGAACTGGCCGACGGCGACCCGCGCATCCACCCCGTCGTCTGCGACGTGACGAGGGAGGCGGACCGCGTCCGGCTCGCGGAGACCGCCTTCGCGCACGCCGGCCGGCTCGACGTCCTCGTCAACAACGCCGGGGCACCGGGCGCCGTACGCGCGCAGGACGAGAGCCCCGGTGACTTCGCGGGCGTCCTGGCCGTCAACCTCGTGGCGCCGTTCCACCTCGCCCGGCTGCTCGCCGAGGCACGGAGCGATCAGGACCGTACGAGATCGGTCGTCAACGTCTCCTCCGTGCTCGGGCTCGTGGCCGGTGCCCCCCTCGGCGGGGCCGCCTACGCCGCCTCCAAGGCGGGCCTCCTCGGGCTGACGCGTGAACTGGCCGGGCAGTGGGGGGAGTCGGGGGTGCGGGTCAACGCCCTCGCGCCCGGCTGGTTCCGCTCCGAGATGACGGACGGACTGTTCGCCGACGAGCGATCCCGGCGCTGGGTGGAGCGCGGCACGATGCTGGGGCGCGGCGGCGCCCCGGGCGAGCTGGACGGAGCGCTGCTCTATCTGGCCTCGGACGCGTCGTCGTACTGCACCGGACAGGTGCTCACCGTGGACGGGGGGTGGACGGCGCGATGAGGGTCACGGTCGGGATCGACGACGACGGGCTCGCGCACGTCGAGATGTGCCGGGGCTCGGGCAACGCGATCGACCTCGCGACGGCCAGGGGGCTGCTGGCGGCGGCACGGGAGTGCGAGGCGGCGCGGGTGCGGGCGGTGCTGCTCACCGGGCGCGGGCCGTCCTTCTGCGTGGGCGGCGACCTGAAGGAGTTCGGCGCCCTGCCCGCGGAGCGGCTGGCCGGGCACCTCACCGATGTCACCGGCGCGCTGCACGCGGCCCTGCGGATCCTCGCCGGCCTCGACGCACCGCTGGTGGCGGCCGTGCAGGGGGCCGTCGCCGGGGCCGGACTCGGGCTGACGATGGCCGCCGACCTCGGGTTCGCCGCCGCGGACGCCCACTTCACGGCGGCGTACACCGCGATCGGGTACTCGCCGGACGCCGGGG
Organism: Streptomyces sp. NPDC048291; assembly: GCF_043201715.1. Taxonomy (NCBI): domain Bacteria; kingdom Bacillati; phylum Actinomycetota; class Actinomycetes; order Kitasatosporales; family Streptomycetaceae; genus Streptomyces; species Streptomyces sp. NPDC048291. Next base: position 395,782 of record NZ_JBICZC010000012.1, read on the forward strand.
TGAGCTGGCTGCTGCCCCGGCTCGTCGGCCCCAAGCGGGCACTGGACCTGCTGCTGACCAACCGGAGGGTGTCCGCCGCGGAGGCCCTGGAGATGGGGCTGGTGAGCAGGGTGGTCGGGCCGGAGCGGCTCCGGGAGGAGGCCGCGCAAGCCGCGCGGGCGCTGGCCCGCGGCGCCACCGGGGCGTACGGCGTGACCCGGCGGCTGGTCGCCCACGCGGGCTCGGCCGGGCTGGACGAACAGCTCGACGCGGAGGCCCGTCGGCTGGCCGCGACCGCCGTGTCGGGGGAGGGGCGGGAGGGCATGGCCGCGTTCCTCGGCCGGCGGCGGCCGGACTTCACGCGTGCGGCAGTGCGGTGACGGGCGGGGTCGCCCGCACCTTCGCGTCCCGTCGATTCGAAGCCAACCTGAACTTGGGTCTACTCTCGGACGACCGGACGGTGATCGGAACCGGCCGTGGAGCAGAGGGAGAGACGATGGCAAGGGCGCGGATCGTGGATCCGGAGGAGGGGCCCAGGTCGAAGCGGGCGGCCATCCTGGTGGCCGCGGTGGAGCGGTTCGGGGAGGACGGCTACGAGAGCACCAAGTGGTCCGAGGTCGCCGACCGGGTCGGCATCGGGCAGACCGCGCTCTACCACTACTTCGAGTCGAAGGCCCACTGCCTGCTCACCATCATGCGCCTGGAGCTCCAGCGCTCCCACGACCAGTTCGTCGAGGCCACGAAGGACGTGACGGAGCCGGTCGAGGAGGTGCGCGCGGCGGTGCGCTCCGCCTTCGCGGTCACCGAACAGGAGATCCGCCAGATGCGCATCCTGCAGGCGAACATGTCCCTGCTGGCCAACCCCCGCAAGTCCAGGCGGGAGGAGACCGAGCGGGTCGCGGCCCGCCAGCTGGTGCAGATGGTCGAGCGGGACTGGACGAACCTGCTGATGCGCGGCATGTCCAAGGGCGCCTTCCCGCTGCGCGACGCCCACACCCTCGGCCTGGCCGTGCTCGGGATGATCGTCAGCGTCTGGCGCTGGTACCGGCCGACCGGGGCGATCCCGCTCGCCGAGATCAGCGAGATGATCGAGGGATGCGTGGTGCGCATGGTCGCCGAATAGATTCCGGGTCCGTCCCGTCCCGCCTCTTGCCGGGGCGGCCGTCCTGGGATCAAACTGAACTGAACTCAGGTTGTGGCGAGAGGTCTGCGCTGCCGCAGGAAGTCCGAGGGGAGAACGATCGGCAATGGTGCTTCGCGAATACATGGCCCGCATGGACGGCCAGGATCCCGAGAAGGCCCTGGAACTGGTGGAGCCCGGATTCCGTTTCCTCATCGCCCTGCCCGGGGGTGAGCGCAGCGGGTCCTCGCGCGACGAGTTCGCCGCCTACATAGCCGGGCGCCGGGCCGTGGACCGTACCCATGAGATCAAGAGGTACGCGGTCGACGGCGACGTCGAGACGGCGTACGGCTTCGTCGTCGAGAAGGGCGTGACCACGGGGGCGTTCCTCTCCGCCGTCCAGGTCTCGCCGGCCGGGCTGATGGCGCGCTACCAGTCCTTCTTCACCACGGAGTTCGACCTGGTGGACCGGCCGTGACCGCCCCGGCCGGACAGTCCACCGCGGCGTTCCTGACCCGGTGGTTCGCCATCCTCGACAGCGCCGACGCGGACCGCATCCTGGACCTGATCAGCGACGACTTCGCGTTCTCCATCCTCTTCTCGACCGGGGACGGCGGTGCCACCGACTTCCACGGCGGCCGGGCCGAGATGGCGGGCTACCTCGCCCAGCGCGAGGTGGGCGTCCGCACCCACCACCTGCTCACGGCCGGCACCGTCGGCCGGGACGAGCTGTTCCTCGGCGAGGTGCGGCGCGCCGGGGTGCCGGAGGCCACCTTCGTGGCCGGCGCCCGGCTGGACGAGACCGGGCGGCTGCGGCGGCTGATGATCGGGCGCTCGCCCGAGGTGCTGTTCACCTGAGAAGCCCGAGAAACCCGAGGAGGGCGCGATGTACAACCTGGTCCTGCTGGCCGCCCGGCCGCCCGAGTGGACGCACGAGCGGTTCATCGGCTGGTGGCGCGGCGAACACGCCGAACTCACCCGCACCCTGCCCGGACTGCGGTCCTGGCGGCACACCGACGTCGACGCGGCCCTCGAACCGCGCTCGGAGGGCTGGGACGGGGTCTCCGTCCTGACCTTCGACACCGCCGAGGACCTGCGCAAGGCACTGGACAGCCCAGAGTGGGCGGCCGCGGTCGCCCAGGTCGGCGACATGCGGGGCCGGCGCATCGCCGTCATGGGCGGCGAGATGGACATGTACCCGGGCTGAGCGAGCCCGCCGGAGCCGGACAGCCACCACCACCTTTCGCGCGAAGAGGCGAGGAAGCAGCGGATGCGACAGACAGTGCGGGAGTTCCAGCAACGCGCGGAGCAGGCCGACTTCACAGCCGTCGTCGACGACACGGGCCGGCACGGCGCGCGCGACCTGCTGGCGCGCGCGGCCGAACTGGCCGACACCATGGCAGCCGACGCACCCGACGGCTCGCCCGGCGGGACCGTCCTGCTCCAGGCCGACAACTCCTGGCGGACCGTCGCCGCCACCCTCGCCGTGGGGCTGACCGGTGGCGTCCTGGCACTGGTCAACCGGCACACCACCCGGGCCGAGTTCGCGGCCGCCCTGGAGGACATCCGTCCCGACACCGTCGTCGCCGAGCCGTCCGCGGCCGAGGGATGGCCGACGCGGGAGGGAATGACGGGTGCGCGGACGGCCGAGGCGCTCGACGGCTGGCAGGTCCTCGTCGGCCGCGGCCCGCGCGATGTCTCCCGCTGGTCCGGCGGCGCGCTCATCGGCCTCACCTCCGGCTCCACCGGACGGCCCAAGGGAGTGGTCCAGTCCGAGAGCGCCCTGCGCTACGCGTGCGCTCGCACCGCGGAGATCAACGGGCTGCGCGAAGGCGACGCGGTGGCCGCCGTCGTGCCCCTCTCCTCGACCGCCGCCTACTGCTTCGGCGTGGGCATGGCGCTGATGCTCGGCGGCCCGCTCGTCCTGAGCGGACGATGGGACCGCGCGGAGGCACTGACGCGGATGTCCGCGAACGACGTCCGGTGGACCATGTGCGTGCCGACCATGGCACTCCAGATGGGCTCGGCGGCAGCCGGATCACGGGTCCTCGAAGGCGTCCGCTCCATCACCGTCGGCGGTGGTCCCATGGACCGCGGCGCCCTCGCCCGTGCCGAACGCTCGCTCGGGACCCGGATCCTGCGCGTCTTCGGCATGTCCGAATGCCTCGGGCACACCTCCCCGCGGCCCGACGACCCGGAGGAGATCCGGCTGGGCCGGGACGGACGCCCGTTCCCCGGCACCGAGTTGCGCGCGGTCGCCGCCGACGGCACCGTCCTGGGCCCCGGCGCGACCGGCCGGGCCGAGGTGCGCGGCCCCTCCCTGTTCGTCGGGTACGCCCGCGACGGCAGGGTCGAACCGCCCGCCCTCACCCCGGACGGCTTCTTCCCCACCGGGGACCTGCTGGTCACCGGCGACGACGGGACGGTCACCGTCATGGGCCGGGAGAAGGACGTCATCATCCGCGGCGGCCGCAACCTCGACATCACCGAGATCGAACGCGCCGTCGCCGCCCACCCCGGCGTCGCCCGAGCCTGCGTGGTGCCCGTGCCGGACCCGCTGCTCGGCGAACGGGCGGCCGTGCTCGTGGTCCCGGAGGACGGCCACGACGGCATCGGCCTCGACGACATCACCGCACACCTCGACCGCACCGGCCTGTCCAAGGCCAAGTGGCCCGAGTTCGCCTTCACCGTCGCCGAGTTGCCGCAGACCACGGTCGGCAAGCTCGACCGTCCCGGAGCCCGCAGGCTCGCACACGAACTGCACACCCGGCTCGCCCCGGCGCCGGCCCCGCACCCCCACAGCCCGTCGCACGGGCCGTCGCACCGCCCATCGCACCGGCAAGGAGACGCATGACCTCCCCCACGACCCGCACCCCTCGCTTCGACCGCGGCCGGTGGGCGGAGGCGGGCGCCGAGACCGTACGGCCCGGCGTCCACCGCATCCCGCTGCCGCTGCCCGACGACGGACTGCGCGCGGTCAACGTGTACGCGCTGGAAGGCCTGACGGAGGGGCTGGTCCTGATCGACGGGGGCTGGTCGGTCCCCGAGTCCCGCACGGCGCTGGAGGACGCGCTCGCCGGCCTCGGCCACGACCTCGGCGAGATCAGCCACATCCTGGTCACCCACATCCACCGCGACCACTACACCCAGGCCGTCGCGCTGCGCAGACTGCTCGGCTCCCGGGTCTACCTGGGCTCCGGCGAACGCCCCGGCCTGGAACTGCTCGGAGCACTCCGTACGACGCAGCCGGCCGGTTCGCTGGAGACGCTGGCGCGGGCCGGTGCGGGCGAACTCGCCGAGCGGGTGGCCGCGATGGACCACGGCGACTTCGACCCGGACGTGTGGGACGTCCCCGACCGCTGGCTGGAGGCGGAGGAACTCCGTTTCGGCGACGCGAGTCTGCGGGTCGTGCCGACCCCGGGCCACACCCGGGGGCACGTGGTCTACCTCGACCAGGCCCGCGGCCTGCTGTTCTCCGGGGACCACGTCCTGCCGCACATCACTCCGTCCATCGGCTTCGAACTGGGCCCGGCGGGGCTGCCGTTGGGGGACTATCTCGACTCGCTGCGGATGATGACGACGCTCTCGGACGCCCGGCTGCTGCCCGCGCACGGCCCGGTGGGCGACAGTGTGCACGCCCGGGTCGGCGAGTTGCTCGCCCACCACGACGACCGGCTCGCCCAGACGCTGGCGGTTCTCGGCGACCGCACGCTCAACGCCCACGACGTGGCAGGGGAGTTGGGGTGGACGCGACGCAAGGTCGCCTTCGCCGAACTGAACGCCTTCAACCAGATGCTCGCGGTCAACGAAACCGCGGCCCACCTCGACGTGCTGGCGGCCCGCGGTCACGTCCGGCGCACCCGGTCGGCCGACGGCGTCGACCAGTACACGGCGCTCGCCGGTTAGCCACACGGCGCTCGCCGGTCAGCGTGCCGTCCAGCCGCCGTCGACGTACAGCTCCGAGCCGGTCATGAAGCTCGCGTCGTCGGAGGCCAGGAACGCCACGGCCGCCGCGACCTCCTCGGGCGTACCGAGCCGGCCCAGCGGTGTGCCGTCGAGCATCGCGGCCAACCGCGGTGTGTCCCGCCACAGTTCACGGGACCGGGGCGTCCCGATGAAGCCGGGATGCAGGGAGTTGACCCGGACGCCGCGCCGCGCCCAGTGCAGCGCGGCGTTCTTCGTCATCAGGCGTACGGCGCCCTTGGCCGCGTGGTACGAGAACTGGGAGCCGAAGCCGCCGACCGTACCGAAGATCGACGCGACGTTGACGACCGAGCCGCCGCCGGACCGCTCGATGGCCGCACCGGCGTGCTTCATGCCGAGCCAGACACCGGTCTGGGTGACCGCGATGACCTGGTCCCAGGACTCCTGGGTCTCCGTCTCGACGGTACGCATCGCGGCGATCCCGGCGTTGTTCACCAGCACGGACAGCGAGCCGAGCCGGCCGGTCACCCGCTCCACGACCGCCTCCCAGGCCGACTCGTCGGTCACGTCCAGCGCGAGCCCGACGGCACCGCCCCCGACCTCCTCGGCCAGCTTCTCGCAGCGCTCCGCGTCGACGTCCGTCACCACCACGGTGGCGCCCTCGGCCGCGAACCGTCGTACGACGGCGTCCCCGATACCTCCGGTCGCGCCGGTCACCAGGGCCACCCGGCCGTCCAGCCTCGCCTCCATCACGCCTGTCCCTCCTTCGGTTCAGCCCTTGACGCCACGCCAGGCCAGCGCGCCGCCGTCGATCACATGGGCGGCGCCCGTGATGAACGCCGCGCTGTCCGAGGCCAGGAAGCAGGCGAGCCGGGCCACCTCCTCCGGCCGCCCCAGCCGGTCCACCAACTGCGGGGCCAGCAGGGCCCGTTCCGTCGCCTCGCGATCCCCGGCCGCGGCGAAGTGGTCCTGCGTCAGCCGCGTGTCGATGACGCCGGGGCAGAGGCAGTTGCAGCGCACCGGTGCCAGGTCGACCGCGGTGACCTTGGTCAGATGGATGACACCGGCCTTGGTGACGCCGTACGCGGGGCAGTTGGGGAACCCGACCAGGCCCGAGACGGAGGCGGTGTTGACGATGGCCGGACCGCGGGCGGAGCGTCGCAGATGGGGCGCCGCGAACTTGGTCGTCAGCCAGACGGCCTTGAGATTGACCTCGTAGACGGTGTCCCAGACCTCCTCGGGGAGCGAGGCGACACCGTGGTCCTGGCCGGTCGTGAACGCGGTGTCGATCACGCCGGCGTTGTTGACCAGCACGTCGAGGCCGCCGAAGCGGTCGGCGCACCGCGCCACCATGGCCTCGATGTCGTCACGCACCCGCAGATCGCACACGATCGCCTCGGCCTTCGCCCCCTCGGCACGCACCAGCGCGGCGGTCTCGCCGACGGCCCTCCCGTCGAGGTCGGCGACGGCCACGGCCGAGGCGCCCTGCCGGGCCAGCTCCACCGCGACGGCCCGGCCGATGCCCCGGCCCGCGCCGGTGACGAGAGCGACCCTGTCCAAGAGGGAACCATCCATCGCCCGCTCCCTTCCGCCGCCCGCGGCGGGTCCAGAACTGAACCAACTTCAGTTCACTCATGGAGTCTAGGTTCCTGCCGGGGAGAGCGACAAGGGGTGGGACCGGGGGCCGTCGTCGAGGAGCCTCAGGGCCGGTAGACCATCCCGGGCTGGGGCTTGGCCGGGGCGAGCAGTTGCGACACCGTGACGACGGTGTAGCCACGCTCCTTGAGCGCGTTGAGAATCCCGGGGACGGCGGGCACGGTCCCCTTGTGCAGGTCGTGCAGCAGGATGATGCCGTCGCGGTGGGTCTGGTCGAGCACCCGCTCGGTGATCAGGGCGGAGTCGGTCGTCTCGTAGTCCTTGGCGGTGACGCTCCACAGCACCTGCGCCAGCCCCAGCTCCCGGCACACCTTGGCCACCTTGCGGTTGGTGCGGCCCTCCGGCGGACGCATCAGGACGGGCCTGATGCCGGTGATCTTCTCGATGGCCTCCTGTGTCCGGCTCAGCTCCTGACGGGCGTCGTCCTCGTCGAGGTCGGTCAGCCGCCGGTGGTTCCAGGTGTGGTTGCCGATTTCGTCGCCCTCGTCCGCGATCCGGCGCAGGATGTCGGGGTACTTCGAGATGTGTCCCTTGCCCTGCACGAAGAACGTGGCGTGCAGATGCCGCTGCTTGAGGATGTCCAGCAGCTTGGGAGTCGTCGGGCTGGGGCCGCCGTCGAAGCTGAGGGCAACGCACTTCGCCTTGCGGCAGTCGACGTCTCCGGCCACCGTTCCCGATGCCTTGGCCCGGGCGGCACGCGGCGAGGTGTGATCGTAGGTCGTCACCGTCAGGGCCAGAGTCACGGCGACGGCCACGACGGCCGCCGCCGCCGTCGCGGCGGCGATGAGTATGCGCGACCGTCTGGTACGTGTGTTGAAGAGCATACGAGCCCTTTCTCGGGTGGAGTTGCGGGTTACCTCGTGCGGGTGAGGGCCGGCCGCGCGGAGCGGTCCGGCGACCGCATGTCGAGGGTCAGGCGATGTCTCAGGCGGTGTCCCAGCCGACGCTCCACCAGCCTGTGGACCAGCAGGGAGAGCGCCAGCATGCAGCTGACGGAGAGCGCCGTCGCGGGCAGTGGCCCCAGCTCCGGGAACGCTCGGACCAGGCCCTTGGCCAGGGGGATTCCGAGGCTCTGGTGGACGAGGTAGAAGGGGTAGGTGAGCGCCCCGGCGGTGACCGGCCAGCGCCATGGCAGTCCGGCGAGGGGGCCGATGCCGGCGAGGGCCAGCAGCCCGAGGCAGAGAGTGAGCACGACCGCGCAGACGGCCCAGGAGGGCCGGCCCTCGCCGGGGGGTACGGAGGCGTGGTCGGCCACCCGTTTGGCCTCGTAGAAGCGGGCCACGTACCTGTGTGCCGTCATGCACTCCTTGAGCTGGGCCCCCGACGGGTAGGCGCAGTTGAGCACGGAGTCGTGGCGGCCGGAGGCCGTGATCAGGCCGTAGTCGCCGGTCGACCACTTCTCGCCCATCGGCGCCTTGGGGATGCTGCCGGCGCTGACGTAGGTGTGCGGCGGCACCAGGAGCCGGGTCCAGTGCGTCCACTCCAGCAGGAGGGCCGTCATCCCCGTCACCAGCAGGGTCAGGCCCATCGCCGCCTGGACCCGGCGGGCCAGCACGCCCAGCAGGGTGCCTGCTGCCAGGCCGAACAGGGCGGCCGCGACGACGCGGGGGCCGGAGCCGCTCAGGGCCGTGGTGTCGTACCAGAACAGGCCGTAGCTGCGGTCTGCGGCCGGCCGCCACCACCAGGCGAACACGCCCGCGAGCAGGCCGGAGAGGACGGTCGTGGCCGCCACCGCCAGGGCGAACCGGGAGGCGAACCACTGACCTCGGCTCAGGCCCTGGGCGAGGACCAGGCGATGTGTGCCCAGTTCCCGGTCGCGGCCCAGCAGCGGGGCGCCCCAGAAGACGCCGATGACGACGGGCAGGACGATGTTCAGCGCCCCGAGGTACTTCAGCGGCTCGACGTCGAGCAGGAGCGGCAGGCCGGTGTCGGACCGCGTGCAGTACAGCGGCCCGGTCGCGCAGTGGTCGAACAGCCCGCTGTGCAGGGCGTCCAGCATGCCCGAGCGGTAGTACGCGGCGATCACCGCGGTGAGGGCCAGGGCGGCCGCGCCGATGCCGACCGCGACGCGCTGCTGGCGCCAGGCGAGCCAGAGGGAGCCTCTCACGCCGCCGCCTCCGTCCGCTCGCCGGTGGGGGCGGGCCGGCCGGGCCTCTGCTCGGCCTGGAGATAGCCGATCAGGATGTCCTCCAGCCGGGGCCGTGTCGCGTGCCAGTCGCCGCGCAGTGGCCCGCGTTGCCGCACCAGGGCGGTGAGCTGTCTGCCGGTGGTACGGCGGTGTACGACGGTGTGCGGTGCGGCCAGGGCGTCGGCCCGGTCGGCGGGGCCGGTCAGTACGGCGTGGCTCTCGCGCAGCGCCTCGGCGTCCTCGCTCAGCTCGGCGCGGCCGTCGCGCAGCATCAGCACCCAGTCGCAGGTCTCCTCCAGTTCGGGCAGGACGTGCGAGGAGAGCACGATGCTCGTGCCGCGCTCGACGGCCTCGGCCATCAGCTCCGCCATGATCTCGCCTCGTGCCACGGGGTCGAGGTCGGCCAACGGCTCGTCGAGCAGCAGGAGTTCGGGCCGCTTGCCGAGGGCCAGGGCGAGCGCGACGCGGGTGCGCCGGCCGGGCGAGAGCTCGCCGACGCGGGCGTGGAGCGGGATGCCGCCCTCGTGGACGATCCGCTCGGCGGCCGTCCGGTCCCACGAGAAGTTCAGCTTCTCGCCCATCAGCAGGGTGTCCGCCACGGTGAGACGGGGGTAGAGCGGCTTGTCCTGGGTGAGCAGGGCGACCCCCGTGCGGGCCTCGGCGGTGCCGGGCGCGGCACCCAGTACCCGCAGGTCCCCGGAGTCGGCTCGCAGGAGGCCGCCGGCCAGGTGCAGCAGGGTGCTCTTGCCGGCGCCGTTGCGTCCGACGAGGGCGGTTATCCGGCCGCCGGGTACGGTGAACTCGCAGTCCCGCAGGGCCCAGTCGCCCCGCCTTCGGTGCCGGAATCCGAGTCCCGTGGCGCGCACCGCGGCCGGCGCGTCAGGCCCGGTCATGCGTCCTCCTTCCTGCGTTCCCGGTCGCCCGGGGGGTGGCTGTCGTGTTCGTTGTCATGGGTGTCCAGGGCCGCTGTGACCATGGCGAGGACGTCGGCCCGTTCCAGGCCTTCGGCGCGGGCCCGTGCCACCCAGTCGGTGATCTCCCGGCGCAGCGGCGAGTCGTCCCCCGCGCCGGGCCGGGCGAGTGATCGCGTCACGAAGGTTCCGAGGCCGCGGCGCAGTTCGACCAGGCCGGCCTGCTCCAGATCACGGTAGGCCCGCAGTACGGTGTTGGGGTTGATCGCGGTCGCCGCCACCACCTCCTTGGCCGTGGGCAGCTTGTCCCCGACCTTGAGGAATCCCATCCGGAGCGCCCGTTCGGTCTGCTCGACGATCTGTACATAGGCCGGTACGCCGCTGCCACGGTCGATCCGGTAGTCGATCACGTCGCCCTTCCTCGGTTCCACCATGCTTGTACTAATGAATTAATGGAAGCATGGTGGATGTCCTGCGGCGCTGTCAAACACCTGTGGGCGCGTGGGCCGGGACGGGGTGCCGGTGCCGGTGCCGGGTTCCCGTGCACGCCGCGAGGACGTGAGACCGCCGTGTCACACCTTCAGGCCCTGCCTTGTCTATAGGGGGTGTCGAACAACGAACAGAGGGTCTGATGCGTGAAATTCTGATCGTCGGTGGCGGCTACGCAGGCTTCTACGCCGCATGGGGCCTGGAGAAGAGGCTCAGTGCGGTCGAGGCACGGGTCACGGTTGTCGACCCCCGCCCCTACATGACGTACCAGCCGTTCCTGCCGGAGGTGACGGCCGGATCGGTCGAGGCCCGGCATGCCGCGGTGTCACTGCGGCGGCACCTGCGCCGCGCCCGGCTGATCGCGGGAACCGTGACCGGGATCCGTCACGCGGACCGGACGGTCACGGTACGGCCCACCGACGGAGCGGAGTACGAACTGCGCTACGACACCCTCGTCGTGACCGCCGGTGCCGTGACCCGCACTTTCCCCATCCCGGGTCTCGCCCGGCACGCGATCGGTCTCAAGCACGTCGAAGAGGCGGTGGCCATCCGCGACCGGCTGATGACCGCGTTCGACCAGGCGGCCTCCCTGCCTCCCGGCGCCGAGCGGCGACGGCTGCTGACCGTCACCTTCGTGGGCGGCGGATTCTCCGGAGTCGAGGGCTTCGGGGAACTGCTGTCGCTCGCTACGGCGATGCTCAAGTCGTATCCGGAACTGAGCGGCGACGAACTCTCCTTCCATCTGGTCGAGGCCCGGGGCCGCATCCTGCCCGAGGTGGGGGACAAGCCGGGCGCCTGGGTGGTGCGCTCTCTGGAGCGCCGTGGCGCGCACGTTCACCTCGACACACAGATCCGCTCCCTCGCAGGCGGCCGTGTGGTGCTCTCCGACGGGGAGGAGTTCGATTCCGCGCTGGTCGTGTGGACCGCCGGCAACGCCTCCAATCCGGTCGTGCATAACCACTCGGATCTCCCGGTCGACGAACGGGGCCTGGTCGTGGTCCGCCCCGACCTGCGCGTGGGCGGCGGCGAACCCGTCCCGGACGCATGGGCGGCCGGGGACGACGCGGCCGTGCCCGACCTGGCTTCCGCGGTGCCGGGGGCCCACACGGTGCCGAACGCCCAGCACGCCGTACGGCAGGGCAGACGCCTCGCGAAGAACATCGTGGCCGACCTGCGCGGTGGACGCGTCAAGAACTACCGGCACAGCAGTCTGGGGGTGGTGGCCACGCTCGGGCTGGGACGGGGCATCTTCCAGTACAAGGGGATCGTCATCAAGGGGCTCCCCGCCTGGCTGATGCACCGGGGCTACCACGTCCTGGCCGTGCCCTCGTGGGAGCGCAAGATCCGCGTCCTCACGGTCTGGCTCACGGCCGCGGTCTTCGGCCGGGATCTCGTCTCCCTCGCCTCCGTCCAGCATCCGCGGGACGCGTTCGTCACGAGCGGCGATCCGCGGCGTCCCGACGAGAGCCCGACGAGTGGCCGCACGGCCGCATGACCGTGGAGCGCGCCATGAACACCGGCAAGGAGGCCGCGCGCGGCCTGACCGACATCGAGTCCTTCTTGTACCGGCACGCCCATGTGCAAGCGGCACGGCGGCGCGTCACGGTCTTCACCACACGGGTGCCGGGGCTGACCCGGGAGCAGAAGGCGGACATCGAGAGCTGGTACCTCAGGGAACAGACATATGTCGCAAGCATGGTGACGGAACACATCGCGACACATGTCAACGAGGTGCAGCAGCGGCACCGCGTCCGCCTCACGCGCTGGCTGCGCGGAACGCTCACCGCGATGATCCTGGTCAGCATGGCCATGGCCCTCTGTTTCGCCGTGCTCCTGCAGTCGTTGACCTGAACCGTCGACCAGTGGCCGGGAACGGCGGGCACATCACCAGATCATGCGATGCGTCCGCATGTCGCCACGGCCCAGTCTGACCTTGTCGGCGAAGAACGCCCGCACTGCTTGAACAGACTCCCGATGCGAGCCGAGGGGCCGGGCCCCGCGACGACGCTGTCTCCGCCCGCCCGCCGTTGCTCCGACGGCAGCCCACGGCATCCGTGACTTTCCGTTGCCGCTTCCCCCTCCCCCCCGCACCACCCGTGCCCGGCATCCCGTCACGCGACTGCCGTATCCGGAGGAACGAGGACCAAAGGATCATGTATCTCAAGTCGCCCCCTACGACGAGTGACCTTGACGAGGCTGTGTCTGCCTTCGTGCAGTACCGGGCGCGCCTCTTCGGGATCGCCTACCGTGTGCTCGGCAGTGTGGCCGAGGCCGAGGACGTGGTGCAGGAGGTGTGGCTGCGTTGGCAGAAGACCGACCGCTCCGTGGTGGTGAGTCCCGTGGCCTTCCTGTCCAGCGCGACGACCCGCCTGGCCATCAACGTGGCGCAGTCGGCGCGGGTGCGTCGGGAGACCTACATCGGGCCGTGGCTGCCCGAGCCCGTCGACACCAGCTGTGACCCGGAGGTGGGTGCGCAGCGGGCGGAGGCTCTGGAGCTGGCCCTGCTGCTCGTGCTGGAGAAGCTGAGCCCCACCGAGCGGGCCGCGTACGTCCTGCGCGAGGCGTTCGACTACTCCTACCCGGAGATCGCCGAGATCCTGCAGCTCAGCGTCATCAACGTCCGCCAGATCGTGAGCCGTTCGCGCAAGCGCCTGGCGGGCGAGCCACGCGCCAGTGTGGACGCGGTCGAGCACCGGCGCCTGCTGGACGCCTTCGTCTCGGCGGCTCGCACCGGCGACGTGGCCTCGTTGGAAGCCGTCCTCGCCCCCGACATCGTCAGCCTGTCCGACGGCAACGGTCTCCGGGGCGCCGCCCGGGTACCCGTGGTGGGCCGTGCGCGGGTGGCCAACCTGGCCACCGCCACACGGCGCTTCTGGCAGGGCACGGACCTGCGACCGGTACAGGCCAACGGCCGTACGGGCGTGATGATCTACCGCGACGGATCCCCCACCACGCTCCTGACGGTCGCCGCTTCGAGGGAAGGCATCCGCAGGGTGATGTGGGTGTTCAACCCCGGCAAGATCGCCGCGTTCCTGGACTCCGGTGCCCGCCGCGCACCTGCCCCCGGCCTTGCGCCGGTTGACGGGTGAGCCACAGTCCCCGGCTTCCTCAGCCGGGCTCGACCGCCGCGGTGCGGTACATCTCGGCCGCGGTGACGGAGGCGGGCACGCCGAGTTCGGCGGCGACCGCCGTGATCGCGCTCTCGCCGACCCCGAGGTCGGCCTGGCCGTCGTCGGTGAAGTACGGCGCGATGAACGTCTCGTAGTGTGCTCGGGCCTCCGCCGCGGTCTGTCCGCCCAGGAACGTCCGGATGTACCGCACCGCGGTGTCGGGGTCGTCGTGGATCACCTGGAGGGCACGGCGGTGCGCCCGTACGACGGCCTGGACCGCGGGGTCGTCGGGCGCGATGTGGGTGGGGTCCACGGCCACGCCCACCGTGGGGATCCGGAAGTGGTCGCCGACCCAGGCCAGGAGCCGCCAGCCGTGCTCGGCGGCCACCGCCTCCGGCGCCATGGTGCTGCCCACGTAGGCGGCGTCGATGCTGCCGTCGCGCAGCCCGCGCAGGTCCAGGCCGTAGTCGCCGGGCGCCCGCACGACGGCGTGCAGGTCGCGGTCGGGATCGAGACCGGCCCGGCGCAGCACGATCCGGGCGAAGCACCCGGGTGCGGTGCGTGGGGCGTGCACGGCCAGCCGCCGGCCGGCCAGATCGGCCAGGGAGGCCGGGCCGGGGCGGGCGAGGAACCAGAACAGCGGACGGTGCGTGTTGACGCTGAGGGCGACCCAGGGAGTCCCGCCGGTCAGTCGTGACAGCAGTGCCCTGCCGAGCCCGATGGTGGCGCAGCGGCGCAGCCGCTCCTCGTCCCAGGCGCAGCCGTCGTGCAGTGCGACGTGGACTCCCTCGTCGGCGTAGTAGTCCTGCTGGTCGGCGACATAGGCGGCCAGTTCCTCGTGCAGGCCGCGTCCGACGTAGGCGAGATCGATGGTGTGCATGACGGACTTCCTCGGTCGTGCGGTCCGGGAGGGCGGTGCGCCGTGCGCGGCGGACGGCGGGTGCGTCAGTACATCGCCATTCCGCCGTTGACCGCGGCGGTGGTGCCGGTCATGAAGGAGTTGTCCTCACCCGCGTAGAAGGCGATCGCCTGGGCGACGTCGGCCGGGTGTGCCAGACGGCCCAGCGGGGTGGCGGCCACCTGCCGCTGCTTGACCGCGTCGTCGATCACGCCGGCCATCCGGGTGTCCTCCACCGCACCGGGCGCGACCACGTTGACCGTGATTCCGTGCGGTCCCAGTTCCTGGGCGAGATAGCGGGCCAACCCCTCCAGCGCGGCCTTGGCCGTCCCCAGTGCGACCATGCCCGCCCGGGGGCGGCGGCTGAGGCCGGTACCGAGGTAGACGATGCGTCCCCAGCCCTGCTCGGTCATGTGGGGCAGGACGGCCTTGGTGACCGTGAACGCCGCGTGCATCTCGGCGTCCAGCTTGCCGCCCAGCTCCTCCCACGTCATGTCCTGGAACGACTTGACCGCGTACGGGATGAGCGCGTTGTGCACGAGTACGTCGATGCCGCCCCACGAGGCCCGGACCTGGTCGACCATGTCCTCGACCGCCGCCGCCTCGCGCACGTCGGCCTGGACGGCCATGGCCAGGCCGCCGTCGGCCTCGATGCCGGCCACGACCTCCTCGGCCGCTTTGGCGCTGCTGAGGTAGTCGACCACCACGCCCATCCCCCGTGCGGCGAGGAGCCGCGCGGTGGTCGCCCCGATTCCGCTGCTGGCGCCCGTCACCAGCGCCACCCTGCGGGGTGTCCCGGTCATGAGCCCGCCTCCTTCTCGTTGTCCCCGGCCGCCGGAGCGGTCGCGCGGGGGTCGTGAACTGCCGGTCGCCCGTATGACCCGTCCTGGCCGGTGCTGGTGAGCCCGATGAGCAGCAGGGCGATGTCGTCCGTCATGGGGGCGGTGCGCCGTGCGTGGTCGATCAGGGCTGTGGCGAGCCGGTCCGCCGGCTGGAACCGGGCCCGGGCGAGCTGGTCGGCGAGCCCGGCCATGGCGTCGTCCAGGTCGACCCCGGGGGTCTCGACGAGCCCGTCGGTGTACAGGGCGAGGACGGTGCCGGGCGTCAGCGGGATCTCGGTGGCCGGATAGTCCGTGTCGGGGTCGATGCCGAGGAGCAGCCCCGGCGGCAGGGAAAGGACCTCGGCGTGTCCGTCGGGATGGCGCAGGATCGGCGGGGGATGCCCGGCGGTGGACAGGACGGCCCGGCGGCGTGCGAGGTCGAGGTGCGCGTAGAGACAGCTGACGAAGCGGCCCTGGTCCAGGTCGACGAGCTGGCGGTTGGTGTGCGTGAGGGCCTGCGCAGGCGTGGTTCCGGTGGCGGCGTAGGAGCGGAGGAAGGGGCGGATCCGGCCCATGAGCGCGGCGGCGGTGACGTTGTGGCCCTGGACGTCGCCGATGAACGCGGCCGCGGTGGTGTCGTCGACCCGGACCAGATCGTAGAAGTCGCCGCCGATGTCCATGCCGCGGGCGGCGGGCAGGTAGCGGGCGGCCGCGTCCAGACCCGGGACGTCGGGCAGCGAGTCGGGGAGCAGGGCGGCTTGCAGGGTCTGTGCGAGTTCCTTGCTGGCGTCGTACAGGCGGGCCCGTTCCAGTGCCTGTGCGACGAGGCCCGCGAGCGCGGTGAAGACGACCCGTTCCTGCTCGGAGAAGGTGTGAGGTCGGTCGAAGGCGAACACGCACGAGCCCACCGGGCGCCCGGAGGTGATCAGCGGCAGAAAGACCCAGGCGTGCAGGCCCTCCTGACGCACGGCGGGCGGGTAGGCGCGGGACAGTTCCTCGAACGTGGCGAAGAAGCTGGGCCGGCCGGTGGTGAGGACCCGGACCGGGGGCGCCAGGCAGGTCAGCGGTGCTCCGTCGAAGAGTTCCAGGAGCTGGGGGCCGTATCCGCGACGGCCGATGACCCGCATTCTGCCGTCCTCCTCCGCGAGCAGGGCCACGGTCCGGGCGCCGAAGGCAGGCAGCATCTCTTCGGTGATCAGATCGACCACGTCGGACACGCCCACGGCTTCCGAGAGGGCGGCGGCCAGGTGGAGCACCTGGTAGACCTCGCCCAGGGGGACCGGCTCGCCCGGGAACGTCCCCGTCCGTGCGGGCCCGGCCGGTGGGGCCGGGCCCGGGCCGGTCGGCGAGATGCGGACGCTCACCCCGGATCCGTCGGGGTAGAGCTCGAAGGCGAGCCACTGGTCCGGCGGACGCCGGACGGTGAAGGAGGCGGGCGTGCGACTGAGCATGGCGCCGCGGAAGCAGTCCTCGATGGGCGAGCCGGCGATCCAGGGCAGGGACTGCCAGGGACGTGTGCCGGTCAGCTCGGGGACGCCGCCGCCCAGCAGAGTCGCGGCGGTGGCGCTGACGTAGGTGAGGGTGCCCTCCAGGTCGAGCGCGCAGTTGCCGTCCGGCAGCCGTTCGACGAGGTCCGCCGCGGCCAGCGCCGAGGCCGGATCCCGGCCGCGGGCCGGCGGCTGCGGCAGCGTGCGCGGTGCCGGCCCCGGACGCACGGCGTGGCCGGTACCGGCGGCGTCGCGCAGGAACCGCCCCAGGCTGCGACAGGCGGCGGCGACCCGGTCGGGTCCCGGACCGACGCCGCCGGTGTCGGACCCGGGCCACAGGAGCAGCAGCGTGCCCCAGGCCGTGGTGCCGGTGACGATCGGTGCCGCGGCTGCCGCGCAGTGGTAGCGAAGCGCGATCGCCGTACGCGGGTAGCGCCGGGCGAACTCCTCGGGGTCGCTCAGCCAGACCAGCCGTCGCAGGCGGAGCGCCTCCGCCACCGCGACAGGGCTCGACAGCGCCACCCGGGACCAGGGCGTCAGATACTCCGCCGGCAGCCCCGCGGTCACCTCCAGCCGCAGCGTCCGCCCGTCGGACGCCAGCAGGAAGACCGCACCCGCGAGCACCCCCGTGTCGTGCACGGCGAACTCCAGCAGCCGGTCCAGCTCCGCCCGGCGTGTCGGCCCGGAGGCGGCTGAGGACCCACGAGGCCCGTAGGGCGGTACCGCGCCGTCTTCCCGCATGGCGCACATACCAGCACCGTACGTCCGCACCGGCCGGCCCCGCGCGGGAGAGCCGCCGCGGCAGTGGCCCCTGTCACAGCGCAAAGCCACGTCCGGTCAACGGTCCGAAAAGGGACAAGTAGGCGTGCATTCGCGCTCAGGTCCGAGACCGGAATCGAGAACGGTTCCCCGGCACGGCGTCCCACAGGTGCCTGCCTCGCCGCCACCTGTCCGAGGACGACGATTCGATGACCAGCACAGACCGACCGATGCCGGGCCCAGCGCGGCTGGTCTGGCACGACGACGGTACGGCACAGGGACGGGCACCGGCTCGACGTGAGCCCGCGGGTTTCGATGCCAACCGCTGACCCACCGCGACGCTACGGTCCAGCGGCTGGCCGAGGACGATGCCGACTTCCGGAGCAGTACTCCCCGGCCGTGGGCGCCACCTCTCTTCACGCGGTCGACCCGCAGGGGCGGGTCGCCTTCCCCGACCTCCCCACCGGAATCCCGCTGAGCATGGGGCCGGGCGTCCCCTTCGAGGCCGCGGAGTTGGAACTGCCCGAAGGAAGCCTCACCCTCGGCCTGTACACCGACGGACTCGTCGGGACCCGCGACCACGACATCGACGTGGGAATGCACCGCCTCGGGAGCACCCTGGCACAACCGGGCCGCCCCGGAATGCCGCCCATGCCCGAGGAGCGACCCGTGCTCGTCTCCGCGACGGCCGCGGACTCCGGTGTCGCCGCGGGCCGCGGGTCCTTGCCCTGGTGGGGGGTTCGCCATGCCGCGGGCTCCTGGTTTGTGAGGGCCGCCGGCACGATGCAGGGTGGTTCCTGGGACAAGGAGCACCGGACCATCCGTTCCGGGCGGGCCTACGGAGGTGCAGCAGTGTCGGCACAGGACTCCGCGACCGAGCGCGCCGGACAGGACGACGGGGCGACGTTCGGCCCCAGGATGCTGGCGGACGTCAAGCCGCCCTTCGTTCCCGAGGGCGCTTCGGGCATGACCGTCCTCGTCGAGTGGCCGCCCGGGGACCCCGGGACACCTCCGCACCGCCACTCGGGGCCGTGTTTCGGCTACGTCATCGAAGGTGCGGTCCGGTGGGAGCTCGAAGGCGAGCCGGAACGGGTGATCAAGGCCGGCGACACGTTCTGGGAGCCGGGAGGCGAGGTGATCCACTACCAGAACGGCAACGCCTCCTCGGAGGTGCCGGCCAAGTACATCGTGTTCATGATGTGCGCCCCGGGCCAGCCGATGCTCACGCTGGTCGACGACGAGGAACTGGAGCAGCGGGCCCACCTGCGCGCCCCGCGCCCCACAGAGTGATCCGCAGGCCCGCGGGGAGGGCCACAGCCGACGAGGCAGGGGGGCGGCGTTGAGGGCGCATACGGCCTGCGGCATGCATTGCCGAATGCGCGGCGCAGACCTCATGGGCCACCTGGACCCCGGGCGCGAAAGCCAGGCCGGGACCGTGAGATCGCGGCCGTCCGCGAGGCTCCGGTGGCGGTACGCGGCGGCCGGGGCGCCTGCGTCGTCGTGGAAGTCGCACCCGGCGTCGGCGAAGAACCGTGCGATGTCGTGGTCGAGGACGGTGCCGTTGCCGCCGAAGATGCCGCGGTCCCGCAGCCGGGCGAGCTGCACCGGCATGCCCCAGGAGGCGGTGATGTCGCCCAGGCTCTTCACCAGCAGGTCCTGCACGCACCTCGTAGAGGTGGAAGTCGGCGCCCAGCAGGTCGTCCGACAACGCAGGGGAAGTGAAGGTCGTCGTTTCCGTCAATGGGGCATCAGAAGCATGACCAGCGTTCCCATGGCCGTCGCTCCGTCCCAGAAGCGGTCGCACACACTGCGGAGGCCGGCCGGTTCGGCCACCGTGCCGGTGGTTGCGCGCAGCGCGGGCATGTCGCGGGTCAGCGAGTGCAGAGCACAGGTGAGCAGGTACAGCGCCAACACTCCGGTGACGACGCTGCCGGCCTTCGACTCACCCATGGAGTGGCTGACATGCATGGCCTGGTGTGCCGTCGGAACGCCGTCGGCCATGGTCTCGTGCGAGTGCCCCGCCGCGCGGTACGACATCCAGGTCATCGCCGCCATGCCCACCGCGTAGGGCAGTCTCCTCACGGTTGCCGACAGCTGTCCCTCCTGGCCGTCCCTGACGGCGGTCAGCGGGAACCACAGTGCGGCGGCGGCGAAGAAGACCGACTGCGGCAGCGCGGGCAGGGCGCCGCCCCGGCTCCACGGCATCACCGCCATGGTCAGCGCCATGACGGCGTGCAGCAGATGGTCGACGCGGCTGCGGCAGCCACCGGCCCGGACCAGGACGCTCCGCCGGAGAGCTCGGACAGCGGCCGCCGCGAACAGGGCGGTCAGCATGCAGTGGACGACGTCAGTGGCACTCATGCCGAGTCGCACCCTCCCACGGAGCGGTCAGGATCCGTGCCGGAACGGCACTGTGTGAGCGGACGGGTGGTCAGCCGGTGGGGCGCGGGGTGCGCGAGTGAGCCCGTTCGGCCATGGCGAGCGGTGCGGCGTCCTGAGCCGGGTATACCTCGCGACCGGAACATCTCCGGACAGACATGCCGAGACGAGTGCCGCGTCGAAGGCCGTGTCGGTGTCGAAGCCCGATACATGTTCCAGGGCCCGAGGCCCATGCTGTTGGACAGCAGACCCGTCTTCGGTCCGCAGGCCCGGGCCGGTGCCGTCGACACCTCTCTCCCACACCGTCTGCCGGCGGCCGGGCCGTGCTGTCACACACGGTGCTCGTCGGTGATCTCCCGGTACTCCCGCAAGGTCGGCTTGGGGATCTGCGAGCCTTCGCCGTAGAGGGCGCGGCTGACCCGGACCCTCAGGCGCCGGGCAAGGCGGGCGCCGGCGCTCCGGTCGCCCGTGTCGCCGTCGTCGGGTGCGATCGGCGTGTACTGCTCATGCTGGGTGAGGAGGTGGAGCTCCCCCTGACCGAGAGGCTCGTGCACCTCGACGAACTCGCCCTGCGGCAGGCGCTTGATGACGCCCGTCTCGCGGCCGTGCAGCACCTTGTCGCGGTCTCCGCGCTGCAGTCCGAGGGCCCACCTCTTCGTCACGGCATAGGCCGTGACGGGTACGACGAAGAGACCGATACGGACCGCCCACGTCACCGATTCGACCGAGACATGGAACCGGGTGGCGATGATGTCGTTCCCGGCGCCGACGAGCGACACCACGTAGAAGCCGATCCACGCGACACCGAGCGCCGTTCGCACGGGTCGGTTGCGCGGTCTGTCCAGAAGGTGCCGCTCACGATCGTCCCCGGTCACCCAGGACTCGACGAACGGGTACACGCCCATGGCCAGGAAGAAGCCGACGCCCGCCACCAGGGGGATCAGGTTGTCCAGGGCCAGGGTGTGGCCCCAGAGGGCGATCTCCCAGCCGGGCATGACGCGCAGCAGTCCGTCCGCCACGCCCATGTACCAGTCGGGCTGCGATCCGGCCGAGACCTGGTCGACGCGGTAGGGGCCGTACAGCCAGATGGGATTGATCTGCGCGAGGGCCGCGATCGCGAAGATGACACCGGCGACCAGGAAGAAGACACCCGCGGACTTCACGGCCCGCACCTTGAGCGGCAGGCCCACCAGGTTCCTGTTGCTCCGGCCCGGGCCCGGATACTGCGTGTGCCTGTGACGGAGCAGCAGGATCAGATGGGCCACGAGCAGTCCCACCATGATGGCCGGGATGACCAGGACATGGATCGCGTTGAAGCGGGCCACCAGTTCACCGCCCGGGAACTCGCCTCCGAAGAGAAACATCGAAAGGTAGGTTCCGACGACCGGTATGGAAAGAATCGTCCCGTTCACGACGGCCAGCCCGGTGCCGGACAGCAGGTCGTCCGGAAGGTCGTATCCGGTCAGCCCTCCGAACATTCCGAGGACCAGCAAGAGGAAGCCGAACAGCCACTGGAATCCACGGGGTTTGCGGAAGGCGCCCGTGAAGAACACGCGCAGCATGTGGACCAGCGTGGCCCCGACGAACACCAGGGCCGCCCAGTGGTGCGCCTGCCGGATCAACAGGCCGCCCCGGACGTCGAAGGAGAGGCGCATGGTCGAGTTGAACGCCTCCGACACCGGCTGCCCCCGCAACGGCAGGTAACTGCCGTTGTACTGGACCTCTTTCATCGACGGATGGAAGTACAGGCTCAGATACACCCCGGTCACGACGATGACGAGGAAACTGTAGAGACAGATCTCCCCCAACAGGAAGGACCAGTGGTCGGGGAAGGCCTTGCGTGCTTTGGCCCGCAGCAGGCCGTACGGGCCCAGGCGCCCGTCCGCCCAGCGGGCGATGCGCTCCCCACCGCCCCCTTCGGCCGCTTCTTCCCTCTGGCTCTGATCATCCATGCCCCGGCAACCATTCCTCACCCGGCCCGAAAGGGACGCTCTCGATGCCATGAGCCCGTCTTGCGGCCGGACAGGGAAGGGATACGGCAGGTCAGTCGCCTGTCGTGGGCAGAACCGAGTCGGCGGGCCACCTGATCCGCACTCCCCGGGCAAGCAGGCTCATGACTGCTTCCACCCGAATGACCGGACAGGACCCGCGGATGTGACACCCATGGACCCGAGGCGGTGCTCGGCGTCGTCACCTCACTCGTCGACGAAGGTGACCGTCTGTTCGAGCGGTGCTCGGCCGGTTCGGGTGGAGGGCACTTCGGTGTCTTCGAATCCGATCGACATGCCGCAGAAGAGGATGAGTTCGGCGGGGGGCGACAGGACCTCCGCGACGGTCTTGCGATAGACCGACCACGCCATCTGCGGGCAGCTGTGCAGGCCCTCGGCACGGAGCAGCAGCATCACGGTCTGCAGGTACATGCCCAGGTCGGACCACTGGGGCCGCCCCAGACCTCGGTCGATGTAGCAGAACAGCGCCGCCGGTGCGCCGAAACACTGCCAGTTCGCGGAAGCGGCCCTCTGGCGCGCCTCCCAGTCCTCACGCTCGATGCCCAGTGAGCTGTAGCGCTCCGCACCGAAGGCGGATCGGCGCTCGCGGTAGGGGGACCTCAGTGTCTGCGGGTACATCTCGTATTCCCGCTCGTCCCAGGGATCGCACGCGGTCACGCGCCGGCCGGCGAGCTCCTTGAGCTCGTCCAGCGGCCGGCCGGTCAGCACGTAGATGTGCCAGGGCTGGAGGTTCGACCCGGAGGGCGCCCAGGCCGCGGCGGCGAGCACCCGCTCCAGTACCTCCCTCGGGACGGGCCGGTCGATGAATCCACGTACGGCTCGTCGGCTCGTCACCGCCTCGTAGACGTCCAAGATCACCAAGCTCCTCGGCTGCTCTATATGCCACCCCTGCCAGTCGTAAGACTGCAAAATGTAATAATATGCGCAAATCGCCGCGAACTATCCTCCTGTCGGGTCATGTCTGGCACGGCGGTCGCGGCTGGACGGGAAGTTGTCAGGTGCCGGTCGTGGCTGGTCGATCGGCTGCCGGTGAGCTGCTCGCGGGAAGGTGGTCTTCCGCCCAGAGGAAGAGAACCGCCAAGGGGATGAGGAGGGCGTTGCCGTGCGGAGAGAGCGCGTAACGGGTTCGCGATGACAGTCCGGGCCGCGCGTCCTGAGTGACCAGATCGATCGCGGTCAGTTCCCGGAGCCGCCGGGCGAGCGTGCGGCTGGTGAGGCCGGGGACGCGCTCGCGAATCTGCACGGAGTCGGCCGGACCTTTGGCCAAAGCCATGAGGATCGCGCCGTTCCAGCCGTTGCTGAGCAGGGAGAAGGCCCGGGTGATGGCCGGAGTGGCATCGGCGGACTGCGAATGCTCGGTTCGGTCTGCCGGGGGAGGGTCTTGTGGGGCAGGCATGGTGCGTGTCCGTTCCGGTACGGCGCGAGCCATCGCGGTGCGAGGACTCGCGCTGTATTCGGTGGTCGTGGTCGTGGTCGTAGCGGTAGTTGTGGCGGGAGTCGGCGCGTGTGCCGGCCGGGCCGCTTCCCAGGGTGGTGGTGCGTCCCCGCGAACGGGGCTGTCGGCCTTTGCGGTTGGCCGTGGGCTCGGGGAGCCGCCGACGCGCGTCGGCGGCTCCCCGGCCTTGGTATCGGACCGAAATTCCCGGCATCCAGGGTGTGATCGCGTACGTGCAGCGCTCGGCGTCAGTCCTCCCCGTCATGGCGACGTGCGTGCGCGTGCGCGTGCCGCGGAACCGCCAGGGCAGGGCCGGACCCGGGCAGTGCCGGGAGCAACTCGCCGGAAGCCGTTGCACCGTTCTTCGTGCCACGGTTCTCCCGGATGACCCAGTGGCCGCACATGACCGCCGTGAGCCCGCAGACGGTCCACAGGGCCAGGACGGCAAGGTGGCCGGCGTCGGCGTTGCCGTCGAAGTACGTGATGTCGCGCAGCAGGCTGGCTCCGGCGCCCGGGGGCAGCCATTGGCCGACGTAGTCCATGCCCTTGGGGAGCATCTCCGGAGCGGAGGTGGCGCCGGAGAAGGCGTTTCCCACGAAGACCATGAGTGCGGCGCTGAGCCCGAGGCCTGCCGGTCCGAGGAGCCGGATCACGCCGGCGGCGGTGGCGCTGACGGAGACCAGATCGAGGGTCAGGATCGCCCACGTGGCCACATGGTTGTGGGGCAGCGCCCCGAGGAAACCCTGGGCCACGACGTAGACGCCGAGGGCCGCGACGGCGCATGAGACGAGAAGTGTCAGTACCCGGTGCCGCGGGCGTGCCAGGCCACGGGCCATCGTGACGAACGCCCCGATCAGGATGCCGCAGATCGTGAGCGGGAAGACCGATGAGCTGAACACCACGCCCCGGGGGTCGTCCGTGGCGACGGGCACCACGTCGACCGACTTGGCGAGGATCTTCACCGGGGGAGCGGCGTCGCCCGTTCCATGGTCGGCGGCGGCCTGCTTGTGGGCCTTCGCGGCGGAATGCGCACTGCCGGCCTTCTGCTCGGCAGCCTTCTGCTGGGCGGTCGCCTGCCGGGCGGTCGCCTGCTGGGTTGCCTTGTCCGCCAACTGCTGTCCGACATCGGTCAGAAGCTGGGCCACGGAGGGGCTCGCGGCGGTGGCCTTCAGTACGGTGACGCCGTGGCCGGAGATGGCGAAGGCACCGTAGACGTCCCGGTTCCTGATCGCCGACCGCGCCGCCTGCTGGTTGGGATAGAGGCGGAAGTCGAAGGCGCCGGGCTTCTGTTGGGTCAGGCTCTCCACCGCGTGCTGACTGGCCGGCCCCGTGCCCACGATCCCGACCGGGACGTCGCGCGGCGAGATCCGCCCCGCCGGCCAGGCGAACGTCATCACCGCCAGAGTGATCGCTATGGGCAGCGCTACGGCGGCAATGGCTACTTCCCGCCATGCCCGGCGTCCTGACAAGGGGTTCCTCACGGCCCGCCCTCTCATGAAAAGGAATGATCGTTTTTCGTGAGGGTCCAGTCTGGGTCTTCGGGTCGGTGAGAGTCAAGACGAATGTTCGTTTTCTTTGGTAGTCTGGTCTCATGCCCAAGGTCTCCCAGCAGCACATGGACGCCCGCCGCAAGCAGATCCTGGACGCGGCGCGCCGCTGCTTCCTCCGTGACGGGTTCCACTCCACGTCCATGCAGGCCCTGTTCGCGGAGTCGGGGCTGTCCGCGGGCGCGGTGTACGGGCACTTCGCCGGCAAGGACGAGATGATCCTCGCGATCGCCGAGGAGAACATGCGCGAGGTCCTGGACATCACGGTCGCCGTCGCCGCGAACCGGCAGGGCCGGTCCATGGGGGAGGTCATGGCGGAACTGCTCGACGTGATCCGGGTCAAGTCCGCCGAGGAGGACGTGGCCGGCCTCGCGGTTCTGGTCTGGGGAGAGGCCATGCGCAACCGTTCGCTGGCGCGCAGGCTCGACCACCTCATGGGCGGCATGCGTGCCAATCTCGTCACTCTGGTCCGCGACCACCAGGAGCGGGGCGGTCTGCCGACGAGCGCGACGGCCGAGGGGATCGCTTCGACGATGCTCTCCGTCCTCCCCGGCTACATCCTGCAAGTGGCTCTGCTCGATCCGGCAGTGGTGGCCGAGGTGCCTGACGCGGTGCGCGCGTTGTGGCCGGGACCGGCCGGCGAGCGCTGAGCGGTCTCCGGAACATGGGGCGGCCGCCCTCGACGGTGTCGTCGAGGGCGGAGCCTCTTCCCTTTGACGCGTCCCGGGCCTGGATTGAGGAAATGCCCGGACCCGGTCCCGGCGTTATTCGGCGAGCTTTCCATCGGTCGAGACCTCTGCCATCACAGAGGAAATCTCGTCGGGGATGGCAGGAATGCTCTCGCGGGTGATACCCGTCGTCGGCGACCACACGAGGTTGACCTGCTGAGCGGGGTCCAGGTGGGGGTAGTCGCTGCGGTTGTGGCAGCCACGGGTCTCGCGGCGCTCAAGTGCCGCTTCGAGGGTGGCTCGGGCCGCCAGGGCCGCGGACTTGAGATCAAAGGCGTGCGCGAGGTCCTGGAAACCGGCGATGTCCGGGTGCACGCCGACGTCCTCCATGCGCTTCTCGATCGCCGCGAGCTCCGCGAGCCCGGCGCGCAGGCCCTCTTCGTCGCGTACGACTCCGGCGTGCTCGGTCATGGTGTTGCGGATGGCGCGCTGCAGGGCGCGGACGTTCTCCGGTCCGTCGGCCACCAGCAGATCGTCGATCTCCGCGCGGGCCTGCGCGACAGCCGACGCCGACCGCGGCTGGGCGGTCAGGGACTGCGCGTAGGCCGCGGCCGCCCGGCCCGTGATACGGCCGAAGACCAGCAGCTCGATGAGGCTGTTCCCGCCGAGGCGGTTGGCGCCGTGCAGACCGCTCGACGCCTCCCCGATGGCGTACAGGCCGTGCACGTCGGTGCTGTGGTCCTCGGGGCGTACCCACACCCCGCCCATCGAATAGTGCGCGGTGGGCGCGATCTCGATCGGATCGCGCGTGATGTCCAGCATCTGCAGGTCGAGCAGGGTCTGGTAGACGCGGGGGAGACGCGTCATGATCGTCTGCCGCGGCAGGTGGGAGACGTCGAGCCACACGCCCCCCTTGGGCGTACCCCGCCCTTCCTTGATCTCCGTGTAGGAGGCCAGGGCCACGCGGTCGCGGGTCGACAGCTCCATGCGCGCGGGGTCGTAGCGGTTCATGAACCGCTCGCCGAGTGCGTTGCGCAGGATGCCGCCCTCACCGCGCGCGGCCTCGCTGACGAGCGTGCCGGCCGCGTTCTCGGGCTCGATGATCCCGGAAGGATGGAACTGCACCAGCTCGGGGTCGCGCAGCCGGGCTCCGGCCTCCACGGCCAGACGGAACGAGTCGCCCGTGTTCTCGTCGCGCCGGGAGGACGTCCGCCGCCAGATGCGGGTGTGACCGCCGGCGGCGAGGATGACGGCGTCGGCGTGGATCAGGTACCGCGTTCCGTGCGTGAGATCGAAGCCGTAGGCGCCGAAGACGGCGCCGTCGTGGACCAGCAGCCGGGTGATGTAGACACCGTCGAGCACCGGGATGTTCAGCTGTTCCGCGCGCCGGATGAGCGTGCGCTGGATCTCCAGACCGGTGTAGTCGCCGGCGAACGCGGTCCGCCGGAAAGTATGGGCGCCGAAGAAGCGCTGGGAGATCCGGCCGTCCTCCTCGCGGGCGAAGGCCATGCCGTAGCGCTCCAGGTCGCCGATGCCCCGAGCGGCGCCCTGGGTGACGATCTCCACGGTGCGGGGATCGGCGAGCAGGTAGCTCTCCTTGAGCGTGTCGGCCGCGTGCTGCTGCCAGCTGTCCTCGGGATCCATGGTGCCGAGGGCGGCGTTGATTCCTCCGGCGGCAAGCGCCGTGTGCGCGTCCTCCTTGGGGCGCTTGCCGACCGCGAGGACGTCGATACCGGCCTCGGCCAGCTCGATCGCTGCGCGCAGCCCGGCACCTCCGGTTCCGATCACCAGCACCGTGGCGGAAACATGTTGTTCGGTGATAGTCACGAGCTACTCCGATCGCCGTGGGATTGTCACCCACTAGGACCGGGCCGCCCCGGATCCTGTGACAGCGCCCGGATCGGGCGTCGGCCGTCACGATCTCGTGGGCTCCACGGTCATACCTCCGGTCGTACTCCCAGGTGTCCTCCGGACATGAGGGCGTTCCGGGCGTCCCCACCTGGTCGTGCCGGGGCCACGGGCGGCCGGCGGCGATGGCGTCCGCGGCGAGGGAAAGAGGGTGTAGGTACGAATGACCGTTCGATCCGAAGGGCAGGCCTCCCGGCCGCGCTCCGCTTCCGGCGGCACTGACCGTATCGGCCTCCGGGCTCGCCACGAGCGGCTGGTGTTCGCCCGGGTGCGCACGTCGCAGGACCGGTTCGCGGACGCGATCACGGCCTTCGCGGGCACGATGGGCTTCGTCTACGTGCACGCCGTCTGGTTCGCGGTGTGGATCGCCCTCAACCTCAGGCTGTTCGGCGCCGCGGCGGTCTTCGACCCCTACCCCTTCGGGCTGCTCACCATGATCGTGAGCCTTGAGGCCATCTTCCTGTCCACGTTCGTCATGGTGAGCCCGAACCGGCAGGCCGCACGGGACAACGTCCGAGCCGATCTGGATTTCGAGACCAATCTTCGTGCCGAGATCTGGACCGCGCACATAGGCGAGGCGCTCGGCCTGAATCCACAGGAGATCGAGCTTCACGTCCAGGAGATCATCAAGCAGAGCAGGAGCGCGCTGGAACCGGGCTCCAGCGTTCCGTCGGTGGCCCCGGATTCGCTGTGAACGTGGCCTTCCGGCGGCCCGCTCTCCTTCTCTTCCGACGGCTGTCGTGTGCAGGCGTGAGGCACACGACAGCCGTCGGAGCTGTCGGAACGGCGTACGGCCGTGCAAGCGGCCGACGTCGTCGGCTACGAGGACAGCGTGATGCTGGTCGGTGTTCCCCGCAGGGCCATCTTCGTGTAGGGGCAGAGCGAATCGGCCTTCTCCACGAGCGGGGCGGCGACGGCAAGGTCGATTGCCGGCCACTTGACCTCAAGGTCGACGTGCAACAGGTACCCGCCGTCCTCCGGGTCCCGTCCGAAAGCCACGGTCGCTTCCACGGAGATCGCCACGGGGTCGAGTGCGGCCTGCCGTGCGACCAGACTCAGCGCCCCGTGGAAACAGGCGGCAATACCGGCGGCGAACAACTGCTCGGGATTCGTCCCCTGCCCGTCTCCGCCCAGTTCTACGGGCATGCGCAGGTCGAGATCCAGGACGCCGTCGCCCGAGCGGGCCCTTCCCGAGGCCCGCCCGTGACTCGCCGTCCCCCCGTTCACCGTCACGGTGGTGGTGTAGATCGGCGCGAAGACCTCTCCGTCGAAGTCCTTGTCGGTGGACAGATCGGGCAACCGGGTCGGCTCGTTCACGGCATGACTCCGTCGGCGTCGCAGGAGACAGCTGGGCACTGAGCCGACAACGGCGCGGCGGGGCTCACGTTCGTCGGCCTTTGCGCACCCCGCGGCCTGTCTGTACCGAGCCGCCGTGCGCTGCCGGACTGCGGGCGGCCATGGGCAGTACCCGAAGGACCGGTGATGTCGAATGCCATAGGTGGGGCACCTTCGCGTATGGAGGGCTTCCAGATGCGGACAGTCAGTTGACCGACAGATCCCTGTCGTTGTGACAGCCGCCGTCGAGGCAGGTGCGGGTGGACCGCTCCGCGGCTGACGGGGGGCTTTGGCGCACCCTGACATGTGTCCGAGCCGAACCCGTAATGCCCACATATATTGGTTTATGTCGCATTCCGGACGCGCTATCGACGGAAGGGCATGTCATGAAGTTCGCGGTCATCGGCGGTACGGGACTGATCGGGTCGCAGGTCGTCAAGAGCCTGAACGCCGCCGGGCACGAGGCGGTGCCGCACTCGCAGTCCACAGGGGTCGACATCATCAGCGGTCAGGGACTGGACGAGGCGGTCACGGGAGCCGACGTCGTCATCAACTTGA
This sequence comes from Streptomyces sp. NPDC048291, assembly GCF_043201715.1. Lineage (NCBI taxonomy): Bacteria > Bacillati > Actinomycetota > Actinomycetes > Kitasatosporales > Streptomycetaceae > Streptomyces > Streptomyces sp. NPDC048291. The sequence continues at coordinate 424,903 of NZ_JBICZC010000012.1, forward strand.
CGAACTCCCCGACCTTTGACGACGCCTCCCTCGCGTTCTTCCGGACCTCGATGGACAACCTCCTGGCGGCGGCCGAGAAGGGCGGCGTCGGCCACTTCGTCATCCTCTCGATCGTCGGCACGGACCAGGTGCCCGAGCTGGACTACTACCGTGCCAAGACGCTCCAGGAGAAGATCCTCGCGGACGGGCCGATCCCCTATTCGATCGTGCGAGCCACGCAGTTCATGGACTTCCTGGACGCGGTGCTGTCCTGGACCGCCGACGCGGACAGCGTCCGGCTTCCCGCCACGCCCATTCAGCCCATCGCCTCCAAGGACGTGGCGCACGCGGTGGCGGAGGTGGCCGCCGGCGCCCCGCTGAACGGGATCCGCAACATCGCCGGCCCCGAGATCTTCCCCCTGGACGAACTGGGCCGGATCACGCTGTCCCACAAGGGCGACCCCCGTACCGTCGTCACCGACCCCACCGCCGGTATGTTCGCCGTGGTCAAGGGTGACGTCCTCACCGACAAGAACGCCCACCTCGCACCCACCCGCTACGCCGACTGGCTCTCCTGACCAAGGCGCGGTCGGGCATCCGGGGGCGCCGTGCGTCCGCCAGGGGCTGCCGTTCATGCGACGGCACCGCCATGGCGAGGTCCATGGCGGTGCGCGGGGCGGCGGAGCTCAGTCGGTGGGGCGCGGGGCGCGCAGGTGGGCCCGCTGCTCCAGTTCCTCGTCGTCGACCAGCGTGAGCATCGGCTGGTTCGGCGCGCACATCATGAACACGATGTACTTGGCCGGCACCTCCGAGGAGGCGTTGCCGTTCTGGTAGTGGATCACCTCACCGCCCGGCTCCCAGAACGTCTCACCGGCCTTGATCACGTGCTCCGGCTCGCCTTCGAGCTCCCACCGCACCGCACCTTCGATGACGTAGCCGAAACACGGCCCCGAGTGGCGGTGCGGAGGTGTCCCGGGGTCCCCGGGGGCCCACTCGACGAGGACGGTCATTCCCGAAGCGCCCTCGGGAACGAAAGGCGGCTTGACGTCCGCCAGCATCTTCGGTCCGAATCCGTCCGCTGAGTGCATCTCGTGCATCTCGTGCATCTCGTGCATGGTGCTACCTCCGTATACCGGCCCGGAACGGACGGGCTTCCGTCGGCGTTCCAGGCTCACAACGACTTGACTTACAGCGAAGACACAGCGCGGCCCGCCTCCGTGACACGCCGCGAGCCGCCCGCGTCACGCACAGCGGGCCGGTGCTCGCCCGCCACCGGCTCGGCCGACCACCTGCTTGACCGCAGGCGGCCGGAGCCCGAACGTCGTTCTCCGCGCCGAAGACATCGATGACGGGGCGAGGGGTGTCCCCGCCCGGTTGCATCTCGGCCCCCGGCCCCGGCTTCCGGCTCAGCCGAACATGCCGACCGTGTAGCTGCCGGCCGGCTGCTGGGTGATGAGGTTGATGCGGTTGTAGGCGTTGATGATGGCGATCAGGCTGGTCAGCGCGGCGAGTTGGTCCTCGTCGAAGTGCTTCGCGGCGTTCGCCCAGGCCTCGCCGGAGACGCCACCGGCCGCGTCCGCGACGCGGGTGCCCTGCTCGGCCAGCTCCAGCGCGGCGCGCTCGGCCTCGGTGAAGACCGTCGCCTCCCGCCAGGCGGCGATCAGATTGAGCCGCACCGAGGTCTCCCCGTGGTGGGTGGCCTCCTTGGTGTGCATGTCGGTGCAGAAGCCACAGCCGTTGATCTGGCTGGCGCGGATCTCCACCAGATGCTGGATGGCGGCCGGCAGCGTCGAGTCCGACAGCGCCTTGCTGGCCGAGACGAGGTGCTTGAGCACCTTGCCCGCGAGGGGATTGCCGTAGTAGTTGAGACGCGCGTCCATGGGTCCTCCTTGCAGAAATGCTGGTACGCACTACTGACCGGGCAGCCCACCGAGGTGTGACACCGCAGCCTGGTGTGACCTGGGTCGCGGTCGTCATCTCGTCACCGCGCCCGTAGGCCCGTGCTGTGGCGGAAAGGCCGTCAGGAAGGCATCCCTCGACGCCGTAGTGCGGAACGCAGGTCCGGATCGAGCGGTGTACCCGCTGCGCCGCGTGCGCACCTTTTGTGTCAAACGCTACGGTATTGGGTGAGTGGACAGCTGATAGCGTGAAGCTGTGACAGCCGACACCCCTCGTCCCTCGGCCGCCTCCCGTGCGACCGACCGTCCCGGGGACGTCTCGCCTTTCGCCCTCGGCCTGTTGTTGCGGCGGGCGCATTGGCGGGTGGCCGGGGTGATGACGGAGGCGTTGCGTCCGCTGGGTATCGAGTTGCGGCATTTCGCGGTGTTGTTGGTCCTGGTCGACCGGGGGCCCACGGTGCAGCGGGACCTGGGTCCGGCGACGGGGTCGGACAAGGCGGGTGTCATGAGGGTCGTGGACGATCTGGAGCGGATGGGGCTGGCCGTCCGCAGGGCGGTTCCGGGGGACCGGCGGGTACGGGCGGTGGAGATCACGCCGCGGGGTGTCGAGTTGTTCGACGCGGCGCATGTCGCGGCGGAGCCGCTGGCCGAACGCCTGGTGGCCGGCCTGGAACCGGGCGAACGCGAGCAGCTGACGGGACTCCTGACCCGGTTCGCCCACCCCACGGAACACGACAGGACATGAACACGCCCGGCCCGGACGGGTTCCCTTTCGGCGTTCGCGTCATACCGGCGTGAGGGAAGGCCGGTTGTCCTCGGCCTGTGTGACGAGATGGGCTCCGGCCCGATGCATTCCCGAGATGCGTGGCCGCGGGAGACAGCCGGTGTCACACGTCGCGTGCATGCCCGGTCAGAGGATTGAGCCGAGGAACGAAAATGTCTGTGCTGCGCTGTGCCTTGTGAGGGGGAGAAGGCCAAATGGACGATGCCGACGCGGTGCCGGTCGCGGAGTTGCTCGATGAGCGGCGGCACCTGCTGGAAGTGACCTACTGGATGCTGGGCGACTCCCGCGAGGCGGAGAACGTGGTCGGCGAGACCTACCGCCGTTGGTACGGGCTGTCCGACCGGGAGCGCGGCCGGATCACGGCTCCCCGGCACTGGCTCGCGAAGACCGCGGGCGGGATCAGTCTGGACCTGCTCGCCCGCCCCCGTCGTGGCGGGACCGGCCGGTGGGACCGGTCGGCGGAGGACCTCGCGAGGACGGGAGACGCCGAGGACGCCCAGGCGGGCCTGGCGGCGGAGGTCAGCCGCGTTCTGCTGGACGCGCTGGACTCGCTGTCGCCGGCCGAGCGGGCGGCGTTCGTGCTCAACGACGTCTTCGGGATGGCCTCCGACACCGTGGCCGACATCGTGGGACGCCCGGAGTCCGAGTGCGTCGAGCTCGCCGACCGCGCCCGCCGCAGTCTTCGGCGGCAGCGCTCGCGCTCCACCCCTCCCGATGAACAGGATCTCCTCGCCCGCACCGTCCGCCAGGCCTGCGTGGCCGAGGATGCCGGACTGCTCGAGTCGCTGCTGTGTCCCGACGTCACGGCGTTCTTCGACGGCGGCGGCAAGGTCCGCGCACTGGGCAGGCCGGTACACGGCAGCCGTCGGGTCGCCCACAGCCTGCTGACACTCCTGGGCCGCCAACCTCGCACCACCCTGACCACCCACTCGGTCAACGGGCGTACCGGCCTCATCGCCCGTTACGACCGCCAGGTCGCCGCCGTCGTCAGTCTCGACATCGCCGAACACCGTGTCGCGCAGGTGTGGGTTGTCCTCAATCCCGACAAGCTGCGGTCCTGGAACCAGCCCCCGGCCATCCCGGACTCCGGCTCGCACGGGGGCCCGTCACAGCAGGGCGACGGCTCGCTCTGATCGCGGGCGCCGACCGGTCAGCAGCCGCCGACGAACGTGACCGTCTCTTCAAGCGGCGCCCGGCCGATACGGGGTTGGCTTGCCGTGACGTCCTCGTGCCCGATCGACATGCCGCAGAAGAGAAGGAGTTCGTCCGGCGGCGACAGGACCTCCGCGACGGTCTTGTGATACTTCGCCCAGGCCATCTGCGTGCAGCTGTGCAGCCCTTCGGTGCGGAGCAGCAGCATCACGGACTGCAGATACATGCCCAGGTCCGACCACTGGGGCCGGCCCATGCAGCGGTCGACGTAGCAGAACAGGGCGGCGGGTGCCCCGAAACAGTCCCAGTTCGCGGCAGCGGCCCTCTGCCGCGCCTCCAGGTCCTCGCGCGGAATGCCGAGTGCGCCGTAGCGCTGCTCGCCGAAGGCGGATCGGCGTTCCTGGTAGGGGCTCTTGAGGGCCGCGGGGTACTGCTCGTACTCCGGCTCGTCCCAGGGGTCGCTTGCGGCTATGCGTTCGCCGGCACGCTTTTTGAGCTCGGCCAGCGGTCGGCCGGTCAGTACGTAGACGTGCCACGGCTGGAGGTTCGATGCGGATGGTGCCCAGGCCGCGGCGGACAGCACGCGCTCCAGCACCTCCCGCGGCACCTGCTGGTCGGTGAATCCCCGCACGGCTCGCCGACTCGCGACGGCCTCGTAGACATTCATGATCGCCTGCACCCCTTTCTGCTCGGCACCTCCACGATCGTCTCACTCGAAATAGTATCGGTCAATACTATCTCGGATGAGCGGGGTGGCGTGCGGAGGCGGGCCGGGCGTGTTCATGTCCTGTCGTGTTCCGTGGGGTGGGCGAACCGGGTCAGGAGTCCCGTCAGCTGCTCGCGTTCGCCCGGTTCCAGGCCGGCCACCAGGCGTTCGGCCAGCGGCTCCGCCGCGACATGCGCCGCGTCGAACAACTCGACACCCCGCGGCGTGATCTCCACCGCCCGTACCCGCCGGTCCCCCGGAACCGCCTTGCGGACGGCCAGCCCCATCCGCTCCAGATCGTCCACGACCCTCATGACACCCGCCTTGTCCGACCCCGTCGCCGGACCCAGGTCCCGCTGCACCGTGGGCCCCCGGTCGACCAGGACCAACAACACCGCGAAATGCCGCAACTCGATACCCAGCGGACGCAACGCCTCCGTCATCACCCCGGCCACCCGCCAATGCGCCCGCCGCAACAACAGGGCGAGAGCGAAGGACGAGGCGTCCCCGGGGCGGTCCGTTGCGCGGGAAGCGGCCGAGGGGACGGCTTCGTGAGGTGCGTGGGCGGTCACAAAGTCACATTACAGCCATAGGCGCATTCGAGACGGTTTCACTTGAGTCGGTCACAGGTGGATCGAGGAGCCGTGATCAGGCCTGAGCCGTACCGCGCGAGGGGGGCGTGGCCAGGGACCAGGTGGTGCACGATCGCCGCAGACCGTGACCCGCGGATCCGTGCCCCGCGCTGCTGCGTGGTCCGGGCCCCGGGACGCGTCCCTTGGTCCGGTCACGGCCGGGCCGGGGCTCAGCCCGCGGCCGCCAGCTGGGTCGTCCGGCCGCGCAGCGCCGTCGAGAAGCGGTCCGTGACCTCCGCCAGCGCCTCGGCCGAGGCCGGGGCCACGGTCAGCCGGCCGTCGGAGTCCGTCGTGAGGTCCTTGTCGAGCGTGAACCAGCCGGGCACGATGTGCGTGGCGCCCATGGAACTGAGCACCGGGCGCAGGGCGTAGTCGATGGCCAGGACGTGCGCCGTGCTCCCGCCGGTCGCCAGCGGCAGCACGGTCTTCCCGGCCAGCGCGTACTGCGGGAGCAGGTCGAGCAGGGACTTCAGCAGGCCCGAGTAGGCCGCCTTGTAGATCGGCGTGCCGATCACCACGCCCTCGGCCCGCTCGAACAGCGCGGTGGCCTCGACGACGGCCGGATGCGCGAAGTCCGCGCCGAGCAGGGCTTCCGCGGGCAGGGTCCGCACGTCGAGGGCGATCACCTCGTGCCCCTGCGCGGCCAGCCGGCGGTCCAGGTGACGCAGCAGACGCGCGGTGCGCGAGGTGGCGGACGGGCTTCCGGAGACGGACAGGACAAGGGCCATGGTGAGCCTTCCAGAGTCGGAACGGGGGAGTCGGTCAGGAGTCGGAGGCGGCCGGGGCGCTCACCACGCGCTCGACTCCACCGTGACCACCGGGACGAGGTCGTTGCGCAGGGTCTCCAGGAACGTGACGGTCTCGGCCGCCACCGAGCGGTGCTGGAGGTCGTTGAGGACGTCGTGGTGAGCGCCCCGGACGACCGCGAGGCGGGCGCGGGGCCAGGACTTGGCCGTGCGGTCCAGCGCGTCCCGGTCCGCGAGCGGGTCGGTGTCACCGGCCAGCAGCAGGGCGGGTACGGCGAGTTCGCCGTCGTACGCGGCCGTGAGCAGCGGCTCGGGCACCGCGTCGGCGAGCGCTCCCCGGCTGAACCCGGTGTCGCCGGTGAGCCTGGCGCGGTGGGTCGGGCAGGAGGTGCGCACGTCGAGCTCGTCCTCCCAGGTGCCGGTTCCGGTGGGGGCGGCGGTGCGTCCGGGGAGGCCCGCGAGGACGACGGCGTCCGGCCGAGGTGCTCCGCCGGACGCAGGCCGGGCCAGCAGCGCTGCGATCGAGAGGGCCCCGGTGTCCGCCCCGGCCAGCACGAGCGGTCGTACGGCACCACTGTCGGAACCGTCGGGCGCGGTGCCCTCGGCGGCCGTGGCGAGGGCCGTGCCGAAGCGGTCCAGGGCGCCGGGGAGGTCGGCGGCGTCGAGGGCCGGGGGATCGACCACCCGGACCCGGTAGGCGTCGGCCGCGAGGCGTCTGCCGAACCGCTCGTAGGTCGCCCGGCTCTCTCCCCGGCCCGGCACCACCACGACGGTGCCGCGGACGAGCAGGCCTTCGGGCCCGTGGTGGTCGGTGTACTCGGTCGTGGTCATGTCCTCACTCCTGCGGTCGGCCGTTGCCGGTCTCTGGTCGGTGGGTGCGCTCAGTCGGTCGCGAGCGCGCGCTCGCGGGTGTGCCGGTTGACGGGCACCGGCAGGCCGAGGTTGCCGCGCAGGGTGTCGGCGGCGTACTCGGTGCGGAACAGGCCGCGCTTCTGCAGCAGCGGGACCACGCCGTCAACGAAGAGCCCGAGTTCGTCCTCGGTGCGGAAGGCGAGGTTGATGCCGTCGAAGGTGCCGGCGGCGAACCACCGCTCGATCGCGTCCGCGACGGTCTCCGGCGCCCCGACGAACGGCGAGCGGCGGAACTCGTTGGCCGACTCCGCGACCTGGCGGAGCGTCAGCTTCTCCGTTCGGGCCCGCTCGATGATCCGGGCCGCGCTGGTACGGCCGCCCTTCTCGGCGAGGTGGGCGATGTCCGGGAACGGAGCGTCCAGATCATGCGCGCCGAAGTCGTAGGCACCGAACGACCGGCCCAGCAGCGCCAGGTTGCGCACCAGGTCGTTGTCCTCCTCGAAGATCTCCCGCTCCCGGCGCAGCGCCGCCTCGTCGGTGGCGGCGACGACCGGCCCGCCGTGGATGAAGATCTTGATGTGCTCGGGGTCCCGCCCGTAGGCGGCGGTACGGCGCTTGATGTCGGCGTAGTAGTCCTGGGCCTGCTCCAGCGAGCCGCCCGGCGCGTAGATGCCCTCGGCGACCCGGGCGGCCAGGTCCCGGCCCTCCTCGGACACCCCGGCCTGGAAGATCACCGGCTGGCCCTGGGGCGAGCGGGACAGGTTGAGGGGGCCGGCCACCTTGAAGTGCTCGCCCGCGTGGTTGAGTTCGTGCAGCCTGGCCGGGTCGAGGAACAGGTCCCGCGCGACGTCGGCCGGGAAGGCGTCGTCCTCGTAGGAGTCCCACAGGCCGCGCGCCACCTCGACGAACTCCAGGGCCCGGCCGTAGCGGGTGGTGTAGTCGAGGTGCTCGTCGAGGCCGTAGTTCTTCGAGGTGCCGGTGTCGAAGCTGGTGACGACGTTCCAGCCGGCCCGCCCGCCGCTGATGTGGTCCAGCGAGGCGAACCGGCGGGCCAGGTTGAAGGGCGAGTTGTACGTCGAACTGGCCGTGCCCACAAGCCCGATGTGCCGGGTGTGGGTCGCCACCGCCGACAACAGGGTCAGCGGCTCCAGGCGGTTGAGGTAGTGCGCCGGGTAGGTGGCGTTGATGAACTGGCTGTCCACGATGAACAGGGCGTCGAACAGGGCGTGTTCGGCGGCCTGGGCCAGCCGGATGTAGTAGTCGATGTCGATGCTGGCGTTCTTGGCGACCCGGGGGTCCTTCCACAGGCCGTGCTGGCCGGGGCCGCCGACGCCGTAGGGGTGCAGCGCGAGGTGGATCTTGCGGGACATGGTGGGTCCTCTCGGTGGTACTCGGAAGCCGGTGGTGTTCGGGAAGCCGGTGGGTCGCGTCAGGCGTGCAACAGGGCGCGCAGCGCCTCGCGTTCGGCGCGGCCGGCGCCGGCCGGACCACGGAGCGTGGGCGCCGAGCCGACGAGCAGCCGGGTGTAGGGGTGCCGGGGGCGGGCGATGACGTCACCGGCGGTACCGGTCTCCACCAGCTCGCCCCGGTACAGCACCGCGATGCGGTCGGCGACGCCGGCCACGGAGCCGAGGTCGTGGGAGATGAAGACCTGGGCCACGCCCGTGTCCCGGAGCTCCTTGAGGATCTCCAGGACCTGGACCCGGTTCGCCGAGTCCAGGGCGCTGACCGGCTCGTCCAGGATGATCAGCCGCGGTTCGGTGATCAGCGCCCGGGCCACCGCGACGCGCTGCCGCTGGCCGCCGGAGAGCTCCCCGGGCAGCCGGTCCAGGAGTTCGGCCGCCAGCCGTACCCGGTCCAGCAGGGCACGGGCCCGCTCGACGGCCTCCGGGCGCGGGACACCGCGGACGAGCAGCGGCTCGGTGAGCGAGTCCGCGACGCTGAGGTCGGGGTCGAGGCTGCGCAGCGGGTCCTGGAAGACGTACTGCACGACACCCCGGCGCCGCAGCTCGCGCCACTGCCTGCGGCCGTACCCGGTGACCTCCTCGCCCGCGACGGTGACCGAGCCGCCCGCGGGGCGGACCAGGCCGAGAACGGCGCGGGCGAGGGTGGACTTGCCGGAGCCGGTCTCCCCGATGAGGCCGACGGTCTCGCCGGGGGCGACGGTCAGCGACACACCGTGCAGGGCGCGGCGGCGCCTGCGGCGCGGTCCGTAGTCGACGTCCAGCCCGGTGACGGCGAGGACCGGGCTCACGGGGCCGGCGTCGGCGAGCGGGGTGCTCACGGGGTCGACCCCGGCGAGCGGCGGGTTCGCGGTTCCGGTGTCGGCGGTGCCGCTCACGTCTCCTCCTCCGCGGCGAGGAACTTCTCCAGGCCGTACTGTTCGTGCTCGGCGATGAGCAGCCGGGTGTACTCGTGCCGGGGCTCGTGCAGAACCCTGCGGGTGGGCCCCTGTTCGACCACCTCGCCGCGGCGCATGACCAGCACCTCGTCGCACCACTGGGCGACCAGGGCGAGGTCGTGGGAGACCAGTACCAGGGCGAGCCCGGTGCGTTCGCGCAGATCGGCGAGGAGGTCGAGGATCTCCGCCTGGACGGTGACGTCGAGGGCGGTGGTGGCCTCGTCGGCGATGAGGACCAGCGGGTCGGCGGCGACCGCGGTGGCGATCAGGACCCGCTGGAGCATCCCGCCGGACAGCTCGTGCGGGTACTGGTCGTGGACCAGCTCGGGGTCGCGCAGCCGGACGGCCCGGAGCAGTTCCAGCGCCCGCTGCCGGGCCGCGCGGCGCTTCAGGCCGAGCTTGACCCTGACCACCTCGGCGATCTGCGTGCCGACCCGGAGGGACGGGTTGAGGTAGGACGCCGGGTCCTGGAACACCGCGCTGACGGTGGCGCCCCGCAACTCGGTCCACCGGCGCGCGGTCAGGGTCGCGATGTCGGTGCCGGCGATCTCGATCGTGCCCTCGGTGACCTCGAAGTGCGGGGGCAGGATGCCGAGCGCGGCCCGGCAGGTGAGGGTCTTGCCGCTGCCGGACTCGCCGACGATGCCGACGGTCCGGCCCGGGGCGAGGTCGAAGCTCACCCCGTGCACGAGCTCGCGGTCGCCCGCGTGGTCGGTGATCCGCACCCCGCGCAGCGAGAGCACGGGCGCGGCCGGCGTCTCGGCGGTACGGGTCGCGGCCGGGACGAGGTCGCCGGACAGGCCGGACAGGCCGGACAGGGTCGTCATCACGCACCTCCTGAGGTGACGGGGCCGGCCGGGCCGGGCCGGTCGGCACGGGCCTTGCGGTCGTCGGTCCCGTCGCCCCCGGTCCCGTCGCCGCGGCCGGTCCTGTGGCCTCCGGTCCTGCGGTCGCCGGCCCGGTTGGCCCGTGCCTTCCGGTCGTTGACGAGGGCGCGCCCGGCCTCCCCGGAGACGTCCCGGACCGCGTCGGCGAGCAGGTTGCAGGCCCAGACGGTGACCGTGATGAGCAGGGCGGGCGTGAGCGGGGCCCACGGGCGCTGGCTCAGGTAGCCGAGGTCGGAGGCGAGGAGCCCGCCCCAGGTGGGTGCGGGCGGCTGCACGCCGATGCCGAGGAACGTCAGACTGGAGACGATGACGAAGCCGACGCCGACCGTCTGGGCCAGGGCGACCGCGATCGGCGGCAGCACCTTGGCCCACACGTGCCGGCGCACGATCCAGCCGGTGGACGCGCCGGAGATCACCGCCGCCTCCACGTACTGGGAGCGGGTCACCGAGAGGGTCGCGGCCCGGGCCACCCGGTAGAACAGCGGCGACACCAGGACCCCGGTGACGAGCATCGCCTGGGTGATGCCGTTGCCGAGCAGCGCGACCACGGCGACGGCGAACAGTAGGAACGGCAGCGCCACCAGCGTGTCCGCCAGGCGCAGGGTGACCCACTCGAAGACCCGGCCGAGCTGCACGGACAGGATGCCGGGGACGACACCCACGACCAGTGCGGTGACGGCGACTTCGAGGGAGCCGAGCACGCTGATCCGGGAGCCCGCCAGGAGCCGGCTGAGCACGTCCCGGCCCAGGTAGTCGGTGCCCAGCCAGTGCGACCCGGAGACGGCGGCGAGCGTGTCGTCGCTGGTGCCCAGCGGGTTCTGCGGGGCGAGCAGCGGGCCCAGCAGGGCCAGCAGGGCGACGGCGACGAGGACGGCGACGGCGATCCTGCCGGTGGTCAGGGAGAGGACGCGGCGGACCATGCTCACACCCCCCGCCGGGCGGCCGGGGTCACCCGGGCCAGCACCAGGTTGACGATCAGGTTGAAGGTGACGACCAGGACGATCGACACCACCAGGACGCCCTGCACGGCGGGCACGTCACCGGCCTGTGCGGAGTCGTTGGCGAACCGGCCGAAGCCCTGCAGACCGAAGATCCACTCGGTGACCACGGAGGCACCGACCAGCGCGGGGAACTTCAGCCCGAGAGTGGCCAGCGCCGGTCCGAGGCCGTTGCGCAGCACATGCCCGAAGAAGATCCGACGGGGACTCAGCCCGCGGACGACTGCCCCGGTCACGTAGTTCTCGCCGTACGCGGCGACCAGGCTGGTGCGCAGCTGGCGGGCGACGTCGGCGACCACGTCGAAGCTCAACGCGACGGCGGGCAGGGTGATGTGGGCGAGCCAGGGGCCGAAGCCCTCGGCGGCCGGGATGTATCCGGCCGACGGGAACAGGTGCAGTCCGACCGCGAAGACCGCGACCAGCACGATGCCCACGACGAACGCGGGCATCACCGAGATCACCGTCACGAACCCGGTGATCACGCGGTCGACCCAGGTGGTCCGGCGCAGCGCGGCCACGGTGCCCAGGGCGAAGCCCGCGACCACGCCGATGACGAGGGCGAAGACCGCCACGGACAGGCTGACGCCGAGCCCGAGGCCGATCAGGGTGGAGATGTCGGCCCCGTTGACCCAGCTGGTGCCGAGCTGTCCGTGCAGGACGCCGGTGAGCCAGTCCCAGTACTGCACCAGGAAGGGCCGGTCCAGTCCCCACTGGGCCTCGATCCGGGCGATCGCCTCGGGAGTCGCGTCCTCGCCCAGCTGGATGCGCGCCGGGCTGAGCCCGCTCAGCGACCGCAGCGCGAAGGTCACGAACGTCGCGACCAGGAAGACGGGCACGAAGATCGCGACGGACCGGGCGAGGGTGGCCAGGATCCTGGCCGACGCGCGCCGGATCCTGACCGTGGCACCCCGGTGACGCGGTACCGGTACGGCGGGTGCGCTCGGCACGGCCGGTGCGGCCGGCGCGTCGGTCGTCGTCATGGTGCTGCCCCCTCTCTACTCGGTGTCTCTCTGCGGTGGACGGCGGTCAGTTGGAGCCGGAGACGGTCACTCCGGTCCAGTCGATGTGGGCCGGGTTCTTCGGCAGGCCGGAGATCGACCTGCTCTTGGCGAAGAGGTTCGGCGAGGAGTAGGTGAAGACCAGCGCCTTGCTCTTCAGGCCGGCCCTGGTCGCCGCCTGGAGCACCTGCGTGTAGTCGGCCGCGTCCAGCGGGGTCTGGCGCACCTTGGCGACGGCGGCCTCGAACCCGGCGGGCTCGTACGGCGAGCTGAGGTTCAGCGGGCCGTTCGGGCCGAAGTGCGCGGTCAGCGTCTGGAGCGCGGAGTCCCGGCCGGTGGTGCCGTACACGGAGAGTGTCAGGTCCTTGGCGAAGAACGGGGTGGCCCAGTTCTTGTCGATCTTGATGGCGACGGTGATGCCGACCTTCGCCAGCTGCGACTGCACGATCTCGGCCTGCGGGTCCTCCGCCGGGATGACCAGGTTCAGCTTGATGTCCCCCGACTTGTAACCCGCCTCGGCCAGCAGCTTCTTCGCCTTCGCCGGGTCGTAGGGGTAGGCGTCCGCGGACTTCGGGTCGTAGGCGACGTATCCCTTGGGGAAGGGCTGGTCGGTGGCCTCGCCGTAGCCGAAGGTCAGCTTGTCCACGAACTCCTGGCGGTTGACGGCGTAGCGGACCGCGTCGACGACCTTGTCGTTGTCGAACGGCGCCTTGTTGATGTTCAGGCTGATGTTGGAGGCGTTGAACCCGGGCTGTACGAAGACGTCGAGGCCGGCCTTCTTCGCGGCGTCCGCCTGACTGGGCGCGATGTCCGCGAAGTTGTAGACGCCGGTCTGCAGTCCGGAGACGACGGTCGACGCGTCGGGCGCGGAGGTCAGTTCGACGTGGTCGATGTGGATGTTCTTCGCGTCCCAGTAGTCCGGGTTCTTCCTGAGGACCACCTTCGTGCCGGGCACCAGCTGGGTGACGACGAACGGGCCCGCGCCGACCGGGTTCTGGTCCAGCTTCGTCGGGGCCGCGGCGGCCTTCGGGCTGGCGATCTGCAGCACGCGCTCGCCCAGCAGTTGCGGGATCTGGTAGTCGACCTGGGTGAGGTGGACGACTGCGTCCAGCCCCTCGGCGTCGACGGACCCGATGGAGGTCAGGTCGCCGAACAGGGCGGAGTTCTTCTGCTTCTTGGCCCGCTCGACGGCATCCTTCACGGCCGTCGCGTCGACCGGTGTGCCGTCGCTGAACTTCAGCCCGGGGCGCAGGTGGAAGGTGATCTCGTCGCCCCTGCTGTTGTAGTCCCAGCTCTTGGCGAGGTCGGGGACGGCGTTGCCCTTCTCGTCCGTGCGGGTCAACGAGGCATAGACCAGGGAGAGTTCACGGAACTGGGCGCCGCTGCCCGAGACCACCGGGTCCCAGTGGGCGGGGAAGTAGGAGGAGGCCCACTTCAGGGTGGCGGTCCCGCCGGACGCGGCGGACGACCCGCCGGCGCAGGCGCCGAGGGAGGGCACGAGCAGGGCGGCGAGGACGGTGCCGAGAGCCGTGGCGCGCAGCCGGCCGGCGGGGCGGGGGGTGCGGCGGGCGGCCGGTCTGGGGCGTGCGGGGGTGAGGCGTGTGGACATGGCTGTCTCTCTGCTACGGCCCCGGTCCGCATCGCGGAGGTGACCGGGGGAGGGGAAAAGGCGTCGGGCGGCGATCCGGGGCCGCGCCGCAACGGGACTGCCACGACAGGGACACAGGGGTCTGTCGGGGCGCAGGGGTGTGCGGCGGCGGGCGGGGCGCAGAAGGCGTCGCGGCGCTAGGAGGGGGGCGCGCAGAGCGGTCGGGTCCGGCGGAACGGGGAAGGGCCGGTACCGGTGGCTGCGGTCAGGCGCCTGCGGGGCGAGGGCGGCAGGCGGTCAGCGACAGAGGGCGCTGCAGGTGCGCCGCAGATCCACATAGCGGCACACCACACCGGGGTGGGTCGTGTGCATGTCCAACATCGTGGCGGTCGCGGGGTGCGGCTGTCAATGGACACTAATTGGTGTCTCATTCGGTGGACGGAGCTCCACCGCCGGTCAGGGCGTCGGCCGGGTGGCGGGGTGGGTGGATGCCTCCTCCGGGTCCAGCCACAGCGGCCCGCCCGCGGTCTCCACCCGGACGGCGTCCGGCGGCGGCCACGCGCCCCGCGTCAGCAGCGCGCGCTCCGGCTCGGTCAGGCTGTGGTACCGGGCCAGTGCCACCGCCCCGGACAGCGCCTGAGGGGCCGTCGGCAGCCCCGGGCAGAAGGCGCCGACGGCGGTGGCGTACACCTCGTACGGCCGCCACCCGGGCACCACCCGGCGGCCCCCGGCCCCGCACACGACGAGCGTCGGCAGCGCGTACCGGTGCCCGCCGTCGGGCGTCTCCCTGGCGGTCCCGGGATGCGGCGAACCACCCGGCACGGACAGCGCGCCGGACAGTGCGCCGGAGGGCGTGTCCGACGGCGTGTCTGACAGCGCCTCGGAGAGCGCGTCGGGCAGCACTTCGGGCACCGGTCGCCGCGCCTCCGCGTGGTCCGCGCGCACCCCGTCGAGTACGGCCGCGGAGGCGGCGTCGGCCGCCAGCCGCCGTGTGTCGAGCCCGGGTACGCCGGTGGCCGCGTCCAGCGCCGCCCCGAGGGTGTCGGCCGGCTCGCCGAGCACGAAGACGGTCTCCCGCAGCCGTCGTAGCACCCGGTCGGCCACCTCGGGCCCCTGGAGCTCGGCCGCCTTCGCGACCAGCGAGGAGGGCCAGGAACTCGCGGCCACCCGGCTCAGCCGGAGCGCCCGGGGGGCACGGGTGTGACCGGCGATGCCCTCGACGTAGCGGGTGTACCAGGCGGTCTCGGCCGCCGGATCGGGGGCCGGGTCGTCGTCGTGGTCGAAGAGGATGCAGAACACCCGGCGCCACCGGACCCGGCCGGCCAGCGCCGTGCGCAACCCTCGGAAGACGGGCTCCGAACCCCAGGCCCAAGGGCACAACGGGTCGGTGTACTCGACGACTTCGACGTCCTCGACGACTTCGACCGGCGGCACGGCCCGACCGCCCGTCACGCGGCGCCCTGGGCTGCCGGCCGCCCTGCCGGCTCCGCCGGCAGCAGCCCGGCGATGGTGACCCCGGCCAGCACGGCGGTGGCCTCCTCCTCGATCCGCCGCCACACGTCCGGCAGGCCGAGGGCGGGCCCCGGGTAGTCCAGCCCGGCCAGCGGCTCGCCGCGCAGGGTGATCACCTCGCCGTCCACCGCCCGGGCGACGTCCAGCAGGCTTATCTCGGCGGCCGGCCGGCCCAGCCAGTACCCGCCCTCGCAGCCGCGCTGGCTGCGGACCAGACCGGCCCGGCGCAACTCGCCCACCACGGACTTGAGGAACCGGAACGGGATGTCCTGCGAGGACGCGACCGCCTCACAGGTCAGCGGGCGGTCCGGCTGTCGGGCGAGCTCCAGCAGAGCGCGGGCGGCGTAGTCCGCCTTGGCGGAGATGTACATGCCCCCATCATGCCGGACCCGTGCCGCCGGACGGGGGGTCTCCATGCCCCCGGTTCCTTCATTGCGGCAACATTGCCGCAGGTGAACCGCAAAGGACACCTCTTGACATCCTTTCCGGCGCGGTCCTAGCGTCCCGCTATGAGCGAGTCGCTGACGACCCCCGGTGAAGGCTTCCACCCCCATCTCCACGACACCCAGGACCGCCCGGCGACGCCCCTGCGCACCCGGCTGCACCACATCCGCGCCGACGCCCTGGACGGCGACACCGCGCAGTCCGGCGGCATGCGCAGGTTCGCCGCCGTCAGCGGACGGACCGTCGGCTCCGAGAAGCTCTGGATGGGCCAGACCCACGTCGCCCCCGCGACCGCCAGCTCCGACCACCACCACGGCGAGTCCGAGACCGCGATCTACATCGTGAGCGGCCACCCCGAGTTCGTCTTCCTGGACGACACCGGCGAGCGGCCCGAGGAGGTGCGGCTGCGCACCTCGCCGGGCGACTACATCTTCGTACCCCCCTTCGTCCCGCACCGCGAGGAGAACCCGGACCCCGCGGTGGAGGCCGTGGTCGTCATCGCCCGCTCCACCCAGGAGGCGATCGTGGTCAACCTGCCCGGCCTGTACGCGCTTCCGGCCGACGGGGCGTGACGTCAGGGGCCCGCCCCGTTCCGGCAGGAGCGGCGCCGGGCCGCCAGCCCAGCCCGGGGGCGACGAGGTGCCGTATGTCGTGCAGGATCTGCTCGTACTCCTCCCGGTGGAACTCGTACGGCAACTCCAGGCGCAGCTCCGTCACTTCGGCGAGCACCGGGTCGGCGGTGAGCCGCTCCAGGATCTGCTCGGCGGTGCCCACCACATCCGGGGCGAACAGGACGCGCCTCGGGCCCTGCGGCGCGAGGGTGCGCGCATGGCGGCTCGCCGCGTAGGCCCGGTAGCGGGCCCGGGTGGCCGCGTCGGCGCTGTCCAGGGGCACGATCACCCGGCCCAGGGCCACGCGCGGCGCACGGCCGTTCGGCAGCGCGCGCCGGTACTCCGCCAGCAGGTTGAGCTGGGCCGTGGTGAAGTCGTCGGTGGCCTCGCCGGTGACGATGTTCCCGGACAGCAGACCCAGGCCCTGGCCGGCGGCCCAGCGGACCGAGCGCAGGCTGCCGCCGCCGTACCAGATACGGCGCGCCAGGCCGGGGTCGTGCGGTTGCAGACGGGGGCGCTGGACGTTGCCCGGCGAGTGGATGACGGTGTCCGGGCCGCCGAGGTAGTCGCCGCGCAGGTTCTGCACGACCCGGGCGATCCGGCCGTACGACAGGTCGAAGCCGCGCCAGTCGCCGTCGTACACCAGGTCGCCGAGCAGGTCGGCGTGCGGCATGCCGGTGCTGAAACCGATCTGGAGCCGGCCCCGGGACAGCACGTCGGCCAGCGCCAGGTCCTCGGCGAGCCGGAACGGGCTCTCGTAACCGATCGGGATGACCGCCGTACCGAGCTCGATCCGCTCGGTCCGCTGCCCGGCCGCCGCGAGGAACACGGCCGCCGAGCCGACGCCGTGTTCGAGGTGGCGCTGCCGGATCCAGGCGCCGTCGTAGCCGAGCCGCTCGCCGTACTCGAACAGCTGAAGGGTCTCCTCCAGGCCGCGGTAGGGGTCGTCGTCCGCGAAGTTGCCGGGCGTCAGGAAGGCCAGAGAGGTGATGTGCGGAGTGCTCATGTGTCGCCGGTCCTCAACTCGTGGTGGTCTCGGCGGCGGGGGAGGGGACACGCCCGCCCGGAATCGCCGCCAGCAACTCGCGGGTGTACTCGTGACGGGGGGACGCGAACAGGTCGTCAGGCGGCCCCGTCTCCACGATCCGCCCGGCCCGCATGACGGCGACCTGGTGCGCGATCTGCCGTACGACGGCCAGGTCGTGGGAGATGAACAGGTACGCCACGCCGGTGTCCGCCTGCAACTCGGCCAGCAGGTCCAGGACTTGGGCCTGCACGGAGACGTCGAGCGCGGAGACGGGTTCGTCGCACACCACCAGGTCGGGGGAGAGGGCGAGGGCACGCGCGACGGCCACCCGCTGGCGCTGTCCGCCCGAGAGTTCGGCCGGGCGCCGCTCCAGCGTCGCGGCGGGCAGCGCCACCCGGTCGAGGAGTTCGCGGGCCCGGTCCAGCCGGGCCGCGCGGTCGCCGACCTTGAACGCCCGCAGCGGCTCCGTGATCACCTCGCCGACGGAGAAGCGCGGGTCTAGCGAGGCGTACGGGTTCTGGTAGACCAACTGGGCGCGCCGGCGCAGCCGTCTCACCTCGGCACCCTTGGCGGTGGTGACGTCGGTGCCGTCGAACAGCACCTGTCCCGAGGTCGCCTCGGCCAGGCACAGCACCAGCCGGGCGGTGGTGGACTTGCCCGAGCCCGACTCCCCGACCAGGGCGAGCGTCGCCCCGCGCCGCAGGGTGAGGCTGACGTCGTCGACCGCGCGCAGGGTCCGGATCTCGCGGCCGGACCGTGGCAGCCTGAACTCCTTGACCAGATGGCGCGTTTCGACCAGGGGAGGCGCCGGGTCCGCAGGGGCGGTGGAGACCGGGACGCGGGGGCGGGCCGTGGTCAGGCTCGGTGCGGCGGCCAACAGCCGCCGCGTGTGCTCGTGTTGCGGGTCGGCCAGCACCGCGGCGGTCTCGCCCGCCTCGACGACCCTGCCCTGCTCCATGACCACCAGGCGCTGCGACCGGTCGGCGGCCACCCCGAGGTCGTGGGTGACCAGCAGGATCGCGGTGCCCGACGTCTCGGTGAGGTGCTGGAGATGGTCGAGGATGACCCGCTGCACGGTGACGTCCAGGGCGCTGGTCGGCTCGTCGGCGATGATCAGCCGGGGGTTCGCCGCGATCGCGACCGCGATCAGGGCACGTTGCCGCATGCCGCCGGACAGCTCGTGCGGGTACTGCCGGGCCCGGACGGCCGCGTCGGGCAGCCCGGCCCGGTCGAGGACGGCGACCGCCTCGGCCGCCGCCCCGCGCCGGGTCGCCAGGCCGTGAATGCGCAGCACCTCGGCGACCTGCTCGCCGATCCGCTTCACCGGGTTGAGCGAGACCGTCGGATCCTGCGGGACCAGTCCGATCCGCGCGCCGCGCACGGTGCGCAGCTCCGCCTCGGAGAGGGCGGTCAGCTCGTGCCGGCCGAAGCGGACCGTGCCCGCGTCGATGGTGCCGTTCGCCGCCAGCAGCCGGATGACGGCGTGCGCGGTGGTGCTCTTGCCGGAGCCGGACTCACCGACCACGGCGGTCACCTGCCCGGGCCATACGTCCAGGTCCACGCCCCGTACGGCCGGTACCGTGCCGCCCCGGGTGCGGTACGACACGGACAAGCCGCGGATCTCCAGGACCGGTGTGGTCACGTCCCCACCGTTCTCGTCACCGTTCACGTGTGCGTTTCCGTTCTCCTGCGCGTTGTGGGTCATCGCTGCCGCGCCCACTCGCCGTCCAGCGCCCGTGCGACGCGGTTGGCGGCCAGCACGGTCGCGGCGATCGCCAGACCGGGCAGCGCGGTCAGCCACCAGGCGTTGGCCAGGTAGTTGCGGCCGTCGGAGATCAGCGTCCCCCACTCGGGGGCGGGCGGCGGCGCGCCGTAGCCGAGGAAGCTCAGCGCCGACACGGCCAGGATCGAGGAACCGAAGTCCAGGGTGGCCAGCACGACCACTGGCCCCGCGGCGTTGGGCAGCACGTGCCGGGCAAGCACCGAGTACCAGCGGGCCCCGCAGGACCGGGACGCCTCCACGAACACCGCCTGCCGCACCCGCAGCACCTCCGCCCGGGCCACCCGGGCGAAGGAAGCGACGCTGGCGATGCCGACCGCGACGGCCACCTTCACCGTCCCGTACCCGAGCGCGGTGACCAGGGCCAGCGACAGGAACAGCGCGGGGATGGCGAGGAGGACGTCGACGAAGCGCATCAGCACGTCGTCCACCCAGCGGCCCACGAACCCGGCGACCGTGCCGAGCAGCCCGCCGACCACGAACGCGACCAGGACCGCGATCAGCGTGGCCTTGAGGGAGAGCTGGGCGCCGTGGACCACGCGGGAGAAGACGTCGCGGCCCAGTTCGTCGGTGCCGAACCAGTGACTGCCGCTCGGGCCGCGGAAGTTCCGGGACGGAACCCCCTTCAACGGGTCCTGCGAGGTGAACAGGTCCGGCCGGAAGGCGGCCAGCACCACCAGCACGAGGACGACGGCGGACAACAGCAGACCGGGGCGGCGCAGCAGGAAGCGCAGCACCCGGCGGCCACCGGCGGACCGGCCGGGCGCCGCGGGGGATCCGTCCCCGACCGGCCGGGCCGGGCCCGGGGCGGCCTCCGCCCGGTCGTCGACAAGGCTCTGACTCATGCGAAGCCCGCCCTTCTCTCCGAGGTCACCACGATCCGCGGGTCAAGCAGTGGATAGACGAGGTCCACGAGCAGGTTCGCCGCCACGAAGATCAGCGCGCCGAACACCACCACCCCCTGGACCAGCGGGAGGTCCTGGGTGGTGACCGCACCCGCGGTCACCCGGCCCAGACCGTCGCGGGAGAACACCGTCTCGACCACCACCGAACCGGCGATCAGTTGCCCGACCAGCAGGCCGACGACCGTCAGCGCCGGCAGCGACGCGTTGCGCAGCGCGTGCCGCAGATGCACCCGCCACCGGCCGGCCCCCTTGGCCCGCGCGGTCTCCACATAGGCCTGGTCGAGCGCGGTCAGCAGGCTCTTCGCCAGCACCTGGGCGACCTGCGCGCCGGTCGGCACCGCCAGCGTGAGCGCGGGCAGCACCAGCCCCTTCAGCCCGTCGTTGCCGAACGCCGGGAACCAGCGCAGCTTGAACGAGAACGCCTCGACGAGCAGCAGCCCGACCCAGAACGTCGGCACCGACACCCCCAACGGGGGCAGTGACAGCAGCAGTTGGCGCAGCCACCGGCGTGAGGTGTACGTCGCCACCACCGCGAGCCCGCCGCCGAGGACCACCGCCAGCAGCAGCGCGGCACCGGTCAGCCGGAGCGTCTGCGGCAGCGCGTCGGCTAGCGTGGCGGTCACCGGGCGGCCGGTGGAGACCGCGTCGCCGAAGTCCCCGCGCACCGCCCGGCCCAGATACTCCGCGTACTGCACCAGCACCGGCTTGTCGAAGCCGTACTCGTGCCGCAGCTCGGCGAGTTGCGCCGGATCGACCTGCCCGGTGTCCATCCCGGCACCCGCCATCGCGGACACCGGGTCACCGGGAAGGAAGTCCAGCACCAGGAACGACACCGTGTAGGCCGCCCACAGCACGCCGACCGCCTGCGCCAGCCGTTTGATCACGTAGCGGCGCATCAGCTAGCCGATCCAGGTGTCGTGCAGCTGGATACGGCTGCCGGAGTCGAACGCCAGGTCGTGCACCTTGTCCGAGACGCCGAGCTGGGTCTGGAGCTCCACCACCGGCACGTCGTACGCGTTCCGCACGATCAACCGCTGTGCCTCGCCGACCAGTTGCCGCCGCTTCGCGATGTCCGTGGTCGCGGCCTGCGCGGACAGCGCCGTGTCCAGCGAACTGGCGGCCAGGTGGTAGAAGTTGCCCAGCCGCGTGGAGAAGGAGCTGCGCAGGATGTCCGGGTCGGCGCGGGTGGTGTTCCCCCACACCACGTCGAAGTCACCGGACTGGAGCGTGGTGGCGAACTGGGTGACCGGGAGCTGCTTGAGCACCACGTCGATCCCGACGGCCTTGAGCTGCTGCTGGACCAGCTCCAGCGCGGGCTGGTTGGTGGCCGCGTTCGGGAACCAGCTGATGGTCAGGGACAGCTTCTTGCCGGCCATGGCTCGGATGCCGTCGCTACCCGTCTTCCAACCGGACTGGTCCAGCAGGGACTTGGCCTTGGCCGCGTCGTACGCGAGGTCCGAGGACAGGTCCGTGTAGTCGGGTGTGGTGTGCGCCAGGACGCTGGTCGCCGACCGGGTGCCGGTCGGGAAGACGGTGGCGGCGATCTGTTTCCGGTCGACGGCGGCCGAGATCGCCTGCCGGACCTTCGTGTCCTTCAGCAGGGGCCGGGAGTTGTTGAGCCCGAGGCCGAACACCACTCCGGGGTTGGCCCGGCTCCGCAGGGTGACCTGGCCGCCCTTGAGCGCCGCCTCGTCGGCCCTGCCGACGCTGCTGATGGCGTCCACCTGCCCGGACTGGAGACTGCCGGCCCGCACCCCCGCCTCGGGCACGACCTTGAACACCAGCCGGTCCAGGTAGGCCTCGCCCTTCTTCGTCCAGAGCGAGGAGCCCCAGTCGTACCCGGTCCGCCTGTCCAGGGTGATCGACTGGTTCTGCACGTACTGCTTCAGCACGAACGGCCCGGACCCGACCACCCCGTCGCTGCACTTCCGCTGCGGGCTCTGCCTGATGCTCGCCGAGGACTCGATGCCCAGCGAGTGGGTCGAAGTCGCCTGCAGGAACTGGGCGTTGGGCTGCTCGAAGGCCACCTTGACGGTGAGCGGGTCGACCGCGGTGGTGCTCTTGACGCCGCTCAGGTAGCCCTCGGCGAGGGTGCCCAGGGCGCCGAGCCTCGGCACCGCGTCGAAGTTGTCCTTGACCACCTGCGCGGTCAGCTTCGAACCGTCGCTGAAGGTGACTCCGGACCGCAGACGGAATGTGAACGTCCGCGCGTCGGCGCTGATGTCCCAGCTCTTGGCGAGCCACGGCACGATCCTGCCGGTCTTCGGGTCCTGGTCGGTCAGGGAGTCCACGATCTGGCGTACCGAGTAGATGGTGTCGTTGCTGCCGACCTGCTGCGGATCCAGGCAGCCGGCGTCGGAGCCCACCGCGAAGGTCAGGGTGCCGCCGGACTTGGCCGGGCCGCTGCCGCCGCCGGAGCCGTCGTCGCCCGAACCGCACGCGGTCAGCAGGACGCTGGTGGTCAGGAGCGCGGCCAGGGGCGCCCATCGGATGGTTCTGAAATCCGGGAGTGCTCTCACGGAGGGGTCTCTCCTACTCGTGTCACCCAGGCGCGACCGCGCAGGGAAGTGCGGTGCGGGGACGGGCAGGTGCGTGCGACCCGGGCGGATCGAACCCGGCCGGGGATGCGCTGCGCAGACAGGGGGTTGGCATGCCGACGACACCGGGAACCGGCGGCGGGCGGAACGGCGGCGCGATGACGCCGTGGCCGGTGACGGAGGTCAGCCGGCGCCGGCCGCGCGGGTCAGACCCGACAGAGGCAGCTGGTCGAGCGCTTCAGATCGATGTGGCGCCGGCGCGAGAGCCTGGAGTACGCCGTGGCGTCGGTGGGGGAGGCCGCAGGATCGACGCTGTGCCGCATGCCGGTCCCTCCCCTTCTCCGGCCCCGGTCACGGGGCCACGCGCTTGCGGGAGTCGTCGGTGACCCCGCCGGGCTTTCACCTGGAGCACCCCACCGCGCGGGAGGGTTGCCGGTCAGCGAGCCAGGGCTTGACGCTGACACTCAATGCCGTTGGTGATGCTACGGACCGGTTTTGTCGTACGTCAATGCCACGACCTGACGCCCCCTCCGGGAGGCAGGGGCCGTCTCACGGGCCGGGACGGACGGTGGACGCACCTTGTTCCGCGTGCTGTGCTCCGGTCATGGAGACCGCAGGTCGGGCACACGCCCTGTGGCTCGGCCCGGCACGCGCTCACGGATGGAATCGCCACCGGCCCTCGGAGACGACGTCCACCTTGCCGTCCCTGACGCGGATCGCCGTGTCGTCGTCGATGAAATAGACCGGGAAGTCCGCGCGCGAGGCGATGCGGTCGGCCCACGGGTCGTCCCGCTCGGGGAAGTCCGGCGAATACAGGTGGGGCTTGAGATACCAGTCGAAGAGGCCGAACGGCGGCTCCACGGTCGTCGCCCCGAGCACGTGGAGGTCCGGTGTGTCCCCGATGACGTCGGCCGAATGGGCGGTCAGGTTCCGGCTGAAGATCATGGAGCCGGCGCTGACTCCCACGTAGACCCGGCTCGCCAGCGCCTCCAGGAAGCCGTCGGCAAGGCCGTTGCCGGTGATGCTGCGCGCGAGGTGGTAGTGGTTGCCGCCCTCGACGTAGATGACGTCGGCGTGGAGCAGCCGGTCGAGCACCAGCTGCCGGGGCAGGCCGTTCAGCTCCAGGACGTCGAACTCCCGCCAGCCGAGACCGTGCAGTCGGTTCATGTCCGCGAGGAACCATCCGTGGTCCCCGGGCTCGGCGACGGACGCCGTGGGAACGAACACGACGTTGGCCGACGAGAACGGCTTGCCCAGCATGTCCCGCAGCGCGTCCCGCAGCGTCTCGTTGCGCAGGCCGCTCGCCGTCAGCAGAAGGTTCATCGAGCGAGCCAACCATGATCGGGGGACGCGCGCAACGAACCAGCGAACGGCCCGACCTCTCGGTGTGGGAGCGTGCTGGTGGCAACGCCGAGGAGTACCTGTTGATCTTCGGCTGCCCCGAGCAGCTCGCGGCCCGGCGGGACGGCCGCCCCCCCCACATCACCGGAGTCACCGCGTGAACCAGCCGAAGGAGAGCCGCCCATGACCACCTTCCCCACCGCGCAGGCCGTGCGGACCACCCCCGAGGGTCTCCTGTGGGAGCCGAGCGAACGCTGGGTGCGGGGCCGCAAGGGCGAGGTCACGGTCGTCGACAGCCGCCACCCCGTCCTCGTCTGGGAGCCGGGTGTTCCCGTACCCCTGTACGCGTTCCCGCGCGCGGAGGTGCGCGAGGAACTCCTGCGTCCCGCGGAGAACCCGCCGACCGGCACCCACACCGGCTCGCGGATCTTCTACGACGTCGAGGTCGACGGCGAGCTGCTGGCGAACGCGGCCTGGACCTTCCCGGCCGCCGACCTGGCCGGCCACATCGCCTTCGAGTGGTTCCGGCGCGTCGGACGGGGCCTGGACCACTGGTACGAGGAGGAGGAAGAGATCTTCGTCCACCCCCGTGACCCGCACAAGCGGGTGGACGCCATCCCCAGCAGCCGTCACCTCGTGGTCGAGATCGACGGCACGGTCGTCGCGGACACCCGCCGCCCGGTCCTGCTCTTCGAGACCGGCCTGCCCACCCGTTACTACGTCCCGCGCGAGGACGTCCGCCTCGACCTGCTCGAAGCCACCGACCACCACACCGGCTGCCCCTACAAGGGGACCGCCCGGTACTGGTCGTGGCGCGGCGAGGCCGACGTCCCGCCCGACGTCGTCTGGAGCTACCCGGACCCGTTGCCCGCGGTCGGCGCCGTCAAGGGGCTCCTCGCGTTCTACAACGAGGCCGTCGACATCACCCTCGACGGCGAACGGCTGGCGCGCCCCGTCACCCACTTCACCAAGGCGCTCACGGAGCGGCAGCGCACCTGAGGACCGGCGCGAAACCGCGGACGCGGTCCTTGTGCACGATCCCGGCTGGACGCCCTGCTGGAGCACGCCGGGACCCTGGACGACCCCGGGCAGGTCCGCCGCAGCCTCAACGAGTGGCACGACACGGTACGTGCCGCCGCTCACAACACCACCGTCTGGTCACTGCTGCACACCGTCGACGCCCAGGTGAAGACCAGCGCCCCTGGCGGACCCGCACGGTCGAGGACACCTTCGACGCGACCCTCGGCGAACACCGGGCGATCACCGAGGCGATCCGGGAGGACGACGCCGAGACGGCCCGGCTGCGCATGCTCGCGCACCACGAACACGACCGGGACACGCGCATCCGGCAGAAGGTGCGCCGGGACACCGGCGGTGGACTGCCGCCCGGCTGACGGCGGTCGGGGACGGCGGTCCGGGACGGCCCGGGTCGGTCCGGCAGCCCGTTGCGGGTTGCCGTATGCCCGGTCGTCTGGAAAGTGCGCTCTTGTCATGACAGGGCGGGACGGCGGACTCTGGCAGCAGGCACGGCGGTACGCGTACCGGACGTCGGATCCCCGACGGCCCTGAGGCGGCTCAGGAGGCTCCCGGATGTCGGTTTCACCGGAGTGCGGCATCGATGGTCCTGCCCTCACCGAACACGAGGCGGAGGCACTGGTCGAGGGAATCTGCTTCAAGACGGGCCCGCCGCGCAGCGTCGGGGTCGAGGTGGAGTGGCTCGTCCACCGGGAGCGGGCACCGCACGACCCGGTGGGCCGGGCCGAGTTGGCAGCGGCCCACGCCGACCTGCGCACCCTCCCGCTGGCGTCCGGACTGAGCGTCGAGCCCGGCGGTCAGGTGGAACTCAGCTCCCGGCCGGCCCCGTCACTGGCCGACTGCGTCTCGGAGGTCTCCGCCGACCTGGACGCGGTGCGCACCGCACTGCGCGGGCACGGCCTGACCCTGGCCGGGATGGGCGTCGACCCGTGGCAGTCCCCTCGCCGGTTCCTGCGGGAGCGCCGCTACGACGCGATGGAGGCCTGCCTCGACCGTACCGGCTCGGCCGGACGCACCCTGATGTGCACGTCGGCCTCCGTCCAGGTGTGCCTCGACGCCGGACGGGAGGAACCCGGCGTCATGGGATTCGCCCGCCGCTGGTGGCTGGCCCACCACCTGGGCGCGGTCCTGGTCGCGGCGTTCGCGAACTCGCCCATGGCCGAAGGCCGCGCCACGGGCTGGCTGTCCACCCGGCAGCTGAAGTGGGCGGAACTCGACCCGGGCCGGGCCGGCGGACCCTCCCTGGCGCATGGCCCGCGCCACGCCTGGGTCCGGCGGGTCCTCGACGCGCCGGTGATGTGCGTACGGCGGGACGGCCCCTGGGAGGTGCCGGACGGGGTGAGCTTCCGCGAGTGGACCCGCTCGCGCTCCATGCGCCCGCCCACCCACGCGGACCTCGACTACCACATCAGCACCCTGTTTCCGCCGGTCAGGCCGCGCGGACACCTCGAACTGCGCATGATCGACGCCCAGCCCGGCGACGACGGGTGGATCGTCCCGCTCGCGGTGGTCACCGCCCTGTTCGACGACCCGGACGCCGCCGCGATCGCGCACCGGGCCGTGGCGCCGCTGGCCGAGCGGGCCGCCGGGGCACCGGCGCCGCACAATCCGCTGTGGACCGCCGCGGCACGCCACGGACTCGCCGACCCCGGACTGCGGCGCGCCGCGGTCACCTGCTTCGACGCCGCGCTGGAGGCCCTGCCCCGAATGGGCGCGAACACCAGGGTCGTGGACACCGTCGCGGCCCACGCCGACCGCTACGTCCGACGCGGCCGCTGCCCCGCCGACGACGTACTCGACCGGGCGGCGTCCGCGCGGCACCGAGCGGAACGGTGAGGCACGTCGCGCTGTTGCCGCGGTAACGCCCGAGGCCGTCAAGTCGTCACTGAAGCACGAGAGTTCGGGCCGCGTCGTGCTCCCGGCCGCCGACGTGCTCAGCCCGCCTGGCGGCGCTCGGGTGCCGTCAAGGGCCTCCACCCCTCAGAAACCGATCGGTTGACCGTACGTCGGCCGCCCCGGCCGCTGTCCAGGACGAGCGACGCGGCCCACGGCGGCTCGGCGGCCCGCTCGCTCCACGGCCTGGCCATGGGGATCGACTTGCCGCCGAGGATTGATTGAAACCGTTCAATCGGTCCTGACTCGCCTCCTCGTGCACCGGTCCTGCCCGCGAACGCCACGAACCAACCGCGTCGCGAAATCGCCCGCACGACGATTGACCCCCGCGCCGCCCGGCTTTACGTTACCCACGCCCCTCAGTATTGAATCGATTCAACCAGCAACGATTCATTCCACCCGTGTGAGTGAGGAGTCGCAGATGATCAGCAGGAGGAACATGCTCGCGGGCGCCGCCGCCGCGGTCGCGGCGGCCACCGTCGACGGTGTGTCGGCATCGACGGCGTCGGCTTCCGGGCGGCCCCGGGCGCAGGCCCGTACACAGCCCGGCACGGCGGGGGACGGGCTGAGCGTCGCCGCGCCGACCGTCGAGTACGTCCGCCACCCCCTGGGCCTCGACGCCCAACGCCCGCGACTGAGCTGGCCGTTGGTCTCCGACGGGGTGGACGTGCGGCAGAGCGCCTATCAGGTCCGGGTCGCCACCACGGCCTCGGGCCTCGCCCACCCCGACGTCTGGGACAGCGGGAAGGTCGCCTCCGGCGAGTCCGTCCTCGTGCCGTACGCCGGTCCCGCGCTGCGGTCCCGGACGCGCTACCACTGGTCCGTGCGGGTGTGGGACGGCGCGGACAGGGCCTCCGGCTGGAGCGCACCGTCGTGGTGGGAGACCGGGCTCATGGGCACCGGGCAGTGGACCGCGGACTGGATCTCCGCACCGGCGAGCCTCACCGACGCGCCGTCCTTCGACGGCGGTTCGTGGATCTGGTTCCCCGAGGGCGACCCCACGAGCAGCGTGCCGGCGGCCACCCGCTGGTTCCGGCGCACCGCCGAACTGCCCGCCGGGATCACCGCGGCGACGCTCGCCATCACCGCGGACAACGTGTACACCGTCTCCGTGAACGGCGTCGAGGTCGGGCACACCGACCTCGACACGGACAACGAGGACTGGCGGCGCCCCGCCGTGATCGACGTACTGGACCGCGTACAGGCCGGTGACAACGTTATCGCCGTCTCGGCCACCAACGCGACCGAGGGCCCGGCGGGGCTCGTCGCCGTCCTCGTGGTGCGCACCGCCTCGGGTGAGCAGGAGGTGTTCACGGACGCCTCCTGGAAGTCCACGGACACGGAACCGGCCGCTGGCTGGAACGAGTCGGGGTTCGACGACGCGGGCTGGCCGGCCGCCAGGGTGGCGGCCGGCTGGGGCGGTGGGCCGTGGGGGAGGGTCGTCCCGGTGTCGTACGCCGTCACCCGGCTGAGGCACGAGTTCCGGCTCCCCGGCAAGAAGGTGGCGCGCGCCCGCCTGTACGCCACGGCGCTCGGCCTGTACGAGGCCCACCTCAACGGCAGCCGCGTGGGCAACGACGAACTGGCGCCCGGCTGGACCGACTACCGCACGCGGGTCCAGTACCAGACGTACGACGTCACCGCGCTCCTGCGGCCGGGCGCCAACGCCATCGGGGCGTACCTGGCACCCGGCTGGTACGCGGGCAACGTGGGGATGTTCGGGCCCGGCCAGTACGGACAACACCCCTCTCTACGGGCCCAGTTGGAAGTGGAGTACGCCGACGGGACGAGCGAGCGCGTCACGTCGTCCGTGGACTGGCGGGCCGCCGCCGGGCCGATCGTCGCGGCCGACCTGCTGAACGGCGAGACGTACGACGCCCGCAAGGAGACCCCCGGCTGGACCTCACCCGGCTTCGACGACGCCAACTGGCCCGGCGCGCGCGGCGAGGGCGACATCGGGCCCGGGCTGATCGTCGCGCAGGTGGACGGACCGGTGCGCGTGGAGCGGGAGTTGACTCCGAAGGGGGTGACCCAGCCCAGGCCCGGGGTGTACGTGTTCGACCTGGGCCAGAACATGGTCGGCTCGGTACGGCTGCGGGTGTCGGGGGACGCGGGCACGACCGTGCGGCTCAGACACGCCGAGGTGCTCAACCCCGACGGCACGCTCTACACCGCGAACCTGCGGAGCGCGGCGGCGACGGACACGTACACCCTCAAGGGCGGCGGGGAGGAGGTCTACGAGCCGCGTTTCACCTTCCACGGGTTCCGCTACGTCGAGGTGACCGGATTCCCCGGTACCCCGACGGCACAGGCCGTCACCGGGCGCGTCATGCACACGGACGCCCCCTTCACCCTGGACTTCGAGACCGACGTGCCGATGCTGAACCAGCTGCACCGCAACATCACCTGGGGGCAGCGCGGCAACTTCCTCTCCGTGCCGACCGACACGCCCGCGCGAGACGAGCGGCTGGGCTGGACCGGCGACATCAACGTCTTCTCGCCCACCGCCGCCTACACCATGGAGTCGGCCCGGTTCCTGTCCAAGTGGCTCGTCGACCTGCGGGACTCGCGGACCTCGGCGGGCGCGTTCACGGACGTGGCGCCGGTGGTCGGCACCCTCGGCAGCGGCACCGCGGGCTGGGGCGACGCGGGCGTCACCGTGCCCTGGGCCCTCTACCAGGCCTACGGCGACCGCCAGGTCATCGCGGACGCCCTGCCCTCCGTCCGGGACTGGCTGACATACCTGGAGCAGCACAGCGACGGACTGCTGCGCCCCGCCGAGGGATACGGCGACTGGCTGAACGTCGACGACGAGACCCCCAAGGACGTCATCGCCACCGCGTACTTCGCGCACAGCGCCGACCTCGCGGCCCGGATGGCGGCGGAACTCGGCGAGGACGCCGACGCGGCGACCTACCGCGACCTCTTCGGCCGGATACGGACGGCCTTCCAGAACGCCTACGTCACCGCCGACGCCAAGGTGAAGGGCGACACGCAGACGGCGTACGTCCTGGCCCTGTCCATGGACCTGCTGCCGGACGCCGCGCGCCGGG
The DNA here is from genome assembly GCF_043201715.1 of Streptomyces sp. NPDC048291. Taxonomy (NCBI): domain Bacteria; kingdom Bacillati; phylum Actinomycetota; class Actinomycetes; order Kitasatosporales; family Streptomycetaceae; genus Streptomyces; species Streptomyces sp. NPDC048291. The sequence goes on from NZ_JBICZC010000012.1 coordinate 454,662, forward strand.
CCGCGGCCGACCGCCTCGTCGCCCTGATCGAGGCCAGGGACGGGCACCTGTCCACCGGATTCCTCGGCACGCCCCGGCTGCTGCCCGTGCTGACCGACACCGGACACACCGACGTCGCCTACCGGTTGCTGCAGCAGCGCACCTTCCCCAGTTGGGGCTACCAGATCGACCGGGGCTCCACCACCATGTGGGAGCGCTGGGACTCCATCCGTCCCGACGGCAGCTTCCAGGACCCTGGCATGAACTCCTTCAACCACTACGCCTACGGCTCTGTGGGGGAGTGGATGTACACGAACATCGCCGGCATCGCGGCGGGTCGGCCCGGCTACCGCGAGATCGTCGTCCGCCCTCGTCCGGGCGGCGCCGTCACCACCGCCGACGCCCGGTTCACCTCGGTCCACGGCCCCGTCGCCACCCGCTGGCGGCAGCGGTCCGGCCGCTTCACCCTGACCTGCGAGGTGCCGCCCAACACGACCGCCGAGGTCTGGATCCCGACGGACACGCCGAAGAAGGTGACCCACACGCACGGCACCTTCCTGCGCCAGGAGGACGGCTGCGCCGTCTACCAAGTCGGCTCCGGCACCCACCACTTCACCGCCTGACACCGGCCCCTTCGGCCCCGCGAGGCGGACGGCCTGCCCGCTCGTCCGCCTCGCCGCCGCACACCTCGGTTGTGCTCTCCCGACCCATTGTGTTGAGCCTTGCGCCCCCTTACTGTTCGACTTTGCCCGAGTCTGTTTGGTGTTGATTGCTCAGTCGGTCTGGAGGCCGCGGTGCGGAGTGATCGGATCGGTTCAGAGGCAGCGAGACCCGGTTGGCGCCGATGGTGGCGACCCGTCCTCGCGGCAGCCGCCACCATCGCCCTGGCCGCGGGCATGACCGCGCCCGCGGCGGCGGCGCAGGACATCGGCGGGCAGCCACCCGCCGCCACGAGCGCCGAGAGCGCCGCGGCCCCGCAGGCGCACACGGTGACTCTCGACGGCTACTCGTTCCTCGTCGACGGCAAGCGCACCTACCTGTGGTCCGGCGAGTTCCACTACTTCCGGCTGCCGAGCCCGGACCTGTGGCGCGACATCTTCCAGAAGATGAAGGCCGCCGGCTTCAACTCCACGTCCCTGTACTTCGACTGGGGCTACCACTCGCCGAAGCCGGGCGTGTACGACTTCACCGGGGTCCGGGACGTCGACAAGCTCCTCGACATGGCGCAGGAGGCCGGTCTCTACGTCATCGCCCGCCCGGCGCCGTACATCAACGCGGAGGTCGACAGCGGCGGCCTGCCCGGCTGGCTGACCACCAAGGCCGGGAACAACCGCAGCGACGACCCGCGGTTCCTCAAGTACGCGGACGAATGGCTGACGCAGATCGACCGGATCATCGCCCGCCACCAACTCACCAACGGTACCGGGTCGGTCATCGCCTACCAGGTCGAGAACGAGTACTACAACGGCTCGGCGGCCGGCCGCTCCTACATGCAGCACCTGGAGGACAAGGCTCGCGCCGACGGCATCACCGTGCCGCTGACCGGCAACAACAACGGCACCTTCAACTCCGGTACCGGCGCCCTGGACGTCGACGGCCCCGACTCCTACCCGCAGGGCTTCGACTGCTCGAATCCCTCGAAGTGGAACGGCGTCCCCGACATCAGCTACGACCACCCGGCCGGAAAGCCTTTGTACTCCCCGGAGTTCCAGGGCGGCGCCTTCGACCCCTGGGGCGGCCCGGGCTACGACAAGTGCGCCCAGCTGATCAACGACCAGTTCGCGAACGTGTTCTACAAGCAGAACATCGCCGTCGGCGCCACCGCCCAGAGCTTCTACATGACCTACGGCGGCACCAACTGGGGCTGGCTGGGCATGCCGGAGAACTACACGTCGTACGACTACGGGGCCGCGATCCGGGAGACCCGCCAGCTCGACCCGAAGTACTACGAGGACAAGCTGATCGGGTACTTCACCCAGTCGGTCGCCCCGCTGACCGAGACCGAGGCGATCAGGGCCACCCCGCCCGACGACTCCGCCGTCGTAGACACCGCCCGGATGAACCCCGACACGAAGACCCAGTTCCACGTCCTGCGACACGGCAACTCCACGTCCACCGCGGTCGACACGACGCACATCTCACTGGACTTCAACGCCCAGCCGGCCGGGGACACCACCTACACCTGGGACGACCCCGACTCCGCGCTCCAGTACGCCGGTTCGTGGTCGCACGTCGCCAACACCAGCTACACCGGCGGCGACTACAAGCACACCGAGTCGTTCTCCAACAAGGCCGGCGACTCGCTCACCGTCCCCTTCGACGGCACCGCGATCCGCTGGATCGGCTCGAAGACCAACAACCACGGCTACGCCGACGTCTACCTCGACGGCACCAAGGTCGCGACGGTCGACGACTCCGGCAGCGAGAACCAGGCCGTGCTCTTCCAGAAGACCGGCCTCGCGCCGGGTGCGCACACCCTGAAGATCGTCGTCGGCGGGACGCACAGCTCGGGGTCGACCGACAACTACGTGGCCGTCGACGCCATCGACGTACCGACGGGCGACTCCGCCGCGGAACCGACCTACCCGGTCGTGCCCCAGCAGCCCGGCACCGCGATCACCCTCGACGGCCGCGACTCCCACGTGATCGTGGCGAACTACCGGCTCGGTGACGCGCAGTTGCAGTACTCGACGTCCGAGATCATGACCAGCGCGACGATCGGCGACCGGGACGTCTCCGTCCTCTACGGCGACGCGGGCAGCGACGGCGAGACCGTCCTGCGCTACGCCACCGAGCCCACCGTCACCGCCACCGGCGGCACGGTCACCACCACCTGGGACGCGGCCACCGGCGACCTGCGCCTCAACTACACGCACAAGGGCCTGATCCGCATCAGCATCAGCGCCGACGGCAAGCGCCCGCTCCTGCTGCTCGTCGGCGACAAGGCCACGGCGGAGACCTTCTGGCGCCAGGACACGGCGACCGGCCCGGTGCTCGTGCGCGGCAGCCACCTGCTGCGCACGGCGACCAGCCTGGACGACGGCCGCACCGTCGCCCTCACCGGCGACAACGCCGACGACAAGAACATCGAGGTGTTCACCTCCGCCGACCGGGTCACCTGGAACGGCAGGACGGTGCGCGGCGGAGTCACCGACACGGCGAGCCGCACCGGGACCATCCCGACGGCCGCCCCGGTCCACCTGCCGGAACTGACGAACTGGAAGCACGCCGAGGAGTCGCCCGAATCGGCCCCCGGCTTCGACGACTCCGGCTGGCAGGTGGCCGACAAGGCAACCACCGACAGCGTCTCCGGCAGCGACACGCAACCGGTGCTCTACGCGGACGACTACGGCTTCCACACCGGCAACACCTGGTACCGCGGCCGCTTCCGCGCCACCGGCAAGGAGACCGGCGTCCACCTGGTCTCCGACTCCGGCGGCGGCGCGCAGGCCTTCTCCGCCTGGCTCAACGGCACCTTCCTGGGCAGCTCCACCACCGGCGGCGCCGACCTCACCTTCCCCCCCGGTTCGGTGAACGCCAAGGGCGACAACGTCATCTCCGTCCTCACCGTCAACATGGGACACGAGGAGGACTACAACTCGACCAACGGCAACAAGACCGCCCGCGGCCTGACCAGCGCCTCCCTCACCGGAGCGCCGCTGACCTCCGTCACCTGGCGGGTGCAGGGCGTACGCGGCGGCGAGGACCTCCAGGACACCGTCCGCGGCCCGCTCTCCACGGGCGGCCTGTACGGCGAGCGGGCCGGCTGGTCCCTGCCCGGCTACCCGGACCGGAGCTGGGACCAGGTGTCCCTGCCGACGACCGACACCCGTGCCGGCGTCTCCTGGTACCGCACCGACGCCGAGCTGGACCTGCCGCACGGCCAGGACACCTCGCTGGGGCTGACGTTCACCGACGACCCGTCCCGCAAGTACCGGGCCACGCTCTTCGTGAACGGCTGGCAGGTCGGCAACTACGTCAACTACCTGGGCCCGCAGCACACCTTCCCCGTGCCCAGCGGCATCCTCAACCCCAACGGCCACAACAGCATCGCCATCGCCGTGTGGAACCTGGACGGCAGCACCGGCGGCCTCGGCAAGGTCTCCCTCACCGACTACGGCAGCTACGCCTCGTCGCTGCGCGTCGCGCAGAACGACAGTCCGCGCTACGACCCCGCCGAGTACGCGATGCCCAAGCGTCCGGGAGCGGACGTCACCCTGGACGTGCCGGACACCGCCCAGTCCGCCCAGGCCTTCACGGCCGAGACGACGGTACGGGTGCCCGAGGACCGGCCGTCCGCCTCGCACCTGACGGCCTCGCTCGCCGCCCCCGACGGCTGGCGCGTGACCGCCGTCAGCCCGGGCTCGGTCGACCGGGTGCGACCGGGCGGAACGGCCACCTTCACCTGGACGGTCGAGCCGCCGGACGGGACCCTGCCGTCCGCCTCGGCACTCACCACCACGGTGGACTACGTGCAGAGCGGACGGCAGGCCACCGGCGGTGACGAGCGCATCGTCGGCGGGATCCCGCCGGCCCCGCCGGCCGGGCAGAGCGCCGTGAGCGACCTGCCGTTCCTGTCGTCCACCAACGGCTGGGGCCCGGTCGAGCGCGACACCAGCGTCGGCGAACAGGCGGCCGGGGACGGCCGTCCGATCACCGTCGCAGGCGTCGGCTACGCCAAGGGCCTGGGCACCAACTCGGTCAGCGACGTCCAGCTCTATCTCGCCGGAAAGTGCTCCCGGTTGACGGCGCAGGTCGGCGTCGACGACGAGACCGGCGGGGCGGGAACGGTGACGTTCTCCGTGATCGCCGACGGGAGGACCCTGGTGACCACCCCGACGATCCGCGGCAAACAGGCCGCCGTGCCGATCGACGTCGACGTCAGCGGCGCCCAGGTGCTCGACCTCAGGGTCGGCGACGCCGGTGACGGCAACGGCAACGACCACGGCGACTGGGGGATGCCCACGCTGACGTGCGGCTAGCCGGACGACGCACCGGGCACGACACCCCGGGCAACAGCGCCGGTTCTGCGGGCACTTCACGGTGCCCGCTCTCCTGGCCGACCGGACCGTTTCGGCGCGGACCGGTCGGCCGGGCGGTCGCCTGCCGCGAGGGCTTGACCTCGACCGGGTGGTCGAGACGGCGGCAAGTGGCAGCCTATGCCCGGGAGTTCCGCCACGATGCCACCCCGCCGGGACGCACCCGTCGTGCCCGGCCGCGGTGAAGAAGGCGCGTGCGGGCAGGTTGACACGCCCGGAGGTACAGGGGGTTCGCGGTTCGCGCCGGGGTAATGTGTTCAGGAATCGAACAGTTCTCCCCGGGAACCGTGATGACGGCTGCGACGGGAGAGCAGGCCGACCGGGCCACCCGCACGCGACCTCTGAAGATGGAGCCGATGAACGTGTCGACTCGTGCCGGACGGCTGCGGAGCCGAGCCGCCACAGCAGCCTTCTTCTGCGCGATCGCCCTGTTACCCGGCCCGAGTTACGCAACCCCGGGCGAACCCGATCCGCGCAACGAGAAGTCGATCGAGGACATCCACGACGAGCTGAACGGCCTCTACCGCCAGGCGGAGGTGGCGACCGAGGCGTACGACACCGCCGACGTGAAGGCGGCCGAGCAGGAGAAGCGGCTGGCGTCGCTCCACCGGGACCTGGCCCGCACCGAGGACAGACTGGCCAATCTGCACGACCTCGCGGGAGCGGCCGCCCGCACGCAGTACCGCGGGGGCAATCTCGACTCCACGGGCCTCCAACTGCTGCTCGGCGACCACCCCGAGCACGCCCTGGACGACGCGGCCCAGGCCCGCCAGGCCCTGCGCGACGTGGTCACGGTGTCCGAGAGCCAGGCGAACGCCCGCGCGGAGCTGAGCCGGCAGACGGACGCCGCCGCCGAGAAGCTGCGGGAACTGAAGAACACCCGCGCCGACAAGGCCGACGCGAAGCAGAAGATCGAGAAGAAGATCGCCGAGGCCGAGCAGATCGAGGCGGGGCTCAAGAAGGAACAAACCCGCAAGCTGGCCCAGTTGGAGAAGGAAGAGGCGAAGGAGGCCGAGGCCAAGTGGACGGGACCCGGCTCCGGCGGCACCACCTCGACCGGTACCGGTTCGGGCGGCGGCCGGACGAAGGTGAGCGGAGCGGCCGGGAGGGCCGTCGACTTCGCGCTGGCGCAGATCGGCAAACCGTACGTGTGGGGCGCGGTCGGCCCCTCGTCGTACGACTGCTCCGGGCTGACCTCCACCGCGTGGGCGGCGGCCGGGCACCCCATACCCCGCACCTCGCAGGCGCAGTGGCAGGGGCTGACCCGGGTCAGCCTGTCCTCCGTGCAGCCCGGAGACCTGATTATCTACTACGATGCCACCCATGTGGGCATGTACATAGGCGACGGACAGATCGTGCACGCCCCGCGGCCCGGACGCACGGTCACGACCGCCCCGGCCGCCTCCATGCCCATCCTCGGCGTCGTCCGACCCGGAGTCTGAGCGGATGACCTACTCACTGACCCCCCGCAACGAGGGAAACCTGCCCGCGCTCAGCGCACCCCCGCTGATCCGGCTCGACGCCTACGTGGCCGAGGACGGGTCGACGGTGGTAAACGGCCATCTGCTGGAGATGGGCGGCACGCGGCCCCCCAACGAGGCGATCCTCGACGCGATCGCGATGTTCGCCCGCACCCTGGGCGCCCCGGTGGCGGCCACCGTCATCGACCGCAGCGTGCTGCAGGTGGCGCGGCTGCGCGTCCACCCCGACGGCTCCAGCCGGACCATCGCCGACGAGGAGGACCTGCCGCCCGGGCGCGAGCGGACCGCCGCGGAGGAGGAGGCGTTCCCGCCGCTCGCCCGCGTCGAACGCATCATCCAGCACGCGCAGCGCGGGGAGCTGCACGCGGCGTCCGTCCTGGCCAGCGCCCTGCGGGAACACCTCACGCTGCGCCGGGGCGCCGAGGACGAACTCTCGCTGGAGGCACGGGCGATCGAGGCGTACCTCGCGTACCAGCGCGGCGACTACATGCTCTCCACCGTCCTCGCGCTGACCGTCGCCCGCATCCGCTGCCGCACCGACCTGAACCGGGCGGCACCCGAGGTGGCCCGCGCCACCGCGGCGTGGCAGCGGCTGACGGACGACGGCCAGGTGGCCACCCGCGGGCAGGAACTGCTGCACATGTGGGAACACCTGACCGCGGAGGGCGTCCCGCTGGAACCGGCCCAGCAGGCCATGGCCAGGGCCGTCCGCAGCCGGCTCGAACGGAGCAGCCACTCACTGCCGGCCCCGACCCCGTCCTCCCCACCCGCCGTGACGTCGGGCCAGGGACCGATCGCCCCCGAGGACACCCCCCTCAGCCCCACCCGCCGGGGCCTCCGCCGCTTCACCCGACGCGCGGGCAGGTCCACCGAGTCGCAGTCCTAGGCGTTCTCAGCGGTCCGCGAACGGCACGGGCCGGCGTTCGCCCGCGACTCGGACGGCGGGTGGCGCGGTGGTGGGTACCGTGTGCTCAGTACGCGTGGTGGACTTGCCAGAACGCCCAGGCCTGGCAGGGGCTGCCGTAGGTGGTGTTCATGTAGTTGAGACCCCACTTGATCTGCGTGGCCGGATTGGTCTGCCAGTCGGCGGCGACCGTGGCCATCTTGGAGCCGGGCAGGGCCTGGACGAGGCCGTAGGCGCCGGAAGAGGGGTTGACCGCGAGGTAGTTCCAGGTGGACTCGTGGTCCACGATGTTGCTGAAGCACTGGAACTGGCCGCTGCCCACGATCTCCGCGGCCATCGCCTTGAGCTGCGCCACGGTGTAGGAGCTGCGCACCTGGAAGCTGGCGGTGGGGTCGCCGGCCGCCGCGCGCTCCTCGGCCGCGTCCTTCTTGGCCTGCGCCGCCTTGGCCGCCGCGGCCCGGGCGGACTGCTCGGCGTCCGTCCGGGCGCTGGCGTCCGCCTGCACCGCCATGGCGTCGGCCTGCTGCGTCAGCGACGTGGTCTGCACCCGGGCCTGCTGCCCCGTGGGCAGGTCCGCGAGGAGGGTGGCGTCGGCCGCCTTCGCCTCCCCGTCGTTGTTCTGCGCGCTGCTGCCCGAGGCGACACCGACGACACTTCCGACAGCGGTGACCGCGGTGGCAGACGCCACGGCGATCCCCCGGACCGATATGCGGCTCACGCGCTTCTCTTCCTCTTCGCCCGGGCCACCGTCTGCGGCGGTCGACGGAAGTGGTTCGCTTGACGGGTACGACGGTTGGAACACTCTTGCGTGCCGGCCCGGCCGGCGCAATGGCGGAGGGCGTGCGGATCCTCACATCTTCGCCGGAGCCGGGTTCGGACCGGGTGCGGCGCGGGACGGGTCGGCCGCCACGAACTCGGCGCAGTGGATGAGGAGTCGGCCCATACCCGCGTCCTCCACGGTCACCGATATCCGGCGCCGGTCGCCGGGCGCGAGCAGCTCGGCGGAGACGGGGACCTCCGCGTGCACGGTGCCGTCCTCGCCGGCGGTGGCGCGGTTCTCGCCGGCGCTGCGGACGCCCGGTCCCTCGATCGCGAGCAGTACCGGCCGGCCCGGGATGTGCTCGGCCTCGACGACGACCACCTGCAGCGGTTGCTCAGTAGGTGTTTTTGATCCCTGGCCGTGAGCTGCGCGTACCTGGATGATCTGGGGTGTGGGGGCTGGCAGGACGGCTCGGCGGTACTGCCGAGAGT
>NZ_JBICZC010000013.1:0-202447 GCF_043201715.1 Streptomyces sp. NPDC048291
TGGCGACCGGATCTCCCCATGCCTCGACCTGGTAGGTCCAGCGGCCCGGTTTCCCGTCGACGGTGACGGTGGCGCCCCAGCGGTCGGTGCCGGGGGCCAGCTCCCGCATCGGGGTCCAGGGGCCCGGGCGGCCCTTGGGGTCCGTCAGGACGACGTTGGCGGCGACGGCGTCATGGCCCTCGCGGAAGACGGTGGCGGTGACCTCGAACGACTCCCCGGTGACCGCCTTGGCGGGCCGGCGCCCCTGCTGGATCAGCGGGCGGACGTCGAGGACGGGTATGCGGCCGACGGCGGTGGCCTCGTCCGCGGGGGGTGGCGCGGCGGATGACGTGCGCCGGGTCGGAGGTGCTGACGGCTGGTGCGTGGCGGGCATGACCGCTCCTGTCCGCGGCAACGAGGGTGTGGGCGGATGGATGGTGGGGAGGTGGGTCCTGCGGGGTGTACCTGGTGTTGTACCGCTGCCTGGTGTCAGTGCTGTGTCTGTGGGGTGTACCGGAGGAGCCTTCCCACCCTATTCGGGTGGGCAATCCGGCACTTTGTTAACTACTCAGCCGTATGTCTACGCACAAGACAGGCCCCGTTCACGGCGAACGGGGCCGGTGGCGTGATCGCATACCAGAAACCGCTTTACGACTCCGGCACCCGCAGGAGCCTGTTCGGCGACCCGCGCCCCGCATTCGACACCTTCCCGCTCGCCGCCCCCGCAATCAGGGCGCCGGCGACCCGGGCGGGGGTCGCCCCGGGGTGCCCGGCGAGGTAGAGGGCGGCGGCGCCCGCGACGTGCGGTGCCGCCATCGACGTACCCGAGTAGGTCGCCCTCGCGGTGTCGCTCGCGTTCGAGTCCGAGGTGATCGCCACGCCCGGGGCGAACAGGTCGACGGCGGAACCGTAGTCGGAGAAGCCCGGGCGGGTGTCGGTGCGGTCGGTGGCGCCGACGGTGAGGGCCTGCGACACGTCGGCCGGTGAGTAACGGGCCGCCGGGAGGCCGTCGTTGCCGGCGGCGACCGTGTAGGTCACGCCCGCCTTGATCGAGTTCCGTACGGCGGTGTCCAGTTGGGCGCTGTGGTAGCCGCCCAGGCTGAGGTTGGCGACCGTCGGCCTGCGGGCGTGCGCGGTGACCCAGTCGACACCGGCGATGACCTGGGCGGTGGTGCCCGACCCGGTGTCGTCCAGAACCCGCACGGAGACGATCCGGGCCTTCTTGGCGACGCCGTACCTGGTGCCGGCGATGATGCCGGCGACATGGGTGCCGTGCCCGTTGCCGTCGCCGGCGGACCTGTCGTTCCCCACGAAGTCCCAGCCGTAGCTCGCGCGTCCGCCGAAGTCTGCGTGGGTGATGCGGACACCGGTGTCGATCACGTACACCGTGACGCCCGCGCCCGCCGACCCCGGCGAGGTGTACGACCCGTTCAGCGGGAGCCCTGCCTGGTCGACGCGGTCCAGGCCCCAGGACGGCGGGTGCTTCTGGGTGCTGTTCCGGGTGTCGGCCCGGGTAATCGCCTGTGTGTTCGCCCGCGTGCTCGTCTGTGCGCTCGCCTGCGTACTCGTCTGTGTGCGGGCCAGCCGCACCCGGCTGTCCTGGACGACCGAGGCGACCCGTGAGTCCGCGGCGAGCCGTCCGGCCTGTGCAGCGCTTGCTTCGACGGCGTAGCCGTTCAGCACGGTGCCGTAAGTATGGCTGATTTTTGCCCCATACCGGGCGGCGACGTCCCTCCCGGCCGCCGACGCCCCCTCGATCCCCTCCTTGAGCGTCACCAGATAACTCCCGCCGACCGCACCGGCCCGGCCGGCGCCGACGACGGTTCCCTCCGGTACGGCGTGCGCGGGCAGGGTGGCCGTCGACAGCACCGCGGCCGTGACGACCGTGATCAAGCCCCCCACCGGACGCGGACGCCGGCTGTACCTCCGTGACATGGCTGCGAGTCCCCCTCCTCGGCTCAGGGAGGCAGGGTCTCGTACGGGGCGAAAACCGACAAGAAGGCACCCGAGGACGAGGCCGTTCGGGCCGGAGCGGAGGTCCGGGGGCGGCAGCCCCCGGCGGCACCCCGACACCGGTACTGTCTGAGGGACGCCGAGCCGCACACCGCCGTACGGCTCCCACCGCGAACGCGTGGAGTGGAATGTGAAGGCGATCCGCCGGTTCACCGTCCGTCCCGTCCTCCCCGAGCCCCTCCGCCCCCTCAGCGACCTGGCCCGCAACCTGCGCTGGTGCTGGCACGCCGAGACCCGTGACCTCTTCCAGGCCGTCGACCCCGAGCGCTGGGCCGCCTCCGAGGGCGACCCGGTGCGGCTGCTCGGCAGTGTGCCGCCGGCCCGCCTCGCCGAACTGGCCGGGGACCGCCGCTTCCTGCACCGGCTGACCGCGGTCGCCGACGACCTGGGCGACTACGTGACCGGCGACCGCTGGTACCAGACCCGGCCTCAGTCGGCCGATCTCCCGGCCGCCGTCGCCTACTTCTCACCTGAGTTCGGCATCACGGCCGCCCTGCCCCAGTACTCCGGCGGCCTCGGCATCCTGGCCGGCGACCACCTCAAGTCGGCCAGCGACCTCGGCGTGCCGCTGATCGGTGTCGGCCTGCTCTACCGGCACGGCTACTTCCGGCAGACCCTGTCCCGGGACGGCTGGCAGCAGGAGCACTATCCCGTCCTCGACCCCAACGAACTCCCCGTGGCCCTGCTGAAGGAGGCCGACGGCACCCCCGCGCACGTCTCCCTCGCGCTGCCGGGCGGCAGACTGCTGCGGGCCCGCATCTGGCTGGCCCAGGTCGGCCGGGTGCCGCTGCTGATGCTGGACTCGGACGTCGAGGAGAACGACGTCGGCGAACGCGGCGTCACCGACCGGCTCTACGGCGGCGGCAGCGAGCACCGGCTGCTCCAGGAGATGCTGCTCGGCATAGGGGGTGTCCGGGCCGTACGGACGTACTGCCGGCTCACCGGCCACCCCGAGCCCGAGGTGTTCCACACCAACGAGGGGCACGCCGGCTTCCTCGGCCTGGAGCGGATCGCCGAACTGGTCGCCGCCGGGCTGGACTTCGACGCGGCGCTGGAAGCGGTCCGGGCCGGAACCGTCTTCACCACCCACACGCCCGTGCCGGCCGGCATCGACCGCTTCGACCGCGAGCTGGTCGCCCACCACTTCGGTGCCGACGCCGAGCTCCCCGGGATCGGGGTCGAGCACATCCTGCGGCTCGGCATGGAGACCTACCCCGGCGGCGAGCCCAACCTGTTCAACATGGCCGTGATGGGGCTGCGGCTCGCCCAGCGCGCCAACGGGGTCTCGCTGCTGCACGGCAACGTCAGCCGGGAGATGTTCTCCGGGCTGTGGCCGGGGTTCGACCCCGACGAGGTGCCGATCACCTCGGTGACGAACGGGGTGCACGCCCCGACCTGGGTGGCCCCGGAGGTGGTCCGGCTGGGGGCCCGGCGGCTGGGCGACCGCCGTACCGAGGAGGCGCTGACCGTCGGCGGTCCGGAGCGCTGGGACGCGGTCGCCGACGTCGCCGACCAGGAGATCTGGGAGCTGCGCCGCAGCCTGCGCGAGCAGTTGGTGCTGGAGGTGCGGGAGCGGCTGCGGGCGTCCTGGCGGCAGCGCGGCGCGGGCACGGCGGAGCTGGGCTGGATCGACAACGCCCTCGACCCGGACGTCCTGACCATCGGGTTCGCCCGGCGCGTCCCGTCGTACAAACGTCTCACGCTCATGCTGCGCGACCGCGACCGGCTGCTGGACCTCCTGACCCACCCGGACCACCCGATCCAGATCGTGGTGGCCGGCAAGGCGCACCCGGCCGACGACGGGGGCAAGCGGCTGGTCCAGGAACTGGTCCGGTTCACCGACGACCCGCGGGTCCGGCACCGGATCGTCTTCCTGCCCGACTACGGCATGGCGATGGCGCAGAAGCTCCTGCCCGGCTGCGACATCTGGCTGAACAACCCCCTCCGTCCCCTGGAGGCGTGCGGGACGAGCGGGATGAAGGCGGCGCTCAACGGCGGCCTCAACCTCTCCGTCCTGGACGGCTGGTGGGACGAATGGTTCCAGCCGGACTTCGGCTGGGCGATCCCGACGGCGGACGGCGCCGGCACCGATCCCGACCGCCGGGACGACATCGAGGCCGCCGCGCTGTACGACCTCCTCGAACAGCGGGTCACCCCGCGGTTCTACGAGCGCGGCCGCAGCGGTCTGCCGGACCGCTGGATCGAGATGGTCCGCCAGACCCTCACCCTCCTCGGTCCCAAGGTGCTGGCCGGCCGCATGGTCCGGGAGTACGTGGAGCGCCTCTACACCCCGGCGGCCCACGCCCACCGGTCCATGACCCCGGACACGGCCCGTGAACTGTCCGCCTGGAAGAGCAGGGTGCGGGCGGCCTGGCACGGCGTCTCGGTGGACCACGTCGAGACGGCCACCGCCACGGCCACCGCCGAACTCGGCACCACCCTCGCCCTGCGCGTCCGCGTCCGCCTCGGCGACCTCGCCCCCGACGACGTGGAGGTCCAGGCCGTCTCCGGCCGCGTCGACCCGGAGGACCGCATCACGGACGCGACCACGGTGCCGCTGAAGCCGATCTCCGGCCCCGACCTGGAGGGCCACTGGACCTACGAGGGCCCCCTCTCCCTCGACCGCACGGGCCCCTACGGCTACACGGTCCGCATCCTCCCCACCCACCGCCTGCTGGCCTCCGGTGCCGAACTGGGCCTGGTGGTGGTGCCCGCGGAGGGGGCGGTGCCGGGGGCCGGGGTGCTGCTGCGCTGAGGTCCCGGGAGGCTTCGAGGGCGGGTGGTGGTCTCCGCTCGCCCTCACCTCCGGCCGTCGGCCGGTCGGGGTTCGCCCGGCGCGGACCCGTCAGAACTCCGGCGCCACGTCCGCGCACAGCCTCCGCAGCACCGCCCCGCACCTACGGGCATACGCCTGCTGCAAGCCCCGGGTCGCGGCGCCGCCCGCGCGGGCGTACCACTTGGTGGGTCTGCTGAAGGCGGCGACCGTGAGCCAGACCGTGCCGTCGCCGGTGCGGTCGACGACGAAGGCCTCCTCGCCGCTTTCGGGGTGGCCGGCGAGGGTGCCGTAGGCCCAGCCGGCGCGGCGGGACTCCTCGGCCGTCCAGACCACGCGGCAGGGGGCCTTGATGAGGCCGGCCAGGGTGACGGTGACGTCGACGCCGGGGGCCGCGCGGTCGGCCGAGGCGTCGATGCCCACGCCGAGGGCGCGGTGGAGTTCCCAGGTGAGGACCGCTTCGGCGGCCCGGTGGAAGACCTCCTGGCCCTCGCCTATGCGCGTGCGCACGTGCAGCGGGTGGAAGCCCGGGGGGCAGGCGGCGAGGTTCTCGCGGGTGGCGCCGACCGCCTCGTACGTGAAGGACATGGGAGAGAGCGTAGGACGGGCCCCCGGGACGGCTTCGTCCCGGGGGCCCGCCTGGGCGTTCCGCTAGCGCGTCACGCGGTCACGTTGACGGCGGTCCAGGCCGCCGCCACCGCGTTGTACTCGGTGGAGCCGGAGCCGTACAGCGCGGCCGCCGCGGAGAGCGTGCCGGTGCGGGCCGACTTGTAGTTGGTGGTCGACGTGAAGTACGTGGTCAGGGCCTTGTACCAGATCTGGAGGGCCTTGTCCCGGCCGATGCCGGTGAGGGTGGAGCTGTTGTACGTCGGCGAGTTGTAGCTGACGCCGTTGATGGTCTTCGAACCGCTGCCCTCCGAGAGGAGGTAGAAGAAGTGGTTCGCGACGCCGGACGAGTAGTGCACGTCCAGGTTCTTCACCGACGAGGACCAGTAGTTGGCGGAGGCGCCGTCCTTGCTGGGCTGGTCCATGTAGCGCAGCGGGGTGCCGTCGCCGTTGATGTTGATCTTCTCGCCGATGAGGTAGTCGCCGACGTCGGAGGAGTTGCCGGCGTAGAACTCCACGCCGGTGCCCATGATGTCGGAGGTGGCCTCGTTCAGGCCGCCGGACTCGCCGCTGTAGTTGAGGCCCGCGGTGTTGGAGGTGACACCGTGGCTCATCTCGTGGCCGGCCACGTCCAGCGAGGTCAGCGGGTGGGTGTTGCTGGAGCCGTCGCCGTAGGTCATGCAGAAGCAGCTGTCGTCCCAGAAGGCGTTGACGTAGCCGCTGCTGTAGTGGACGCGGGAGTAGGCGGCGACGCCGTTGTTCTTGATGCCGCTGCGGCCGAACGTGTTCTTGTAGAAGTCCCAGGTCTCCTGGGCGCCGTAGGCGGCGTCCACGGCGGCGGTCTGGTCGGTGGAGGAGCTGGAGGCCGCGCCGGTGCCCCAGGTGTTGTCGGCGTCGGTGAACAGCGTGCCGGTGCCGGAGGTGCCACGGGCCAGGTTGTACGTCTTGTGGCCGCCGCGGGAGGTGTCGTACAGCTGGTACGTCGAGCCCGACAGGTTGGTGGTGAGGCTGACGGTGCCGGAGTAGAGGCTCTTGCCGGTGCCCGTGGCGTTCTCGATGCCCTGGTACTCGAAGAGCTTCTTGCCGGTGGCGGCGTCGGTGACGACGTGCAGCTGGTTCGGGGTGCCGTCGTCCTGGAAGCCGCCGACGATGGTCTCGTAGGCGAGGACGGGGGTGCCTGAGCCGGCCCAGATCACCTTGCGGGCACCGTCCGCTGCCTGCTTGGTGGAGCCGAGGGTCTTGGCCGCGGTGAGCGCGGACTTCTCGGCCTTGGCGGCGGTGATCTGCGGCTTGAGCGAGGCGACCTTGATGGTGGCCTTGTTCGCCTTGGTCACACCCTCCGTCTTGCCGGCCTTGGAGGTGTGCACGACGAGGTCGCCGCCGAGGACGGGCAGGCCCGCGTAGGTGCGCTCGTAGCGCGTGTGGACCGTGCCGTCGACGTCCTTCACGACGTCCTTGACGACCAGCTTCTCCTTGGCGCCGAGGCCTATCTGCTGGGCCGTCTCGGCGACGTTCGCGTCCGCCTTCTGGATCAGGGCGGTGCGGGCGGAGTTGGAGAGCAGCGTGGGGGCGGCGGCCAGCGGCTTCTTGTCGACGGCCGAGGCGTTCGCGGTCAGACCCGTGGTGAGGAGGGCGCCGGCGGCGACAGCGGTGGCGATGGCGAGCGTGGTGCGCTTGTGACGCGCGTAGAGGGGGCTCACTCAAGCTCCTTCAGGATGTGGGGAGTCCGGGCGGAGTGGGGTTACCGGCCCGACTGTGGGGTTGTGAAGTTGCTGTGCTGTGCGACGGGTGAGGGAAGAGTGACATCAAGGTCGCGTACATGTCAGGACCCTGAAGTGATGTTGGCCGAAAAGCAGGTGTTGGGTGAACGTTGCGGCCATGTAAATCGGGCGCCGCCCGGGGGGAGGTCCCCCGCGGACGGCGCCCGGTGCGCGCGGCTGTCGCCAGCGGTTACGGGAAGGTCAGCTTCCACCCGTTGATGGTGCCGACGTCCTGCGCGGCCTGGTCCTGGACCTTCAGTTTCCAGGTGCCATTGGCCGATTCCGACGAGGCGTTCACCGTGTAGGTGTCCGTCACGTTGTCCGCCGAGTCGGAGGAGCTGAAGTTCTTCAGGCGGTACGACGTTCCGGACGGACCGACGAGGTCGACCACCAGATCGCCGCGCCACGTGTGGCTGATATTCGGCGTTACCTGCAAGTTGCTCGGCGCGTTGCCGGTCCGGCCGGAGACCGTGATCGACGAGGTGACCGCGGGCCCGTTGTCCGGAATCGACACGGCCGTGGTGCTCTCGTACGAGGTGCCCGTGCCGCCACCGCCGCCGGAGCGCGAGCCGACCGCCACGGCCGCCCAGGCGTCCTGCACCGCCTTGTACTCGGTGCTGGTGGTGCCGTACAGCTCACCCGCCGCCGCGAGGGTGCCGGTGCGGGCCGCCGCGTAGTTGGTGGTCGAGGTGAACTTGGTGGTGAGCGCGCGGTACCAGATCTGCAGCGCCTTGTCGCGGCCGATGCCGGTGACCGGAAGGCCGTCCTTGGTGGGCGAGTTGTAGCTGACGCCGTTGATGACCTTGGCGCCGCTGCCCTCGCTCAGCAGGTAGAAGAAGTGGTTCGCGACGCCGGACGAGTAGTGCACGTCCAGGCCGCCGACCGACGAGGACCAGTAGTCCGCCGAACCGCCGTCCTTGCTCGGCTTGTCCATGTAGCGCAGCGGGGTGCCGTCGCCGTTGATGTCGATCTTCTCGCCGATGAGGTAGTCGCCGACGTCGGAGGAGTTGGCCGCGTAGAACTCCACGCCGGTACCGAAGATGTCCGAGGTCGCCTCGTTCAACCCGCCGGACTCGCCGGAGTAGTTGAGACCGGCCGTGTTCGACGTGACGCCGTGGCTCATCTCGTGGCCGGCCACGTCGAGGGCGGTCAGCGGGTCCGCGTTGCCGGAGCCGTCGCCGTAGGTCATGCAGAAGCA
Source organism: Streptomyces sp. NPDC048291 (assembly GCF_043201715.1). Taxonomy (NCBI): domain Bacteria; kingdom Bacillati; phylum Actinomycetota; class Actinomycetes; order Kitasatosporales; family Streptomycetaceae; genus Streptomyces; species Streptomyces sp. NPDC048291. The sequence goes on from NZ_JBICZC010000013.1 coordinate 8,330, forward strand.
GCCGTCGTCCCAGAACGCGTTCACGTACGAGTTGCCGTAGTGGACGCGGGAGTAGGCGCCGACGCCGTTGTTCTTGATGCCGCTGCGCCCGAACGTGTTCTTGTAGAAGTCCCAGGTCTCGGCGGCCCCGTAGTGCGCGTCGGCGCCCGCGGTGGCGGCGTTCGACGTGGTGCCGTTGCCCCAGGTGTTGCTCGACTGCGAGAACAGCGTGCCGGTGCCCGAGGTGCCGTGGTTCAGGTTGTACGTCTTGTGGCCGCCGCGGTCGCCGTCGGTCAGGTTGTACGTCGAGCCCGACTGGGTCGTCGACAGCGACACCGTCCCGCTGTACTGGGTGTTGCCGGTGCCGGTGACGTTCTCGATGCCCTGGTACTGGAAGAGCTTCTTGCCGGTGGCGGCGTCGGTGATGACGTGCAGCTGGTTCGGGGTGCCGTCGTCCTGGAAGCCGCCGACGATGGTCTCGTAGGCGAGGACGGGGGTGCCGGAGCCGGCCCAGATCACCTTGCGGGCGCCGTCCGCGGCCGACTTGGTCGAGCCCAGCGTCTTCGCGGCGGACAGGGCCGTCTTCTCGGCGCTGGCCGCACTCCGGGCCGGGGTCAGGTCGGTGACCTTCAGCGTGGCGTTGTTCGCCTTCACGACCCGTTCGGTGGCGCCCGACTTGGCGGTGTCGACGATCAGGTCGCCGCCGAGGACGGGCAGGCCCGCGTAGGTGCGCTCGTAGCGCGTGTGCAGGGTGCCGTCGGCGTCCTTGACGACGTCCTTGACGACCAGCTTCTCCTGGGTGCCGAGGCCTATCGCCTTGGCGGTGGCGGCCCGCTCACCACTCGCGTCGCGGAGCAGTTCGGCGCGCTGCGAGGGGGAGAGCTTGACCGCCGCGTGGGCCGGGTTGGCCCTGCCGAGCTGCGGGGCGGCCGGGGCGGCGCTGGCGGCGCCCGACTGGACGGCGGCGGCGATCAGGGCGCCGACACCGGCGAGGGCGACGGCCGCGGTGCGGCGGTACGTGCTGTGGGGGGTGCGTCTGCGAGAGGAACTGCTACTCAACACTGACTCCTTCTGCGTGGCCGCGGGTCGCACGGCCAGGGGAGATCCGGACGGCGGGTGGGCCGGCCGGGCAGAACTGGGCGTAACGCGGAACCATGTGCGCATGCAGAGCCGGACCCGGCAGCAGCGACGGAGTGAATCTGTGGGGTTGCTGTGAGTCGGCCGTGGGAAGAGTGGCAGCAGAAAACGCCACCTGTCAGGACCGCGTCAGAAACTTGGCCGGAAATCGTCCGTTGACCGGATGTTCATGTTCGGTATGCGGATTGTTGAGGGGTCGTCAAGGCCCCCAGGCCGTCCAGGGCATCAAGGAGACGGTGGCTGTGCGGCTGTGGCTCAGGGTGCCTTGTCGCCGTGCCAGGTCGCCCACAGCGCCGCGTACGCCCCGCCCGCCGCCACCAGTTCCTCGTGCGTGCCCAGTTCGGTGAGGAGGCCGCCCTCCATCACGGCCACCCGGTCGGCGTCGTGCGCGGTGTGCAGCCGGTGGGCGATGGCGATGACCGTGCGGCCTTCGAGCACGGCGGCCAGGGCGCGCTCGGTGTGCCGGGCGGTCGCCGGGTCCAGCAGCGCGGTCGCCTCGTCCAGGATCAGCGTGTGCGGGTCGGCCAGCACCACCCGGGCCAGCGCGAGTTGCTGGGCCCGGGAGCCGTCGGCGGCCGTGCCGCCCGCACCGAGCGGGGTGTCGAGGCCCTCGGGCAGACCGCGCACCCAGTCGTCGGCGCCGACGGCGGTCAGCGCCGCCCACAGGTCGGCGTCGGTCGCGGCCGGTTCGGCGATCAGCAGGTTGTCCCGGACCGTGCCGAGGAAGACGTGGTGCTCCTGGGTGACCAGGACGACCTGGCGCCGCAGCCGCTCCGGTTCCAGCCCGGCGATCGGCACCCCGCCCACGGTCACCGTGCCCGACCCGGGCGCGTCGACGCCCGCCAGCAGCCGGCTCAGCGTCGTCTTCCCGGCACCGGAAGGACCCACCACCGCGAGCCGCTCCCCGGGCCGCACCGTCAGGTCCACCCCGCGCAGCACCTCGCCGCCGCGCTCGTAGGCGTACCGCACCCCGCGCACGTCGATCCGGTCGTCCGCGGGAGCCGGCGCGGCGCCGTCCGCCACCGCCCGCGGGGCCCCTGCCAGCCCCTCCACCCGGGCGAACGAGGCACTGCTGGACTGGAGTTGCTCCATCCGGATCAGGATCTGGTCCAGCGGCTCGGTGAACTGCCGCAGATACAGCGCCGCGGACACCACCACGCCGACGCCCACGTGCAGCAGCCCGCCGACCAGCAGCACCCCGGCCACCGGCACCGTGTACGACACCTCGACCGCCGGGAAGAACACGGTCCGCAGCCACAGGGTGTAGAACCGGGCCTTCCGGTTGGTCTCCAGCGCGTCCCGGCTCGCGGTGATCCGCTGCTCCCGGAGCCGGAACGCCTCCACCGTACGGGCGCCGGTCACCGTGGCCGTGACGATCTCCGCGACCCCGGAGGTGGCAGCGCCCTCGGCGAGATAGCCGTCCCGGGCCCGGCGCAGGTACCAGCGCAGCGCGAACCACACCGGCGTCAGCCCGAGCACCCCGAACGCGGCCAGCGCCGGGTCGAGGACGAACACCGCGCCCATCACGAACACCGCCTGCACCGAGTTGACCAGCAGCTCGGGACCGGCGTCCCGCAGGGTGGTGCCGACGGTGCTCACGTCGCCCGTGCCGCGCGCGGTCAGGTCGCCGGTGCCGGCCCGCTCCACCACCGACGCGGGCAGCGCCAGCGCCCGGTCCACGAACTCCTCGCGGACGCGGGCCAGCGTCCGCTCGCCGAAGCGGTGGCCGAGGTAGCGGGCGGAGCGGGCCAGCAGCAGCTGGGCGAGGGAGCAGAGCAGGATCCACCGGGCGAGGTGGTCCACGGCGCCGACCCCGCGGCCGGCCCGTACCTCGTCCACGATCCGGCCCACCAGCCAGGGGCCGACGAGGCCGGCGCCGGCCGCCGCCGCGTTCAGCAGCAGCGCGCCGGCGAACGGCCCGCGCTCCGCCCGTACCAGGCGGAGGGTGGCCCGGCGCACCTCGGCGCGTGAGGCGACCGGGAGTTGACCCGTCGTCACCTTGCGAACTCCTCGTCCTCCGTGTCCCGGGCCACCAGGGCCCGGTAGCCGGGTGCGTGGTCCAGGAGGCCCTCGTGCGTGCCGGTCGCGGCGACCTTGCCGTCGACCAGGAAGACCACCTCGTCGGCGTGGGCCAGCAGCAGCGGGGAGGTGGTGGTGAGGAGGGTGGTGCGGCCGGCGCGGGCGGTGCGGAGGCGTTCCGCCACGAGGGACTCGGTGTGGGCGTCGAGGGCGGAGGTGGGTTCCACGGCGAGGAGGACCTCGGGGTCGGTCAGCAACGCCCGTACGAGCCGGATGCGTTGGCGTTGGCCGCCGGAGAGGTTGCGGGCCTGGGCGGTGAGTTCGGAGTCGAGGCCGGCGGGGAGGCCCTGGACGATGTCGTTCGCCGCGGCGGCGTGCAGGGCGTGGGCGGTTTTCGCGTCAGGGGGTGCCTCGCGATGTGCGGTGGCGGGTGCGGCGCCGTCGTGGCTGGCCGCGCCCACGCGGCGGCAGCCGCAGATCGGATACAGCCCCGCGCCCCTTTGGGGCGCGTTGTGACAGCCGCAAGCCGGAACCATCCCCGTGCCCCTGGAAGGGCGCGTTCCGCCTGCGCTTACGGCGTCGCGCAGAGTGCCCGCGAACAGGTCGGCATCGTTGTCGGCGACCAGGATGCGGGACCGCACCTCTGTCAGAGATACGGCGTCGAGACGTACGCCTCCCCAGGTCGCGTCCGAGGGGGTGTAGCGGCCCAGGCGGTCGATCACCGCGGTGGATTCCGTCGCGCTCACCAGGGCCGTCAGGCGGCCGGGGCAGACCCGTACGCCCGACTCCGGGTCGTGCAGGACGGCGGGGCCGGCCGGGGGCCGCTCGGTGCCCTCGTCCGGCTGCGGCTCGTGGCGCAGGAGGCGTACGACCCTGCGGGCGGCCACCACGCCCCGGCTCAGCTGGTAGCCCATGTCGAGGAAGAAGGCCACCGGGCCCACCAGGACCGCGACATAGCCGTACACCGACACCAGCTGGCCCACCGTGATGTCGCCGCGGGCGGCCATCCGGGCGGCGATCCAGGTCACCACCGCCAGGAACACCGTCGGCAGGCCCATGCCCAGCGCCTGGACCCAGCTGGCGACCGCGCCCACCCGGTAGCCCTGGGCGCGCAGGTGCCCGGAGTCGCGGCGGAAGGCGTCCGCGAACAGGCCCTTGCCACCGAGGCCGTTGAGGACGCGCAGGCCGCCCGCGAGGTCGCCGATCCGGGCCGTGAGGACGCGCTGGCGCTCCCGGTACTCGGTCTCCCTGGCCTGCAGCCGCCGGGCCAGCGGCCCCGCGAGCAGGGCCACCACCGGCACCCCGAGCAGCACCACGCCGGTCAGCAGGGGCGAGATCGTCAGCAGCAGACCGGCCACCACCCCGTACACGACGACCGCGCCCACCCCGGGCCCGACGACGGTCAGCGCCTGGGCGATGGTGTGCACGTCGCCCACGCCGATCGTGACGACCTCCCCGGCGTCGGACCGGCGCGACAGCTCGGCGCCGAGCCGTACCGTCTGCCCGACGAGCACCTTGACCGTGCGGAAGTAGGCGTCCATCCGCACCCGGGTCATCGTGCGGTGGCGCATGATGCTGATCCAGGAGTTGACCGCCCCGAGCACGAAGATCGCCGCCGTCCACCCGGCGAGCACCGCCATGCGGCCCGGCACCAGGCCGTCGTCCACGGCCCGGGACATCATGTACGGCGTCGCGGCCATCAGCGTCAGCCAGACACTGGCCAGCAGCGCCCCGGCGAGCGAGCGGCCCGGCTGGCAGGCCACCAGCCACCACAGGTAGGACCACCCGCCACGCCTGTCGGGCGTGCCCGGATCCTCGTACGCGTCGATCACCCTGCGCTCCCCCGATCCGTCCGTTACGCCAGACTGTCCCGCCACGCCCGGTGCAGATCCGCGAACCTGCCCGTGCCCGCGATGAGTTCGGCCGGGCGGCCGTCCTCGACGATGCGGCCGTGCTCCATCACCAGTACCCGGTCGGCGATCTCCACGGTGGACAGCCGGTGCGCGATCACCACCGCGGTACGGCCCTTGAGGACCGTCGACATCGCGCGCTGCACGGCCCGTTCCCCGGGGATGTCCAGCGAGCTGGTCGCCTCGTCGAGGATCAGCACCGCCGGGTCGGCGAGCAGGGCCCGGGCGAACGCGACCAGTTGGCGCTGCCCGGCCGAGATGCGCCCGCCGCGCTTGCGGACGTCCGTGTCGTACCCGTCGGGCAGCGCGGCGATGAACTCGTGGGCGCCGATCGCCTTGGCGGCCTGCTCGATCTCCTCCCGGGTGGCGTCCGGGCGGCCGATGGCGATGTTCTCGGCGACCGTGCCGGAGAACAGGAACGACTCCTGGGTGACCATCACCACCCCGCGGCGGAGTTCGCGCACGGTCAGCTCGCGCAGGTCCACGCCGTCCAGGAGGACCCGGCCGTCGGAGGGGTCGTAGAAGCGGGCCAGCAGCTTGGCGAGCGTCGACTTGCCGGCGCCGGTGGAGCCGACGACCGCGACCGTCTGCCCGGCCGGGAGGGTGAGGTCGAAGACCGGCAGCACCTCGCCGCCGGTGCGGTAGGCGAAACGGACACCGTCGAAGACGACCTCCCGGCCCGGCAGTTCCGCCGCCGAGGGGGGCAGCTCCTTCGGGACCGAGGGCTCCGGGACGGACGGGGTCTGGGCCAGCAGGCCCGCGATCTTCTCCAGCGAGGCCGCGGCCGACTGGTAGGAGTTGAGGAACATGCCGAGGCGGTCGATCGGGTCGTACAGCCGCCGCAGGTAGAGCACGGCCGCGGCCAGGACGCCCAGCTCCAGCGAGCCGGACGCCACCCGGGAGGCGCCCCACAGCACGATCACCGCGACCGAGGTGTTGGCGACCAGCCGGGAGCCGACCACGTACCGCGCCATCTCCAGCAGCGCGTCGCCGTTCGTCCGCTCGTGGCGGCGGTTCAGCACGGCGAACTCGGCGTCGTTGGCGGCCTCCCGGCGGAACGCGCGCACCGGGCGGATGCCGTTCATCGTCTCCACGAACTTCACGATCACCGACGCGATCGCCGTGGACCGCGCCTTGTACACCCGCACCGCGCGCCGCTGGTACAGCCGCACGAGCAGGTACAGCGGGACGAAGCTGACCACCGCGACCGCGCCGAGGCCCAGGTCCAGCCAGAGCAGCATCGCCGAGATGTAGAGGAAGGAGAGGATGACCGTGACCAGCTCCTGGAGGCCCTCGGCCAGCAGCTCGCGCAGCGACTCGACGTCCGTGGTGGAGCGGGAGATGAGCCGGCCCGACGTGTAGCGCTCGTGGAAGTCGACGCTCAGCGCCTGCGCGTGGCGGAAGATACGCCCGCGCAGGTCCAGCAGCACGTCCTGGTTCACGCGGGCGGAGGCCTTGACGAACGCGTACTGGAGGCCGCCGGAGACCACGGCGCTCAGGCCGTACCCGGCCGCGACCGCGAACAGCGGGCCGTGGTCGTGGCGGCGGAAGGCCGGTACGGCCGTGTCGATTGCGTACGCCACCAGCAGCGGGCCCGCCTGCACCGCCGCCTGCTGGAGCAGCAGGAGGAGCGTGGTGACGGCGACCCGCGCCTTCATGGGGGCGAGGAGCGAGCGCAGCAGGGTGGCCGTGGCGCCGGGCGGGGTGGGCAGGACGTCCCGGTCGAACGGGTCGCCGCCCGCGTCGCCGGTGGGCTCGGGCCTGGGGAGTTCGTCGTCCTCGTCGGGGGCGGGGAGGGAGGTGGCTGCGGTCATCGGCGGTGATCCTCCCCGGACATCAGGTGGGCGTACTCGGCGTTCGTGCGCAGCAGTTCGTGGTGGGTGCCGACGGCGGTGACCCGGCCGCCGGAGAGCAGCGCGACCCGGTCGGCGAGCAGCACGGTGGAGGGGCGGTGGGCGACGATCAGCGCGGTGGTGTCGGCGAGTACGTCGCGCAGCGCCGCCTCCACGGCGGCCTCCGTGTGCACGTCCAGCGCGGACAGCGGGTCGTCGAGCACGAGGAAGCGGGGCCGGCCGACGACCGCCCGCGCGAGCGCGAGGCGTTGCCGCTGGCCGCCGGAGAGGCTGAGGCCCTGCTCGCCGACCTGGGTCGCGGTGCCCTGCGGGAGGGCGTGCGCGAAGTCGGCCTGCGCGACGGCGAGGGCCCGGGTCAGCTCGGGTTCGCCGGCGCCGTCCTCGGCTCCCATGAGCACGTTCTCGCCGACGGAGGCGGAGAAGAGGGTGGGTTCCTCGAAGGCGACGGCGACGAGGGAGCGGAGTTCCTCGCGGGGCATGGCGGTGATGTCCCGGCCGTCGAGCGTGATCCGCCCGGAAGTGGTCTCGTGCAGGCGGGGCACGAGGGCGGTGAGGGTGGTCTTGCCGCTGCCGGTGGCGCCGACGAGGGCCATGGACTCGCCGGGGCGGATGTGCAGGTCGACGAAGTCGAGTGTCGGGGCGGAGTCGGGGGCGGCGTCGGGGTAGCGGAACTGCACGTTCTCGAAGCGGATGCCATCGGGTCCGGGGGCCGGTCCGCTGTCGGGCGTGGCGCCGTCGTGGCTTGTCGCGCAGTTCCCCGCGCCCCTTTGGGGCGCTGCGCTGAGGCGCCCTGTAAGGGGCGCGGGGAACTGCGCGCTCGGCCCCCACGCACCCGCACCCGACAACGGACCGGCGTCCTCCCGCAACGCGTCCCGCACCTCGAAGTACCGCTCCGTCGCCGTCGCCGCCTCCTGGCTCATCGCCAGGAGGAAGCCGATCGACTCCACCGGCCACCGCAGCGCCAGCGCCGTCGACAGGAACGCCACCAGCGTCCCCGCGCTCAGCTCGCCCTCCGCGACCTGGATCGAACCCCACAGCAGCGCCGCCCCGATCGCCACCTCCGGCAGCGTGACGATGACGCCCCAGATCATCGCCAGCAGCCGCGCCTTGCGCAGCTCCGTGCCCCGCAGGGTCCGCACCAGTTCACGGAACGCGTGCGCCTGACTGCGGTGGCGGCCGAAGCCCTTGATGATGCGGATGCCGAGCACGCTCTCCTCGACCACCGTCGTCAGGTCGCCCACCTGGTCCTGGGCGAGCCGCGCCACCTCCGCGTACCGGTTCTCGAAGATCACGCACGTCCAGATCACCGGGATCGTGGGCCCGAGGACGACCAGGCCCAGCGTCCAGTCCTGCGCCAGCATGATCAGCACGCCGACGAGGATCGTCACCCCGTTCACCAGCAGGAAGGTCAGCGGGAAGGCGAGGAACATGCGGAGCAGCATCAGGTCGGTGGTGGCCCGGGAGAGCAGCTGCCCCGAGGCCCAGCGGTCGTGGAAGGCGACCGGCAGGCGCTGAAGATGGCCGTACAGGTCCGCCCGCATCCCCGCCTCGACCCGCGAGAGGGGTCTGGCGACCAGCCAGCGGCGCAGCCCGAAGAGCAGCGCTTCCGCGATGCCGAGCAGCAGCAGGTACAGCGCGCCGAGCCACACCCCGGCCGGGTCGCGGTCGGCCACCGGGCCGTCCACCATCCACTTGAGGACGAGGGGGATCACGAGCCCCGTACAGGAGGCGACGACCGCGACGCACGCGGCGACGGACAGCCGCACCCGCACCGGCCGTACGTACGGCCACAGGCGCAGCAGGGCGCGGACGGCGGACCGGTCCTTGGTGGTTGCACGTGTCGGAGGCATCAGTGGCGAGCCTACGGATCGCCACTGACAACGCCCACCGAGTTTTGGCCGGACCGGAATCGGCCGCTGGTCCTACGACCTGGACGTTCGAGGGGCCGTACAGGTGGATCCGCGGCATCAGCCGATCGGTTGATGCCGGTTCCGGCGGGGTGGCCGATGTGGCGGACCCGGGGCGGACGGGACCCTCGGAACATGCCAACCGTCATCGAAGTGACAGACCTGCGGAAGTCCTACGGCGGCCGGACCGTCGTGGACGGGGTGAGTCTCGCCGTCGAGGAGGGCGAGATCTTCGGGATCCTCGGACCGAACGGGGCAGGCAAGACCACCACCGTGGACTGCGTGGAGGGGCTGCGGGTGCCCGACGCGGGACGGGTCTGGGTCACCGGCCTCGACCCCGTCGCCGACCACGAGCAGGTCGCCCGCGTCCTCGGCGCCCAGCTCCGAGAGAGCGAGCTCCAGCCGAAGCTCACCGTCCGCGAGGCCCTTGAGCTGTACGCCTCCTTCTATCCGAGCCCGCTCGACTGGGCCCCGCTCGCCGAGCGCCTCGGACTCACCGGCAAACTCGCCACCCGGTTCGGCAAGCTGTCGGGCGGGCAGAAGCAACGCCTCTTCATCGCACAGGCGTTGATCGGGAACCCGAGGATCGTCGTCCTCGACGAACTGACCACCGGGCTCGACCCGCGGGCCCGGCGGGACACCTGGGAGCTGATCGAGGACGTCTGGGACCGCGAGGTCACCGTCCTCCCGTCCTCCTCGTCACCCACTTCGTGACTCCTTCCCCGGCTGAAGCCGGGGGCTTCTCGCTATGCCGGGTTGGCGTTGCGACGGACCAGCCCGGCCCGTAATACGTTGGTGGCTCCGACTGTGTCAGCGTGCGCGGTGTGGCCGCAGGCGAGGCAGTGGAACTTTTCCTGTGTGGGCCGGTTCTCCTTCGCGGTGTGCGCGCATTCGGGGCAGGTGCGGGAGGTGTTGCGGGGGTCCACGGCGATCACTTCCCGTCCGGCGCTCTCAGCCTTGGCGTGCAGGATCGTCAGGAACACCCCCCATCCAGCATCGCTGATCGACTTGTTGAGCCCGGCCTTCGCGGCGGCCCCGTTGGGCAGGAACAAGCCTGCCTGACCGGGGTCGGGCCTGGGCGCGGGGGCCTTGCTCATGTTGCGGATCTTGAGGTCTTCGTGTGCGATGAATTCGTGCGCACGCACCAGGTCGAGGGCGGTCTCGTGCGCGTGGTCGAGCCGCTGACGCCGCACCTTGCCATGGAGCTGGGCGACCTTCTCCACCGCGCGCTGGTGGTTGGCGGTGCGGTCTTGGGCCTTGCGGCGCGGGAAGCGGGACAGGGCCTGCTGCGCCGCCTCCAGTTTCGCGGCCGCACGGCGGCCGTGGCGCGGGCTGGGCACGAAATCGCCGTTCGAGTCGGCGAGGAAGTTCGCGATGCCCAGATCGATGCCGACCACGGAGCCGGTCGCGGGCAGCGGTTCGGGCCGGTCCTGTTCGGCGGTCAGCACGACGAACCACTTTCGGCCCTCGCGCTTGACCGACACGGTCCTGACGTGGCCGGCCACCGGGCGGTGCTGGTTGACCCGGACGTGGCCGACGCCCTGGAAGCGGACGCGGGTTGCGGGGTCGTGCGGGGTGGAGTCCCAGCGGCAGCCGTCCCCGTCCTTGGGGAAGTCCACCGTGTCGAACCAGTTCACCCCGCGAAAGCGCGGGTAGCCCGGGGCATCTCCGGACTTGACCCGGCGGAAGAACGCGGCGAACGCCTTGTCGAGTCGGCGCAAGGTGGCCTGCTGCGAGCTGAAGGACCAGCGGCCCTGGCGTTCCGGGTCGAACGCCCGGATGTCCTTGAGCTGCGCGGACTGGCCGCCGTACCTGACGGTGGTCTTCGAGACGTGCCGCCAGGCGTCGCGGCGTTCCTGCAACGCCCCGTTGTAGAGGGAGCAGTGATCCCGCAGCATTCCGGTCAGCGCCTGCTCCTGGCGGACGGTGGGCCGCAGGAGGAACTTGTACGCACGGATCATCCAGCCCACCCCCTCCGGTCGAATTCCCCTGATCGTAGATGCGTGACGCACAATCCAGCACAGGGAATTAATTAGTGATATTGAATGACATGCGCCTTTCATCTTTAGCCTCAATGCTCACCCGGTACTTACCGTCAGGCATGGACGCGAAGCCCTTCAACGACGAGGTGCCGACGCGTCGCGAGGCCCTCAAGCAGGACGAATGCGAGAGCCTCGACGCGGAACGGCGCGAGTCCGACGGCGGAGGCGGTCACACCGCCATCCGCGTATGCACGACCCGCCGGAGGCCGCACCCCCCGTCGTCCGGTCTGACCGTAACCACGCAGACGCAGAGAGCTCCGGCGCTCCACGCCTCCGGGCCGAGGAGCACATTCCCGCCCGGCCTGAAGGCCGGGGATTCCCTGCGAAGAACAAGGGATGGAGGAGGCGCAGCGGCACTGCGACCGGATCGCGGTGATCGACAAGGGCCGGGTGGCCGCCCTGGACACCCCGGCCGGGCTGATCCGCCGCAGTGCCGGGGCCACCGTCATCAGCTTCACCCCGTCCGCCCCCTGGACGACCACGCCCTCGCCGCCCTCCCCGCCCTCGCCTCGGTCGGGCGCAAGGACGGCGACGGGCACGTACGCGTCGACCGGGCGCAGCCCGCTCAGGGACTTGTCGGCTCCCCGGAACGAGGGGATCGAGCCGAGGATCACGAGCAGCAGGGTCGGGAAGAGGAAGACCCAGAAGACGGCGCCTGGTTCGCGGCCGAACAGCCGGAACTCGGTGCGCAGGACGGCGGTGTTCATGCTGCGTCCGCCTCCTTCGTGAGGTCCAGGAACGCGTCGTCAGCAGGCGGATGCGCTTGCTCGTGGTCACCGAGCCTGGTAGGCGGTGGCCAGCACGGAGACGGTGACCCGGTCGGGCAGGAGATCGCCGGCAGTCAGGTCTGCACGGCTCACGTGGCGTGCGCTCGGAGTCATCCCTACCAGGTCAAGTGCGTTCTGCCGGGTCAGAGGCACGGTGTACTCGATCCGTTCGGTAACGGCGGCCCCGAAGAAGGGATCCAATGCCCGGTGCAGCCGCTGTTCCTTCGCCGGGTCGATGGTGACCATCGTCGGCACCCGGCCTCGCAGCTCGGTCAGGTGCCGTCCGGTGGGACGGGCCACGACCAGTCGGCCGGCCGGGCGCAGCACTCGGTGGAACTCGGCCGGGTTGCGCGGGGCGAATACGTTGAGCACGACATCGGCCGCTCCGTCGGCCAGCGGGAAGGGACGGAAGACGTCCCAGGCCGCTGCGGCGGCTCGTACGTGGGCACGGGCCGCCGAGCGCAGAGCGCGCACCGATGTGTCCAGCCCCAGACCACGGGCGCCGGGCAGTTGGTCGAGCATGCCGGCCAGGTAGTGGCCTGTGCCGCACCCGACGTCCACGACCGTGGCCTGTTCAGGTGCGGAGCCGGCCGCCAGGCGGGCCACGACGTCGCGGATGGGCGTGTACGTACCGGTGGACAGGAAACGGTCCCTGGCCTGGGCCATGGCGGCGTCATCACCGCTGGTGGCACGGGTGCCGGTCAGCAGGGCGGCGTAACCGTGACGGGCGATGTCGAAGGTGTGACCTGCTGGGCAGCGCAGCGCACTGCGGTCGGGGTGCAGCCGGTGTGTACGGCACGTCGGGCAGCGCAGCAGGTCGAGGAACCGTTCGAGGGCAGGGGGAAGCGACATGGGCATGAGGCACTCCTGGCAAGGGTGAAGGGAAGGGACCGTGCCCGCGCGCGCTCGGAACTCACTGCCTCGGAAAGAAACGGGCAGCGGCCAAGGCGTGGTTCACGTAGCAGGCACACCAAGCAGGGCGACGCTGGACAGCGTCGCCCTCAACGTCTTCCGATCACAGGAAGCAGCAGTGCGGGGTGCTCATGAATGCCACGTCATGAGTCTACGAGCTGGCGAAGTTCGTCGTGCCAGCCGGAGTTGGGAGACACGGCCAGGCCATGTGTGGCAATTGATCAGCTGTGTGGATCAGGCCCGGGGGCAATCGCCTTGCTGAGGGGAGGCAGGGCCAGTGATGCTGGGTCAGTGCCAGGACAGCGGAAGAGGAAGCGTCAGCAGCAGGACGCGAGTCGGCGGGCCACCGCTCGTGCCACTCCTGGCTCAGGCCGCTGGGAGGTGCTGTTCGAGACTCAGGACGAGCTGGAGTGGCGTGCCCACCTTCGCTGTCTGCGTTCTGCGGAGGAACCGATCGACTGGGCGCTGACTCGGATCGACACGCTCTGCGGACGGCTGATGCAGCCAACCACTTACCGGCTCAGCTTGTTCGTGCCCGACCTTGCGCGCGATACCTCCCGAGGCCACCTCCATCATTGATCGCGTGGTGGGACGAGGGGAGTTGACGGAGGCAGCGTGGGCGCGGGAAGCTCCGCTGCTGCCGCGTGTTGATGGTCGTGAGCGGCCGTGGCGGGATCACCGGCAGGTGGTCAACGGCGTGCTTTGGCGGTCGCGGACCGGCGCACCCTGGCGTGACCTGCCCGAGCGGTATGGCCCGTGGCAGACCGTCTGCGAACGCTTCGCCCGCTGGGAGACCGACGGGACCTGGGCGAGGCTCCTGGAACACGCCCAGGTCAAGGACGATGCGGTGGGCGCGCTGGAGTGGACGGTGTCGGTGGACTCCACCATCAACCGCGCTCACCAGCACGCCGCCGGAGTCCTCAAAAGGGGGCCTCGGCCGAGGACGAACTGGAACGTTCTCCACATCAGGCGCCTGGTCAGGCGCTCGGTCGCTCCCGTGGTGGGCTGACCACCAAGGTCCACCTCGCGGCGGACTGCCGTGGCCTGCCCCTGGCCCTCGTCTCACGCCGGGCAACGTCAACGATTCCACGTTGTCTGTAAGCACGTGAGCCGGCCCCACGGTACGGACTTGGCCCCACCCTCGAACCGGTGGACGACGGTTCACCCTCGCCCCTGACGGCCTCTTCTCGCTGGCTGCGCTTGTGCAACAGCCCTCCACCGGCCCGGCGGTCGAACGGCCGTCGGAGCCAAAACAACTCCGTGCACTGGAGCCCAAACAAGTGCTTACAAACAGCGTATTCCTCGCAGGCCATCCGGACCGGCTTACGACGGCGCGGCATCCGAGCGGTCATCCCTGAACGGGCCGACCAGATCACCAACCGACACCGCCGAGGATCAGCCGGCGGACGAGCGCCCGCCTTCGACTCCGAGCAGTACAGAGCCCTCTAAAGCGGTCCGGGTGTTCTTTCAGGACACGGCCGCATCCTCCGACCCGGAGTGCGCGATCACCAGGTCACCGTCGAGACCGACCGTGACCTGTCCACCGGAGTCCGGAGCGTGTTTGCCCGCCATCGAAAGCCATGGCACAGGTGTCGGATACGGGTCTGATCACGCCGCCGCTCTGATCACACAAGGCGAGAGGGCGTACAGCGGGATGCTCACACGAGAGCGCCCTTGCCCCATACCCTGACAGTGTCGAGCTGTGCAGAGAGGGGCGAGGCCGTGTCGTCTGAAGGACCCACCCCGGACCCATACGCCGATCCACTGGTCTTCGGCCAGCGCCTACAGATGCTGCGAACCCGCAAGGGCATCACCCGCGACCAGTTGGGCGGGTTGCTCGGCCAGTCCGGATCCTGGGTCAAGGGCATTGAGACCGGACGTCTGAAGACGCCCAAGCTGGATAAGATCCTGCACATTGCCGAGTTGCTGCGTGTCCGTGACCTGTCGGACCTCACCGGCAATCAGTCCGTACACGTCGACTTGTTCAGCGGCCCCGGTCACCCTCGGCTCTCTGCGGTCAAAGCCGCTGTGGATGCCTTCCCGCTCACGGCGCAGCAAGAGGCGCCCCCGTCTGCGCACCTCCAGGCGCGGCTCGCCCGAGCCTGGAAGGCCCGGCACGAGGCACCCAACCACCGCGAGGTGATCGGCGCGTTGCTGCCAAACCTGATCCGGGATGCTCAACTCGCCGTGCGGCAGTCCGAGACCGCCCCGGATCGCAGGGCGGCTCAGGCCGTGCTCGCCGAGGTCTACTCGCTGTCGCAGTTCTTCGTGGCCTATCAGCCGGACGCCGCCCTGTTGTGGCGTGTCGCCGAGCGAGGTCTGATCGCTGCTCAGGAGTCCGAGGATCCGCATGCCATCGGGGTGGCCGCGTGGCTGTCCGCGCAAGCGCACCGCGACGCGGGGCCCGCGCACTTCGACGCTGCCGACGCGATCAATCTGGCGACCCTGGCATATCTTGAACCGCTCCTGGCTGATGCCTCCGACGATGTTCTTGCCATCACCGGCGCTCTCACCTTCGAGGCTGGATACACCGCTGCCCGGAGGGCAGAGACCGGTACGGCATGGCGCTACTGGGACCAGGCGCGCGCCATGGCAGAGCGGCTCCCGGGCGACTACTACCACCCTGTGACGTCGTTCTCCCGAGCCATCATGGGCGCACACGCGGTCACCGTGGCTGTGGAACTACGCCAGGGCGGCGAGTCAGTACGGCAGGCGGCCGCCGCAGACGCGGTCACGATCAAGTCAAGGCCACGACGAGCCCGCCACCGTATCGAGGAGGCCCGTGGCTACCACCTCGACGGGCAGCCCGACGTCGCCCTTGCCACGCTGGAGAAGGCACACGAGTCGGCACCGGAAACGATCAAGTACAACGGATACGCGAAGCGCATCGTTCTGGAAGAGGCCGAGTCCAAAGATCCGGCCCGTCGCCGCCGCGCATCCGAACTCGCGCTAAAAATCGGCATGTTGGCTGCATGACGGCAGGGGCACAATCTGTGCCCCTGCCTCCTTCTCGCCGCTCTTACGGTTGAAGACCACAAAGACCCCGGCGACCGCTCACGACGGTCCCGGGGCGTGGCCGATCTGACAGGAGCAGACCGACAGTGCGATTCGTACCACAGACCCTCGTTCGAGTAAGAACGGCCCTGTTAGGGCGACTGACCCCCGGCAAGCACAGCAGTGCCTACACACCCCCCGAAGCGCCGCTGGCGCCCCGCGAGCACCCTACGGCGGACGTCCGGGGAGCATGGCTGGTCGTCGCCCACAGGCGCCGCGCGGAGTGGCGCGCAGGGACCCCGTATCGGCCTCAGCCGCAGGCGCGCGCCCAGTGGTTCCCGCCGCCGCGCCACTGGGAGGTGGAGGAGGTGTGGGAGTGTACGGGGCCTCTTGTCCGGCCCTATGTGGACGCGCAGTGGGCGCAGGTGTCCAGGCAGACCCCTGGGAGCGCGTTCAGTGATGACGATCGAGGTCTACAGGGTCAACCCGGTGACAGGCGTCCGTACGCAGGTGCGTAGCAAGCACACGGTGAAACCGTCGGACGTGCCGGAGTTCTCCAACGGATATCCGCCGTGCGCGTGCCCGCACTGCACTGCGCCCGGCAGTCGCAGCAGGATGCATGCCCTAGTGGACGAAGCCAACCGGCGCAGCAGGGGGGAACCGTGATGCGCGCCGTCACCACTGCCGCTGAACGGACCCTCGGGGCCGAGACTGCCGAGGGTGCCCCGTCGGGCGTCTGCCCGCCCGAGTGCCTCACCTGCGGGGCGCAAGCGCAGCCAACCGACAATGAGAGCTTGTCAGTGACTCCATCGCCCAGGGCTGACGCGAGTTGGGCGTCAGTGACCGTGCGATGGCGGTCGCGAAGGGCATCAGCGGCGGATCCTTGGTCAGTGCCGTAGCAGGCCACGTGTGCCCTGGATCGGCCTGGGGCCTCAGTTCGTGCTGCGTGGTGCGCTCGTATCAGCGTGGAGCTGGTGGTCCGCCCAGATGTAGCTTTCGGGAAGCAGGTCAGTGACAGACACCATCCTGAGGCCGTCGTTCGTCCCGACGATGACCTTGAGCGCTGGAAAGTAGTCGAGAAGGACCTGGCGGCAGCGGCCACATGGGGGCACCACGCCTCGGTCGCGGTCCCCCACGGCGACGATGGTGTCCAGTTCATAGGCACCCTGGGCGGCAGCGGTGCCGATCAGTACCAGCTCCGCGCAGGGGCCTCCGGTGAAGTGATAGGCGTTCACCGCGGTGACGATCCGGCCGTCTCGGGCGCGGGCCGCTGCCGCCATGGTGTGGTTGTCGCCCCGGCAGCGTGTGGCTGCGACGTGTGCCGCTGCCCGGATCAGCTCGTGGTCGACAAGGTAGGTCTGTGTGGTCAACTTCTCTGCCTCTTTTGTGCGGTCAGGTGACGTTGGCCCTGTCGACGACGGGGCGTAGCCACCGGTCGTCGCCACGGCACTAGCTTGTGCCGCCTTGCAGGCTGTCGACCAGAGCGAACGCGTCCTCGGTCTTGGGGTGGGTCCTGCCCAGTCGAGTGTGCAGGATCTGTGCGCCCCGGCGCGCCAGGTCCGCGGCGGCCGAGTCGTGCAACTCGTGCAGGACCCGGGCCTGGAACAGCAGGACGTACCCGATGTACAGGTGGTCCGGCGCGTACTTCGCCTCGCGGATTTGCAACGCGCGCGCGATGAGCGGCGCGGCACTCGCGTGATCGCCGAGGTCGACGTGGACGTTCGCCAGCGCGATCAGGTCGAAGCTCACGTACGGGTCGTCCGGCCCGTACGCCGCCTCGTCGATCCGCAGCGCCCGCTCGGCCAGCGGCCGCGCCGCCTCGTGCTCGCCGAGGATGCACAGTGTCCGCGCGAGTGTGGCCAGGTCCGTGGCAATGGCGGGACTGTCCGCCGGCAGACAGGACTCGTGCACGCTCAGCGCGCGCTCCGCCAGTTGGCGTGACCGCTCCGGCGCGCCGAGGTCCCGGTGGATCTGCGACAGGGCGATCAGATCGAAGCCGGACTCGGCGCTCCGGCCTTCGAGCGACTCGTCGATCGCGAGAGCACGTTCGCACAGAGGCAGCGCCACCGAGTAGTCCCCGATCTGGACGAGGAACTCCGACGCCAGCCGCAGCAGCACCGCCGTCTCCGCGGCGCACTCGGCCGGTGGATCGTCCTTGGCCACCGCGATGACGTGCGGAAGCAACTGTTGCCACCGAGGCCGGGCGTCCGGGGCACTGTGGAGGTCGTCCGGTACGGCCGCCAGCAGCGCACGGCACAGCCGGACCTGGGCGTCGACGTGCGCCTCGGCCGGCATCCGGGCCCTGATGGCGGCCTGAACCAGCCGGTGCACCACCAGGGACGCGTCACCGCGCCTCGCCAGACCCAGACCGGCCAGGGCGCCGACTGTCGCGTCCCATGCCAACGGATCGGCAGGGACTCCGTCCAGTGTTTCCGGGCTGCCGGTGAACAGGTCCAGCGGGACCGGCTCCGGCGCCAGCAAGGCGCAGAGCTCCAACAGGCGTACTGCCTGGGACTGTTCAGTCTCCAGTCTTTCCACACTGAGCTGCCACAGGGTCGCGACGACGACCGAGGGCCGATCGCTCGGCTCACCCCGCCCGATCATGTCCTCCAGGTGCGACGCCAGCAGGTCCCGGTACCCTTCGGGTGTCGTCTGGTTGTAGCCCATATATCCGGCCGCCTGCTCCAACGCCAGTGGCAGGTCGCCCAGTTGATCGGCGATCCGGTCCGCCACGGCCTCGGTCATGTCCGGCACACGTTGTGCCAGCAGCTTTATCGACTCCTGCCTGGTGAACACCTCCAGGTCGACGACACCGGCGCTGCTCGACCAGCCGCTCACTCTGGTTGTGACGATGACATGGCCGTTGCCCGCCAGGCCACCCGACGGCAGCGCGTGTGTGAGCGTGCCCGGTTTCTCCGCGTTGTCGAAGATGATCAACCAGGGCCTGCGGTCCACGAGATTGCCGTACACCCGTGGGATCGCCTGGTCGGAGCTGACCTCCGGCAGCCCCAGCTCCCCGGCCAGTGACACGAACTGCGGCGCGACCAGGTCAGGGGCCTCGGCTCCCAAGAACGCGACGAACCGGTATTTCTCCAGGTATCGGTAGGCGTACTCCACCGCGAGCTGGGTCTTGCCGACGCCGCCCAGCCCGTGCACGACCAGCGTCGCCACGTCGCTCGCTGAGGTGAGGCGCTGCCGCACCTCCAGCAGCGTGGCGTCACGGCCGGTGAAGTTGGTGTTGCGCGGCGGCAGCCGGTACGCCGTAGGCGGGAGCGGCCCCTGCCTGCGGTCGGTGCGCGGCGACTGCTGCCCCAGCCCGATCAGCGCCAAGGGGATCAGGAGGAGCAGCACCACCCACGGGTGGACCCGAACGAAGTCCAGCGGTCCCGGCCAACGGCTCTGCCCGGACGCCGCGTTGAAGGCAAGACTGCCGACGAACAGCACGAGCAGAGCGGCCACCGCACCCGCCAGCCTTCGCCACATGGCTCCCTCTTCGGTACGGCGGCGACCGCGACGGTCAACAGTCGGCTCGACCTCGTCCCCAAAGCCTAGCCCGGGTAGCGGAGAAGCCCTGCGGCGATTTTCTGGTTCTGGCCCATCAAAGGGGAACGGGCGTCTACCGCACTCACGAGGTCCCTCGGGTAAGGGCGATACTGGCTGCCCTCAGGGCACTCGGCCCTCAATCCTTCGCTCCTCGACCCTGAGTGCCTCGTGATCCTGATTCTGTTGCTTCGAGTTCCTCGACCGGGCACCCGGGACTTCCGGTGTTATCCCAGTCAGACTGTGTCCTGGTCCGGGGATCCCGCTCCACACCCCGAAGCGGTCAGCGGCGTACGAGCAACCCCTTTACCGGGCAAGACAACTGATTGAGAAGGCCGGGTGCACCCCACTTCGCCACGGTCGGCGCGTCCGCACCGCGGCGGGAGTCCGTAGTACCGTTTCGATTGGTAGAATCGCGATGTCACGAGAACGGAGCTTGGTATGCCGGCGGCAGGAGAGACCGAGCGCGCCCCCAACGTCGGGAAGAACGTGTGGGAGAGCGCGGGCGAACGCGCCAAGAGCGAGGGACTACCGCTCATCTGGGTCATGAGCCGAGCCCTCGCCGACTACGCCGCCGGAAACCTCCCCCTGTCCCGTACCACCGTCGGATCGGAGGCCGGGCCCCGCCGCGGCCGGACCGTCTTCGCAACCGACGCCGTATGGACCGGCGCCGACAAGCGTCGCGCAAAGGACCAGGTCCGCTCGATGTCCGCGCTCTGCGAGATCCTTCTGGACGCCTACGTCCGAGGTGAGATCCACCCGTACGCCCGCATGGTCACCACTGCCCAGCGTGACGAACTCGGACAGACCCTACCCACCCCCGTAGCCGCCTGATAAACGCCGCCGCAAAGGAACGCTGCTCATGACCACCCTCTCCGACACCCCAGCGGGGCCCCTCATCCCCATGCCGGACAGGAACCCCGCCGCCCTCCGTGTCGCAGTCGCCCGCCTCAGCCCGGAAGTGCTGCCGAAGTTCGATACGCACTGGGCCGAAGCGATGAACCAGGCCCGCGACGAGTTCAGCCTTCTGCCCGGCCGTCACTTCGTCGATCACTGGTGGGCATGGGTCGCCGTCCAGCGGTGGCCCGAACGAGCCGCCCGCTTCCGCGAATGCGAACGCGTCGTCGCCACCAGCGACGACAAAGACGCCCGCCGCACTGCCTCCGCCGAACTCGGTCGTATCCTCGCCGACGCGGAGGCCGACGCCGCGTGAGTGACTGGACCTGGGAGTACAACCCTGACCCCGAACACGTCGTCGGCGACCTCCCCGAGCTTTACAGGCAGGACGTCGAAGACCTCGCCCGCCGCATCGCCGAAGCCGTTGGTGTCCGCCGTATCGGCCACCCCTTCGACATCCAGGAATCCGCCTCCGGCGTCAAGACCCACGCGGAAGGGCCCGTCATGATCTGGTACCAGGAGGACTACCGCGACGACGTCGTACTGATCCTCCGCGTACAGCACTACCTCGCATTCGCTGCCGATCCGAACGGCGAGCACTGACGGGCACGTCGCGCAGTCGAAACGTCGCCTCAGCCCACCACTCTCAGGAGCAGCACCGCCCGCCCCGGGACCGTGATCGCCGTCCCTCCCTCGTGCACCACCCCCGGCTCCGCGCCCTGTTCCTCCAGCGAGGTGTCCACCAGCACCTCGTAGCGCTCCGCCCACGGCGGGCCCGGCAGGACGAACTCCGTCGGGCGGGCGCCGGCGTGCAGGATCGTCAGGAAGCTGTCGTCGAGGACCGGGGCGCCGCGTTCGTCGCGGCCGGGTATGTCCCGGCCGGAGAGGTACATGCCGAGGGTGGCGGCGGGCGCGTACCAGTCGCCCGCGGTCATCTCCTCCCCGTGCGCGGTGAACCAGGCCAGGTCGCGCAGGCCGTCCGCCGAGTGCGCGCGGCCGGAGAAGAAGGCTCGGCGGCGCAGCACCGGGTGCCGGTGGCGGAGCCGGACGAGGCGGGCGGTGAGGTCGAAGAGGGGCCGCCAGGCGGGGTCGTCGAGCAGGCTCCAGTCCAGCCAGCTGATGTCGTTGTCCTGGCAGTAGGCGTTGTTGTTGCCGCGCTGCGTGCGGCCCAGTTCGTCGCCGGCGACCAGCATCGGGACGCCCGTCGAGAGGAGCAGGGTGGTGAGGAGGTTCCGCAACTGGCGCCGGCGCAGGGCCCGTACGCCCTCGTCGTCCGTCTCGCCCTCCGCGCCGCAGTTCCAGGACCGGTTGTCGCCGGAGCCGTCCCGGTTCTCCTCGCCGTTGGCCTCGTTGTGCTTGCGCTCGTACGACACCAGGTCGCGCAGGGTGTAACCGTCGTGCGCGGTCACGAAGTTGACCGAGGCGTACGGGCGGCGGCCGCCCCAGGCGTACAGGTCGCTGGAGCCGGAGAGGCGGTAGCCGAGATCGCGGACGTCCGGGAGGGCGCCGCGCCAGAAGTCGCGGACGGCGTCGCGGTAGCGGTCGTTCCATTCGGTCCACAGGGGTGGGAAGGCGCCCACCTGGTAGCCGCCCGAGCCGACGTCCCAGGGCTCGGCGATCAGCTTCACCCGGCGCAGCACCGGGTCCTGGGCGATCACCGCGAGGAAGGGGGAGAGCATGTCGACGTCGTGCATCGAGCGGGCCAGCGCGGCGGCGAGGTCGAAGCGGAAGCCGTCCACGCCCATCTCCGTGACCCAGTAGCGGAGCGAGTCGGTGATCAGCCGCAGCACGTGCGGGCGGACCACGTGCAGGGTGTTGCCGCAGCCGGTGTAGTCGGCGAAGCGCCGGGCGTCGTGGTCCTGGAGCCGGTAGTAGCCCCGGTTGTCGATGCCCTTCAGGGAGAGCGTCGGGCCCAGCTCGCCGGCCTCCGCGGTGTGGTTGTAGACGACGTCGAGGATGACCTCGATCCCGGCCGCGTGCAGCGCCCGCACCATCCGCTTGAACTCGCCGACCTGCTGTCCGGTCGTACCGGAGGCGGCGTACGCGGCGTGCGGGGCGAAGTAGCCGATGGAGTTGTAGCCCCAGTAGTTCTTCAGGCCGCGCCTGAGCAGGTGGTCCTCGTGGGCGAACTGGTGGACGGGCAGCAGCTCCACGGCCGTCACGCCCAGGTTCACGAGGTGCTCGACGGCGGCCGGGTGGGCCAGGCCCGCGTAGGTGCCGCGGAGTTCCTCGGGTATCCCGGGGTGCAGTCTGGTGAAGCCGCGCACGTGCAGCTCGTAGATGACGGAGTCCGCCCACGGCGTCTTCGGGCGGTGGTCGTCGGACCAGTCGTCGTCATCGTGGACGACGACGCCCTTGGGGACGTACGGCGCCGAGTCGCGGTCGTCCCGGACGGTGTCGGCGACCTGCTGGTCCGGCCAGTCCCGGACGTGCCCGTACACCTCGGGCGGCAGCGCGAACTCGCCGTCCACCGCCCGCGCGTACGGGTCCAGGAGCAGCTTCGCCGGGTTCCAGCGGGCGCCGGTCCACGGGTCCCAGCGGCCGTCGACCCGGTAGCCGTACCGCTGTCCGGGCAGCACGCCGGGGACGAACCCGTGCCAGATCTCGTGCGTGAGTTCGGTCAGCGGGATGCGGGTCTCCCGCCTCTGCTCGTCGAAGAGGCAGAGCCGGACCGCCTCCGCCCCGGCCGCCCACAGTGCGAAGTTGGTGCCCGCCACCCCGTCGGGACCGACCCGGAACCGGGCGCCGAGCGGCGTCGACGCCCCCGGCCACGCGGACGGGACGGGGAGGGGCGTCCCGTTCACCGCGGGGGCGTGCGCCGTGGCGCCGGCCACCGCGCGGCCTTCCACCGCCGCGCCGTTCACCCCGGCGCCGTCCCCCCTCGGGGCCCGCGCCGGTGCCCCCTGCTGCTCGGCTGCGCTCGTCACCTGTCGGCCCCTTTATGTGTCCCGCGACTCGCCGACCACCGGGCGCACCGGCACCCGCGTCCGAGCAGCCGACGGGGCCCGGACTCCCGGTCCCGGGCACGGTCGGCGGCTCGCTACGGACGTGCCCGCGACGGCTCTCGCACGGGCACGGCGGCTCCCCAGCTCGTCGTCCTTCCCTCTGTTCTGCCCAGTGCCGGCGTCGCACTCACGTTTCCCCGGGGCATGCCCGCTCGTTGAGCCGCACGTGAGGCATCCACAAGGGCGCGCACGGCGCGCGGGGGCCGCGTTGGCCGCGGCACTGACATGGGCGGGGCTGCTGGCGGGAGCCGCCGGCTGTACCTCGAACGGCACGGACGGGCTCGGCATCGACCGCGTCCTCGGCGGCAAACCCCCGGCCCCCGAGGACGTCATCCGCGTCTCCCCGGACGACGGCACCAGGGCCGTGCGGCCCGACGGACCGCTGACGGTTCGGGTGCCGGACGGCCGCCTGGAGTCCGTCAGGGTCGTCAGGTCCCAGGACGCCCAGGACTCCCCGGTCCCCGGGCACATCGCCGCGGGCGGCACGATCTGGCGGCCGGACGACCCGAGACTCGCGCTCGCCGCCAAGTACACCGTCGACGCGGTCGCCGTGGACGGCGACGGCCACCGCTCGGCCCGCCACACCACCTTCACCACGCTCGTCCCCGCCGAACGCTTCATCGGGTACGTCACCCCGGAGAACCGGGCCACCGTAGGCACCGGCATGATCGTCTCCCTCGCCTTCAGCCGCGGCATCGAGGACCGAGCCGCCGTCGAACGCGCGATCCAGGTCACCGCCAAGCCCGCGGTCGAGATCCGTCCGCACTGGTTCGGCGACAACCGCCTCGACTTCCGCCCGGAGCACTACTGGCAGCCCGGCACGGTCGTCACCGTCGGCCTGGACCTCCGCGACGTCGAGGGCGCCCGCGGCGTCTACGGCCTCCAGTCCAAGACGTTCACCTTCACCGTCGGCCGCAGCCAGGTCTCCCTCGTCGACGCGGCTGCCCACACCATGCAGGTCCGCCGGGACGGCGAACTGCTCGCCACCGTGCCGATCACCGCGGGAGCGCCCGAGCACACCACCTACAACGGGAAGATGGTGGTGATGGAGATGCACGACGTGACCCGCATGAACAGCCGCACGGTCGGCTTCGGTGGCGAGTACGACATCCCCGACGTCCCGCACGCCCTCAAGCTCACCGACTCAGGCACCTTCCTGCACGGCAACTACTGGGCCCCGGAGGCCCCCGGCCACGTCAACGTCAGCCACGGCTGCGTCGGGCTGCGCGACGTGAAGGGCGGCAGTTCGGACACGCCCGCGGGCTGGTTCTACGACCGCAGCCTCGTCGGAGATGTCATCGAGGTCGTCAACAGTCAGGACAAAACGGTCTCTCCCGACAACGGCCTCGGCGGGTGGAACATGGGGTGGAAGGAGTGGAAGGCGGGCAGCGCGGTCAAGTGACCAGGTGGGGGCGGGCCGGTGGGGGGCGAGAAGTTGCGACGCAACGGTGACATTCGCCCAACACCAACCTCAAAACCCTGCGGTTAATATGCGCCAGAGCGCGCGCCTGACGCGCCGGGGTGGGCCTGACCAGGCCCTGGGAGGGGAGAACGACTTTGAACGAGTGGCCGATATCGGGGGCGTCGGTTCGGGGGACGCGGCGGAGGCAGGGGATGGCGGTCGTCGCCGGCGTCCTGCTCATGGCCGTCACCGCCTGCGGCGGGGGCGGCTCCTCCGACAAGGGGGCGGACCAGGGCAAGACCAAGGACTCCACCACCCAGGCGAGCAAGCAGTCCGTGGCCACCGTCAGCATCAGCCCCAAGTCCGGTGCGACCGGCGTGGACACCAGCGGCGCGCTCAAGGTCAGCGCCGCCAGGGGCAAGCTGACCGACGTCGAGGTCAAGGACGCCAAGGGCAAGGAGATAGCCGGGGCGATCGCGGCGGACGGCGCCAGCTGGACGCCCTCGACGCACCTCGCCAACTCCACGAAGTACACCGTCCACGCGATCGCCAAGGACGCCGCCGGGCGGGAGTCCGCGGAGGACTCCAACTTCACGACCCTCACCCCTAAGAACACGTTCATCGGCTACTTCACGCCGGAGGACGGTTCCACGGTCGGCGTCGGCATGCCGTTCTCCGTCCACTTCACCCGGGGCATCACCGACCCGGCCGCGGTGGAGAAGGCGATCACCATCAAGACCGAGCCGGCCGTCGACGTCCAGGGCCACTGGTTCGGCAACGACCGCCTCGACTTCCGGCCCGAGAACTACTGGAAGTCCGGCACGAAGGTCTCCGTCTCCCTCAACCTCGACGGCGTCGAGGGCCGGGACGGGGTCTACGGCGAGCAGGCCAAGACCGTGAAGTTCACGATCGGCCGCAACCAGGTGTCCGTCGTCGACGCCAAGAAGCACACGATGAAGATCATGCAGGACGGCAAGGTCGTGAAGACCCTCGCGGTCACGACCGGCAAGCCGGGCTACGACACGTGGAACGGCCAGATGGTCATCAGCGAGAAGCTGCGCGTCACGCGCATGAACGGCGAGACGGTCGGCTACGGCGGCGAGTACGACATCAAGGACGTGCCGGACGCGATGCGGCTGACCACGTCGGGGACGTTCATCCACGGCAACTACTGGGGTGGGGACGCGTTCGGCAACTACAACGCGAGCCACGGGTGCGTGGGGCTGCGCGACATCCGGGGTGGGGGTGACCGGTCGGTGCCGGCCGCCTGGTTCTTCGACCACTCGATCATCGGGGACGTGGTGACGGTGAAGCACTCGAACGACCGGACGGTGTCGCCGGACAACGGGCTCAACGGGTGGAACATGTCGTGGAAGGAATGGACTGCGTGAGTCGAGCGCCCCGAAAGGGGCGCGGGGAACTGCGCGACCAGCCCCCACCGGCCCGCAGGAATGAGTGAACGCCCGCTAACCTGCGAGGCATGACTGTAACCCTCGAAGTCGCTGAAGGCGTCGGTACGATTCGCCTCGACCGCCCACCTATGAACGCGCTCGACGTCGCCACGCAGGACCGGATCAGGGAGCTGGCGGGCGAGGCCGCCCGGCGCGAAGACGTGCGTGCCGTCGTCATCTACGGCGGCGAGAAGGTCTTCGCGGCGGGGGCCGACATCAAGGAAATGCAGAACATGGACCATGCCGCCATGGTTCTGCGCTCCCGCGACCTCCAGGACTCCTTCAGCGCCGTCGCCCGGATCCCCAAGCCGGTCGTCGCCGCCGTCACCGGGTACGCGCTCGGCGGCGGTTGCGAGCTCGCCCTCTGCGCGGACTTCCGTATCGCCGCCGACAACGCCAAGCTCGGGCAGCCCGAGATCCTGCTCGGGCTCGTCCCGGGGGCCGGCGGCACCCAGCGGCTGCCGCGGCTGATCGGCCCGTCGAAGGCCAAGGACCTGATCTTCACGGGCCGGATGGTCAAGGCCGACGAGGCGCTCGCCATCGGCCTCGTCGACCGGGTGGTGCCCGCCGCCGACGTCTACACCGAGGCGCACGCCTGGGCGGCGAAGCTGGCGCAGGGGCCGGCGATCGCGCTGCGGGCCGCCAAGGAGGCGATCGACACCGGCCTGGAGACCGACCTGGAGACCGGACTCGCCGTCGAACGGAACTGGTTCGCCGGGCTGTTCGCCACCGAGGACCGAGAGCGCGGGATGCGGAGCTTCGTCGAGGAGGGGCCTGGCAAGGCCAAGTTCCTGTGATCTTCGCCCTGCTGTGAATGTCCCGAACCACTTGCAATTGACGCGATGTCTGATTCCGGGTCCCCCGATGGGGCGGATTATGGGAGCCTTAAGGCAACCCTAAGCCCGCCTTGTCGAGGGGGTCTGGCGATTGCCCGGAGATGGTACGTCTTCGCAGGTCGGAGCGGCTGACGATGGTTCCGCAATGCCGACGGCATATGCCGATCGCCCGGTAACGGACGGAAGGTTTGCGGGGGCGTATTCCCGCGGAACGGCCACGGAGGGCGCTCTCGGCGGCCATGATGGGGGCATGGCGGGGCTGGAGGGCATCGAACAGCCGCGGGGACACAGCCGTGCGGCCGCGGCGCGGTGGTCGCCTGCGGTCGAGGACGAGCGGGCGCTCAAGGCGATCGAGCTGTTCGGCAACCCGACGGACGCGGAGGTTCCGCTCCCGTCCCGCCCCGAGTCCGCGGCGACCGCCCGCCGGCTCGCCCAGGTCGTCGTCCTCCGCCAGTGGCGGCTCAGCCCCAAGATGACGGAGGACGCGGTCTTACTCG
The DNA here is from genome assembly GCF_043201715.1 of Streptomyces sp. NPDC048291. Taxonomy (NCBI): domain Bacteria; kingdom Bacillati; phylum Actinomycetota; class Actinomycetes; order Kitasatosporales; family Streptomycetaceae; genus Streptomyces; species Streptomyces sp. NPDC048291. Next base: position 35,478 of record NZ_JBICZC010000013.1, read on the forward strand.
TCTCGGAACTCGTGGGCAACGCCGTACGGCACACCGGCGCCCGGGTGTTCGGCCTCCGGATGCGCCGCCGCCCCGGCTGGATCCGGGTGGAGGTGCGCGATCCGTCCCGCGGGCTCCCCTGTCTGATGCCGGTTCAGGAGACGGACATCAGCGGCCGAGGCCTGTTCCTGGTGGACAAGCTGGCGGACCGCTGGGGCGTGGACCTGCTTCCGCGAGGCAAGACGACGTGGTTCGAGATGCGGGTCGCCGATCGGTAGGGGGCAGTGAAACGCGCCCCTTAAGAGCGCGGGGCTGTATTCGATGTGCGGCTCCGCCGCGTGGGCGCGATCAACCCCCACCGGCCCGCACCAAGCAAATCAACCCGTTATCGGGTCAATAGCCCATTTTCTTACCTGCCGCCCCTTAAATGGTGCAGGTGACCCCCACCCACCGACGCGACCTCCTCCGCGCAGGCGCCGCCCTCACCGCCACAGGCGCGCTCACCACCGGTTGCGGCACCACCGGTACGGCCACCGCAGCACCCCCCACCGTCACCCCCACCTCACCGTCGGCCTCCCCCCGTCGGCTCCCCTTCCAGGTCACCCACGGCCCCCGCACCACCGCCGCCGTCGCGCTCACCTTCCACGGCCAGGGCGACCCCGCCCTCGCCGAGCAACTCCTCGGCAGCGCCGAGCAGCACGGCGCCCACCTCACCGTGCTGGCCGTCGGCAGCTGGCTCGACCAGTACCCCGCCATGGCCCGCCGCGTCCTCGACGGCGGTCACGACCTGGGCAACCACACCCAGCGGCACGTCTCCGTCAACGCCATGGCGGAGGCCGACGCCCGCAAGGAGATCACCGACTGCGCGGAGCGGCTCAGGCGGCTCACCGGATCGATCGGGAGCTGGTTCCGCCCCTCCAGGGCGCCGACCGCCTCCCCGCTCGTCGCCCGGCTCGCGGCCGAGGCCGGCTACCCGCACGTGCTGTCGTACGACGTCGACTCGCTCGACTACACCCGGCCCGGCGCGCCGGCCATCACCCGGAAGGTGCTCGCGGAGGTCACGGGCGGCTCGGTGGTGAGCATGCACTTCGGGTATCCGGACACGGTCGCCGCCCTTCCCGCCGTCCTCCAAGAACTCCACCGCCGTGGACTGCGCGCGGTCACCACCACGGAGCTGCTCAGCTGATGCGAACCACGAACGCCGCCCGTCTGCTGTCCGCCGGTGCCGTCCTCGCCGCCCTGGCGCTGCTGCCCGCGTGCAGCGGTGACTCCGACAGCCCCGCGGCACCGGCCACCGGCACCGCCGCGGCCGTGCAGCCGCCGGCGAAGAAGGCGGAGCAGGCCGTCGACGGACTGCCGGGGATGCCCCCGGTCCTCGACCCGAAGGACGTGTACGCCGCCGACCGCCCCGGCAACCTCTCACCCGTGGTCAAGGACTTCCCGTCCCTGGTCTACGTCCCGAACACCAACTCCGACACCGTCTCGGTCATCGACCCGAAGACGTACCGGGTGACCGGGACCATCCGGGTCGGCCGGCAGCCGCAGCACGTCGTGCCGTCCTGGGACCTGAAGACGCTGTGGGTCAACAACGACCTGGGCAACAGCCTCACCCCCATCGACCCGAGGACCGGCCGGGCCGGCAAGCCGGTCGCCGTGCACGACCCGTACAACCTGTACTTCACGCCCAACGGCAGGTACGCGATCGTGATGGCCTCCAACGACCGCCAGCTGGTCTTCCGGGACGCGCACACCATGCAGACCGTCAAGGCCCTGCCGGTCAGCTGCTACGGCGTCAACCACGCCGACTTCTCCATGGACGGCCGGTACTTCATCGTGTCCTGCGAGTTCAGCGGCGAGGTGCTCAAGGTCGACACGGAGCAGATGAAGGTGCTCCGGCAGGAGAAGCTGCCGTTCCACGGCGCCATGCCGCAGGACGTCAAGGTCTCGCCGGACGGCAAGCGGTTCTACATCGCCGACATGATGGCCGACGGGGTGTGGATCCTGGACGGCGACGCCTTCACCAAGCCGACCTTCCTGCCCACCGGCAAGGGCGCGCACGGGCTGTACGTCAGCCGGGACTCCCGCGTGATGTACATCTCCAACCGGGGCGAGGGCACGATCTCCCTCTTCGACTTCGCCCAGAACCGGCTGACCGGGAAGTGGCGGCTGCCGGGCGGCGGCAGCCCCGACATGGGCGGGGTCTCGGCGGACGGCAAGGTGCTGTGGCTGTCCGGCCGGTACAACTCCGAGGTGTACGCCATCGACACCCGCACCGGCACCGAACTGGCCCGCATCCACGTCGGCAGCGGTCCGCACGGCCTCGCCGTCTACCCGCAGCCGGGCCGCTACTCGCTCGGCCACACCGGCATCTTCCGCTGAGGCCGGGCCGCCGGGCCGCCGGGCCTCAGACCCTGAGCAGCAGCGCCTCGGCGCCCACCGGTACGTAGCCGGCGGCCTGGAACGCCCGCCAGCTGCGGGCGTTCCCCGGGGCGACCTGCGCCCACAGGGGTTCTTCGGAGAGGTGCCGGGCGGCGGCCACCAGGGCCCGGCCCAGCCCCCGCTGCCGTACCCCCTCGTCCACCTCCACGGAGACCTCCAGGCGTCCCGCGACGCCCCGGCCGAGCACCACCACCCCGCCGTCCGCCGCCCAGGCGCGCACCTCGTCGCGGCGGCCCCGGGCGTATGCGGCCCGGGAGTGGTCGGGGCCGGTGAGTTCCGTCAGCGGCAGGTCCGGGCGGCCGGGCAGCGGGCCGGCCACCAGCAGCCCGTCGATCGTCTCCTGCTCCCGGCCCGTACGGTCCATCAGAGCGGTGAGGAAGCGCGCGTTCATCGTCGCGGCCAGGGCATCGGTGGGCGTCGCGCGCAGGGTGTCGTACACCCAGTCCGGGTCCTCGTCGACGAAGACGACCGAGTGGGCGGTGAAGGAGAGGACTCCCGCGTCCCGCGGGGAGGGCTGCGGTACGACCGTCGTACGGCCGTCCGGCGGCGGGAAGACGCCACGGGCCGCGGCGTCCAGAATGTCCCGCAAGGTCTCCACGGCCGTACTCCTCGACTCCTTGAGTCTCCACCCACTGGAAGGCCCACACTCGCAGACATGATCGACGACGGCACCGGACTTTTCACCATCGGCGAGCTGGCGAAGGCCACCGGACTGACCGTGCGCACCATCCGCTACTGGTCCGACGAGGGCGTGCTCACCCCGGTGACCCGCTCCGCCGGCGGCTACCGGCTCTACGACGCCGAGTCGTTCGCCCGCCTGGAGCTGATCCGCACCCTGCGCGAGCTGGGGCTCGGGCTCGGGCATGTGCGTGAGGTGCTCTCCGGCGAGCGGACCGTGGCGGAGGTCGCGGCGGCGCACGTGGCGGCGCTGGACGCGCAGATCCGCTCCCTGAAAGTGACCCGGGCGGTGCTGTCGACCGTGGCGCAACGCGGTTCGACCGCAGAGGAGATGACGCTCATGAACAAGCTGGCGCGGCTGTCGGCAGCCGAACGGAAGCGGATCATGGAGGAGTTCGTGGCCGAGCTGTTCCACGGGCTCGACACCGTGGACCCGGCCATCGAGGACCGGATGCGCTCCATCGCCGCGGACCTGCCGGAGGACCCCACCCCCGAGCAGGTGGACGCCTGGGTCGAGCTGGCCGAGATGGTCCAGGACCCCGGGTTCCGGGCGGAGATGCGGCGGGTGGTCGAGTTCAATGCGGCGGACCAGGGGCGCTCCGCCGCCCCCGGGCGGGCCACGTGGTTCCCCATGCGGCTGGTGCAGCTCGGCGCGGAGGCCCGCGCGCGGGGAATCGCCCCCGAGTCGCCCGAGGCGGAGGCGATCGTACGGGAGGTGCTGGGCGGCGGGGACCTCACCGCCGTACTCGAACGGATGGAGTCGGCGTCCAACGACCGGCTCGCCCGGTACCGGGAGTTGCTGACCACGATGAAGGGTGCGGGGCCCGCCGCCGCGTACCGTGCGGAGTTCGCCTGGGTGGTCGCCGCACTCCGAGCCAGCGCGGCCGGTTAATCTGACCTCCGTCAACAAGCAGTAAAGCGTACGAAGGGGCGGATCCGGTGGCGGACATCGAGGAAGCACGCAAGCAGTTCGAGCGGATCGATACGGACGGTGACGGCGTCATCACCGCGGCCGAGTTCAAGACCGCCCTGGCCCAGGGGGGCGACTGGAACGTGACCGACACGGTCGCCGAGGCCATCATCAGGACCCGCGACCTCAACGGTGACAAGGTCCTGTCGTTCGACGAGTTCTGGGCCTACCTGAGCAAGTGACCCGACGGGAGGGGCGCCCGGCACTCTGCGTGCGGGCGCCCCTTTCCCATGCCCGGCGCCGGACCTCACTCCTCCGGCCCAGCCGCGGAATAGGGCACGCCCGCCCGGGGTTGTCGCCGCACGGCAGCGTATGCATGCAAGTGCATGGACTCTCGAAAGGCGTGTCATGAAGATCGGCATCATCGGCGCGGGCAACATCGGCGGCAACCTCACCCGGCGGCTGGCCGCCCTCGGCCACGACGTGTCCGTGGCGAACTCGCGGGGCCCCGAGACACTCGCCGCTCTGGCCGAGGAGACGGGAGCGACGGCGGTACGGGCCGGAGAGGCGGCGCGGGGCGCGGAGGTCGTGGTGGTCACGGTCCCGGTGAAGGCGGTCCCGGACCTGCCGTCCGGCCTCCTGGACGGCGCCGCGGCGAACGCCGCGGTGATCGACACGAACAACTACTACCCGCGGGAACGCGACGGCCGGATCGCCGGCATCGAGGACGAGGGCATCACGGAGAGCCGCTGGACCGAACGGCAGATCGGCCACCCCGTGGTCAAGGCCTTCAACGGCACCTTCGCCCAGGACATCCTGGACCGCCACCGTCCCGCCGGCGAGCCCGGCCGCCAGGCCCTCCCGGTCTCCGGCGACGATGAGGCCGCCAAGCGGGTCGTCCGCGCCCTGATCGACGAACTCGGCTTCGACACCGTCGACACCGGCGGCATCGACGACTCCTGGCGCCAGCAGCCGGGCACCCCGGTGTACGGCCTGCGGGCGGACGCCGAGGGCGTACGCAAGGCCCTCGCCGAGGCGTCCCCGGAGCGCCCGGAGAACTTCCGCGGCTGACGGCTCCGCCGGGTCCCGGGGGGCGGCCGGCGACGGGCGGCGGTCGGCGGCTGGCGGCGGCTGGCTGGCGGGCGGTGGGACCGCGCCGGGGAGCCCGGTCCCGCCGCCCCGGATCGCCGTCCCGGACCGGCGCCCGTCGCTCAGTCCTCCTTCGCCGCCCAGGCCTTGAGGCCGGCCTTGCTCGCGAAGTCCGCCACGTCCTTGTCGTGCGGGTCGCTGGTGTACTGGTGGAAACGCCAGTCGGCCTCGATCCGGGGGTGGCCGGCGCTGACGTAGTCGGCGATCCAGAGGCCGTCGCCGGCGTACGAGGTCGTGTCGATCGTGAGCCAGTAGTTGCGATTCGTGTAGAGGATCACCCGGTTGTTCGGCCGGAGTGCCTTCACCCTGCGGATGAAGGAGTCCTTCTCGGCGTTGCTCGCGTGGGTGCCGTCGCCGGTGGTCTCCCAGTCGACGGCGAGGATCTCGCCCGCCTTCTCCGGGGCGTGCTGGACGAAGTACTCGGCCTGGGCGGTGAGGTTGCCGGGCCAGAGGAAGTGGTAGTAGCCGACGACCAGTCCGGCGTCGCGGCCGGTCTTGGTCTGGGCGGCGAGTTTGGGGTTGACGTACGAACGCCCCTCCGTCGCCTTGATGAAGACGAAGGAGAGGCCGTCCGTGTCGTAGCTCGACGACTGGTACGCGCTCACGTCGATTCCGTACAGCATGGGGGAACTCCCTTGGTGCCAGTGGGGTGACACAAGTTGCAACTGCGTATGTCGTATTCCCCGCCGCGCCGGGAGGGATCCGCGTGGGCGCGTGAATTGTCAGCTTCGCGCCGCCACCTCACCGAGCACGGTCGCCGACTTCGTCGACCAGTCGGAGGTGATGATGCTGGCGTGGTCGGCGGCGAGCAGCGCCAGCCGGGCGGCGACCTCGGCGTCCGTCGGAGCGGTGGAGGAGATCGCCGGTGAGACGTTGTAGGCGTCCGTCATGATCAGGATGTAGTGGTTCGTGGCGTAGAACGACGTGTCGTAGCCGTTGTTCACGTACGTCGCCGCGTCGCCGTCGAAGAACACGAACCAGGGCTGGATCGAGGCGTCGTACCTGCTGGTCCGGGGATCCCCGTTCGCGGCGCCCAGCACGGCGGGGAAGGCCTGGGCCTGGGAGATGTTCCCGGCCGCGTACAGGTCCCGCAGGTGGTCGCCGTACTCCTGGTCCGTCCAGTAGTGGTCGAACGGGTTGGCCTGCTCCACCGTGCCCGGGATCAGCTCGAAGACGAACTTGCCCTTGAGCTGGTCGCGGGTGGGCCAGGCGTTGGCCTTCGCGGCGGCGTCGAGCGTCGGGTACGACGAGCCGAGCAGGTCGGCCGGCTTGTACACGCTGCTGCCCAGCTTCTGGGAGACGAGCGTGTCGAACGCGGTGGGTCCGAGGCCGATGGTCTGGTTGAACCCGACCTTCATCTCGACCTTGACGACGACCGGCGCGTGGTCCGGGTGCAGTTGCTCCCAGGCCGCCATGTTGTCGAGGCAGCTGCCGAGGTCCTGGCTGGTGGCCTGGCCGTACAACTGGCCGGGGGTGTTGGCGTATTCGCAGTTGTTGTTGTCGCCCCACGGGTTGCTGTGGCTGACCCGCCACCGCTTGCTGATGCTGTCGACGTACACGTCCAGCTCCAGCAGCGAGGCCCCGGAGTCCATGGCCTGCGCCCAGTAGGTGTACTTGTCCTTCTCGTACGCGTTGTGCGTGCCGATGGACGTGGTCTCGGAGAACTTCGCCGCGTTCAGGCCCGTGCCCGTGTCCGCGTGTGCCGCCGAGCCCGCCATCACGAACAGGGCCCCGGCACCCACGAGCGCCGCCAGCCGTCTCAGTACACGCATGACCCAACTCCCTTGGGTTGGTGGTGAGTTGGCGGCAGCGTAGAAGCATGCGGTTACCCGGCGGTAGCCCCTGGGGGAACATCGGCCTCCGGAACTCCCGCGGGACGCGGGAGGCCGCACGTACGCTGGCCGCAGGCCGAGGCCCGAGGAGGCGCTGGTGGGAGCGGGTCCGATGGCGGGGCGGCGGCCTGCGGGCCTCTTCGTGGGACTGTGCACCCTGGACGTCATCCAGTTGGTGGACCATGTGCCCGGGCCGGACGAGAAGCTGACGGCCCGTGACCAGGTGGTGGCCGCGGGCGGTCCGGCCACGGGCGCGGCGGTGGCCTTCGCGCGGCTGGGCGGCCTGCCCCGGCTGCTCACGGGCCTCGGCACCCATCCGCTGGCCCTCGGCGTCCGGGCGGACCTCGACGCGCTCGGCGTGCGCGTCACGGACCTCGCCGCCGACCGCGTGGAGCCGCCCGCGGTGTCCTCGGTCCTGGTGACCGCGTCGACCGGGCAGCGCGCGGTCGCCTCGACCAACGCGACCGGACACCGGCTGCGGGCCCCGGCCGACTCGGCCGAGCTGCGGGAACTGGAGGAGCTGGTGGTGTCGTGCGACATCGCCGAGTTCGACGGGCACCACATGGACCTGGCCGTCGACGTGGCACGCGCCGCCCGCTCGGCCGGCCGCCGCACCGTCCTCGACGGGGGCAGCTGGAAGGACGGCACGGAGCGGCTGCTGTCCTCCACCGACGTCGCCGTGTGCTCGGCGGACTTCCACCCGCCCGGTACCGGCACGCCCGCCGAGACCCTGGAGTTCCTCCACGACCACGGGGTGACCTGGGCGGCGGTCACCGCGGGCGGGGCGCCGATCACGTGGTCGGGCCCCGGCGGCGGTGGCCTGGTCGGCGTTCCCGAGACCCGCGTGGTGGACACGCTGGGCGCGGGCGACGTCCTGCACGGCGCCCTCGCCCACCACCTGAGCGGCCCCGCCCCCATCGACGGCCCGGCCTTCGCCGAAGCCCTGGCACGGGCCGCGACGGTGGCCTCCCACGCCTGCGCCTCCTTCGGCACCCGCGCGTGGCTGACGGCGGGCTGACCGCCGACCCCGAGTGAAGGCGTAACGCCTCTCCTTCCTCACCGGCCCCAGGGGCCGCTTGCGTGTCCACGCGCGGCGATTCGGCCAAGTTCCGGGGCCCGGGAAGCGCGGCGACCGGCGGCCGGTGAGACGTGACCCCCGGAATCACGCGGCTGGGGATCCGACTCAAACACGCGTGTTCGAGTGAGGCCCTCGGGTCGTTGTCCCGGTCATCATCAGTCGTCCCCAACGCGGCGCGCCTGCGGCGCTGTTGGCGGCACCCGCCGTCACTCGACCGACCCCCGGAGGAACCATGAATCCCGTCCCCGTCCCCGTCCCTGTCCCCAACCGCGCGCTGACCGCGGCCGGCAGCGCCCCGGTATACGCCCCGGATACGTCAGGCCTGACACCGAGGTGGGGGGCATGACCGCACAGCAGTCACCACCCGCACCCGTCATGGCCTGGGCCGAACGGACCCTGGGCCCGCTCGCTGTGCTGCGCGGTGCCGCGGCCGAACCGCCGCTCGGCCGCGCATGGGACGTCGTACGCACCGGTGACGGGGCCCGTCTCCAGGTCAAGGTCGCCCTGGACCCGGACGCCTTCACCCGGGAGACCTTCGCCCACCGGCATGCCGTGCCCGCCCTCGGCCCCGGTGCGGCCCCGCGTCTGCTGGCCACCTCCGCCGCGCATCTGGCCCTGATCGTGACGACCTTGCCCGGCACGCCCCTCACCCGGCTGCGGCTGAAGGAGGCCACGCTCAGGACGGTCCACTGGCGGGCCGGTTTCCTCCTGGCCCAACTCCACCAGGCCGCACGGCGTACCGGCACCGCGCACCACGACGCGCCGACCGACCTGCCCCGCCTGGCCGACGAGGCGGCCCGTCACCTGGGCACGGCCGGCGACCGCCTGTCGGTGGACGAACAGAAGCGGGTCATGGGCCTCGCCGACCGGCTGCGCTTCGTCGGCCGGCTGCCTCTCGGCTACATCCACGGCGGCCCCCTGGGTTCCAGTCTCCTCTGGTCCGCCGACGCGCAACTGGCCCTGCGCGACTTCGAGTCGGCACGGTTCGCCCCCGCGGTCCTCGACTTCGTCGACCTCGCCTGCGGACCCTGGGCGCCCCAGCCCGGCCTGCGCACCGCGTTCTTCACCGGCTACGGCCGCACCCTCGGCCACGACGAGGAGCTCGCCCTGCACTGCCTGACGGCCCTCACCGCCGCACACCGACTGGCCGAGGCACGCGCCGCCGAGGACAAGGCGCCCCGCACGGCGAGTCGCGGGGAGTAGCGCCCAGGGGTCGGCTGGACGTGCGAAGGGGGCCAGTCCGCGCTGCGCAGGCCCCGTCCCCTCAGCACTCGATGATGTTCACCGCCAGCCCGCCCCGGGCCGTCTCCTTGTACTTGACGGACAAGCGGGCGTCGGACGCTACGAGCCCGCTGGCCTGCTGGTTCTCCGGGATTTTCTTGATCCACTCGGCCGCTGGGGACTTCTCGGGGACTTTCGGCCGGTGGCGGTCCTCCAGCCACGCGTCCATGGCAACGAGACCGCGCTGACCTGCGCCGGGCATGAAGTGAGCGTAGTGGTCGAGGGTGACCTTCGGCGTCCAGTGCCCCAGCCACTTCGACAGGCTGACGAGCGACTCGCCGGCCTCCAACTGCACGCTCGCGTAGGTGTGCCGGAGCACGTGGAACATGTCCTCGCGCGGGGCGGCGTAGAGGGGGACGCGACGAACGCGGCCTCCGTCACGCCGCACCTTCTCCCCGACAGGCTTGATGATGCCGACGGCGGCGAGGGCCGGCTTCCAACGGCGGTCGTTCCAGGTGCGGTAGTAGATCCGGTTGCCGTGCGAAGTGGTGAGAACCAGGTTCACCGTGATCGGCTTCCGCTGGCGTTCCTCCAGGGCGGTGGTCGGAGGCTCGGGGTTGCGCCACGGGAGAGTGCAGGGGGTGGAGGGAAAGCGGCGGAAGTGCTCGCGTGCCCGTATGACGAGGTTGGGCGGCAGGGGCACGTCGCGGGTTTTGCGTCCCTTGGGAAGTGAGAAGTAGGGGCGTCCCTTGATGTCCCACCTGAGCTGCCGTCGCACGTGGACGACGCCCGCCTCGAAGTCGAGGTCCTCTTCGGCCAGGCCGAAGGCCTCGCCTTGGCGGAGCCCCAGCCCGATACCCAGGTCGACAGCGAGCCGGTAGCGCTCCTGGAGTCCCGCTCGAACGGCGTCGACGACCTCACGGGCCCAGGCCTTGGCCTTCCTCTCCGTGGGACGCGGGGGCTTGACGCTGTTCTTGGCCTTCATGGGGTTCCGCAACAGGCGTTGATCGTCCACCGCGCTGCCGAGGATCGTCGACAGATGTCCCCAGATCACCTCCGCCGTCGTTTCCTCGACCCGAGAGAGGGGGGAGGCCTTGAAGGAGCGTAGGGCCGCTGCGTCGATCTCGCGGAGGGAGAGGTCGCCGACCAGCGGGATTACGTGGTTCCAGATACTGCTGGCCAGGGGACCCGCGGTCGAGGGCTCGTCGGACCGTGCGGGCCACCAGTGGTCGACGATGTAGTCGGTGAGCGAAATCTCGCCCCTGCGCGGGTCGACGAAGTCACCGCGACTGGAGTCGGTCTGGGCGGTGGCGAGCCACTGCTTGGCGTCCTCGTTCGTGTCGAAGGCACGGTCCTGGACTCCGGGGATCCCCTTGACCCGGTACCGCATACCGCTGCCGTACCGGGCGGTGCGTTCACGTTTGCCGGTCTCCTTTTTCGGCCGCTTCTTCAACCAGCGGTCCTCTATGTAACCGGCCATTCAGTGATCCTCCGTGCGTGCATGCGTCGCGTGTTGGTCGGTGGCAACGCACTTCGCGGCCGGTGATTATCCCGGCTGCGGATGCTCTTTTCCTGGTCTTTTCGAGAGGGGGCTACTTGTGGGATTTGGTGCGGCGCTGCGCCTTCTGCGTAAGGGGGTTGAGAGCAGGGTTGGAGCGGGAGTCGGCCTGCTCCTGGGCCTGCACCCGTACGTCGAGAGCGGTGATGCGGTACATCACGCGACGCCCCATCCGGAAGCTCGGCGGCCCTTGGCGGCGATGGCGCCAGACGTAGAGGGTGTTTGGGGAGACACTCAGATACTCGGCGGCCGTCGGGAGATTCAGGAAGGCGATCCCGGATATGTGATTTGGCTGAGGCATCGTAGTGCTCCTGTCGTGGCTAAGACGGCGACAGGATGAGAATCCGGGGAAAGGGCGACTTGGTTGGGCCGGAAGATATCTGGTATCGAATGGAGCCAGGCAAGGCGGATTGCCCGCGTGGGGACGTGCGGGCAGATCCGGGCCACACGCGCACGGCCGGCGTTGCGTTCGGCGTCGATAACAACGCCCAACACAGCGAACCGAGTTGTCGGTATGTGATCAGGCAGTGGGCGAGATTGGCGCGCCACCCGGTTCGTCTACCCCGGCGCCCTCGTCAGCCAGCGCCCGGCCGAGGTCGCCGACCGCCAGGTCGCGGGGCATGGGGAGGCCGACCTCATGTCGGCCAGGGCGACAGGTCGGCCATCGGCACGCTCGTCGACCGCACCACCCGCTACGTCAAGCTCTTGCACCTGGCCGATCACGAGTCAGGGTGATGGCTCTTACCCCATAGCGAGACAAGGGCAACGTGACGGATGACACTGTTGACCCCCACCCAAGATCCACACATGATTCCCACAGCTTTTGGTAAGGGAAAGTTAAGAGAATGGTGGGGGCGCGTTCGTGCGAGAACGGTGGCGAGGCTGGCATCACGCGATACGAGTGGGGACCGTAGTCGTCACTCTCCTGGGATGCACGGTTCCGGTACTCGGAGCCGAGGCGGCTCCGTCGCTCGCTGGTGAAGGTGTCTCCTCAGCAGCGGCTGACAGGACCACCGAGTCGCAGGCGAGCGCTCTCGCTGCGAAGACCGGTGAGCGGGTCGAGGTGGACATTAGGACCACCGAGTCATCCCAGGTGTTCGCCAATCCGGACGGCACGTTCACCCAGGAGATGAACGCGGCTCCGGTGCGTGCCCGCAAGGACGACGGCACTTGGGCCTCCATCGACACCACCCTCGTGCGTGACACCGACGGTTCTATCAGGGCGAGGAACACGACGGCCGCTCTCACCTTCTCGGGCGGCGGCAGCGGTGCCGGACTGATCACTCTGGAGGACGAGGGACATGAGTTGCGGTTCGGCTGGCCGACCGCGATTCCCGAGCCCCACCTCGACGGCAGCACTGTCACCTACGCCGGGGTTCTCCCGGACGTCGACCTGAAACTGACGGCTCTGAACTCCGGTTACACGTCGGTGCTCGTGGTGAAGACCGCGGAGGCGGCGAAGAACCCGGCGCTGGCCACGATCAGGATGTCCGTCTCCGCCAGCGGCCTGGACATCGCGCCGACGGCCGACGGGGGTTTCGTAGCCCGTGACAGCGACGGCTCGCCGGTCTTCGAGAGTCCTGCGGGGCGGATGTGGGACTCGGCGGGTGATGCTGCGGACAGCGCACCGGCCGGTGTCACCACTCAACTCACCCGCACCGCTGCGGCGACAGAGCCGAAGGCGACGGACACGGTCCCACTTGCCGAGGCCGGCGGTGAACCGGCGCCTTCGGAAGGCCCTGGCAGTGGTGACGCAAAGGCTGAGCTGCCGCTGAAGGTCACCGGGACGACCCTGGAGATCACGCCGGATCCGGTGCTGCTGCATGGCGAGGACACTGTCTTCCCGCTCTACATCGATCCTCCGACCAAGGGCGTCGTGCTGGGTGACTGGACGGCGCTGGCCTCCAACGGCACCAAGTACTGGAAGTTCGACGGGGACAAAGGCGTGGGGCGCTGCTCCAACTACGCCGGCTACCTCTGTTCGAACACCCCGTACACCCAGCGCATGTACTTCGAGTACCCGCTGTCGTCGATCCACGGCAAGAAGGTCCTGGACGCGACGCTGGAGGTGTACCAGGTCTGGACGTTCACCTGTGATCCGCACTGGTACGACCTGAGTCATGTCACCAAGGGCATCTCCTCCAGCACCACCTGGTCGGGCCGCCCGGCAGCGGACGACCTGATGGGCGACCGGAACGTGGCCTACGGGCGTGGCTCGTTGTGCAGCCCGTCGCAGCCGGCGGACTGGGTACGCTTCAGCGACAACGTGGGCGAGGAGACGAACGAGAACCTGACTCCCACCCTCGCCTCGGCCGCCGCGGACAAGGATCCGCAGATCACGTTCTCGCTGACCGCGCACGACGAGTCCGACGCGGCCTCCTGGGCGCGGTTCCGCAACGACGCGAAGCTGTCGGTGACCTACGTGTCCTACCCGGACAAGCCGACCTCGTACGGCGTGCAGCAGGGCAACATCGGGCAGGTCTGCAACGCCTCCAACTCGGCCTTCGTCACCAGCGCCACCAAGCCGAAGATGCTGGCCACGGTGCAGTCGGCGGACGGCTCCAACGCGCAGTTGCGGGCCCTGTTCGAGGTGTGGAAGGCCGACGGCTCCTCCCGCGCCTGGTACGCGGCCTCGCCGGACGCCGCCTGGGTGGCCGACAACGCGACGCGCGACGCGACCACCAGCGCGCTGACGCCGCAGGCGGACTACCGGATGCGGGTCAAGACGCAGGCCTACTACAAGACGGACCGGGGCGACACGGGCGTCCTGGACTCGTCCTGGTCGTCCTGGTGCTACTTCCGGGTCGACACCGACTCACCGCCGCCTCCGGTGGTGACAAGCACCGACTACAAGCCGGCCGAGACCGACCCCGCCGCGGGCGGCGTGGGCACGCCCGGCAAGTTCACCTTCGCCCCCGGGGACAGCGACCCGGTCGCGGCCGGGGTCCAGTCGGACGTCGTCAGCTACCAGTGGAAGCTGAACAGCGGCAAACTCTCCGATCCGATCCCCGTGACCAAGGGCGGCTCCACCACCCAGTCGATCCCGCCGAACCAGGCCGGCGAGAACACCCTTCAGGTCTTCGCCTACGACGCGGCGAAACACAGTTCCCAGACCGGCTACTACAGCTTCCTGGTGAAGGGCGCCGAAAAGCCCGCCGGGATCTGGCACCTGGACAACGCCCTCACCGATTCCACGGAAGCCACTCAGCATCCGCTGACCGGGTCGGGCGTCACGTGGGACACCCTGGCGCGCAGCGGCTCCGGAGCGGCGAAGTTCAACGGCACGAGCGCCTACCTGGCCACCTCCGGCGCAGTGCTGGACACCACCAAGTCCTTCACCGTCTCGGCCTGGGCGCGCCTGACGAAGAAGGACGTCAACTACACCGTCCTGTCGCAGGCCGGCACGAACGCCTCCGGCTTCCAGCTGTACTACTCGACCGCCTACAACGCCTGGATCTTCAACCGCCACCAGACGGACGTCACCGAACCGGCGATCACCCGCTCGATCGGCACCAGGCCGCCGGTCCTCAACACCTGGACGCACCTGACGGGCGTCTACGACGCGGCGGCGAACACCATCCAGCTCTACGTCAACGGCGTCCCGCAGACCACGCCGGTGTCGTTCCCGGTCACCCCGTGGAAGGCGTCAGGCGCCCTCCAGGTCGGGCGGCTGTGGCATGCCGCAACCGGCAAGGAGTACTTCTCCGGAACGATCGACGAGGTGAAGGTCTGGTCCCGCGCGCTCGCGGACACCGAGGTCGCCCACGATGCCTGGCTGGAGGACGAGGACCTCAGCGACGGCACCGCCGGCGACCCGGTCCCGGCGCTCGTCGCCAAGTGGGACGCCACGGACATGGCGAACGCGACCGGCACCACGGTCAAGGACACCAGCGGCTTCGGCCGTAACCTCACCCTCAACGGTGCCGCACTCACCCAGACCACCACCGGCGACCCGGACATCGGCGAAGTGGTCACCACCACGCAGGCGATGACCCTGAACGGCACCACCGCGTACGCCACCGCCACCGGTCCGGTCGTCGACGACTCCGGTTCGTTCACCGCGATCGCCTGGGTGACGCTGGACCCTGCCAAACTCACCGACACCAGCAAGTCGTACGCCGTGCAGGTGTTCGGCCAGTCAGGCACGAGCCAGTCCTCCTGGGGTGTCTGGTACGAGCAGCCCGCCGGCAGCACCGACGGCCGGTGGACGTTCGGCCGTCCCGACAAGGACGGCACCGGGGCGGACTGGACGACGAGCGGGTCCACCGCGGTCAAAAGGACCCAACTGGGCGTCCCCGTCATGCTGACAGTCGTCTATGACGCCCAGGCGGCGGCAAACCCCAACGACACCTCCGAGCTCGGCGGACTCAAGCTCTACGTCGACAGCGCGCTGATGGGCGACGAGGACGGCATCCCGTTCTCGACCCCCTGGCAGGGCTCCGGGGCGTTCGAGATCGGCCGAGCGAAGATCGACGGCGCCGCCGCGCGCTACTTCCCCGGATCGATCGACAGCGTCCGTGTGTGGGCCGGCGCCACCTCCACCGACACCATCGCCAACCGGCGCAACACCGAGCAGCGGTAACGACCAGGGGTCAAGGGCGGGTCTCCGCGGCCGCCCTTGACCCACCATGCGCTGATCTGCTCACGCCCCTGCGCACTTTCACCGACGCGCTGTCGAGACCCGGCGTCCTCGGGTGACCAGTTGTCCCCCGAGCGACTCTGCCTCTACCCAGGAAACGGGGAAGTCATTGTCCTCATCACCCTTCCGCCCACCCTTGCCAGGAGCTGTCGTACGCCGCTGGCTCGGCCGCGGCGCGTTGGTTCTTTCCCTCGCCGTCCTGCCACAGGTCGCCGTCCCCTCGGGCTACGACTTCGCTGCGCAGGCCCAGCCTTCGACGGCCCGCAAGCCGTTGGAGGACCCGCCCGACGCGAAGACCGACAAGGTGGGCGTGCTCAGACCCGGCGTGTCCAAGGCACCGAAGGACAAGGCTGCCCCTGCCTCCCGCAAGACGCGTGAACGGCTGAAGAGGGCCGCGTGGCCGAAGGGCGGAAGAGCCACCGCCGACGTCCCGGCGACGAGCAGAATCTCGGTCGCCGTCGGTGGACTCAAGGTAAAGCTGGCCCAGACGCCTGTTGCGAAAGCAGGGACGAAAACCAGATCCGGTGTGAAGGCCACCGGCCCGGCCGAGAAGGTGGCGCTCCGCGTACACACCCGGTCGGCGGCGAAGAAGGCCGGTGTCAACGGCGTCCTGCTCACCGTCGACCCGGCGGGCACCGCGTCCGGAAAGTCCGCCGGCGACACCGACAGGCTCCGTGTCTCCGTCGACTACTCCTCCTTCTCCGACGTGTACGGAGGGAACTTCGGGCCCCGGCTGCGCCTGGTGACGCTCCCGGCGTGTGCGCTGACCACCCCGGAGAAGAAGTCTTGCCGCACCCAGACCCCGGTCAAGGGCGCGGACAACGACGCACAAGCTCAGACCCTGACGGGTACCGTCTCCGCCGGCACCTTGAAGGCCGGCACCCCGATGCTGCTCGCGGCTGCGGCCGACAGTTCGGGCGGCGGGGGCGACTACGGTGCCACCTCCCTGTCCCCGAGCGCGACCTGGGAGGCCGGCGGCAGCACGGGGGACTTCACCTGGAACTACCCGCTGCGGGTTCCCCCGGCCACGGCCGGTCCGTCCCCGAACCTGTCCATCTCCTACAACTCCGGTTCGGTGGACGGCCGTACGGCCGGTGAGAACAACCAGACCTCGGTGATCGGTGAGGGCTTCTCCCTCACCGAGTCCTACATCGAGCGCAAGTACGCCTCGTGCAAGGACGATGGGGAGACCGGCAAGGGCGACCAGTGCTGGAAGTACGCCAACGCCACCCTCGTCCTCAACGGCAAGGCCGTCGAACTGGTCAACACCTGTGCCGACAAGGCGGCCTGTGACACCGCCGCCCTCTCCCAGGCATCCGGCGGCAGTTGGAAGACGAAGAACGAGGACGGCACCCGCGTCGAGCACCTGACCGGCGCCACCGGCAACGGCGACGACAACACCGAGTACTGGAAGGTCACGGACGCCTCCGGCATCCAGTACTTCTTCGGCAAGCACCGCCTGCCCGGCTGGAGCGACAAGGGAACCACCGACACCGCCGACGACGACCCCGTCACCAACTCCGTATGGACCGTTCCGGTCTTCGGCAACAACCCGGGCGAGCCCTGCTACAAGTCCACCGGTTTCGCCGACTCCTCCTGCAACCAGGCCTGGCGGTGGAACCTCGACTACGTCGTCGACCCCCACGGCAACGCCTCCTCGTACTGGTACACCAAGGAGACGAACTACTACTCCAAGAACGCCGACACCACGGTCAACGGCACCGCCTACACCCGCGGCGGCTACCTCAACCGCATCGACTACGGCCTGCGCAGCGACCTGCTCTACAGCAAGCCCGCCGCCCAGCAGGTCCGCTTCACCTACGCCGAGCGCTGCCTGACCTCGTGTTCCAGCCTGACCGCGGACACCAAGGCCAACTGGCCCGACGTGCCCTTCGACATGATCTGCGCGGCGAGCACCAAGTGCACCACCCAGATCGGCCCGGCTTTCTTCACCCGCAAGCGCCTCACCGACATCACCACCTCGGTCTGGACCGGCAGCGGCACCACCCAGCGGGACGTGGACGCCTGGCACCTGGACCAGGACTTCCCCGACACCGGTGACGCCTCCTCGGCGAGCCTGTGGCTGAAGTCCATCCAGAACACCGGCAAGGCCAATACGACCACGGCCGCCATGCCGCCGGTCGTCTTCGGCGGCGTCCAGTTGTCCAACCACGTCGAGGGCAGCGGCCCGGACACCCTGCGCTACATCAAGTGGCGGGTGCGCACCATCAAGTCCGAGACCGGCTCGACGATCACCGTCAACTACTCCGACCCGGACTGCATCTGGGGCTCCAGCATGCCGGCGGACGTCGACAAGAACAGCCGCCGCTGCTACCCGGTCAAGTGGTCCCAGTCCGGCGCGACCCCCGTCACCGACTGGTTCCACAAGTACGTCGTCACCTCCGTCTTCCAGGACGACCCCTACGGCCACGGCGACACTGGCGAGAAGTACTACGACTACCAGGGCGGCGCCGGCTGGGGGTACGCCGACGACGAGGGCCTGACCAAGGCCGCCAACCGCACCTGGTCGCAGTGGCGCGGCTACGGCAAGGTCGTCGAGACCTCCGGCGACTCCGAAGGCCCGCGGTCCAAGAAGTCCACGCTCTACATGCGCGGCCTGAACGGCGAGAAGGAACTCGACGGCACAGCCCGCGTGGAGAAGGTCACCGACTCCACCGGCACCGCGATCGACGACTCCCGCCAGTACGCCGGCTTCGTCCGCGAGACAGTCGTCTACAACGGCACCGACGAACTCAGCGGCACCATCAACACCCCCTGGTCCCACAAGACCGGCAGCCACACCTACACCTGGGGCACCACCGACTCCTGGATCGTCCAGGCGGGTGAGACCGCCACCCGCACCAAGACCTCCACCGGCACCCGCACGGTCACCCAGAAGACCACGTACGACCCCACGTACGGCATGCCGATGACCGTCGAGGACAGCGGCGACGCCGGCAAGAGCGGCGACGAGACGTGCGTGAAGACCAGCTACGCCCGCAACACAACGGCCTGGCTGGTGAACACGGTCTCCCGGACCGAGACCTACTCGGTTCCGTGTGCGACCACACCGACGGTCCCCGACGACGTCATCTCCGACGTCACCACGGCCTACGACGGCCAGGCCGTCGGGGCGGCGCCCACCAAGGGCGAGATCACCGCCTCGTACCGGGTCGCGAGCTACGACCCGCTGACCAAGGCACCTGTTTACCAGCAGGTCTCCGCCTCCACCTATGACAAGCTGGGCCGCCCGCTCACCGCGACCAACGCCCTCAACCGGACGGTCACGACCACCTACGTCCCCGACGACACCGGTTACGGCCCGCTGACCTCCAAGACCACCCAGGACCCCAAGCTCTACACCTCGACCACCGAGGTGGACCCGGCCTGGGGTTCGGCCACCAAGACCACGGACGCCAACGGCAACGTCACCGAGTGGTCCTTCGACGCGCTCGGCCGTCTCAAGTCGGTCTGGAAGCCGGACCGTTCGCGCACGCTCGGCGACGCCGCGAGCATCGTCTACGCGTACAGCATCAACAACGACAAGGAGACCTGGGTCCGCACCGACGCCCTCAAGGCCGACGGCAAGACCTACAACAGCTCCTACGAGATCTTCGACGGCCTGCTGCGCTCCCGACAGAAGCAGGTCCCCGCACCGGACGGCGGCCGGGTGATCTCCGAGACCCTCTACGACGACCGCGGCCTGGCCTACATCTCCAACGCTCAGGTCCACGACAACAACGCCCCGTCGGGCACCCTGGCGAACACTTTCCAAGGCTCCGTCCCGGCTTCCACCGAGACGGTCTTCGACGGCGCCGGTCGCGCCACCGAATCGATCTTCCGGGTCTACGACCAGGAGAAGTGGCGCACCAAGACCGACGACCAGGGCGACCGCACCGCCGTCACCGCCGCCGCAGGGGGCACCGGCACCCTGACGATCACCGACGCCCGCGGCCGGGTCACCGAGCGCCGCGAGTACGGCAGCCCCGCCCCCACGGGCAGCGACTACACGCGCACGCTGTACGAGTACACGCCCGGCGGCCAGCTCAAGAAGCTGACGGGCCCGGACGGGGCGGTGTGGACGTACGGCTACGACCTGCGCGGCCGCAAGACCACCTCGACCGACCCGGACACGGGCACCGTCACCACCGCCTACAACAACGCCGACCAGCCACTGACGGTCACCTCCACTCTCAAGGGCGTCTCCCGGACCCTGATCACCGACTACGACGAACTCGGCCGCAAGACCGGCACCTGGGACGGCGTACAGGACAGCGGCCACCAGCTGACGAAGTTCACCTACGACTCGCTGGCCAAGGGACAGCCGACCGCCGCGATCCGCTACGTCGGCGGCACCGCCGGCAAGATCTACTCCCAGGTCGTCACCGGTTACGACGCGCTCGGCCGCTCCAAGGGCACCAAGACCGTCATCGCCGCCACCGACCCTCTGGTCGTCGCCGGCGCGCCGCAGACGTTCACCACCTCCACCGCCTACAACATCGACGGCACCGTCCAGTCGACCTCGATGCCCGCGGTGGCCGGTCTTGCTGCCGAGACCGTCACCAACAGCTACAACGGCCTCGGCATGCTCACCGGCACTGACGGCATGACGGACTACGTCCAGAACATCGGCTACTCCCCGTACGGCGAGATCGAGGAGACACGTCTGGGCACCTCCACCGGCGCCAAGCAACTCCAGATCCTCAACCGCTACGAGGACGGCACCCGCCGTCTGGCCAACACCCACACCGTCGACCAGACCAACACCGGCTACACCAGCGACGTCGACTACGTGTACGACACCACCGGCAACGTCAAGTCGGTCACCGACAAGGCGAACGGCAAGGACACCCAGTGCTTCGCCTACGACGGCTACCGCCGTCTCACCGAAGCGTGGACCCCGTCGTCCAACGACTGTGCCACCGCCCGATCGGCGTCCGCGCTCGGCGGCCCGGCCCCGTACTGGACCAGCTGGACCTACAAGCCCGGCGGCCTGCGCGACACCCAGATCGAGCACAAGGCCGCCGGTAACACCACCACGGCCTATGGCTACCCCACCGTCAACGCCTCCGGGGCCGGCCAGCCCCACACGATGACCTCCGTCACGGTCGGCACCGCAGCGGCCAAGTCGTACGAGTACGACGAGCAGGGCAACACCACCAAGCGGTACGGTCCGACCGGCACGGCGCAGAGCCTGGACTGGGACATAGAAGGGGAGCTGACCCGCCTCACCGAAGGCACCAAGACCACCGACTACCTGTACGACGCCAACGGCGACCTGCTGATCCGCCGCGGCCCGGCGAAGACCGTCCTCTACCTGGCCGGTCAGGAACTCCACTACGACACGGTCGCGAAGAAGTTCACGGCCCAGCGCTACTACCCGGCCGGAGACGCGACCGCGGTCCGTACCGAGGCCGGCCTGTCCTGGATGGTCGACGACCACCACGGCACCGCGTCGATGACGGTGGACGCGGTCACCCAGACGATCACACGCCGCTACACCAAGCCCTTCGGCGAGGCTCGCGGCACGGCACCGTCAGCCTGGCCTGATGACAAGGGCTTCCTCGGCAAACCCGCCGACGCCGACACGGGCCTGACCCACGTCGCCGCCCGCGAATACGACCCGACCAGCGGTCGCTTCCTCTCCGTCGACCCGGTCCTGGCCCGGGACGACCACGAGTCGTTGAACGGCTACGCCTACGCCAACAACACCCCCGTCACCAAGTCCGACCCCACTGGCCTCCGACCGATCACCGGTTGCGAACAGGGATGCAGCGACGGCAAGGGCGGCACCTACCGCGACCACATGACCATGGGCCCCAACGGGACCTGGGTCTACCACTCCACCAAGACCTACACCCAGACGTTCCAGTACCAGAAGGCAGGCGGCGGCACCGGAAGCGGCACCATGACCGTCACGGTCCGCACGGACGCAGGCCACAAGTCGGCCCAGATCGTCTTCAAGAAGGGACCCGACCCGAAGCCACAGGAGAAGGAGGGATGGACGTGCAAATCCTGCTGGGCCATGGGCACCAATCCCAACTACGACCCGAATGCCGACGACCTTCCTGACACAGGGAAGCTCGCAACCTGGCAGAAGGTAGTACTGGGCGCCGTCTCGGCCGTGTCGGTGGCCGTGGCCGCCGCTCCGGTGATCGCGGTCATGGCCCCAGGGTGCCTGGCCACGGCCCCGGTGTGTGCTGCGGAGATCGCGGAGATAGCGACCGGCGGGGCATCCGGCGGCAGCATAACGATCGCTGGGGCCTCAGTGGGTGGGTCCCTCAAGTCCGTCAACGCGGCAGAACACGGTGCACCCAGGACTTGGAACAACTGCGGGGCATGTGCCATTGCAACCGACAGTACGCTCGCGGGTAAGCCCATGAAAGCATGGGACAGCGGCATATTGGCCCCGGAGGTGTTGGAGGAGTACTTCGGAAGTACATTCAAGTATCAGGAGGACGGTGCGGCGGGGGTCGCTAACGAACTGCTCAAGGCGGGCGACGGAGCACGAGGAGTAATCTTCGCCTGGCATGAGGGTGCGGACGTAGGTCACTTCTTCAACGCGGTGAACCATGGAGGGAACGTGAAGTTCCTTGACGGGCAAGCAGGCGGATACGCTGACATGGACTGGGATCACTGGGAGTTCATGCACACGGGGGGTGGTAAAAAATGATCACTCTGGAGGCGGCCAGGCTGGCTGCGCAGGAATTCGGATCCCGCGATCTTCCCGAAAAAGATGGATTGCAATGGGGATTCCTCTTCCGAGGGATTTCGAGGTCCGGTCTCTACCTGTTCCAGATCACCGTCAGCCCGTCGGCTCCACAAGGAAGGCCAAGGTTCGGTGGCAGTCCGGGAGTTGTCGTCGACTCCAAGAGCGGTGACTGCCGCTATGTGAGAGGACACTCGGAGTACAAAGACCTTCTGCGTGAGATAGCCGACGGGGCTCCGTAAGCCCCGAAACGCCCGGTGCGCCCACCTTCCCGAGGGTGCACCGGGCGTAAAGCCCATAGGGGTTCCGGCAAGAGGTGTGAGCCCCGAAAGAATCCCGGAGTGCGGTGGCCGCGATGTTCGACACCGTCCTCATCGTTCGCAGGCTGATTGCAAAGTCGCGGTGATCTCGTGAATATGCACTTCACGGCAGTGTGACGATGGCGGGTGGATGGGTGACCGGACGCAACGAAGTCCCCCGGTCCCTGGCGTCCCCGCCCTGAGGCTGGGATAATTCGGGTGGCGCGCGCCAGGCGGGACTTCATCCGCGCGTCGATCGAGTAGCCCACGATCCTGTTGCTGAAGACATCCTTGACCGCACAGAGATACAACTTGCCTTGGCCGGTGGCGTGTTCGGTGATGTCGGCGAGCCACAGCCGGTTCGGGCCGGCCGCGGTGAAGTTGCGGCTCACGAGATCGTCGTGCACCGGCGGCGCGACATCCTTCCCACCCGCCCGACAGGGCAAGCCAGTTCATATGCCACCCGATCGTGCAGCAGACCCATCACCCACCTCCGACGTCCTAATCGCTCGCTGGATTCGATGCCCTTGCGGGCGATTCGTACTCCGATTCGCTTCCAACGGAGCCATCTGCGCAGGTCGGCGTGGTCGTAGGCTTTGTCTGCGTGGAGGCGCTGGGGCTTGAAGTACCGGCCGCGGTGAGGGTCGTGTCTCGTTTGGTGCCCCTCGACCATGGGCTTGAGCCCTTCGCTGTCGTGGGTGTTGCCGGCCGAGACGCCGACGAGGAGGGGCAGTCCGTTCGCGTCCGACAGGATGTGCATCTTGGAACCGGGCTTACCCCGGTCCACGGGGCTCGGACCTGTGTGTTCGCCCCTTTTTTAGCCCTGACGTGGGCGGTGTCCAGGATGACGCGGGTGACGTCGATAAGGCCGGCGTCGTCGAGCCGGTGCAGTACGGCTTCGTGGAGGCGGCCCCAGACACCGGCTCTCGACCAGATCAGGAATCTGCGGTGGGCGGTCGACTTCGATATCCCGAAGCAGGGTGGCAGCGCCCGCCAGGCGCAACCGCTGACCAGCACGTAGACGATCGCCGCGAACAGCGTCTCATCAGGCGTGTCCTGCGTACCGCCGCCCTGCGGACGCACCCTCGACGGAGGGATCAGCGGTTTCGCGATCTCCCACAGCCCATCCGGAACAATCCAACTCCACGTACCCCGCCCCATACCGAGTCAACGTCCGCCTCACCACGTAGGACATGGTCTAAATGAGTGTGGTGCAGCCACAGACGGGAGGGCAGTGACTGCTGAGGTGCGTCTGGGATCTTGCTCGTTTGCTGCCGTTCCGGCAACCGCTGTCTGTATGCGTCGAAGCGCGGCGCGGATGGCCAAGGGTGGCCCACGGGTGGCCGGATGCCCTTGGGCGTGTGACACGAGATACCCGGGCCGAGCGCGGTGAATGTGGTCTGATCAGGCACGACAGCATCCCGCAGCGCCAGCCGTCATCAGGCGGAACGATCACTGGTGGCCTCGTAATGCGTAGGTCGCGCCGCCTGGCATACACGGTCCCGTTTCATACCTCGAGACGGTCTAAGGGCCGCAGGGCCGGTCCTGAAGCCGTCCATGAACTACCTCGATGAAGGGCGGTTGGTGGGGACATCCCGGGGACTTTTCGGGGACTTTCACGTCTGTCCCAGGGATGTTCCGGGGACTTTCCGCCACGTAAGCAGGGAAGGCCCCGACAGCACCGAAAGAAACGGAAGCGCTGGTCAGGGCCCAAATCCCTAGCACTCGATGATGTTCACCGCCAGCCCGCCCCGGGCCGTCTCCTTGTACTTGACGCTCATGTCGGCGCCCGTGTCCTTCATGGTCTTGATGACCTTGTCGAGGGACACCTTGTGGGAGCCGTCGCCGCGCATGGCCATGCGGGCCGCGGTGACCGCCTTGACCGCGGCCATGCCGTTGCGTTCGATGCAGGGGATCTGGACGAGGCCGCCGACCGGGTCGCAGGTGAGGCCGAGGTTGTGCTCCATGCCGATCTCGGCCGCGTTCTCGACCTGTTCGGGGGAGCCGCCGAGGACCTCGGCGAGCGCGCCCGCCGCCATCGAGCAGGCCGAGCCGACCTCGCCCTGGCAGCCGACCTCGGCGCCGGAGATGGACGCGTTCTCCTTGAAGAGCATGCCGATCGCGCCGGCGGCGAGGAGGAAGCGGACGACCCCGTCCTCGTCGGCGCCGGGGACGAAGTTGAGGTAGTAGTGCAGGACGGCGGGGATGATGCCGGCCGCGCCGTTCGTGGGGGCGGTGACCACTCGGCCGCCGGCCGCGTTCTCCTCGTTCACGGCCATCGCGTAGAGCGTGATCCACTCCATGGCGTGGGCCAGCGGGTCGCCCTCGGCGCGGAGTTGGCGCGCGGTGACGGCGGCACGGCGCTTCACCCGGAGGCCGCCCGGCAGGATGCCCTCGCGGGACATGCCGCGGGAGACGCACGCCTGCATCACCCGCCAGATGTCCAGCAGGCCCTCGCGGATCTCCTCCTCGGTGCGCCAGGCCCGCTCGTTCTCCAGCATCAGCGCGGAGATCGACAGACCCGTGTCCTTCGTCAGGCGCAGCAGCTCGTCGCCCGTGCGGAAGGGGTACTTCAGGACCGTGTCGTCCAGCACGATGCGGTCCGCGCCGACCGCGTCCTCGTCGACGACGAACCCGCCGCCGACCGAGTAGTACGTCTTGGAGAGGAGTTCGGCCCCGGACGCGTCGTGGGCCCAGAGGGTCATGCCGTTCGCGTGGTAGGGGAGCGCCTTGCGGCGGTGGAGCTTCAGGTCGTCGTCGAAGGAGAACGGGATCTCGTGCTCGCCGAGCAGCGAGAGACGCTTCGTGGTCCTGATCGTCTCGATGCGGTCGTCGGCCGTCTCCACGTCCACCGTGCGGGGCGAGGCGCCCTCCAGGCCGAGCAGCACCGCCTTCGGGGTGCCGTGGCCGTGGCCGGTCGCGCCCAGGGAGCCGTACAGCTCGGCGCGTATGGAGGCGACGGAGGGCAGCAGGTCCTCGTTGTGCAGGCGGCGGGCGAACATCCGGGCCGCGCGCATCGGGCCGACGGTGTGGGAGCTCGACGGGCCGATGCCGATCGAGAACAGGTCGAAGACCGAGATGGCCACGGGAACTCCTTGGAAAAGGGCGGGGGCACACGCCGTCGGGTGCCCCCACCAGGGAACTACTTGTTCAGACCGGGGTAAAGCGGGTGCTTCGCCGTCAGTGCCTCGACCCGGGCCCTGAGGGCCGCCGCGTCGTAGGACGGCTTCAGCGTCTCGGCGATCACGTCCGCGACCTCGGCGAAGTCCTCGGCCGTGAAGCCGCGGGTGGCCAGCGCCGGGGTGCCGATCCGCAGACCCGAGGTGACCATCGGGGGCCGCGGGTCGTTCGGGACGGCGTTGCGGTTGACCGTGATGCCGACCTCGTGGAGGCGGTCCTCGGCCTGCTGCCCGTCCAGCTCGGACTCGCGCAGGTCGACGAGGATCAGGTGCACGTCCGTGCCGCCGGACAGGACGTTCACGCCGGCCTCGCGGGCGTCGGCGGCGGTGAGCCGCTCCGCCAGGATCCGCGCACCCTCCACCGTACGGCGCTGGCGCTCCTTGAAGTCCGCCGAGGCGGCGACCTTGAAGGAGACCGCCTTCGCCGCGATCACGTGCTCCAGGGGACCGCCCTGGAAGCCCGGGAAGACGGACGAGTTCAGCTTCTTCGCGAAGGCCTGCTTCGCGAGGATGATGCCGCCGCGGGGACCGCCGAGGGTCTTGTGCGTGGTGGAGGTGACCACGTCCGCGTAGGGGACCGGGTTCGGGTGCAGCCCCGCCGCGACCAGGCCGGCGAAGTGGGCCATGTCGACCCACAGGTACGCCTCGACCTCGTCGGCGATCCGGCGGAACTCCGCGAAGTCCAGCTGCCGCGGGTACGCCGACCAGCCCGCGATGATCACCTTCGGGCGGTGCTCCTTGGCGAGCCGCTCGACCTCGGCCATGTCGACCAGGCCGGCGTCGTCGACGTGGTAGGCGACCACGTCGAACTGCTTGCCGGAGAAGTTCAGGCGCATGCCGTGGGTCAGGTGGCCGCCGTGGGCGAGGTCCAGGCCGAGGATGGTGTCCCCGGGCTGGGCCAGCGCGAACAGGGCCGCCTGGTTGGCGGAGGCACCGGAGTGCGGCTGCACGTTGGCGTACTCGGCGCCGAACAGCTCCTTCACCCGGTCGATGGCGATCTGCTCGGTGACGTCGACGTGCTCGCAGCCGCCGTAGTAGCGGCGGCCCGGGTAGCCCTCGGCGTACTTGTTGGTGAGGACCGAGCCCTGCGCCTCCATGACCGCGAGCGGAGCGAAGTTCTCCGAGGCGATCATCTCCAGGGTGGACTGCTGGCGCACCAGCTCGGCGTCGACCGCGGCGGCTACCTCGGGGTCGAGCTCGTGCAGGGGCGTGTTCAGCGTATGCAAAGCGGACATCTGTTGTACGACTCCTAGGCCGGGTTCTGCGGCGGCTCTCAGCCGGCGGTGAAGGCGGTGTACTCGTCGGCGGAGAGCAGGTCGCCCGGCTCGTCCGTGACCCGCACCTTGAACAGCCAGCCGCCCTCGAAGGGGGCCGAGTTCACCAGGGACGGGTCGTCGACGACGTCCTCGTTGACCGCGGTGATCTCACCGTTGACCGGCGCGTACAGGTCGGAGACCGACTTGGTCGACTCCAGCTCGCCGCAGGACTCGCCCGCGGTCACCGTGTCGCCGACCGCCGGGAGCTGGACGAAGACGACGTCACCGAGCGCGTTGGCCGCGTGCTCCGTGATGCCGACCGTCGCCACGCCGTCCTCGGCGGCCGTCAGCCACTCGTGCTCCTTGCTGTAACGCAGCTGCTGGGGGTTGCTCATGGCCTGAATTCTCCTGTACGCGGGGGAGTGCTGGTGAAGGGGGGACTGCTGGGAACGTGCGTGACCTGCGGCGATGTGGGCGAGGTCACGCCGCTCGGCTCCGGACCGGTCCGGTGGCGTCCGGCTACTTCTGGCGCTTGTAGAACGGCAGCCGCACGACCTCGTACGGCTCGTGACTGCCCCGGATGTCCACGCCGACGCCCGCCGTGCCCGGCGCCGAGTGCGCCGCGTCGACGTACGCCATGGCGATCGGCCTGCCCAGGGTCGGGGAGGGGGCGCCCGAGGTGACCTCGCCGATCACCTCGCCGCCGGCGACCACCTGGTATCCGGCGCGCGGCACCCGGCGGCCCTCGGCGACCAGGCCGACGAGCACCCGCGGCGGGTTCTGCTCCGCACGGGCGGCGGCCTCGGTGAGCGCCGCGCGCCCCACGAAGTCGCCCTCCTTCTCGAACTTGACCACCCGGCCGAGCCCGGCATCGAAGGGGGTGAGCGAGGTGGTGAGCTCATGCCCGTACAGCGGCATGCCCGCCTCCAGCCGCAGGGTGTCCCGGCAGGACAGCCCGCACGGCACCAGGCCCACCGCGGAACCGGCCTTGGTCAGCGCCTGCCACAGCTCCACCGCGTGCTCCGGCTTCACGAACAGCTCGAAGCCGTCCTCGCCGGTGTAGCCGGTGCGCGCGATCAGCGCCGGGACGCCGGCGACGGTGCCGGGCAGCCCGGCGTAGTACTTCAGCCCGTCCAGGTCGGCGTCGGTGAGGGACGCGAGGATGCCCGGGGACTCCGGGCCCTGGACGGCGAGCAGCGCGTACGCGTCCCGGTCGTCACGGACCTCGGCGTCGAACCCGGCGGACCGCTCCACGAGCGCGTCGAGGACGACCTGGGCGTTGGAGGCGTTGGCGACGACCAGGTATTCAGAAGCAGCGGCCTCGGTCTCGGCGAGCCGGTAGACGATCAGGTCGTCCAGGATGCCGCCGTCGGCGCGGCAGATCATGGTGTAGCGGGCCCGGCCCACGCCGACGGAGGCGATGTTGCCGACCAGGGCGTGGTTCAGCAGGGCGGCGGCCTGCGGGCCGGTCACGGTGATCTCGCCCATGTGGGAGAGGTCGAAGAGCCCGGCCCGGGTCCGTACGGCGACGTGCTCGTCGCGCTCGGAGCCGTAGCGCAGGGGCATGTCCCAGCCGGCGAAGTCGGTCATGGTCGCGCCGAGCGAACGGTGCAGGGCGTCGAGCGCGGTACGGCGGGGTGCGGCGGAATCGGTACTGCTCATCGGTCGGTCGTCTCCCGAAGGTCCCAAGGGCATGACAGGCGAGGGCTGTCCTCCCCATCTGTCATCGGAACCTGAGAGGTTCGCCCTGACCACGGACGTGATCACGACTTGCACCTTGGGTGGGGCCACTGACACAGCGGCCCGCTTTTCAGATGTGCCTCGCCCGCGCGGTAACGGGGCCTGAGAGATTCAAGGGAGGGACTTGCTCCTTCGGCGCCCCAGCGAAGACGGCTGGGGACTCTCCCGCGCGGATTCAAGCGGCCGGTATGCAGTTGGCGCGGACATCATTGCACGCCGCCCGGGGCCGTGGCAGGCCGGACCTGCCCCTCCGTTCTGTGACGGGCCTGTGGCAGAACGCGTACGGAACCGCGAGGCACCGTGCATTACCTTCTCTTTACGTTAAGTGGGGAGAACCTTTCCTGAACCCCCAGGGAGGACGGTCACGGTGACAAGGACCACGGCATACGCGACGACGACGGGCATCGCCCTGCCCCAGCAGCCGACGGCCCCGGCCCGCGAGCGGTGCGGCGAGCTCCCCGCACCGGTCGTCCGCGATCTGCGCGACCGCGCCGGGCACAGCCCGCACGGCCTGCTCTTCGGCCCCCGGGACCTGGTGGTGGTCACCGGGCTGCCCGGCAGCGGCAAGTCCACCCTGATGCACCGCACCGTCCAGGGAATCGGGATCGACTCCCAGGACACCCGCGACCGCTGGGACGCCCGGCTGGCCCGGCTCCTGCCGTACGCCGCCTACCGCCCGCTGGTCCGCCTCGCCCACTACGCCGGGCTGCGCCGGGCCCTGCTCACCGGTGAGGGCGTGGTCGTGCACGACTGCGGGACCCAGGCCTGGGTGCGGGACTGGCTGGCCCGGGCGGCCCGCCGCCGCGGCGGCACCCTGCACCTGCTGCTCCTCGACGTCACGCCGGGCACGGCACTGGACGGCCAGCGCGAGCGCGGCCGGGGCGTGTCCCGGTACGCCTTCCTGCGCCACCGCCGGGCGGCCGGCCGGCTGCTGCGCGCGGCGGAGAAGGGGAAGCTGCCCGAGGGGGTCGGCTCGGCGGTCCTCCTCGACCGGGACGCGGCGGACGTACTGCGCCGGATCGCCTTCGCACGCTGAGCGCGCGAAGGCGGCCGAAGGCGGCCCGAACCGGCTGGTGGGGTGGCTTTGTCGGTGTCACCCGCTAGCCTTTCCAGCCTCAGCAGCGGTTTCCAGCAGGCGGTAGGCAGATGGACTTCCCGGCGGACATTCCCGCGGACTTCCCGGCACAGGCGCACCCCCACCCGCACGGCGGGTGGCCCGGCAACGAACTGGAGGAGGTCCTGTCGGCCTCCCTCGGCGTGCCCGCGGCGGCGGGCCGGCTCATCGAGGTACTGGGCCGGAGCTTCCTGTGGATCCCGCTGCCCGAGGGCGGCGGCCCGCACAGCGGCCCGCTCGACCTGCCCACCACGCAGATCGAGGGCCGGGTGTACGTGCCGGTCTTCAGCTCCGAGGAGCAGTTCCGTCAGGTGGCCGGCTCCCACCTGTCGTACACGATCGCCCCGGCGGTCGAGTTCGCCCGCGGGCTGCCCCCGCAGGTCGGCATCGCGGTGAACCCCGGGGGAGTGGTCGGGGTCCCGCTGCCGCCGGAGGCGGTCGCCCAGCTCTGCCGGGCCGGCCGCACCGAACTGGACGGCCCCGCCTCCGGCGGCCGGGTCCGCCTCTTCGAACCGGACTGGCAGGACGACCCGATGGAGTTCCTGGCCGCGGCGTCCGCGGAGTTCGCGGCGATCGGCGTGGTCGCCTCGGCCCGCCGCTGCCTGGCCGTGGTCGAGACGGCCGACCCGGTGATGTTCGTCGGCGTCGAACTCTCCCAGTGGGAGGGCGACTTGCGTGCCCTGCCCCTGGAGGCCCTGGGCAAGGCGCTGGGCCGCGCCCCGGTGCGGTGGCCGGTGAACCTGGTCCTGCTCGACGTGGCGGACGACCCGGTGGGCCACTGGATGCGGGAGAACGTGCGGCCCTTCTACCAGCACGGCCACTGAAACGTGCCCCGTCCGGGGCGCGGGGAACTGCGCGAAGTACCACGACGGACCCGCACCCGCCGACGGACCGGCAGTCCCCGCCCCCTGGGCGCATAAGCTGTCTCCAAACGCGGGGCGCCCTCCAGACGCGGGGCACCAGATGAAGGGGCGGTAACACGTGAGCGCCAGCGGCACCGCGGCGACCGGACAGGTCGAGCACATGCTGCGCCAGGTAACCCCCGGGCGCTACGACGCCTACGAGGCACTCCTCCGCGCCCTCGCCACGCCCGCCTCCGGCCAGATCTGGATGCTGCTCTGGCACGGCCAGGCCGGCTCCCCCGACGCCCAGTACGGGAACATGGAGGTCGAAGGCCACGGCTACGCCCCCTGCGTGACCTCGGCCCAGGAGCTCTCCGCGAGCGGCTGGAACCGCTCGTACGAGGTGGTCGACGGCGTCGACGTGGCCCGCACGCTCTACCCCGACCACTTCGGCCTCTGGCTCAACCCGCACGCCCCCGGCGGCGGCGTCGGCATCCCCTGGCTGGACCTGCGGCGCATCGCCACCGGCCTGGACCGCCAGCCGGCCGGCCCGCTGCGGCTCACCGAACCGGCCATCGAGGTCCCGCAGTTCTACGCCCTGCTCGCGCAGAACGCCCACCGCACCCCCGCGGTCCGCTCGTTGCGCCGCGCGTGGGTGCAGCCGGCCCTCGGGGCGCCGTACCTCGCGATCGGCCTGGACGTGTACGACACCTCGCCGCCGGCCGTGGACTCGGTGCGCGGGATGATGCAGCAGTCGATCGGGGCGGTGCCGGACGGACTTCCGGTGTCGACGGTCGCGATGACCGACGAGTACGACCCGGTCGTGATGTGGATGCGGGCGACGGCACGGCCGTTCTACGCCCGCGAGGCCCACGCGGCGCTGCCGCCCGCGCCGGCGTCGGGGTACGGGTATCCACCAGCGCAGGGCGGCTACTGAACATCACCGCGCCCGCCGTCCCGCCTTCCGAGCGAAGGGCGGGCGGTGTGACCTGGGTCACGTGCCTGCCGGTGATGATTGAATGGCGAGCGCAGCCTCCGGGGGGAGTCTCTGCGCGTAGATGAGGGGCTTTGGGCAGGTGACGTGATGGCGCGTCACCTTTGTCCCTGTCCGGCAGGCGTTACCCGTCGTTCGGATAACGAAACACCTTGCTCGTATCACGGTTGCGCATCCATTCACCGCCAAGTCTGGCAACCAGTCGCCACGGCGTTGAAGACTCGCGCCCTATGGGGTGTTCAACCCTGTCCAGGAGAGAGCGATCATGCCGCTACCAGCGGCAAGTGCAAGCCGGCTACAGCCGGTTGAGAGGGGTCCCTGCCAGATGACGGCACCATTGCACGAGCCGACCGCGGAAGCGGCCCCGAGCGCGGCCGAAGAAGCGGCGGTTGTCACCGCCGGCGAGAAGGCCGTGCAGGGGCGTTCCCTGGGCCGGATCGCCTGGGAGCGCCTCAAGCGCGACAAGCTCGCCCTCGCGGGCGGCATAGTCGTGCTCCTCCTCGTCCTGGTCGCCGTCCTCGCCCCCGTGATCGCCAACCTGATCGGGCAGGATCCGGACACCTTCCACGAGAGCCTCATCGACCCGCTGTTCGGCACCCCCACGGGGTCGTTGGGCGGCATCAGCGGCGACCACCTGCTGGGCGTCGAGCCCGTCAACGGCCGTGACATCTTCGCGCGGATCCTCTACGGTGCCCGGATCTCGCTGCTCGTCGGCTTCCTGTCCGCGATCGTCGCCGTCGTGCTCGGCACCGTCCTCGGGATCCTGGCCGGCTTCTTCGGCGGCTGGGTCGACTCGGCGATCAGCCGCGTCATGGACGGTCTGCTGGCCTTCCCGCAGCTGCTCTTCATCATCGCGCTGGTCTCTGTGATGCCGAACGAAATGCTGGGGCTGAGCGGTTCCAGCGTGCGGGTGTTCGTGATGATCCTGGTCATCGGCTTCTTCGGCTGGCCGTACATCGGACGCGTGGTGCGCGGACAGACCCTCTCGATGCGCGAGCGGGAGTACGTCGAGGCCGCCCGATCCCTGGGTGCCGGGCGTTTCTACATCCTGTTCAAGGAACTGCTGCCCAACCTGGTCGCGCCGATCATCGTCTACACGACGATGATGATCCCCACCAACATCCTCACCGAGGCGGCACTCAGCTTCCTGGGCGTGGGCGTCAAGCCGCCCACGTCCTCCTGGGGGCAGATGCTCTCCACCGCGATCGACTACTACGACTCGGACCCCATGTACATGGTCGTTCCCGGCGTGGCGATCTTCATCACCGTTCTGGCCTTCAACCTCTTCGGCGACGGCGTGCGGGACGCGCTGGACCCGAAGGGCTCCCGCTGAACCGCCTTACCCCAAGCGTCCCGTGCCATCTACACGGGGTCTCTCATCAAATCCGGAGGATCCGAGATCGTGACTACCCAACGCGCCTCAGGACGGCGTAAGCAGGCGTTTGCCGCTGCTGCCGCGGTCGCCGGCATGCTGGCCCTGGCAGCGTGCGGCGGCGGCAAGAGCGACGACGGCGGTTCGAAGAACGGCGCCGCCGGCTTCGACGCGGCGAACAACAAGGTCGCCCAGGCCTCGCTGGTCAAGAAGGGCGGCGAGCTGAAGTTCGTCTCCGCTCAGGACGCCGACTTCTGGGACACCACGCGCGGTTACTACGGCTTCATGTGGGACTTCTCGCGCTACTACAGCCGTCAGCTGCTCACCTTCAAGACCGAGCCGGGTGCCGCGGGCGCCGAGCTCACGCCCGACCTGGCCACCGACATGGGACAGGTCTCGGCCGACGGCAAGACCTACACGTTCCACCTGCGTGACGGGATCACCTGGGAGGACGGCAAGGCCATCACCTCCCAGGACATCAAGTACGGCATCGAGCGGGTCTGGGCGCAGGACGTGCTGTCCGGCGGTCCGATCTACCTCCAGCAGATGCTCGACCCCAAGGGCACCTACAAGGGTCCGTACAAGGACACCTCGAAGGACAAGCTCGGCCTGAAGGCGATCTCCACGCCCGACGCCAAGACGATCGTCTTCCACCTGCCCACGGCGAACTCGGACTTCAAGCAGGTCCTCGCCATGGTCACGGCGTCCCCGGTCCGCCAGGACAAGGACACCAAGGCGAAGTACACGCTGCACCCGTTCTCCTCCGGCCCGTACAAGTTCCAGTCGTACAGCCCGGGCAAGAAGCTGGTGCTGGTGCGCAACACCAGCTGGAAGGCGTCGTCCGACCCGGTGCGCAAGGCGTACCCGGACAAGATCTCGCTGACCATCTCCTCGAACCAGTCCGACATGGACCAGCGTCTGATCAACGGCGACTACGACATCGACGCCGGCCAGACGGGTCTGGGTCCGCAGGGCCGCACCATTGCCCTGAAGGAGCACAAGGCCAACCTGGACAACCCGATCTCCGGCTTCATCCGCTACGCGGTCTTCCCGCAGAGCGTCAAGCCGTTCGACAACATCGAGTGCCGCAAGGCGGTCATCTACGCGGCCGACCACGTGTCGCTGCAGACCGCGCGCGGTGGCCCGATCGCCGGTGGTGACATCGGCACCAACATGCTCCCGCCGGCCATCACCGGTGGCGAGGGCCAGAAGTACGACCCGTACGGCATCTCCGGTGCCAACAAGACCGGCAACGACGACCTGGCCAAGAAGGCGCTCAAGGCCTGCGGTCAGCCGAACGGCTTCAAGACCACCATCGCCGTCCGTAACAACAAGCAGCAGGAGGTGGCCACGGCCACGTCCCTGCAGGCGGCGCTGAAGAAGGTCGGCATCCAGGCCGACATCTACCAGTACGACGGTTCGCAGAGCTCCGGCATCATCGGCTCCCCCTCGAACGTCGCGAAGAAGAAGCTCGGCATCATCATCATGGGCTGGGGCGCGGACTTCCCGACCGTCCAGGGCTTCGGTGCCCCGCTGTGGGACAGCAGCTACATCCTGCAGAGCGGCAACAACAACTTCGGCCTGATCAAGGACAAGACGATCGACGGGCTGTTCGACCAGTACAACACCGCCCTGGACGAGTCGAAGAAGACGCAGATCGCCACGGACATCAACCACAAGGTGACCGAGGGCGCGTACTACCTGCCCTTCACCTTCGAGCGACTCCTGAACTGGCGCTCCTCGCGCATCGCCAACGTGTACACGACGAACGCGTACAGCGGCTACTACGACTTCGTCAACATCGGTCTGAAGTCCACGAAGTAATCCCGGCACACCCGCCGTACGGCACGAAAGGCAGGTGAAGGCCGGCGCGGCGGGACCGCGGGCCACCGGAAGACCTCCGGGGCCCGCGGTCCCGCGGCGGGCCGTTAGCTGTGCTCGCTTACCTCATCAGGCGGCTGTTCGCCGCCGCAGTGATGCTGGTGGTCATCATCCTGGTGGTCTTCTGCATCTTCTTCCTCGTCCCCAAGTGGGCGGGCGTGGACATCGCCACGAGTTTCGTGGGCAAGCAGGCCGACCCTCACGCCGTCGCGGCGGTGCGGGAGAAGCTGGGTCTGAGCGACCCGATCTTCGTGCAGGTCTGGCACTTCTTCAAGGGCATCTTCGTGGGCCGCACCTACGCGGCCGGCGGTGACGTCACCCACTGTGCCGCGCCGTGCTTCGGCTACTCCTTCCGTAGCGAGCAGGCCGTCTGGCCGGTGCTGACCGACCGCTTCCCGGTGACCCTGGGTCTCGCGCTCGGCGCCGCCGTGCTGTGGCTGGTCTTCGGTGTCGCGGCGGGTGTGCTCTCCGCGCTCAAGCGGGGCAGCATCTGGGACCGCACGGCCATGGTGGTCGCGCTCGGCGGTGTGTCCCTGCCCATCTACTTCACCGGTCTGCTCTCGCTCGCCGTCTTCAGTTACGGGCTGAACTGGATCAACGGCCAGTACGTGCCGCTGGACCAGAGTTTCTCCGGCTGGCTCGGCGGCATGATCCTGCCCTGGATCACCCTCGCCTTCCTCTACGCCGCCATGTACGCCCGTATCACGCGCGCCACCATGCTGGAGATCCTCGGCGAGGACTACATCCGCACGGCGCGCGCGAAGGGCCTCAAGGAACACGTCGTCATCGGCAAGCACGCCATGCGCTCCACGATGACGCCGATCCTGACCATGCTCGGCATGGACCTCGGTGCCCTCATCGGCGGTGCCATCCTGACCGAGACGACGTTCAGTCTGCCGGGCCTCGGCCAGGCGGTGCTGACCGCCATCAAGAACCAGGACCTGCCCATCATCCTGGGCGTCACCCTGATCACTTCTCTCGCGGTGCTGATCGCCAACCTCGTGGTGGACATCCTGTACGCCGTGATCGACCCCCGAGTGAGGCTCTCATGACCGAACTGAGCAAGAGCGGTGCGGCCGTGGGCGAGCCCACGAGCGGCTCGCAGGCTCCGACGGCCTTCCTGGAAGTGCGCGACCTGAAGGTGCACTTCCCGACCGACGACGGCCTGGTCAAGTCCGTCGACGGGCTCTCCTTCCAGCTGGAGAAGGGCAAGACCCTCGGCATCGTGGGCGAGTCCGGCTCCGGCAAGTCGGTGACCTCGCTCGGCATCCTGGGCCTGCACACCGCCGGGCAGTACGGCAAGCGCAAGCCCCAGATCTCCGGCGAGATCTGGCTGGACGGCACCGAGCTGCTCAGCAGCCCGCCGGACGAGGTGCGCAAGCTCCGCGGCCGTCAGATGTCCATGATCTTCCAGGACCCGCTGTCGGCGCTGCACCCGTACTACACGATCGGCCACCAGATCGTGGAGGCGTACCGCATCCACCACAACGTCGACAAGAAGACCGCCAAGCGGCGCGCGGTCGAGATGCTCGACCGGGTGGGCATCCCCCAGCCGGACAAGCGGGTCGACAGCTACCCGCACGAGTTCTCCGGCGGTATGCGCCAGCGCGCGATGATCGCGATGTCGCTGGTCAACAACCCCGAACTGCTCATCGCGGACGAGCCGACGACCGCCCTGGACGTGACCGTCCAGGCGCAGATCCTCGACCTGATCCGGGACCTGCAGAAGGAGTTCGGCTCCGCGGTCATCATCATCACCCACGACCTGGGCGTCGTCGCCGAACTCGCGGACGACATCCTGGTGATGTACGGCGGCCGCTGTGTGGAGCGCGGCCCGGCCGACAAGGTGTTCTACGAGCCCCGGCACCCCTACACCTGGGGTCTGCTCGGCTCGATGCCGCGCCTCGACCGCGAGCAGCAGGAGCGCCTGATCCCGGTGAAGGGCTCCCCGCCCTCACTGATCAACATCCCGTCCGGCTGCGCCTTCAACCCCCGCTGCCCGTACGCGGACGTCCCCAAGGACAACGTCACCCGCACGGTCCGTCCGGAGCTGACCGAGGTCGGCGGCCGGCACTGGGCCGCCTGCCACATGACGCAGGAGCAGCGGGAGCGGATCTGGACCGAAGAGATTGCGCCGAAGCTGTGAGCGAGAAACCCACCAAGGACGCGGCAGTGACCATTCCTGCGCAGAGCGACGGTGCCGTCTCCACCCGGGGCGTCGCCCAGGGCGAGACCCTGCTCAAGGTGACCGGGCTCCAGAAGCACTTCCCGATCAAGAAGGGCCTGCTCCAGCGGCAGGTCGGTGCCGTGCACGCGGTCGACGGGCTGGACTTCGAGGTCAAGGCCGGTGAAACCCTCGGTGTCGTGGGCGAGTCCGGCTGCGGCAAGTCGACGATGGGCCGGCTGATCACCCGGCTCCTGGAGCCGACCGGCGGCAAGGTCGAGTTCGAGGGCAAGGACATCACGCACCTCGGCGTCGGCGGCATGCGTCCGCTGCGCCGCGACGTGCAGATGATCTTCCAGGACCCGTACTCCTCGCTGAACCCGCGCCACACCATCGGCACGATCATCGGAGCGCCCTTCAAGCTCCAGGGCGTGACTCCGGAGGGCGGTGTCAGGAAGGAAGTGCAGCGGCTGCTGTCGGTGGTCGGTCTCAACCCCGAGCACTACAACCGCTACCCGCACGAGTTCTCCGGTGGTCAGCGCCAGCGCATCGGCATCGCCCGCGCGCTCGCCCTGAAGCCGAAGCTGGTCGTGGCCGACGAGCCCGTCTCCGCCCTGGACGTCTCGATCCAGGCGCAGGTCGTGAACCTCATGGACGACCTCCAGGAGGAACTGGGCCTGACGTACGTGATCATCGCGCACGACCTCTCGGTCGTCCGGCACGTCTCGGACCGCATCGCGGTGATGTACCTCGGCAAGATCGTCGAACTGGCCGACCGGGAATCGCTGTACAAGGCGCCGATGCACCCGTACACCAAGGCGCTGATGTCGGCCGTGCCGATCCCGGACCCGAAGCGCCGCGGTCAGAAGAGCGAGCGCATCCTGCTCCAGGGTGACGTGCCCTCGCCGATCTCGCCGCCGTCGGGCTGCCGCTTCCACACCCGCTGCTGGAAGGCGACGGAGATCTGCCGGACGACCGAGCCCGCGCTCGTCGAGCTCAAGCCCGGCCAGCAGGTCGCCTGCCACCACCCGGAGAACTTCGCCGACCAGGCCCCGCAGGACACCGTCCTGCTGACCGCGGCGAAGCAGGCCGCGGAACTGGTGGGCGAGGCGGCCCTGGAGGAGTCGGCGGAGACGTCGGCCGCGGTGGCCGCACTGGAGGCCGAGCACCAGTCGGACGACGCCCCGGCCGAGACCGCCGAGGAGTCCGCCGCCGAGCCTGCCGAAGGCGCCGAAGCTTCGGAGGACACCGGGGACACCGAGGACACCGAGACCTCGGAGGTCACCGAGTCCGCCGAGGACACGGAGACCGCCGAGGCCGCCGAAGGTTCGGAAGGTGCCACAGCCGAGGCACAGGATTCACAGGAGCCAACCGGCAAGTAGCGCATGACACGACTTTGCAAAGTCATGTACATGTCTTAACGGGAGAGCGCAGAGTCGACCGTGTCCGTCCACTGACCGGCACGCTCGAAAGGGACGACTCATGCGCCTCTCCCGTTCGGCACGTCTGGCGGCCGTCGCAACAGCGGCGGCCGCCTCCTTCGTCATAGCCGCCGCCCCCGCCCCCACCCCGGGCGCCGACGGCACCGGCGACCCCTACTTCCCCCAGCTCGGCAACGGCGGCTTCGACGCCCGCCACTACGACCTCGACGTGGCCTACGCCCCGGACACCGGCCGCCTCGACGGCCGTACCACCCTCACCGCCCGCGCCACCCAGAACCTCTCCGCCTTCGATCTCGACCTACAGAAGCTGGAGGTCACGAAGGTCGAGGTGAACGGCAGACGCGCCCAGTTCACGCGGACCGGCGACGAGATCACCGTCATCCCGCGGGACGCGCTGCGCAAGGGCCGTGACTTCACCGTCTCCGTCACCTACGGCGGGATCCCCGAACCCCTCAACGGCCCCATCGTGTTCGGCTCCGACTACGGCTGGATGAAGACCCCCGACGGCGTCTTCGTCGCCTGCGAGCCCAACGCGGCCTCCACCTGGTTCCCGTCCAGCGACCACCCCTCCGACAAGGCCACCTACGACATCCGGATCAAGGCGCCCGAGGGCCTGACCGGTGTCTCCAACGGCCGGCTGGTCTCGACGTACGACAAGGGCGGCTCGACGTACACGCACTGGCGCGAGTCGAAGCCGATGGCGACCTACCTCGCCACCGCCACCATCGGGAAGTTCGACGTGCGGACCGGGAGGACCCCCTCCGGGATCCCGATCTACGTGGCCATCGACCCGACCCTCGCGAACAGCAACAGCGTCGATGTCTACGCCGTCACCGCCGCCGCCACCGACTACTGGGCGCAGCTCTTCGGGCCGTACCCCTTCGAGGAGACCGGGGCCATCGTCGACGACATGCCGGAGGCCGGGTTCTCGCTTGAGGTGCAGAGCAAGCCGGCCTACTCGGCGGTGCGCAACGAGACCACGATCGTGCACGAGCTGGCCCACCAGTGGTTCGGCGACTCGGTGAGCGTGGCGCAGTGGAAGGACATCTGGCTCAACGAGGGCTTCGCCACCTACGCCCAGTGGCTGTGGGCGGAGCACCAGGGCACCCGCTCGGCCCACGACTCCTTCCTGGCCGGCTACAACTCCCGGGCCGCCGACAACCCCTTCTGGCAGATCACCGTCGCCGACCCGCAGCGCGACACCATGTTCGCCTCGGCCGTCTACCAGCGCGGCGCGATGACCCTCCAGATGCTGCGCGAACGCATCGGCGACACGGCGTTCTTCAAGCTGCTCCCCGCCTGGACGAAGCTGCACCGCTACGGCAACGCCGACACCGCCGACTTCATCCGCCTCGCGGAGAAGATCTCCGGGCAGCAGCTCGACGACCTGTTCCAGACGTGGTTGTTCAGCACAGGGAAACCCGCCCTGCCCGCCCAGTAGGCCTGGCTTTGTAAGGTTCACGCGCCCTGGCAGGTCACAATGTCAGGGTGCAGCTCCAGCAACTCTTCTCTCCCTCCGTCCAGCACACGCTCGACGTCATCGGCATCTTCGTGTTCGCCATCTCCGGCGCGCTGCTGGCCGTCCGCAAGAACTTCGACGTCTTCGGCATCGGAGTGATGGCCGAGGTCACCGCGCTGGGCGGAGGGATCTTCCGGGACGTGATCATCGGGGCCGTCCCCCCGGCCGCCTTCACCGACCTCGGGTACTTCATCACCCCGCTGATCGCCGCCCTGGTCGTCTTCTTCCTGCATCCGCACGTGGAGCGGATCCAGTCGGCGGTCCTGGTCTTCGACGCGGCCGGCCTCGGCCTGTTCGCGGTCAGCGGCACGACGAAGGCGTACTCCTACGGCCTCAACCTCACCGCCTCCGCCGCCCTGGGGCTCGCCACCGCGGTCGGCGGCGGCGTGCTCCGGGACGTGCTCGCCAACGAGGTTCCCTCGCTGCTGCGCTGGGACCGCGACCTGTACGCGGTCCCGGCGATCGTCGGGGCGACGACGGTGGTGCTGTGCATCCATTACGACGCGCTGACCCCGCTCACCAGCGGGCTCGCGGTCGTCACCGCTTTCGTACTGCGCCTGCTCGCGATGCGGTACCACTGGCGAGCGCCGCGTGCGTGGAACCGGCGTTCGACGGTTCGGGAGGAGTAGCCCCGGCCCCGGCGTGGCTCTGGCCCATGTTGAGGGTGAGCCACTCGAAGACCGTCGGCACCTGGGGCCGCCACAGCGCCATGTTGTGGCCGCCCGCGCTGCGCGGCAGGTACACCACGTGCACGGTGGTCGGAGCCTTGGCGACCTGTTCCAGCGCCACGCCGGCCTGGTAGCCGTCGCCGGACTCGCCGGAGATGTAGAGCGCGATCCGGGGCGGGGTGAGCGCCTTGCGCAGCAGCAGGTAGGGGTTGTTCTGCTCGCGCAGGGCGATGCTCTGCGCGGCGAGCGAGTTCCGTTCGCCGATCGGGTCGTTGTAGCCGGACAGGCTGACGGCGGCCCGGTAGCGGTCCGGGTGGGCCACCGCCAGCTTGACCGCGCAGTGCGCGCCCGCCGAGTAGCCGGCCACGGCCCAGTTCGCGGGGGCGGGGGCGGCACGGAAGTTGTCGGTCACCATCTTCGGCACGTCGATGCTGAGCCAGCTGTCGGCGTTGACCGTGCCCGGGATGTTGGCGCAGCCGGTGTCGACCCCGGCCAGCAGGTTGGTGCGCGGCGCGACCAGGATGAAGGGCGCGACCCGGCCGCTCCTCATCAGCGGCTCCAGCTGCTCGGTCACCTTCAGCGAGCCGAACCAGGCCTTGGCCGAGCCGGGGTAGCCGGGCAGCAGCTCCACGACCGGGAAGCGGTGGTTGCGGTAGGCGGCCTCGTGGTACTGGGGCGGCAGCCAGACGTAGACCTCGGCGTTGACGCCCGAGACCCGGCCCTTGAGCTGGGTGACCTCCACCCCGCCTGCCGCCCGCATGCCCGGTCCGTCGGCCGCCGAGAAGGCCTGCTTGACCTTGGGCAGCCGTTTCAGCGCTATGCCGCCGGTCCCGTCCTGGCCGAGGTTCGCGGCCTGCTGGACGTGGTCGCCGGTACCGAGCAGGTCGGCCCAGTTGTCGTACAGGTTGTTCTGGTTGTTGACCAGTACGAAGATCAGGGTCACCGCGGTGGCCTGGGCGAACAGGAGCATCAGGACCCGGGCCGCGGCACGGACGGCCTTGGGCCCGCGCATCCTCGACCACAGGACGAGCGGCAGTATGAGGGCGACCACGGACAGCACGATGGTCGTGTAGAGGAACGGAGTCCCGGTGAGGCTCATGTCCCCATAGAGGGGAATCGAGGGCTCCGGGTTACGGACGTGTCCGGACACTTACCTAGAAATTGCCGGAACCTCACTCGGGGGAGGGATCCCTTACCGGTGGGGCGCCGGCAGGGCGCAGGCCGGACCGCTGGTGCGTGGATCACAAAAGCTACCGCTTAGTAATCACTTCTTGTACTGTTCAGGCATGCCAGAAGCAGCATCCACGCGGGCCGTGATCGGCGACAGCGAGTTCGACCGCGACACCGCGGTCACCCGACGCGCTCCCGGCGTCTACGACATCGACCTCTCGGCCGGCTGGACCATCATCAACGCCGTGAACGGCGGCTACCTCCTCGCCGTGCTCGGCCGGGCGCTCGCGGACGCGCTGCCGCACCCGGACCCGTTCACGATCTCCGCGCACTACCTGACCGCGTCCCGGCCGGGCCCGGCCGTGATCCGCACGGACACCGTCCGCACCGGCCGTACCCTCTCCACCGGTCAGGCCGCGCTCCTCCAGTACGACGACGAGGGCAACGAGGTCGAACGCATCCGCGTCCTCGCCTCCTACGGCGACCTCACCGCCCTCCCCGACGACGTCCGGACGGTGGCGACCCCGCCCGCGATCCCGCCCATGGAGCACTGCTTCGGCCCGGAGGACGGTCCGGCCCCGGTCGACGGCAGCTCCGCCATCACCGAGCGCCTGATGCTCAAGCTGGACCCCGCCACCCTCGGCTGGGCCCTCGGCGCCCCCTCCGGCAAGGGCGAGATGCGCTCCTGGTTCGGTCTCGCGGACGGCCGTGACGCCGACCCGCTCTCCCTCCTGCTGGCGGTGGACGCGCTGCCGCCGACCGCGTTCGAGATCGGCCTCAAGGGCTGGGTCCCCACGGTCGAACTCACCGTCCACGTCCGCCACCGGCCCGCCCCGGGCCCGCTGCGCGTCTCCGTCACCACCCGCAACCTGGCCGGCGGCTTCCTGGAGGAGGACGCCGAGGTCTGGGACAGCGCGGACCGACTGGTCGCCCAGTCGCGGCAGTTGGCCCGGGTCCGGCTCGGCTGACAACCCCGTTCTGTCACGGGCCTGTACCAGCGGGTAGGGCGCGCCTTTCGGTGAAGGGGCAGGTCAGAGCGGTTTCTTGAGGTGCCCTTTACCCGAATCACAGGCTGGGGACAGGGCGGGCCCAAGTGCGCCCTAAGCGCCGTTGGTTGAGTGCCACGCCTCAGGACTCCCTCATCCTTTATGGAGCTGTCTCTCATGAAGCGTGCACGTCTCGTCCCCGCGGTCGCCCTGCTCGCCCTCACCCCGCTGCTGCTGACCGCGTGCGGCTCAAGCGACTCGTCGTCCTCCGGCAGCGGCAACTCCGGTCAGTCGCAGTCCTGTCAGGCGCCGTCCGGGATGCCGACCGGCAACGCCTCCGGCCGGCCGAGCGGGGCCCCCTCCGGCGCCCCCACGGGCAACTCCACGGTCAAGCCGACCGGCACCCCCACCGGCATGCCGAGCGGCGGCCCCGGCGGCCAGGGCGGCGGCCCCGGCGGCGGTCAGGGCGCCGGCGGCTGCGGTGGCGGCCAGGGCGGCCCCGGCGCGGGCGGTGCGGCGCCCAGCGGTGCACCGACCGCGCAGGCGACCAAGAGCTGACTCGGAGGTCGTACGACAGGGGCGGCGCGTCCGGCGAACGGACGCGCCGCCCCTGTGTGTCACGACTCCTGGTCCAGCCAGTGCTGCCGGCCGAGGCTGATCAGCCGCAGCTGCCGGGTGGCGACCTGGACGACGCGCCGCCGCTCCGCCTCGGAGGGCTCGGCCGACTCGGCCGACTCGGCCGACTCCAGGGTCTCCAGGAACAGGGAGGCGGTGATGAGCATCTGGTCCACGTAGAGGTGGGCGAGCATCAGCAGGTCGTCGTCGCTCCAGCCCGCGGCCTCCGGGTCCTTGGCCAGCTCGGTCTTGACCTCCTCGGCGAACCGGGCGAGCTGGGCCCGGATCGCCTCCCGCACCGGCTGCACCCCGCCGTGCCGCTCCCGGGCGATGAACCGGACGTGCGCCGGGTGCGCGGAGACATGGCCGGCGATCAGCTGGACGGCCCGGGTGATGCGCTCCTCGCCGGCCGTGGCGACCGTCGTGCGGACCATCGGGTGCAGGCTGCCGAGCGCCTCGTCGACGAGGGCGACGCCGAGGTCGGCGGTGGAGCGGAAGTGCCGGTAGAAGGCGGTCGGGGCGACGCCCACGGCCCGGGTGACCTCGCGCAGTCCCAGGCTGCTCAGGCTCTGCTCCTCCAGCAGGGCGAGCGCCGCGTCCAGGAAGGCCTGGCGGGTCTTCTGCTTCTGGGCCTGTCGGATGCCGAGGGTGTGACTCATGTCATCCAGTTAACAACTGTTCTCCGGAATTGAAAAGCCGTGCGGGTTGCTAGACTCAAAGTCAGTGAACAACTGTTACTACAACCGTTCACCCAAATGTAACGGAGGGGGATCCACCCCATGCTGTTCCTCGTCGCCGCACTCATGCTGCTCGGCGTGGTGCTGGGCACCGTGGCCCACGCACCGCTCGACGTCACCGCAGGCCTCGCCGCCGTGATCGTCGTCTGGCTGGCCGTCTTCGCACTCCGCGAGCGCCTCGCCCGCCGCCGCCAGACCTCCGCCAACTGACCTGCCGTCCCCGCTCACTTCAGGAGCTGAGCATGATGCAACTCACCGCCCCCGCCACCCCCCGCCCGGGGACCCCCACCCGCGACGCCGACGGCATGGCCGTGGCGTCCTTCATCCTGGGCCTCCTGGGCCTCCTGGTCCTCAACCTGTTCCTGGGCCCGATCGCGATCATCCTGTCCCTGGTCTCCCTGTGGCACGGCACGGCCCGCAAGGGCCGCGCATACCTGGGCCTCGCCCTCGGCGTGGCCGACCTCGCGGTCCTCGCCATCGCCATGGCAGCCTCGAACACGGTCTCCTGGAGCCTGTGAACGGATCCTCGAAGGCGCCCTCAAGGGCAGCGCCCCAAAGGGGCGCGGGGAACTGCGCGACCAGCCCCGCACGGCCCGCGGTGACCCACCGGCCCGAGCCGGCCACGGCGCCCCTCGGTCCTGCGGCGGAGCCGCCCGTAGAATCGACCCCACCATGGCCTACCTCGACCACGCAGCC
Source organism: Streptomyces sp. NPDC048291 (assembly GCF_043201715.1). Lineage (NCBI taxonomy): Bacteria > Bacillati > Actinomycetota > Actinomycetes > Kitasatosporales > Streptomycetaceae > Streptomyces > Streptomyces sp. NPDC048291. The sequence goes on from NZ_JBICZC010000013.1 coordinate 80,344, forward strand.
ACGACCCCGATGCTCCCGGAAGCGGTGGAAGCACTCACCGCCGCCCTCCGCGTCAGCGGCAACGCGTCCTCCCTGCACGCCTCCGGCCGCAAGGCCCGCCGCACGGTCGAGGAATCCAGGGAGACCCTCGCGGAAGCGCTCGGCGCCCGCCCCAGCGAGGTCGTCCTCACCTCCGGCGGCACCGAGGCCGACAACCTCGCGGTCAAGGGTCTCTACTGGTCCCGCCGCGACGCCGACCCGGCCCGCACCCGGATCCTCGCCAGCCCCGTCGAACACCACGCGGTCCTGGACGCCGTCCACTGGCTCGGCGAACACGAGGGCGCCACCGTGGAGTACCTCCCCGTCGACACCTACGGCCGGGTCCACCCCGAGGCGTTGCGAGAGGCGGTCGAACGCAACCCCGACGACGTGGCCCTCGCCACCGTCATGTGGGCCAACAACGAGATCGGCACGGTCCTGCCGGTCCGCGAACTCGCCGCCGTGACCAACGAGTTCGGCATCCCGATGCACGCCGACGCGGTCCAGGCCTTCGGCCAGGTCCCGGTGGACTTCGGCTCCTCGGGCCTCGCCGCGATGACCGTCTCCGGCCACAAGGTCGGCGGCCCGTACGGCATCGGCGCCCTGCTCCTCGGCCGTGAGCACACCCCCGTCCCCGTCCTGCACGGCGGCGGCCAGGAGCGGCACGTCCGCTCCGGCACCCTCGACGTCCCGGCGATCGCCTCCTTCGCGGTGGCGGGCCGGCTCGCCACCGAGCGCCGCGAGTGGTTCGCCCGGGAGATCGGCGCCCTGCGGGACGCCCTGATCGACGCCGTCCGTGCGGCCGTGCCCAACGCGATCCTCGGCGGCGACCCGGTGGACCGCCTCCCCGCCAACGCGCACTTCACCTTCCCCGGCTGCGAGGGCGACTCGCTGCTCCTGCTGCTGGACGCCCAGGGCATCGAGTGCTCGACGGGCTCCGCGTGCACCGCCGGGGTCGCCCAGCCGAGCCATGTCCTGCTGGCCACCGGCACCGACCCGGACCTGGCCCGCGGCACCCTGCGCTTCTCGCTCGGCCACACCTCCACCCAGGCCGACGTCGAGGCCGTCGGGAAGGCGATCGGCCCGGCGGTGGAGCGGGCACGGGCCGCCGGACTGAGCTGAGGGCCGCCCGCAACACGCGGAATCTGCCCCAACTGTCTTCCAAAGAGGGTGAGTTGAGGCGTTCTTTCCCCAGTGTTCTCACAGTGCGTGGCCATGGCCCACCTCAGGTCGGTCCTTAGGTTCTCGTGACATGACAGACAACGCCTCTGCCTCCGAGCAGAACCCCGAGCCCGCCTCCGCCGACACCCTCGACGCCCAGCCGGGCCGTCACCGCATGGACAACACGATGAAACGGCGGCGCGTGCTGATCGGCGGCGCCACCATCGCCGCGGCCGGCGGGCTGATGGCCGCCGGTCTCGCCTCCGCCGACACCGTCACCCCGGACGCCGACTCCGACGCCTCCACCACCGTCAGCAGCGACGCCTCCTCCAGTGTCTGCTCCCTCACCGCCGAGGTCACCGAGGGCCCGTACTCGCTCACGGGCGCGCTGGTGCGCGAGGACGTCCGCGAGGACAAGGAGGGTGTCGAGGTCCAGTACACCTTCACCGTCGTCGACGAGGCCAACGACTGTGCCCCGCTGGCGGACGCGCTGGTCGAGATCTGGCACTGCGACGCGCTCGGCGAGTACTCCGGGTTCGTCGGCAAGAACGGCCACACCGAGACCGACGACGGCACCTTCCTGCGGGGCGGCCAGCTGACCGACTCCGACGGCCAGGTGAGCCTCATCTCGATCTGGCCGGGCCACTACGTCTCCCGGGCCGTCCACGTCCACATGCGGGTGCACACCGACGTGACGCTGACCGACGACTCGTACACCGGCGGCTCGATCATCCACACCGGTCAGCTGTTCTTCGACGCGGACATCAACACCGAGGTCCAGGCGACCTCGCCGTACTCCGACAACACCACCACGGAGACCCAGCTCTCCGACGACACCATCTACGACGACGGCGGTGCCTCCTCCGGCCTGCTGACCCTGACCGCACTGGGTGACAGCGTCTCCGACGGGTACAAGGCGACGCTCACCGTGGGTGTCAGCACCTCCTGAGGCCGACGGGCCCGGAGGCAGGCTGACGCCGCCGGCCCGGTGCGCCAACCCGTCATGGCCACCGGGCCGGCCGGTCACCCCAGTTCCCGGGCGAGCGCCCGCAGGTCGGCGTCATCGGCGAGGCGGTTCTCCCGGGCCATCAACTGCTGCACCTGATCCAGCAGTTGGTCCAGGCCGGCCGGAGGCAGGTCGATGCCGAGCGCTGCCGTCCGGTCGGCCAGGGTGTACGGGCCGCTGTCCGGGGTGAAGGGGATCCGGCGTTCGTTGCCGACCAGGGACGGCTCCACGCAGTTGTGGAGCAGCGGATCCACCGCCGTCTCCTGGGTGATGAAGTCGAGGCCGCCCCAGCAGAACGCGTCCGGACCGGTGATCGGGTGGTTCCAGGCCGTCCGATAGCCCGTCACCTCCGCACCCAGCCGGGAGAGTTCGGTGAGTGCCTCGGTACGGATGCCGGTACGGACGCCGTAGACGGCCTCGAAGGCCAGCGCCGTGGCGGCCAGATCGGCGTTGCCCGGACCGCCGCAGTAGCCGTTGACCGACAGCTCCACGGCGCCGGCGCCGGCCCGGACGGCGGCGACCGCGCAGCCGACGGCCAGTCCGAACGTGTTGTGCGGGTGCAGACCCACCGCCACGTCCGGCGCCAACTCCCTGGTCCGGTGTACGAGATACCCGAACGCCTCGGGGCTCATCGCGCCCGGCCCGTCGAAGAGGGTCAGCTCCCCGGCCCCGGCCTCGGCCAGCGCCGCGACGGTCGCCGCGTGGTCCTCCTCCGTCAGGTACGACACCATCAGCATCGGCGCGATCACCTCGACGCCCAGCGAGCGGGCGTACGAGACGAGCCGCGCCGCCCGCCCCAGCACGGCGGCCCGGTCGCGCGCGGTCTCCGGGGTCCGCCACTCCTCGCCCCGCCACGCGGCCGCGTACACGTCGGGCCGGTAGAGCAGCGCCGTCTCGCCGAAACCCTGCACCCACACCTGGACGGCGTCGTAACCGGCCCGCGCGGCACGGTCGATGTCCTCCGTCGAGCGCATCAGCGGGCAGATCACCCGGCACTGCGGGTTCTCGCCCTTGACCAGATCCACCTCGGCCTTCAGCACGCCCTCGTCCCGTCCGCCCGGTCCGGCGGTGACGACCTCCGGCACCCCGGTCGCCACCACCCGCCGCAGAAAGGCGCGCTTCGCCGCGGCCGGGGCGGTGACGCCCGGCAGGGTCTCCAGCGAGCGCAGGGTCGCGTCCCGCAGCCGGACCGTCTCGGGCAGCGAACCCACCACGTCCGTACGGCGGTTGAGCGGACTCACCGACCAGCGGCCGGGCTCGTGCGCACCGGGCGCCCGGCGGGCACCGAGCTCGGCGCGGAAGCGGGCGATCTCCTCCGGGGTGAAGACGGGGGGTTTCTGCACGGCTGTCCTCCGGATCGGCTGCTTCCTCGGTACCGATACCCATACAAGCCCTCTGTCGACACCCTTGGCAAGAAGGCGCCGGGTATCCGCTCAACAAAGCTCTCATGTTTACTTTGTGTCGACACTTGGCTATGACTGTCGGCAGGCTCCGATCCCCCATGGAGGGAGGCTCCTGTGCTTCAGGACACGCCAGAACACCCACTCAGCCCTCGTGCAGGGCGGCTCGCCGGCAAGGTCGCCGTCATCGGCGGCGCCGGCAGCGTCGGCCCCGGCTGGGGCAACGGCCGCGCCGCCGCCGTGCTCTTCGCCCGCGAAGGCGCCACCGTCCTTCTCACCGACCGGGACAAGGACGCGTTGCAGGTCACCGCGGACCAGATCCGTACCGAGGGCGGCACGGTCCGCACCGATCTCCTGGACGTCACCGAACCCGACGCCGTCCGGGCCTACTTCGCCGAGACCGCCGAACGGGCCGGCCGGATCGACATCCTCGTCAACAACGTGGGCGGCTCCCGGGCGGGCGGGGTGGTGGAGCTCAGCCTGGAGGACTGGGAGAGCCAGCTGCGGACCAACCTCACCAGCGCCTTCCTCGCCTGCAAGCACGCCGTCCCGGTCATGCGGCGGGGCGGGGGAGGGTCGATCGTCAACACCGCCTCCTGCTCCGGACTGCGCTGGACGGGCGCCGCCCAGGTGGGATACGCGGCGGCCAAGGCGGCGGTCATCCAGCTGTCCCGGGTCACGGCCGTCGAGTACGCGCCGGACGGTATCCGCGTGAACACCGTCGTCCCCGGGCAGCTGCACACCCCGCTGGTCGAGGCCCGGCTCGCCGGGCAGCGCGCGGGCGGGGACGTGGCGAAACTCCTCGCCCAGCGCCAGGCCCGGATCCCGCTCGGCTTCATGGGCGACGGGCGCGACACCGCGTACGCGGCACTCTTCCTGGCCTCGGACGAGGCGCGGTTCGTCACCGGCACCGAGATCGTGGTCGACGGCGGAATGACGGCCCGCTGTGACTGAACCCGCCGCGCCCGCACCGGCCGTCCTGCCCCGGCTCCCGCTCCCCGCGCCCTCGCCGGGCTGCCCGCCCCCGCACCCGTCGCCCAGGGTGCCGAAACTCCGTCTGCCCCCGGGTAGTTGCGACGCCCACTGCCACGTCTTCGGACCCGTCGCCCGCTTCCCGTACGCACCGGACCGCACCTTCACCCCGCTCGACGCCCCCAAGGAGCAACTCGGCTCCCTCCACGCCCACCTGGGGCTGACCCGGACGGTGGTCGTGCAGTCGTCCTGCTACGGCCACGACCACCGGGTGCTGCTCGACGCCCTCGCGGCCGGCGGCGGGCGGGTGCGGGGCGTGGCCCTGATCGGCGAGACCACGAGCCGGGCCGAGGCGGAGGAACTGCACCGGGCGGGCGTACGGGCCTTCCGGCTCAACTTCCTGCCCCACCTGCGGAGCCGGCCGACGAACGCCGAGATCGACGCCGTACTGGACCGTGTGGACGGTCTCGGCTGGGCCGCCCAGCTCCATGTGCGCGGCGACGACCTGCCGGACCTGACCGACGTCGTACGCGCCCTGCCCGGCCGGGTGGTGATCGACCACATGGGCCGCGTCGACCTGGCCGCGGGCCGCGACAGCCCGGCCACCCGCACCCTGCGCGCCCTGCTCGACACGGGCGACGTCTGGGTCAAGGTCAGCGGCGTCGACCGCCTCTCCCTGGAGGGCCCGCCGTACACCGACGCCGTCGACCTCGCCGCGTCCCTGGTCGCGTACGCCCCCGAGCGGGTGGTCTGGGGCACCGACTACCCCCACGTCAACATCACCGGCGACCCCCCGGACGACGGCCTGCTGGTGGACCTGCTGGAGCGCATCGCCCCCGAACCAGCGGTACTGAAAAGCCTGTTGGTAACCAACCCGGCCGAACTGTTCGACTTCGACGAGTGAAGCGCCCCTTCGGGGGCGCGGGGAACCGCGCGCCCAGCCCCCATGGCGCCGCAGACAAACGACGACGCACGGCACCCCACACTGATGTACCTAGTGTCGGCAGAGATGCCAGATATTTCGATGACGCATCTCTTGAAGGCCGAAAGTGTCGACAGTATGGTCCCGGGTGAAACGCGTGAGGAGACGGCCATGCACCAACTGCCCCAGGGCACCCTCATCCGGCGCGGCGACGAGTCCTACGAACGGGCCCGTCTCGACGCCGTCTGGAACGAACGCAAACCCGACCGCCACCCCGACGTCATCGTGCTCGCCCGCAACGAGCTGGACGTCGTCGCGGCAGTCCGGCTGGCCCACGCCGAGGGCCACCGCATCGGCATCCGCTCCGGCGGCCACAGCTGGGTCGGCAACGGCGTCCGCGACGGCGGGATGCTGCTCGACCTGTCCCGCCTGACGGAGGTCACCGTCGACCCGGCCACCCGTACCGCCACCGCGCAGCCGGCCGCCACCGGACCCGCCCTGCTCGAAGCCGCCGCTCCCCACGGTCTGTTCTTCCCCACCGGCCACGCCCCCACCGTCGGCCTCGGCGGCTTCCTCCTCGGCGGCGGCTACGGCTGGGACTCCCGCCACCTCGGCCCCGCCTGCCTCGGCATCCGCGCCGTGGACGTCGTCCTCGCCGACGGCACCCTGGTGCACGCCACCGACGCCGACCACCCCGCCCTGCTGTGGGCGGCGCGCGGCAGCGGCCCCGGCTTCTTCGGGGTCGTCACCCGCTTCCACCTCGCCCTGCACCCGGCGCCGAAGCGGCTGCTGCGCACCCTGCACAGCTACCCGCTCGACCTCCGGGACGAGGTGCTGGCCTGGACGTACGACACGCTCGAACTGCTGCCGAGAGAGGTCGAGTTCTCGGCCAAGGTCGGGTTCGTGGAGGGCCTCGACCGGCACACCGTTTCGGTCACCGCCACCGCCTTCGCCCAGGACGAGACCTCCGAGCCGCTCGCCCTGCTGGAGACCGCGCCCTTCCGGGACCGGGCACTGCGGGAGGTCGTCGGTGCCGAGACGACGATGGCCGAGCTGTACACGCACGCCGACCGGATGACCCCGGCCGGGATGCGCTGGGCGCTTGACGGCATCTGGACCGACGAGCCGGTCGACAAGGTGCTGGCCGCCGCCCGGCCGCTGTTCGACTCCGCGCCGGACACCACCAGCCACGTCCTGTGGATGCTGTGGGGCGGCTTCCCGGAGCGCCCCGACGCCTGCTGGTCCAGCCAGGCCAAGCTCTATCTCTCGCCCAACGCCGGCTGGACGGACCCGGCCGAGGACCTCCTCCACGAGCGGTGGGCGCACGGCGGACTCGCCGCGATCCAGCACCTGTCCACGGGGCTGCAGTTCTCCGACAACAACCTCGCGGACCGCCCCGACCACGGGCTCAGCCCGGCCAACGCGGGCCGCCTGGAGGAGATCCGGGCCGTGTACGACCCCGACGGCCTGTTCCGCACCTACATGACCCCCGCCGAATCCACCACCGCCTACGCCGCCGCGGGCCCCGCGCGGACACAGTGATCCACGCCCCGAAGGAGAGCCGTTCCATGCAGACTTCGAGAAACCCGCGGCGCCGCACCCTCGTCCTGCTGACCGCCCTGGCCGCCACCGTGTCGCTGACCGCCACCGCCTGCGGCGGCGACTCGGCCGCCGGCACCCAGACCGCCGACGGCAAGGCGAAGATCACCGTCCTGCGCTCCAACGGCGCCATCTTCGAGCCGCTCTACATAGCCGAGCAGCAGGGCTACTTCAAGGACGCGGGCCTCGACGTCACCATCAAGGCCGGCGCCCAGGACACCTCGCAGAACGCGCCCTCCGTCCTCAACGGCGAGGCCCAGTTCGCGATGACGGACAGCTCCGGCTTCCTCAAGGGCGCGGCCTCGGGCATGGGCATCCGGATCGTCACCGGCCTGCAGTCCGCGACCACGAAGACCGACCCCACCGACGGACTCCTGGTGAAGAAGGACAGCAAGATCACGTCCTTCAAGGACCTGGAGGGCAAGACCGTCGGCATCTCCGCGCTCGGCGGCACCATCCAGTTCATCTGCGAGTACCTGACCCAGCAGGCCGGCGGCGACCCCTCGAAGATCAAGTTCGTCGCCCTGCCCACGACCTCGCTCACCGACGCCGCCAAGTCCGGCAAGACGGACGCGGTGTTCTCCTTCGGCCCGTTCTACTTCGCAGCCAAGGACAGCGGGCTGCGCTCCGTCGGCAACGGCATGAACGACCTGCCCGGCATGGTCCAGGGCCTGCTCTTCGCCAGCCAGAAGTACCTGTCGGCCAACGGCGACACCGCGAAGAAGTTCGTCGACGCCGTCGCCAAGGCCATCACCTACGCCGACGCCCACCCGGCCGCCGTCAAGGCCATCGACAAGAAGTACACCCAGGTCGACGCCTCCTTCATCGACGCCCACGACATCAGCTACTACGACAAGAACCTCAACAAGACGATGATGCGCACGGTGATCACCAAGATGCACGAGTTCGGCCTGCTCGACAACGAGCCCAAGGACGCCGACGTGTACTGGGACCAGGCACCCGTGGTGACCCAGTGAGGGTCCGCCTCCTCCAACTGAGCGCGCTCGCGGCCGTGCTGGCGCTGTGGGGGCTGGTCGCCGCGGCCGGTGTGGTGAGTCCGACCGCGCTGCCCGGCCCCGCCGCCGTCGCCGGCGCCCTCGGCGACCTGCTCGGCAGCGGGACCTACTGGCAGGCCGTCGGCGACACCCTGGACGGCGCGGTCCTCGGGCTCCTGGTCGCCGTCGCCGTCGGCATCCCGGTCGGCCTGGTCACCGGGGTGTACGCGGCGGCCGAGGAGTCCTCCCGGCTGCTGGTGGAGATCCTGCGCTCCTTCCCGGTGATCGCCCTGCTCCCGGTGTTCCTGCTGGTGCTCGGCTCGACCCCGGGCATGAAGGCGACGGTCGTCTTCATCGCCTGCGTCTTCCCGATCCTGCTCCAGTCCCAGTACGGCGCCCGGAGCGTCACCCCGGCCGTCCACGAGACCGTGCACGGCTACCGCATCCCCCGCCTGCTGCGCTTCCGCCGGGTGATCCTGCCCGGCGCCGTCCCCTCCGTGATGACCGGCCTGCGTCTGGCCGCCACCACCTCCGTCCTGGTCGCCATCGGCGTCGAGGTGCTCACCACCCTGCCCGGCATCGGCCACATGATCATGGAGTCGCAGCAGGCCGGCGCCTCGGACCGGGCCTACGCCTACATCCTCACGGCGGGCGCGATCGGCTACTCGATCACCCTGCTCGCCCAGTACGCCGAACACCGGCTGCTGCGCTGGCGGCCCCCGGCGAGGGCGGGTGAGGCGGCATGACCGTCCGCGCGGCGATCCGCCAACTCTGGCTCCCCGCCCTGGTCTTCGCGATCCTGCTGATCTCCACCGCGGGCAGCACCAGCTTCTACTTCCCGCCCCTGACCACGGTCCTGCACACCCTGTGGAGCGAACTCGCGGGCGGCGGCCTCCTCGACGACCTCTGGTTCAGCCTCCGCAACATCGTGCTCGGCCTGCTCCTCGCCACCGCCGTCGGCGTCGGCGCGGGCCTGGTCATCGGCGAGGTCCGCACCCTGCGCCTGGCCCTCGGCCCGCTCCTGGACTTCGCCCGCGCCACCCCGACCGTCGGCTTCGTGCCGGTCATCATCCTCACCCTGGGCATCGGCTCGGGCCCCAAGGTCTTCCTGATCTTCCTCGGCTCCGTCTGGCCGATCCTGCTCAACACCATCGCCGGGGTCGGCCAGATCAACCCCGCCGTGCACGAGACCGCCCGCGGCTACCGCGTCCCCTGGCACCTCCAACTGCGCCGGGTGGTCCTCCCGGGCGCCCTCCCGCAGATCTTCGCGGGCATCCGGGTCGCGCTCTCCATCGCCGTCGTCCTCATGGTCGTCAGCGAGATCTACGGCTCGCCGATCGGCCTCGGCAACTTCATCCTGCAGAGCGGATCCAGCTTCCACGTAGCCGACACCTGGGCCGGCACCCTCCTCATCGGCGTCCTCGGCTACGGCCTGAGCGTGCTGCTCCTGCTCTGCGAGCACGCCCTCCTCGGCTGGTACCACCAGCGCGCGCCCCGGACCCGCCGCCCCCTGCCCATCACGTCCACCGAGCCCACCGAGTCCGTCGAGAAGAAGAGCAACGGAGTGGTCGTATGACCCGCGGATCCGCCCTCCACGTCGAGGACCTCTGCATGACCTTCGGCCAGGGCAGCCCGCAGGAACACCGGGTGCTCGCCGGACTCACCCTGCGGGTGGACCCGGGGGAGTCGGTGTGCATCGTCGGCCCCTCCGGCGCCGGCAAGACCACCCTGCTGCGCTGCCTCGCCGGACTCACCCCGCCCACCGCGGGCGCGGTCCGCTACGGCGACCAGCGACTGACCGAGCCGCACGCCGACATCGCCGTGGTCTCCCAGGACTACCGCGGCTCGCTGCTGCCCTGGATGCGGGTGTGGGACAACGTGGCCTTCCCGCTCCAGGGGCGGGGCGTGAAGAAGGCGGCCCGCAGGGCGACCGCCCTGGAGTGCCTGGACGCCGTCGGCCTCGCGGACGTCGGCGACAAGTACCCCTGGCAGCTCTCCGGCGGCATGCAGCAGCGCGTCGCCATCGCCCGGGGTCTCGCCTACGACGCTCCGGTGCTGCTCATGGACGAGCCGTTCGGCTCGGTCGACGCCCAGTCCCGCTTCGACCTGGAGGACCTCACCCTCCAGCTCCGCCGCAGCCTCGGCATCACGGTCGTCGTCGTCACCCACGACATCGACGAGTCCGTCTACCTCGGCGACCGCGTGATCGTCCTCGGCGGCCGCCCCACGGCCGTACTCGACACCCTTACCGTGCCCTTCGGCACCGACCGCGACCAGCTCACCACCCGCGCCGACCCGCGCTTCGCGGAACTGCGCACACGCGTGCTGGCCCGGATCCGCGGCGAGCGCCTCGACCAGGACGCCGCGCCCGCCCACCACTGACCCACCCCCCCACCACCGAGCAGGGAGGGCGTGCGCCCACGGGCGCCACGCCCGGCTCACCCCTGCCCGCGCCCCCCGTGTCGCCGCACGGCGATACCCCCTGCCCGAAAACACTGGAAAACAAAGGAGTTCACAGTGCTGCCCACCGACAACCGGACGGACCACGAGGACACCACGTCCGCCACCGACCTGCTCGACCGGCCGATCGCCAACCGGGCCCGCCCCCGCGCCCTCATCATCGCGGTGGCCGCCGCCTTCGCCCCCACCCTCCTGGCCCCGGCCACCGCGCAGGCCGCCGGCCGGAAGAAGGGCAAGGGCGCCAAGGCCGACACCTGCATCACCGTCGGCTCGGACGAGACCCTGACCCTCACCGAGACCACCACCGCGACCTGCCTGACCATCGAGGAGGGCGGCACCATCGCCGTCCCCGACGGCTACAGCCTCTCCCTCACCGTCAACGGCGTGGAGACCGGCAGCGAACTCGCCGCGCTCACCGACGGGAACGGCGGCGTCGCCACCGCCATCGCGGCCGGCACCTACAGCGGCACCATCGTCCTGAACGTCGCCGAGGCCACCGACGTCACCTACTCCACCCTCACCTTCCCCTTCCGCCAGGCCGTCTACGTCGACGCCGACGGTGTGGACGAGTCCAAGTCCGTCCCCTCCGACGTCATGGGCGGCACCGTCACCGACTCGGAAGCCTCCGGCATCACCCTGCTCTCCAACGGCGAGGCCTTCAACGGCGTCTACGTCGCGGGCGGCGGCAGCTACACCCTCACCGACCCGACCATCGCCTTCGACGGCAACGGCCGCTGCGACTTCGTCGGCTACGGCGCCTCCGTCGTCGGCACCGGCTCGGGCACCACCCTCGTCCTCGACGGCGCGAACATCAACAACGTCGGCGTGGTCCGTACGGCGGTCATCGCCGACGCCACCGCCAACGTGATCGTCAAGAACTCCACCATCAAGTGCGCCGACGGCGTCGTCCCCGACGAGTACCCGGCCGCCGGCACCGGCGACACCCGCTACATGATCACCGTGCCGTGGATGCTGGGCATCTCCGGCAACGTCCGCGCCACCAACCTGCTCGGCGCCAGCACCAAGGCGACGTACATCAACTCCTCGATCTCCTCGGAGAAGTGGGGCGCCCTGTCGGTCGACGGCGGCAGCTACTGCACCCTCACCGCCATCAACAGCACCATCGCCAACACCGGCGGCGAGGGCTACGGCAGCTACGCGATCGGCAACGTCACCGAGCACTTCCTCGGCTGCACCTTCGACGTCGGCGACTACGCCCTGATCCACTGGGGCGCCTCGGCGCACTACGGCGACAGCACCAAGAGCGCGGTCTCCGCCCTCAACACCTCCCTCTCCCTCGGCCTCACCTCCGCCGAACTCGACGACCTCCCCGTGCAGTCGACCACCATCGACGCGGGCCGCTTCATGGTCATGTGGTACGCGGCGGGCTCGGTCGCCATCGACGGCGGCACCCAGGTCAACACCGGCGAGACCACGTTCATGTGCAAGGCCGTCGCGGGCACCGTCACCGTCGACGGCTCCGACGGCGCCACGATCACCAGCGGCAACGGCGTCCTCTTCCAGCTCATGGACACCGACCGCCCGAGCAGCGTCACGGTCTCCGGCAAGGCCTGGTCCAGCGAGACGACCGGCACCTACACCGAGCCGACCGGCTCCCCGACCAAGTCCTCCAGCTGGACCACCACCAGCTCCCAGTCCACCGACGCGAAGGGCACCTTCACCGACATCGCCCTCACCGGCGACTTCTACAACTCCGTCTGGGGCGGCGGCAACGCCAGCCTCCAGGGCCAGAACCTCACCCTCTCCTTCACCGGCTCCACCGTCGAGGGCGTCATCTCGGCCAGCACCGCCAAGCACAGCGTCTCCACCATCACCAAGACCGAGTACCGCGAGATCAGCGAGGTCACCAACACCCCGAGCGCGGTGGTCAACAACGGCGTCCTGGTGACCCTGGGCGCCGGCTCGACCTGGACGGTGACGGGAACGTCGTACCTGAGCGCCCTGACCCTGGCCTCCACGGCGGCGATCGAGGCCCCCAGCGGCAAGACCGTCACCCTCACGGTCGACGGCACCGCCACCACCATCACCGCCGGCAAGAGCTACACGGGCGCCCTCACCCTGACGGTGTCGTAAACAGACCAAGAGACAAGGGCCGGCCCCCGGGGATGGATGCGAACCGAATCCCGGGGGCCGGAGCTTTTCGAGCGACGAGCCTGAGCATTTCAGCTGGGGCTGGGGAACTCACCTGTTTGGGGGCGCGGGGAACTGCGCGACCAGCCCCCACGCACTCGCACCCAACCCACAACCTCTACGCCCCAATCATGTTGTATCCCCCATCAGCCACCAAGAAGCCACCTGTGATGTGCCCCGCATCCTCGGTCGCCAAGAACAGCGCAGCGCCCGCCAGTTCCTCCGGCCCGGGTATGCGGCCGAGCGGCGTAGCCGCCCTGAGCACATCCCCCCGCCCGCTCTTCCAGTCCTCCCGCCCCAACGTCGCCGCCGTCTCGATGAACCCCGGCGCGAACACGTTCACCCGCACCTTCGGCGCCAACGCATGCGCATACGACTTGGTCAGCCCGATGATCCCGTACTTCGCGGCCGCGTACTGCGGCGCCCGCGCACTGCCCCGCACCACCACCGTCGACCCGATGTTCACGATCGCCCCGCCCCCCTCCTGCTCCAGCATCCGCGCCCCGAACTCGTGCGTGCACAGCAACGTGCCCTTGATGTCGACGGCGAGCACATGGTCGATCGACTCCTCCGTGACGTCCCGCCAGGACATCTGCTCCCGGGCGACGTCCCCCACGTTGTTGACCGCCACGTCCAGCCGTCCGAAGTGCGCCCACACCTCCTCCGCGAGCCGCGTGATCTGCGCGTGCTCGGAGATGTCGGCCTGCACGACGAGCGCCTTGCGGCCGAGCGCGGTCACGCGCTCCGCGGTCGCCTCGGCCCCCTCGCGGGAACCGCGGTAGTGGACGGCGACATCGGCCCCCTCGCGCGCCGCCCGCACGGCGATCTCGGCACCGAACCCGGTACCGGCGCCGGTGACGAGCACGGTCTTCCCGGCGAAACGTTCGAACACGGCGGTCATACGGCCTCCAAGGTCATCGTGATTGAGGGTTCAGACGAGCGTCCGCCCGCCGTCGACGTACAGCACCTGTCCGGTGACGAACGCCGCGGAGTCGGACGCGAGGAAGAGGACGGGTCCGGTCAGATCGGCGGGCCGGCCCAGCCGGCCCGCGGGGACGAGGGACTCCAGGGACGCCCGGACCCCCGGCGCCGCGAGGTACTCACGCGTGAGGTCGGTCTCGGTGTACCCGGGCGCGACCGCGTTCACGGTGACCCCGCTCGCCGCCCACTCCCGGGCCATGACCCGCATCAGCTGGTCGACGCCTCCCTTGGTCGCGGCGTAGGGCGCGTGGTTGGCGTGGGCCAACAGGCCGGACACGGACGACAGATAGACGATCCGCCCGTACCCGGCCGGCACCATCGCCCCGCCCACGGCCCGCCCCAGCCAGAACGCGCTGTCGAGGTTGACCGAGGTGATCCGCTCCCAGACCTCGTCCGGGGTGTCGAGCACCGGCCGCCTGTCGTTGGTCCCCACGGCGTGCACGAACACGTCGACACCGCCGAGCAGATCCACCGCACGGTCGACAGCGGCCCGGCAGGCGTCCGCCGAAGTCAGGTCGGCACAGAGCCCCTTGACGGACCCCGAGGCCACCCGGGCCAGGTTGCCCTCGTCGACGTCCAGGACGACCACGGCCGCCCCCGCGTCCGCGAGCTCGCCCGCGACCACCCCTCCGATCCCGCCGGCCCCGGCGACCAGCGCCCTCGTCCCCGTGAAGTCCCATGTCGTCCGCATGGATCGGACGGTAGGTCACCGCACCGATATGTGTCCACACTTTGCGCGCCTATTGACGACCAGACGGGCTCAAGGGAGGCTGTCTGTCGACAGTTTAGGGAGGTCTGATGAAGCTGGTGACGTTCGACGGCGGCCCGGACCACGGACTGGTGGGCCGGCTCGACGGGGACACCGTCGTGGAGCTGGAAGTGCCCTCCACCCGTGCCTACTTCGAGCGCGAGGGCCAAGTGGGCGAGACCGGACGGACGTTCGCGCTCGCCGACGTCCGGCTCCGCGCCCCGATCGTGCCGAAGAAGTTCTTCCACACCGCCGGCAACTTCCGTGAGCACCACGAGGATCTGGTCCGGGTGGACTGGTCCCACCCGGTCAACAAGGGGATCGTGTTCTTCCAGAACGTCGACGCGGTCATCGGCCCGGACGAGCCGATCGTGTACCCGGCGAACCTCACCCGGGAGCTGGACTACGAACTCGAACTCGCGATCGTCATCGGCAAGCCGGGCCGGTTCTTCTCCGCCGAGCAGGCCGTCGAGCACATCGCGGGCTATGTCGTCTTCAACGACATCACCGCGCGGGACATCCAGCGCCGGGAGATGGAGTCCGGGGTCTTCTCCTTCTCCAAGGCGATCGAGACCTTCTGCCCGGTCGGCCCGTACATCGTCACCGCCGACGAGATCGACGACCCGCACGCCCTGGACATGGAGCTCAGGGTCAACGGCGACGTCCGGCAGAAGTCCAACACCGGCCGGATGTCGGTCTCCATCCCGCAGTTGGTCGCCTACCACTCCCCGCAGACCTACAGCGCGGGCGACCTCGTCACCACCGGCACCATCGCGGGCGTGGCCGCGAGCACCGAGGACCCCTTCGCCAACTACCTCAAGCCCGGTGACGTCGTCGAGGCCGAGATCGAGGGCCTGGGCGTGCTGCGCAACCCGGTGGTGTCCTGGGCCGAGGCCTACGGGGAGCAGGAACCGCCCGCAGAGCAGTGGGTGTGATCGGGACATGCGCATCGCACGACTCGCCGGCCGCCCCGTCCTGCTGACCCCCGAGGGCGCCATCGACATCCCCGACTCCCTCGGCGCCGACCTCTTCGCCCGCTGGGACGACCTGCGCCGCTGGTCCGCCGCCGCGACCGGAGCCCGCCCCTACGACGAGTCCGACCTGGAGCCCCCGGTCCCGGACCCCCGCCAGATCTTCGCGGTCGCCCTCAACTACCGCCCGCACACCGCCGAGGCGGGCTACGAGGAACCCGAAGTCCCGCTCGTCTTCACCAAGTTCGCCACCTGCCTCACCGGCCCGCACACCACGATCACCCTGCCGCCCGGCCATGTCGACTGGGAGCTGGAACTGGTCGCGGTCATCGGCCACGAGGCCCACCAGGTGCCCGAGGAGAAGGGCTGGGACCCGGTCGTCGCCCTCACCGTCGGCCAGGACCTCTCCGAGCGGATCAGCCAACTCGCGGGAAAACCCGCCCAGTTCTCGCTCGGCAAGTCCTACCCGGGCTTCGGCCCCGTCGGCCCCGCACTCGTCAGCCTCGACGAGATCGACGACCCCGACGACCTGGAGCTGACCTGTGAGCTGAACGGCGAGACCGTCCAGCACGACCGTACCGCCCACATGATCTTCCCGATCCCGAGGCTGGTCGCCCACCTCAGCCGGTTCTGCACCCTCCTCCCCGGCGACCTGATCTTCACCGGCACCCCGGCGGGCGTCGGCAACCGCCGGGTCCCCCAGCGCTTCCTGACCCCGGAGGACGAACTGGTCAGCCGGATCGCGGGAGTCGGCGAGATGCGCCACCGCTTCTGGAGGCCGCGCACATGACCCTCTTGTTCACCGACGTCCACGTCTTCGACGGCACGGGCCGCGACCCGTTCCCCGCGCAGGTCCTGGTCGAGGGCAACCGCATCACCGCGGTCGCCGAGCGCGTCCCACGAGACCTGACCGCCGCCGCGCGCGTGATCGACGGAGGCGGCGGCACCCTGCTCCCCGGACTCGTCGACGCCCACACCCACCTCGGCTTCGGCTCCACCGTCGAGCACCTCTCCCGGCGCCGCGACGAACCCGCCGAGGAGAAGGCCCTGCTCGTCGCGCACGCCGGCCGGGTCCTCCTCGACCACGGCATCACCAGCGCCTACTCCGGCGGCAACCGGCTGCCCGGCACGGAGGTCGCCGCCCGCAAGGCCTTCGCCGAGGGCTGGATGCCGGGCCCCCGCCTCAAGGCCGCCTCCTGGGAGGGCAGCGCGGGCATGGTCGAGCCCGGCGTCTACGACTTCCCCGGCATCGAGGGCCGTGCCTCCGACCCGGAGTCGGTCGCCCGGTTCGTCACCGACATGGCCGGACTCGGCGTCGACATCGTCAAGCTGTCCCTCTCCGGCGAGAGCGCCGTCGTACAGGGCACGTCCCGGATCGTGCAGTTCACCGACGAGGAGGTGGCCGCCGCCGCGCACACCGCCGAGAAGCACGGCGTCTGGCTCACCGCGCACGCCCACGCGGCCGAGTCGATCAAGATGGCCGTACGGCACGGCATCCGCGCGATCTACCACTGCACCTTCGCCGACGAGGAGGCCCTCGACCTCCTCCAGGCCGCCCGCGACCGGATCTTCGTCGCCCCGACCCCCGGCATCATCCACGCCAACCTCCACGAGGCCGACAGCGAACCCGAGCCCGGCATGGAGGTCGAGGCCACCCGGGACGCCGTCCGCGCGGTCGTACCCGAACTCGTGGCCCGGGGCATCCGGGTCGTCCCCGGCGGCGACTACGGCTTCGCCTGGAACCCGGTCGGCCGCAACCTGCGGGACCTGGAACTGTTCGTGGACTGGTTCGGCTTCACCCCGGCCGAGGCGCTGCGCGCGGCCACCGGGTACGGCGGCCAGGTCATGGGGATGGGCGAGGAACTCGGGCTGGTCCGGGAGGGGTATCTCGCGGACCTGGTGCTGGTCGACGGCGACCCGCTGGCCGACATCCGGCTCCTCCAGGACCGCGACCGGCTCCGGGGCATCATGAAGGACGGCGTGCTGCACAAGGCGGCCGGGTGATCAAGGTACATCCGAGCGGCGGTCGTCTGGTGGGGGAGTACGACGGTGAGGTGGCCGTCTTCCGGGGCGTCCCCTTCGCCGCACCCCCCGTCGGCGAACTGCGCTGGCGGCCCCCGCGCCCGGCCGCGTCCTGGGACGGCGAACGCCGGGCCGACACCTTCGGCCCGGCCCCGCTGCAGCCCCAGCCGCCCCGCGACTCGATCATGTACCACACCAACTTCGCCGACCGGCGGGCGCTGGTGATGAGCGAGGACTGCCTCTACCTGAACGTGTGGACCCCGGACCCGGCACCGGGCGCCCGGCTGCCGGTGATGGTCTGGGTCCACGGCGGCGGCAACCGCTACGGCCACGGCGGACAGGAGATCCACCACGGCCGCCCGCTGGCCCGGCGCGGCCTGGTCGTCGTCACCCTCAACCACCGGCTCGGCGCCCTCGGCTTCCTCGCCCACCCGGAACTCGCCGCCGAGGACGACCTGGGAGCCTCCGGCAACTACGGGGTGCTGGACATCGTCGCCGCGCTCACCTGGGTGCAGGAGAACATCGCGGCGTTCGGCGGCGACCCGGGCCGGGTCACCCTCGCCGGCAACTCGGCCGGCGCCGCCCACATCTGCCACCTCATGGCCGCACCGGCCGCCCGGCACCTCTTCCACGCGGCGATCGGCCAGAGCGCCTCCGGCATCGGCCGGGCCGAGGGACCCCTTCCGGACCAGGCCGCCGCACAGAAGCAGGGGCTGCGCTGGGCCGAGGAGCGGGGCCTCGGCGTCCTGCGCCGCCTGGACGGCGTCGAACTGGTCCTCCAGGGCCACTTCGGGCCGGTCGTCGACGGCCGCGTCCTCACCGAACCGAGCGACGACGTCTTCGGCGCCGCCCGCCAGCACCCCGTACCGCTCCTCGTCGGCACCAACGACGACGAGGGCTCGGTGTACGCCTCGCTGGACATCCTGCGCCGGCTGCCCGTCGAGCCCGGCACGGACACCGTGTACCCGCTGCGGGACGGCGACGAAGTCCGCCGTACGGCACGGCGGTTCACGGGCGAGAGCCGGTTCACCTATCCGGTGTGGCACTGGGCGCGGACCCATGCGGCCCTCGCGCCCACCTGGATGTACCGCTTCACCCGGACCCCGCCGCTGCCCCCCGGCCTCCCGCTGGCCCCGCCCCGGGACGGCCTCCCCGGCTACGGCGTCCACCACACCGCCGAACTCCCCTACGTCCTGGACACCTTGACGGCCCGCGCCTGGCCGTGGACCGACGCGGACCGCGAACTGGCCCGCACCATGGCCGACACCTGGGCGCGTTTCGTGACGGACCACGATCCGGGCGGAGGTCCGCTGCCCGGCTGGCCGGAGTTCACGGGGGAGAAGGCGATGGTGTTCGGCGGTGACACGCCGGAGCTCGGACCGGTCCGACGGCTCGACGCCATACGGCTGTTGGACCGGATACCCCGCCCCCTGCTCGACTGAGACCCGACCGAAACGGAAGGAACCCCATGGCACGACTCCCCGACACCGAGGGCAGCGGCGAGATCGCCGACCGGGTCCGCGCCCGCCGGGGCGGCGGCCTGCATCCGCTCGACCGGATGCTGCTGCACAGCCCGCCGGTGGCCGACGGCTGGAACAGCCTGCTCGGTGCCGTGCGGGAGCGGATGTCGCTGCCCGCCGACCTCCGTGAGCTGGTCATCCTGCGGATCGCGGTCCTCAACCGGGCGCCGTACGAATGGCAGGCCCACGAGCCCGACGCCCGGCGGGCCGGGCTCGGTGACCGGGAGCTGGCCGAAGTCCGCAAGGACAAACCGGAGTTCGAGGGGCGCACCGCACGGGTCGTCGCCTACGCCGACGCGATGACCCGGGAGGTCCGGGTGCCCGACGCGTTGTTCGACGCCCTGCGAGCGGACTTCGACGAGACCGAACTGGTCGAGCTGACGGCCACGGTGGCGGTCTACAACATGGTCTCCCGCTTCCTCGTCGCCCTGGAGGTGAGGAGCGCGCCCTGAAGGGGCGCTGGGGGTACCCCCGGCCGAAGGCTGGGGGAGGAACCGCGCGACCAGCCACGACGGCGCCGCGGACGAACGACGGCGCATCCCGCGGAGCGGTTCAGCGGTTCAGGAAGCGCAGCAGCAGCCTGTTCCAGGTCTCCGGCCGCTCCCAGTGCGGGTTGTGACCGGCCCCGGCGACGACGACCGGCTCCGGCGCCCCGAAGCGGCGGGCGAGCCGGCGCAGCAGGGACGGCGGGCAGTAGGGGTCGGCGTCGCCGGTGATCAGCTGGACCGGGGCGGTGAGGGTGTCCGGGGCCGTCCGCGGGAGGGGCGGCGGGGAACCGGCGGCGGTGCCGGCACGTGCGTGGATCGCGAGCCAGGCGGCGACGCCGTCCGGGTTCTCGGCCCGGTACGCCGGGCCCAGTTCGCGGAACTCGACCGGCAGCCCGTCGAGACGGGCCGGGGCCGGGAGGTCCAGGGCGCTGCCCGAGAGGGTGAGGCCGAGCAGCCGGTCGCCGTGCGCGAGCGCGTGGGCGAGGGCGATCCGGCCGCCCGCCGCGGCGCCGACGAGATGGAACGCGGCCAGTCCGAGGTGGTCGGCGAGGGCCTCCAGATCCCCCACGTCATCCGCGCCGGTGCCGGTGCCGGTGTATGAGCCGCGGGCGCCGCGTCGTGAGTAGCCGATGACCCGGTGGCCCGCGGCGGCCAGCACCGGCTGCTGGTACGGCCAGCTCTCGCCGCTCCCGGAGTGCGGATGCAGCAGGATCACCGCACTGCCCGGGCCGCCGGTGTCCCAGCACCACAGACCGCCGCCGGAGACGGGGATGTGATACTCCGTCACCGGTACCTGCGCGGGGACCGGCACCGGGCGCCGCGGTGTCCGCGGGGCTGGTTCGCCGGTGTGCATCACGCCTCCTGGAGCATTCGGTGACTGTCGACAGACGATGGGTTACAGCAGGGGGGACCGTAGTACAGGACGGTGTGAAAGTGCGATAGTGTCGACACCGTTGTGTCCGCTGTGAACCCGGAACCGGGCCCGGACACGGATCAGGGAGGGCATCCGATGGCCGATCAGGACACGCATGTCGTGCTCGCCCGCCTGCTGCGGCTGCGGGACCGGCGGGAGCCGCTGGTCGCGCAGATCGCCGAGTGGGTGGGCGCCGGGATCATCGAGGGTCGGCTCGCGGCCGGCCAGGACCTCAACAGCGTCGACCTGTCGCGCCGGTTCGACACCAGCCGTACCCCCGTGCGCGAGGCCCTGATGGTCCTCGAACAGGAGGGCCTGGTCGAGATGAAGGCGCGCCGCCGGCCCCGGGTCGCCGCGCCCTCCCTCCAGGACATCCGGGACATCTACCAGGTCCGGCGGCAGCTCCTGTCGATGCTCGCCGCCCTGCTGGTCGAGCGGGCCACCGACGAGGAGATCGCCGAACTGCGCGGCCGGGTGGAGAAGATGCGCGGACTCGCCGACGAGGGCGACGTGGACGCGTACTTCTGGGGCCATGTGCAGCTCCAGGAGCGGATGACCGAGATCGTCGGCAACGCCACCCTCAAGCAGATCCTCGACTCCCTTGCGCTGCGCACCCTCATGCTCCGCCACCTCAGCCTGACCCGCCCCGGCCGCCTCGCCTACAGCGTCGACGACCAGGAGCGGCTGATGCAGGCCTGCGAGGAGCGTGACGGCGAGCTGGCGTCCGCCCTGATCGCGGGGGCGACGGTGCGGGCGCTGCGCTCGGTGGAGGAGCAGATCCAGGAGCAGGAGGCCGGCCGCAAGCCGGCACGCCGACGGCGCACCCCGTCGACGTGACGGCCCGCGAGTCCCCCGGGGCGGGCCCGGGGGCCCGCCGTCTCACTTCGCCAGCACCCCGCCGTCCACCGGGAAGTTCCCGCCGGTGACCCACGCGGACTCGTCGGACGCCAGATAGACGGCGCACCAGGCGATGTCCTCGGGCCTGCCGACCCTGCCCAGCGGGATACGGGCCAGCAGGGCCGCCTGGGCGGCGCCCTCGTGCGCGCCGGCCGACTCGGTGGCCGGGGTGCGGACCATGCCGGGGGAGATGGTGTTGGCCCGGATCCCGGACGGGCCGCCCTCCACGGCGAGCTGCCGGGTCAGGCCGAGCACCGCCGACTTGCCCGCGCAGTGCGCGACCATGCCGAACGTGCCGCTGCCCCGGAAGGCGTTCACCGAGGCGAAGTTGACGATCGAGCCGCCGCCCGACGCCAGCAGGTGCGGCCAGGCCGCCCGGACCGGCAGGAAGACCACGTCGACCTCGCCGCGCAGGGTCGGCGTCCACTGCGCGGCGAAGTCCATCTCCGCCGCGCTCGCCATGTGCGGGGCGATCGCGCCGGCCGTCACCAGCACGTCGATCCGGCCGTACCGTTCGTACGCCGAGTCCGCGAACTGCCGGGCGTCCGCCGGGACCGTCATGTCCAGCGGGGCCATGACGTCGACCTTCACCCCGCGCCCGGCGGCGAGTTCGCGGGTGCGTTCGGCCGCGTCCGCGTCGATGTCACAGCCGACCACGGTGGCGCCCTGCTCGGCGAAGAGCAGCGCACAGCCCTGCCCGATCCCCGCGCCCGCACCTGTGACGAGGGCGACCTTGCCGGTCAGGCGTTGTCCGGTCCGGGGCTCGGTCATGACGTTCTCCTCGTCGCGTGGGGAGCTCTTCCACTAAGTGTCTAGTGTCGACAGTAAGGCGCGGTCAAGGGTTCCCCGGTCATTCACAGCGCAAGGTGTCGACACTGTGCCCTTCTTCGGGCAGACTGCGGGCTCAACGGGAAAGGCCGCGCATCCGGCGCGGAACCTGTGCGTGCGCGTCCAGAGAAGTCACAGGCCGGCAAGGGCCACGGCAAAGGCGCGCACTTTACGTTCCGTTGAACGGCCGGTCACGCGGCGCGCTGCCCCCCTGAAAGCCACGTGACCGGCCTCCCCAGTCATCGAGTCGACGGAGGGCCGCCCCATGACCGTCGTACCACCGCACCAACAGCCTCTCGGCAGGCGGACGTTGTTCCGGATCGCCGGCGCGGGAGCCGCCGCGTCGCTGCTCGGCGCGGCTCCGGCCGTGGCCGCGGCGGACTCGGCGTCCGTCGCCGGACAGACCCTGGTGTCCGCCCCCGCGGACCCGGACTTCGTGTTCACCGCCGACCTGTCCAACACCACGGGCGCGGGCGAGGCCTCGCCGATCGACGCGCCCTACTGGCTGGGGGCCTACCAGGTCACCAACGCCCAGTACGCGGCCTTCCTCGACGACAACCCGAACGCCGGGTACACCGTCCCCTCGTACTGGAACGACGGCACGGTCCCGGCCGGCAAGGAGCAACACCCCGTCCTCCAGGTCGCGTTGGCGGACACCGGGGCCTTCTGCGACTGGCTCACCGGGCAGGCCGACGGCTGGACCTTCCGGCTGCCGACCGAGGCCGAGTGGGAGAGCGCGGCCCGCGGCCCCGGCTCCTACGCCTACCCCTGGGGAGACACGGCCGGGACGACCTACACGGACTCCGTGCTCACCAGCAGGTACAACTACAACGCGGTGTGCGCCGCCTACTATCTCGCCGACTACGGCTCGACCGAGGCCACGTACGACGAACCGGACTCCACCCGGTACGGCGAGAGCGAGCCGGTCTCCGAGATCCTCACCGTCTCCGCGACCGGCGGGGTGACCGGCTGGATCTACCACGACACCTGGACCGGGTTCGTCTACACCGACCTCTTCGACGCGCTGATGGCGACCGGCGGACTCACCTCGGCCGTGGGCGCCTACGCGGACGGCGTCAGCGTGTACGGCGCCTACGACATGGCAGGCAACTGCTTCGAGTGGACCTCCAGCGTCGTCACGGCCACCAACGGCCAGGAGGCCGGACTGGACGTCAACGCCGTGCGCGGCGGCTCCTGGTACGCGACCCTGCGCAGCTGCACCACCCACTACCGCGGCGAGGGCCGGGACGGCAGCGGCGGCTACCCGACGGTGGGCTTCCGCGTCGCCGCCGACCAGAGCTGAGCGATGCGGGCCCGGACATCGGTCAAGTCCCTTGAGACGAGAGCCTGAGACGAGAGGCGGTACGGCATGACCCGGCACACCTCCCTGCGGATCGCCGTGGCCGGCGGGCTGCTCCTGGCCGGCGCGCTGCCCGCGCTCCCTGCCGGGGCCGCCGACGCGGCCGTCTGCGTCCCGTCGTACACCCTGACCGGCTCGGCCGCGGCCGGCACCAACACCCGGCACGTCGTCACCGCCGACCTCGACGGTGACGGTGCGGCGGACGTGGTGGCGGCCGACCTCGACGCCGACTCGGTGACCGTGCTGCCCGGCGCCGGGGACGGGACGTTCGCGGCGCCGAGCAGCACGTATGCGGTGGGGACCCGGCCGTACCAGACCGTGGTCGCCGACTTCGACGGCGACGGGCATCCGGACCTCGCGACCGCCGACTTCGGCGGGGCCCAGGTGAGTGTCCTGCTCAACTCCGGTGACGGCACTTTCGGTACGGCTTCGGCGATCGACGTGTCCGGGTCGCCGCGGGCGCTCGCCACGGGGGACCTGAACGGCGACGGCCTGGCCGACCTGGTGGTCGCCGAGCAGCAGACCAGCACCGTGCGGGTGCTGCTCGGCGACGGGGACGGCACCTTCACCGACGCCGGCCAGACCGCCACCGGAAGCCAGCCACACGGCGTCGTCGTCGGCGACTTCGACGGCGACGGCCATGCCGACGTGGCCACCGCCAGCGTGGGCAGCGCGGGGGTGAGCGTGCTCCTCGGCGACGGCACCGGAGCCCTGGGCACCGCCACCGGGTACGCCGCCACCGCCCGCCTCTACTCCCTCGCCGAGGGCGACTTCGACGGGGACGGCGACCTCGACCTGGCCGCGGTGAGCAACGGCGCCGACACCCTGGACGTGCTGCCGGGCAACGGCGACGGCACCTTCGGTACGGCCACCGCCTACGGCACGCCCGCGCTGCCGGTCGCCGTGGGCGCCGCCGACCTGGACGGGGACGGCACCACTGACCTGCTGGTCTCTTCTCTGCAAGGGAACTCGGTCACGCCGTACACGGGCGCCACCGAGGGCACCCTCACCGAGCTGACCGACGTGCCCGCCACCGGCGCCTACGACGCGACGGCGGCCGACCTGGACGGCGACGGCGTCCGCGACCTCGTGGTGGCGGACAGCACGGACGGCCGGGTCGACGTGTTCCGGGGGACCTGCCAGTGACCGGAACCTCACGAACGGCTGCCGCCGGCACTTCCACTGCCGGCGGCAGCCTGCTCAGGAGGCCCGGACGGCGGCTAGCTGTCCGTGACCATGAGGGACGCCATCATGCCCTCGTCCTCGTGCTGCAGCAGATGGCAGTGGAGCATGTACATGTAGGTGTCGTCGGAGAAGTCCGTGAACTCCATGGCGATCTCGATCGAGCCGCCGCCGACCACCTCGTACGTGTCGTACCAGCCGAGTTCGACACCGGTCGGGTCCTCGCCGTTGATGGAGATCAGCTGGTACGGCACGTCGTGCAGGTGGAACGAGTGCTCCAGCTGCGTGCTGTTCTTGATCGTCCAGATCTCCTTGGACCCCAGCGTGGTGCTGATCATGGCCATGGAGGACATGCTCGTGCCGGCCGAGCCGTTGATCAGCATCG
Organism: Streptomyces sp. NPDC048291; assembly: GCF_043201715.1. NCBI lineage: Bacteria > Bacillati > Actinomycetota > Actinomycetes > Kitasatosporales > Streptomycetaceae > Streptomyces > Streptomyces sp. NPDC048291. Next base: position 105,323 of record NZ_JBICZC010000013.1, read on the forward strand.
TCGCGCCGGACTGGCCGAGGGTGATGGTCCGCGCGGTGAAGTCGCTGGTGTCGTACCGGTCGATGGTCCGCAGCGAGCTGGGCAGGTCGTCCGGGGTGTCGGTGCCGCTCGCGGTGACGGCCAGGAAGTCGTACGTGCCGCTGCCGCCGCGCACCCAGCCGGTGGTGACGACCGCCTGCAGGGTGACGTCGTCCGACATGTCCATCACCATCTCGGCACGGGCGCCGGCCACCAGCCGGATGGTGGTCACGTCCGCCGCCTCGGCCAGGTAGCCCTGGTCGGTGGCGATCTGGGTCATGGTGCCGCCGTCGCTGCGCTGGATCGTGATGATGTCCGACGGCGAGGCGTTGAGCAGCCGGAACCGGGTCCGGGTCTTGGTCGCGGTGAAGGTGAGGGTGGTGTCGTCGACGTTGGTGCCGTTGACCAGCAGCGGGTAGCTCAGGCCGCTGCTCAGGTAGCCGGTGAGGTCGTACTTGATGTCGCCGGAGCTGTCGACGGCCAGACACTGGAAGATCAGCGGGATGTCGTCCGTGCCGTACGTGCTGGGCAGGTCGGCGCTGGTGGTGTCGGAGCTGTCCTCGACGATGATCATGCCGGCCAGGCCGTGCACCGCCTGCTTCGCCGTGGTGCCCAGCGCGTGCGGGTGGTACCAGAGCGTCATCGGCTCGTCCTTGACCGTGAAGGTCGGCGACCAGGTCTCCCCGTCGGCGAACGCGACCTGCGGACCGCCGTCCATCTTGGCCGGGACGTGCGCGCCGTGGAAGTGGACCGTGGTGTCCTCGCCCAGGCTGTTGGTGATGTTGAGGACGTTGACGTTGCCCTTGGTCCACTTCATGGTCGGGCCGAGGAACGACTGGTTGTAGCCGGCGGTGGTGCTGGTGACGCCGCTGAGCACCTCGGCGCTGCCGGTCTTCGCCTCCAGGGTGAAGGTGGTGGTGCTGTCGGAGGTGGTGCCCTCGAGGAGGTCCGGGACGGTCAGGGTGGCGGTGTTGGTCGCCGCGCCCGCCTTGTTGCCGCTCGCGTCGGTCAGCAGGGCGAAGGTGGAGCCGGCCGCGGCGACGGCGCCCAGACCGACCCCGGCCATGCCGCCGAGGAACTTCCGCCGGTGAACGCCCTTGCCGCGCTTGGCCGTTGCCTCCTTGGAGTGCTCGGCGTCCGTGACGCGCTCCGCCTTGGTGTGCTCGGCCTTGGCGTGGTCCGCGCCCTTGGCCCGGCGGCGCCTGCCGCCGGTGACCTGCTCTTCGTTCCTGTCCGCCCCGGAGGCGGGATCTGTGGTGTGGGTCATGGCCCCGGATGTTTGACCTGGGGACTGTGTGAAATCTGAGGCGAAGTTAGGAGCGAACCTGCCCGACTGTGAGGCGGCCGTGGACGCTGATAATGCTTAACTCCCTTGAGGAAAGCCGGAGTTGGGCAGATGCAGCTAGCGACCCGGGTGCGGGACGCAACGGACACAGACGGCGTGCAGCACGGGCACAGGATAACGATTAAGTCACAGGTGGAACCCGGGGTCAGGCCTGTCCGACACGCCGAACAAGCCCCATGTAGCGATCCCAGTCCCAGTGCTTCCCGGGATCGGTGTGGTCCGTCCCCGGCACCTCCACGTGTCCGATCACGTGCTCGCGGTCCACGGCCATCCCGTACCGCCGGCATATCGCGGCCGTCAGCCGCGCCGAGGCCGCGTACATCGCGTCGGTGAAGTCCTCCGGGCGGTCCACGAACCCCTCGTGCTCGATCCCGACACTGCGCTCGTTGTACGACCTGTTCCCCGCGTGGAACGCCACGTCCAGCTCGCGGACCAGCTGGGTGATCCGCCCGTCCTTGCGCACGATGTAGTGCGCCGCGGCCTGGTGCGCCGGATCCTGAAAGGCCTTCACCGCGCTCGCGTAGCCGCCCTGGGTGACATGGACGACCACCCGGTCGACCGGGTAGTCGGACGGCCGGTCCGCCGTCCGGTAGTTCGCCGGGGACGCCGCCACCCAGCGTGCCCCCGTGAAGTCCACCGCGCCCGCCACCCGCGCCTTGCGCACCCCGGGCAGCCGCCAGTACAGCCGCGCCAGCTCGTCCCTGGTCAGCGCCACCGTGCCCGCGGCCGCCGCCGCCCCGCCGATCAGCAGCGCCCGCCGCCCGAGCCTGCGGTCACCGTCGTCCGTCCTCGCCCCCATGTGATCCCCAACGGATACTCGCGGGCCCCGGTTCCCGCGCCCCCGTACCCTGGAGGGGCTATGACTGACACCCCGCAGCGCACCCGTCCCCTCCGCGTCCTCGCCGCCATGTCGGGCGGCGTGGACTCCGCCGTCGCCGCCGCCCGCGCGGCCGAGGCCGGCCACGACGTCACCGGCGTCCACCTCGCGCTCTCCGCGAACCCGCAATCGTTCCGCACGGGCGCCCGGGGCTGTTGCACCATCGAGGACTCCCGCGACGCCCGCCGCGCCGCCGACGTCATCGGCATCCCGTTCTACGTCTGGGACCTCGCCGACCGCTTCCGCGAGGACGTCGTCGAGGACTTCGTCGCCGAGTACGAGGCCGGCCGCACCCCCAACCCGTGCCTGCGCTGCAACGAGAAGATCAAGTTCGCGGCCCTGCTCGACAAGGCCCTCGCGCTCGGCTTCGACGCCGTCTGCACCGGCCACTACGCGAAGGTCGTCACGCTCGCCGACGGCTCCCGCGAGCTGCACCGCGCCTCCGACATGGCGAAGGACCAGTCGTACGTCCTCGGCGTCCTGGACGAGCGGCAGCTCGCCCACGCGCTCTTCCCGCTCGGCGACACCCTCACCACCAAGGACGAGATCCGCGCCGAGGCCGAGCGCCGGGGCCTCGCGGTCGCCAAGAAGCCCGACTCGCACGACATCTGCTTCATCGCCGACGGCGACACCCAGGGCTTTCTCGCGAAGCGGCTCGGCAAGACCGAGGGCGACATCGTCGACGAGTCCGGCACCAAGGTCGGCACCCACGAGGGCGCCTACGGCTTCACCATCGGCCAGCGCAAGGGCCTGCGCATCGGCCACCCCGCCGCCGACGGCAAGCCGCGCTACGTCCTCGACATCTCGCCGGTCGACAACACGGTGACGGTCGGCCCGGCCGCCGCCCTCGACGTCACCGGCCTCACCGCGATCAAGCCCCGCTGGTGCGGCACCGCCCCCACCGCCCCCGGCGTCTACACCGCCCAGCTCCGCGCCCACGGCGGCGAGACCGAGGTGCGCGCGGAACCGGTCGACGGCGAGCTGCACGTCACGTTCACCGAGCCGGTCCGTGGCGTCGCCCCCGGCCAGGCGATCGTCCTGTACGACGACACCCGCGTCGTCGGCTCGGCGACGATCGCCTCGACCGTCCGGCGTCAGCCGGTGACCTCGACCTCGTAGAAGCAGAGGTGGTCCTTGATCCGGGCGACATCCGTCTTCGGCTCCGGGTACGCCCAGACCAGGTCCGGCGCGTCCGGCAGCGACCAGTAGGAAGCGGTCCCCTTGAAGGGGCAGACGGTGTGCGTGTCGGAGGGCGTGAGGAGGTCGAGCCGGACGTCCTCGGCAGGGATGTAGTGACGCGGCGGACAACCGGTCTCGTGCAGCACAAGCGCCCGGTCGCTCTCGGCGAGAACCAGATCGCCGTGCGTGACACGGACGTGCTGGTCGCTGTCTTCAATGGTGATCGTGTGTCCAGAGGCCATGTAGTGGTGACACCGACAGACGGCCCCTTGTTCCCGACGGTGGAGCAACCCCCTGCTATTCGGGGGCGCCGGGAACGGCGCGACCAGCCCCCGCCCAGCCGCAGCCGCGAAACGACTCTCCTACCCTGAACGCATGCGAATCTGTGTCTTCCTCTCCGCGGCAGATCTCGACGACCGCTACACCCGCCCCGCCCGTGACTTCGGAAAACTGATCGGCAAGGGCGGCCACTCCCTGGTCTGGGGAGGCTCCGACACCGGCCTCATGAAGGTCGTCGCCGACGGCGTCCAGGAAGCCGGCGGCAAGCTGATCGGCGTCTCCGTCGAGTTCCTCGCCCACAAGACCCGCCCCGGCGCCGACGAGATGGTCATCGCCGCCGACCTCGCGGAGCGCAAGCGCCTGCTCCTGGCGAAGTCCGACGCCGTCGCCGTCATGGTCGGCGGCACCGGCACGCTCGACGAGGCCACCGAGATCCTGGAGCTGAAGAAGCACGGCCACACCGACAAGCCCGTCGTCCTGCTCAACACCGCCGGCTTCTACGACGGCCTGAAGCAGCAGTTCCACCGCATGGAGGCGGAGGGCTTCCTGCCCCGCCCCCTGGCGGAACTGGTGTTCTTCGCGGAGGAACCCGCCGAGGCGCTCGCATACCTGGAGGCCGGCCGCGACGCCCGCTGATGCGAGCATGGCCCTCATGGCAACTCATGTGATCACCGGTGCCGGTTCCGGCATCGGCGCCGCCGTGGCCCGCCGTCTGCACGCGCGCGGGGACGACGTCGTACTGCACGCGCGCGACGCGGGCCGCGCGAAGGAACTGGCCGCCGGGTTCCCCGGCGCCCGCACCCTGGTCGGCGACCTGGCGGACCCCGACAAGCTCTCCTGGGCCTTCTCCCACCAGACCCTCCCGGACCGGGTGGACTCGCTGCTGCACATCGCCGGCGTCGTCGACCTGGGCGAGGTCGGCGAGCTGACCCCGAAGTCCTGGCGCCACCAGCTCAACGTCAACCTGGTCGCACCGGCCGAGCTGACCCGGCACTTCCTGCCCCAGCTCCGCGCCGCCCGTGGCCACGTGCTCTTCGTGAACTCCGGCGCGGGACTCAACGCCAACGCGGGCTGGTCGGCGTACGCGGCCTCCAAGCACGGCCTGAAGGCCCTGGCCGACTCCCTCCGCGCCGAGGAGCACGGCAACGGCGTCCGCGTCACCTCGGTCTACCCGGGCCGCACCGCGAGCCCCATGCAGGCGAAGGTCCACCAGCAGGAGGGCAAGGAGTACGATCCGGCGCGCTGGATCGACCCGGAGTCGGTGGCGACCACGATCCTCACCGCCCTGGACCTCCCGAGGGACGCGGAGATCAACGACCTGACCGTTCGCCCCGGCGCCTGATCAGGCGGCCCGTGGCCGGGCGCCCCGCAAGGGGCGCGGGGAACTGCGCGACCAGCTCCCACAGGCCCGCACTCGCACGAGGAACCGTCGCACCCCCCCGCCGGCCACCGAACCTAGGCTTCCCACGTGAACGCAACCCCCTCCTTCGGCCCCGCGACAGCGGTCGGCTCCCTCCCCGGCACCGACGCCCGAGAGGCCGCCAAGACCGCCACCGGCAGCTTCGAGGACTTCCCCTTCCTGCCCGAACTGCCCGCCCGCGGCCCGGGCGCCGACATGATCGGCCGCACGGCGGGCCTGCTCGTCGAGCTGTACGCGCGCGTGGAGCCCAGCGGCTGGCGGCTCGGCGACCGGCCGGGCCGGGACACCCGGCGCGCCAGGTCCTGGCTGGGCGAGGACCTGGACGCGCTGGAGGAGTTCACCCAGGAGTACACGGGTCCGCTGAAGGTGCAGGCGGTCGGCCCCTGGACGCTCGCCGCCGCCCTGGAGCTGCGCAACGGCGAGTCGGTGCTCTCCGATCCCGGCGCCTGCCGTGACCTGGCCGCCTCCCTCGCCGAGGGGCTGCGCCTCCACCTGGCCGAGATGCGGCGGCGTATCCCCGGCGCCCGCCTGGTGCTCCAGCTCGACGAGCCGTCGCTCACCGCCGTACTCCGCGGCCAGGTGAAGACCGCCTCCGGCTACCGCACCCACCGCGCGGTCGACCGGCAGGTCGTCGAGTCCACCCTGCGCGACGTGTTCGGCGTGCAGGCCGGCGGCCCGGTCGTCGTCCATTCCTGTGCTCCGGACGTCCCCTTCGCCCTGCTCCGTCGTGCCGGAGCCGCCGCGGTCTCCTTCGACTTCTCGCTCCTCACCGAACGTGACGACGACGTGATCGGCGAGGCGGTGGAGGCCGGTACCCGGCTCTTCGCCGGTGTCGTGCCGGGCACGGACACCGCATTGTCAGACCCTGCCGGTAGCGTCATGGGTGTCAGGACGCTGTGGCGCAGGCTGGGGCTGCGACCGGGGCTTCTCGCGGAGTCCGTCACGGTCACCCCGGCGTGCGGGCTGGCGGGCGCTTCCCCCGCGTACGCCCGGGAGGCGCTCGCCCACTGCGTCCGGGCGGCGAGATCACTCGCGGACAACCCAGAGTAACGGGAGGAACACGGTGGCCGGCGACAAGCAGCAGGCGGAGACGGCAGTGCCCGCCGAGGCACGGGAGAAGCACGCGCGGCTCGCTGAGCAGATCGAGGAGCACCGCTTCCGGTACTACGTGAAGGACGCCCCGGTCGTCAGCGACGCGGAGTTCGACAAGCTCCTCAAGTCGCTGGAGGCGCTGGAGGACGAGTACCCCGAGCTGCGCACGCCCGACTCGCCGACACAGAAGGTCGCCGGGGCGTACGAGACGGAGTTCACGGCGGTCGAGCACCGCGAGCGGATGCTGTCGCTGGACAACACGTTCAACGACGACGACCTCGCGGCCTGGGCCGAGCGGATCCACAAGGAACTGGGCGAGCAGGAGTACCACTTCCTGTGCGAGCTCAAGGTCGACGGCCTCGCCGTCAACCTCACCTACGAGCACGGCCGCCTCACCCGCGCGGCGACCCGCGGCGACGGCCGCACCGGCGAGGACATCACGCCCAACGTCCGTACGATCGCCGAGATCCCGGACCGGCTGGACGGCGAGCGCGTCCCCGACCTGGTCGAGATCCGCGGCGAGGTCTACTTCCCGATGGAGAAGTTCGCCGAGCTCAACGAACGCCTGGTCGCGGCCGGCGACAAGCCGTTCGCCAACCCGCGCAATGCGGCGGCCGGTTCGCTGCGCCAGAAGGACCCGCGGGTCACCGCCTCCCGCCCGCTGCACATGGTCGTCCACGGCATCGGCGCCCTGGCCGGCTTCGAGGGCCTGAACCGGCTCTCCGAGGCCTACGACCTCCTCAAGACCTGGGGCCTGCCCACCTCCCCGCACAACAGGGTGGTCGACGACCTCGACGGCGTACGGGAGTTCATCGCCTACTACGGCGAGAACCGGCACTCCGTGGAGCACGAGATCGACGGCGTCGTCGTGAAGCTGGACGAGATCCGGCTCCAGGGTCGGCTCGGCTCGACGGCCCGGGCGCCCCGGTGGGCGATCGCGTACAAGTACGCGCCGGAAGAGGTCAACACCAAGCTGATCGACATCAAGGTGGGCGTCGGCCGCACCGGGCGGGTCACGCCGTACGCCCAGGTCGAGCCGGTCACCGTGGCCGGCAGCGAGGTGGAGTTCGCGACCCTGCACAACCAGGAGGTCGTCAAGGCCAAGGGCGTGCTGATCGGCGACACCGTGGTGCTGCGCAAGGCCGGTGACGTCATCCCGGAGATCCTCGGCCCGGTCGTCGACCTGCGCGACGGCAGCGAGCGGGAGTTCGTGATGCCGGCCGAGTGCCCCGAGTGCGGGACGCCGCTGCGGCCCATGAAGGAGGGCGACATCGACCTCCGCTGCCCCAACGCGCGCGCGTGCCCCGCCCAGTTGAGAGAGCGGGTGTCCTACCTCGCGGGCCGCGAGTGCCTGGACATCGAGCACTTCGGCGGGGTCGCGGCGGCGGCGCTCACCCGGCCGCTGGAGCCCGCCGACCCGCCGCTGGTCGACGAGGGCGACCTGTTCGACCTCACCGTCGAGAAACTGCTGCCCATCAAGGCGTACGTCCTCGACCCCGACAGCGGGCTGCCCAAGCGCGACCCCAAGACCGGCGAGGAGAAGGTCGTCACGGTCTTCGCCAACCAGAAGGGCGAGCCGAAGAAGAACACCCTCGCGCTGCTCCAGAAGATCGAGGAAGCCAAGACCCGCCCGCTCGCCCGCTTCCTCAACGGCCTGTCCATCCGGCACGTCGGACCGGTCGCGGCCCAGGCGCTGGCCCGCGAGTTCCGCTCCATCGACCGCATCGAGCAGGCCACCGAGGAGGAGCTGTCGAACATCGACGGCGTCGGCGGCATCATCGCGACCGCGCTCACGGAGTGGTTCGCCGAGGAGTGGCACCGCGAGATCATCCGAAAGTGGAAGGCCGCTGGAGTCCCGCTGGAGGACGAGTCCACGGGAGAGGACGAGGGACCGCGTCCGCTGGAGGGCCTCACCGTCGTCGTGACCGGAACCCTGGAGCACTACACCCGGGACGGCGCCAAGGACGCGCTGCAGAGCCGCGGGGCCAAGGTGACCGGTTCGGTGTCGAAGAAGACCGCGTTCGTGGTCGTGGGTGACAACCCCGGATCCAAGTACGACAAGGCGATGCAGCTGAAGGTTCCCGTTCTGAACGAGGACGGATTTGTCGTCCTTTTGGAGCAGGGACCGGACGCCGCGGCCGAAGTCGCCCTTCCGACCGAGGAGTAGTGGTTGAAGGCCACCCGTTCGGTGCATATCAGATGCATACGGGTGGCCGGGGCGCAATCGGGCAACCGTCGTCGACCGCTGCCCGTGGAAGCCTTCTGCGGCCTACTGTTGAGACGTGCGCCTGCCGTGCCCAGCTGCGGTCGGGGCATTCCCGTGCTCCGGCAGGGCACGGACCGCACGGCGTGGGCACCGCCGGCTGTGAGAGGGACGGGAATGGAACCGACCGAGAGCGCCGCCACGGGCGCCCGGCTGCCGCTGCGCCGCCGGGCGTGTGCGTGGCGGGGGAGCCGGTGGGCGGCGCGGGGCGACCGGCGCCCCGGTCCGCCGGGCAGGCCGGCGGTGAGCGGCGCGGCGGACGCGCGCGACCCGCTGCCGCTGGCCGCCGTCGAACCGCCGCCCGGCCTGGTCGGCACCGAACACGAACGCCACCTGTCCTGGCCCGCGTTGCCCGCCGGAGTCGTCGCTGCCGCCGCCTTCGTCCTCGGCGCCGGTTTCTACCGGGCGTTCTCCGACGACCACGCCCTCTTCCCGTCCGGCACGGTCGGCTGGTCGCTGGCCGTGCTGACCGGCATCATCGTCGGCCACCTCGTCCTGCTCGGCCGCGCCCGCTGGTGGGGCGGCACCGGCTCCGGCGCCGCCCTCACCCTCGCCGTCCTCCTGCTCTACGGCTGGGTGCCGGCCGGCATGGTCAGCCTCACCGTCGTCGTCCTGGTCGGCATAGCCAGGCGCCACCGCTGGCGGCAGGGCGTCCTGCACGGCGCGGTGGACATCCTCGGCATCGGGGCCGGCGCCCTGGTGCTCCTCGTCTGCGGACGGGTCCCGACCGTCGAGTCGCCCTGGAACCCCGACAGCTGGAGCGTCGCCACCGCGCCCGAGGTCGTGCTCGTCGCGGCCGCCTACCTCGCCGTCACCCGCGCCCTGCTCTGGTACCTGCACGCACCGCGCGGCGGCGGCCTGCCCACCGTCGCCCGCACCGCCCTGATGCGCCAGGGCCTGGTCGCCGTCGCCCTGCTCGGCATCGCCCCGCTGATCTGCGTGGTCGCCGTCGCCCAGCCGCTGCTGCTGCCGCTGTTCTCCATCCCGCTGGTCGCCCTCGACTCCACCCTGTGGATAGCCCGGGCCCGCGCCGAGGAGCAGCTGCGCGACCCGCTGACCGGACTGCCCAACCGGCAGTGGCTCCTGGAGCGGATCTGGACCGCCCTCGACGACGCCGAACGCATCGGCGCCCGCTCCGCCCTCATGCTGATCGACCTCGACCGGTTCCGTTCGGTCAACGACACGCTCGGTCATCTCGCCGGTGACCGGCTGCTCCTCCAGATAGCCGACCGGCTGCGGGCCGCGCTGCCGCGCGGTGCGGAGGCGGCCCGGCTCGGTGGCGACGAGTTCGCGGTCTTACTCCCGGTCGCCGACTCCACGACCTCGGCCACCCGGGTGGCCCGGAGCCTGGTCACGGCCCTCTCCTCGCCGCTCGACCTCGACGGCCTCACCCTCGTCCTGGAGGCCAGCGCGGGGGTCGCCGTCTTCCCCGACCACGCGCTCGACGCGGAGGGTCTGCTGCGCCGGGCGGACGTGGCGATGTACCAGGCGAAGCGGGACCGTACCGGCGTCGAGGTGTACGAGTCCAAGCGGGACTCCAACACCCCCGACCGGCTGGGCCTGCTGGGCGACCTGCGGCGCGCCCTGGACGCCCACGAGGTGCAGCTGCACTACCAGCCGAAGGTCCGTTTCGACGGGCAGGTGGCCGGTCTCGAGGCGCTGGTGCGCTGGGTGCACCCCGAGCGGGGCAAGGTGCCGCCGGACGAGTTCATAGCGATCGCCGAGTCGTCCGGGCTGATGCCCCATCTGACGGAGTACGTGCTGGAGACCGCGCTCGGGCAGGTCGCCGAGTGGCGGGCGCAGGGGCTGCGGGTGCCGGTGGCGGTCAACGTCTCGCCGCGGGACGTCCACACGCCGGGGTTCGCGGGCCTGGTGGCGGCGAGGCTGGCCCGGCACGGCGTGCCGGCCGGGGCGCTGCAGCTGGAGATAACCGAGCACGTGCTCCTGGAGGACCCGCAGCGGGCCGCCGACACCCTCGCCGGGCTGAACGGGCACGGCGTGAAGATGTCCCTCGACGACTTCGGCACCGGGTACTCGTCCCTGGTGCATCTGCGGCGGCTGCCGGTGAGCGAGCTGAAGATCGACCGGTCCTTCGTGGCCCGGCTGGCGATCGACAACGAGGACGCGGAGATCGTGCGCTGCACGGTCGACCTCGCGCATTCGCTGGGGCTGCTGGTGGTCGCGGAGGGGGTGGAGGACGACGAGACGTGGGAGCGGCTGCGGGACCTGGGGTGCGACGCCGTGCAGGGGTGGCTGGTCGCCGCCGCGATGCCGCCGGAGGAGACCACGGCGTGGTTGCTGGCGCGGGGGTCGCGGGGGTGGCAGCGGCCGCGGGCGGCGTTGCCGGCGGCCGAGTAGTCTCCCACTCGGCCTGCCCGTTCGCCGTCTCCGGAGGTGAGCGTCTGCCGTGGGGGTGCGGTGGTGTGGGCGGCCAACGGTGCGTCGTGGTTGCTCGCGCAGTTCCCCGCGCCCCTAGAAGGCGCAAAGACAAAAGACGCAAAGACGAAAGACGGGGCGTTCAGGTCCTACGGAGTGGCGAAGTGGTCGACCAGTAGGGCCAGCCTCGTCTCGTGGGCCTCCTCCGGCAGGCGGCCGCTGCGCATCAGCGTCACCATGCCGTGCAGGCCCGCCCAGAACGTCTCCGTCAGGATGCCGGGGGCGTCGTCGCCCGTGGCGATCGGCTCGATCGCCCGCAGCAGCTCGCCGAACGCCGCCCACAGGGCCTCCGGGGCCTCCTGGGTCGCGAACGGCAGGTCCACCCGGTGGGTGAACATCGCGTCGTACAGAGCGGGGCGCCTGCGGCCGAACGACGTGTACGCCTCCGCCACCGCCGCCAGCGACTCCCGCACGCCCTGCGCCGCCGCGCGGGCTGCCCGCAGCTCCGTCGCCATCTCCGCGAAACCCTGGACGGCCACCGCCGCCATGATCGCGTCCTTGCCCTTGAAGTGGCTGTAGAGGACCGGCTGGCTGTACTCGATCTCGGCGGCCAGGCGACGGGTCGTCACCGCGTCCCAGCCCTCGCTCTCGGCGAGTTCGCGCGCGGCGGTGACGATCAGCTGCTCGCGCTCTGCCCGTTCGCGTTCCCGGCGGTTCTGAATCGACATGCTCCGGATTCTAGCAGCGCTAGCCAATCTGTCGACGCTCTGCTAGCTTCGCTATCAGTCCTAGCGCTGCTAGAAAACCATCGACAGGGGGCCGCCATGACCGTCACCGCCTACACGCTCGCCGTTCTGCTCGACCTGTTCTGCCTGTTCCTCGGCTACCGGTTCCTGTTCCAGCCGGGGCCTGCCGCCGCCGGATACGGCGTGCCCGCCGACCCGACGGGCGACGCGGGTGCCTATCTCTCCGTCAAGGGCCTCAGGGACGGCACGTTCGGCGTCGTGGGGCTCGCGCTGCTGGCCTTCGCCGGAGCGCACGCCGAGGCCTGGTTCATGCTCTGCGTGGCCCTCGTACCGCTCGGGGACACGCTGACAGTCCTGCGGCACGGCGGCACCCGGGCCGTCGCCTTCGGGATCCATTTCGCCACCGCGGTCGTCGTCCTGATCAGCGCCGCGCTGCTGTTCCTCGTCTGAACGAGGCCACCCGCCACGGAAACCGTTTAACGGGTACTCGCCCGTGCCCCATAGGATTGGCTCCAAACCGCACACACTCACCCCAGAGGAACGCTGCATGCCTGGCATCACGCGCGAGGAGGTCGCCCACCTCGCCCGGCTGGCGCGTCTGGAGCTGAAGCCCGAAGAACTCGAACACTTCGCCGGCCAGCTGGACGACATCATCGGCGCGGTCGCCCGCGTCAGCGAGGTCGCCGACCAAGACGTACCGCCGACCTCGCACCCGCTGCCGCTGACGAACGTCATGCGCGCGGACGAGGTCCGTCCCTCGCTCACCCCCGTGCAGGCGCTCTCCGGCGCCCCGGCCCAGGAGCAGCAGCGTTTCAAGGTGCCGCAGATCCTGGGGGAGGACTAGACAGCCATGACGGACATCATCAAGCTCGGTGCCGCCGAGATCGCCGCGAAGATCGCCGCCGGCGAACTCACGGCCGTCCAGGTCACCGAGGCCCACCTCGCCCGGATCGAGGCCGTCGACGAGAAGGTGCACGCCTTCCTGCACGTCGACCGCGAGGGCGCCCTGGCGCAGGCCCGTGCCGTCGACGAGAAGAAGGCCCGGGGCGAGAAGCTCGGCCCGCTCGCCGGCGTACCGCTCGCGCTCAAGGACATCTTCACCACCGAGGGCATCCCGACCACGGTCGGCTCGAAGATCCTCGAAGGCTGGATCCCGCCGTACGACGCGACGCTCACCAAGCGGCTCAAGGCCGCCGACGTGGTCATCCTCGGCAAGACCAACATGGACGAGTTCGCCATGGGGTCGAGCACGGAGAACAGCGCGTACGGGCCGACCGGCAACCCGTGGGACCTGACCAAGATCCCCGGCGGTTCGGGCGGCGGCTCCTCCGCCGCCCTCGCCTCCTTCCAGGCCCCCCTCGCCATCGGCACCGACACCGGCGGCTCCATCCGCCAGCCGGCCGCCGTCACCGGCACGGTGGGCGTCAAGCCGACCTACGGCGCCGTCTCCCGTTACGGCATGGTCGCCTTCTCCAGCTCCCTGGACCAGGGCGGGCCCTGCGCCCGTACGGTCCTGGACGCGGCCCTGCTGCACGAGGTCATCGCCGGGCACGACCCGATGGACTCCACCTCCATCGACGCGCCCGTCCCGCCGGTCGTCGAGGCCGCCCGCAACGGCAGCGTGGCCGGTATGCGCGTCGGTGTCGTCAAGCAGTTCCGCGGCGAGGGCTACCAGGCCGGCGTCATCCAGCGGTTCGACGAGTCCGTCGCGCTGCTGAAGGAGCTGGGCGCCGAGATCGTCGAACTGGACTGCCCGTCCTTCGACCTCGCGCTGTCGGCGTACTACCTGATCGCGCCCAGCGAGTGTTCCAGCAACCTCGCCCGCTTCGACGGCCTGCGCTACGGCCTGCGGACCGGCGACGACGGCGGTCACTCCGCCGAAGAGGTCACCTCGCTCACCCGTGAGGCGGGCTTCGGCCCCGAGGTCAAGCGCCGCATCATGCTCGGCACCTACGCGCTGTCCAGCGGGTACTACGACGCGTACTACGGCTCCGCCCAGAAGGTCCGCACGCTCATCACGCGGGACTTCGAGAAGGCCTTCGAGCAGGTGGACGTCATCGTGTCGCCCACCACGCCGACCACCGCCTTCGCGATCGGCGAGCGCGCCGACGACCCGATGGCGATGTACCTGGCCGACCTGTGCACCATCCCGACGAACCTCGCGGGCAACGCGGCGATGTCGCTGCCCTGCGGTCTCGCCCCGGAGGACAACCTCCCGGTGGGCCTGCAGATCATCGCCCCGGCGCTGAAGGACGACCGGCTTTACAAGGTCGGCGCCGCCGTCGAGGCCGCCTTCGTGGAAAGGTGGGGGCACCCGCTCCTGGAGGAGGCACCGTCGCTGTGAGCAACGCACTGTCGAAGGCCAAGGGCTTCAAGAAGTCGAAGTCCGGTACGTACCTGTCCATGGCCACCACCGCGTTCGGCGCGGTCGGTGTCGCCAAGCAGATCAAGAAGGCCCGCGCCGAGCACGACACGCTGCGGCTCATCGACGCCACCGTGTCCGCCGTCGCGATCGTCACCGGTTTCGCCCTGCTGTACCGCGAGCTGAAGCGGCTGGGCGACGACGACGTCCTGCTGGGCTGAGAGGGAAGTTTCACCGTGACCACCACGACCGACCTGGTGTCGTACGAGGACGCGCTGGCGTCCTACGACCCCGTCATGGGCCTTGAGGTCCATGTGGAACTCGGCACCAAGACGAAGATGTTCTGCGGCTGTTCGACCGAGCTGGGCGCCGAGCCCAACTCGCAGACCTGCCCGACCTGCCTCGGCCTGCCCGGCGCGCTCCCGGTCGTCAACGCGACCGGCGTCGAGTCCGCGATCAAGATCGGCCTCGCGCTGAACTGCGAGATCGCCGAGTGGTGCCGCTTCGCCCGGAAGAACTACTTCTATCCGGACATGCCGAAGAACTTCCAGACCTCCCAGTACGACGAGCCGATCGCCTTCAACGGCTACCTCGACGTACAGCTGGAGGACGGGGAATCCTTCCGCGTGGAGATCGAGCGCGCCCACATGGAGGAGGACACCGGCAAGTCGACGCACGTCGGCGGCGCCACCGGCCGTATCCACGGCGCGTCCCACTCCCTGCTCGACTACAACCGCGCGGGCATCCCGCTCATCGAGATCGTCACCAAGCCGATCGAGGGCGCCGGCGAGCGGGCCCCCGAGGTCGCGCGGGCGTACGTCCGTGAGCTGCGCGAGGTCATCCGGGCGCTCGGCGTGTCCGAGGCCCGCATGGAGATGGGCCAGATGCGCTGCGACGTGAACCTGTCGCTGCGCCCCAACGGCACCGAGAAGTTCGGTACCCGCTCCGAGACGAAGAACGTGAACTCGCTGCGGTCCGTGGAGCGCGCGGCCCGCTTCGAGATCATGCGGCACGCGGCCGTGCTGAACGGCGGCGGGACGATCATCCAGGAGACCCGGCACTTCCACGAGGACACGGGGTCCACGACCTCCGGCCGCGTGAAGGAGGAGGCCGAGGACTACCGGTACTTCCCGGAGCCCGACCTGGTCCCCGTGGCGCCCTCGCGCGCGTGGGTCGAGGAGATCCGCGCCGCGCTGCCGGAGATGCCGCTGGCCCGCCGCACCCGGCTGCTCGCCGAGTGGGGCATCTCGGCCTTCGACATGCAGGCGATCATCAACGCCGGTGCGCTGGACCTGATCGTCGCCACCATCGACGCCGGGTCCGACGCGGCCTCCGCGCGCAAGTGGTGGATGGGCGAACTGGCCCGCAGCGCCAACGAGTCGGGCACCTCGCTCGACGAGCTGGCGATCACCCCGGCGCAGGTCGCCCGGGTCACCGAGCTGGTCTCGAAGGGTGACCTGAACGACAAGCTGGCCCGGCAGGTCATCGAGGGCGTCCTCGCCGGCGAGGGCACCCCGGACGAGGTCGTCGACAAGCGCGGCCTGAAGGTCGTCTCCGACGAGGACGCGCTCACCGCCGCCGTCGAGGAGGCCATCGCCGGCAACCCGGGCGTCGCCGACAAGATCCGCGGCGGCAAGGTGGCCGCGGCCGGTGCCCTGGTCGGCGCGGTCATGAAGGCGACCCGCGGCCAGGCCGACGCGGCCCGCGTCAAGGAGCTGATCCTGGAGAAGCTGGGCGTCAGCGAGGGCTGAGCGAGAGCACCACGCACCGGTACGGCCCCGGAGGCAGCGCCTCCGGGGCCGTACCGCGTCACAGGCGGCGGCCCACGATCCGGGCGAAGCCGAGCAGCTGACCCCGGTCCGCCTCCAGCAGTTCGACCGACTCCCGGGCCATCCTGGCCATCTCCGGGTCCGGGCTCTCCGCGGCGCACACCTCGCTCCACAGCAGCCAGTCGCGCCAGCCGTCCTCCAGCCAGTCGGCGGCCTCGACCTGCACGGCCCCGCTGCGGGTCCAGTGCCGGTGCCACCAGCCGGGGGAGTGGAACGCCCAGAAACCCGGGTCCCAGTGCGCCTTCAGGTGCTCGGGGGGCTCGGATCCGGCCGGTTCCTCGCGCACCGCGGGCACGACGACCCCGATCCGGCCGCCGGGCTTCAGCAGCCGGGTGAGCGTGGGCAGATAGAGGTCGGCGGTGCCGAAGTACTGGTAGGCGTCGACCGAGACGATCGCGTCGAAGCTGCCCTCGGCGAAGGGCAGGTCGTGCGCTTCCACGTGCACCGGCTGCACGCGGTCGGCGAACCCCGCCTCGGCGATCCGCCCGGCGTTGTCGTCGGGCCTGATCCACAGGTCCGCCGCGGTGACCTGCGCGTGGAACTCCCTGGCCAGGAAGATCGAGGTCATCGCCCGGCCGCAGCCCAGGTCGAGCACCCGCGCGCAGGGGCGCAGGGCGTCCAGGCCCAGGGCAGGGGCCAGCCACTCCAGCAGCCACAGGGCGTGCGGGCCCATCTGGTTCTCGACGGCCCACCGGGCGTCGTAGGTGCTGCTGAGCGGATACCGGGGGAGGGTCAGACGGTCAGTGAGAGGGGCGTCCTTCGACGGTGCGGGAGAGACGGCGTCGGACATGGCTGAACGGGCTCCTTGTGATCTTCGTAGTGGAAGGCGATGCGTAGGAGCTCATTCGAACCGTCAAACAATGCACCCGCTTCGGTCGCCGGCGAGGGGCCGGTCAGGGCTGACCAGCGGAAGCTAGCAGTTGTTCATCTGGTTCGCAGCCGTTTCCCTCAGGTGCGGGTACTACGCTCGCCCGCCATGACCGCACACGCCGAATCCGACGCCGAACCCGAGATACCCGGGGTGGAGGCCGCGGACGACGAGGACGAGGACCTCTACGAGGACGCCCGTCGGGCCCGCTGGACCGCCACCGTGACCGGGGCGCTGCTGGCCCTGATGGGGCTCACCGCCGCGCTGATGAGAGTGGGCGGGGGCGTGCCCGCGCTGGTGCCCGCCGCCTACGGCTCCGGATCCGCCGTGTGCGTGTTCGCGGCGGCACTCGGGTCCCGCGGCCGTACCCGCTGGGCCCTCTGGCTGATGATCCTGGGCACCATGGTGATGGCGCTCGGCGACCAGTTCGACTGACGCACCGCCCCGGACCGGCCGCGGACCGGCCCCGGACCGGCGCCGGGCCGCCCGGTCGGCGCGCCGCGCATGAGAGGCTCGACACGCCGGTCAAGGACGTGGTGGAACTGGAGAAGCACGATGTACGCGATATCCCTGGGTGACGACGGCGCCGAGCTGCGCCCGCTGGAGCCCTGGCACGCCGAGGAGTTCCTGGCCCACCTGGAGCGCGGGCGGGAGTTCATCGGGCAGTTCATCGCGTTCGGCACCAGGGAGAAGGACGTGCCGGCCGCACGGGCCATGCTCCAGCGGTACGCCGACATGCGGGCCGCCGACACCGGCTCCCTGCACGGCCTGTGGCTGGAGGGCACGCTCGTCGGCGGGGTGCTCTTCCTGAACTTCGACGCCGAACACGGGAACACCGAGGTCGGCTGCTGGCTGGAGCCGGCCGGCACCGGGCGCGGACTCGTCACGCGCGCGATGCGGGTACTGCTCGACTTCGCGGTCGAGCAGCGCGGCATCCACCGCATCGAGTGGGTCGCCGCCTCGGGCAACGAGCCCAGCCTGAACGTGGCCCGGCGGCTGGGGATGACCCGCGATGGCGTACGCCGTCAGGCGCACCCCTATGGTGGCCTACGGCACGACCTGGAGGTGTGGTCGATCCTCGCCCCGGAATGGCGTGAAGCACGCGCGCGTGTCACAGCGAACGATCATTAAGACGCCTCTCAGACAGGATCCGTACGGTGCCGGACATGGGAACCAAGACAGCTGACGAGACCGGTGCCGCGACGGGCGCCGAAGCGACGACCGACGAGGAGAAGGTGAGCGTCACCAAGAACGCCGATGACGCGTCGGAGCCCGGCACCGAGGCCGCCGACGGCACGGACGCCGACCTCGCCGCGGAGAACGCGGACGACGACGAGGACGCCGAGGACTTGGCGGACGACGACGCCGACCTCGCCGCGGACCTGGCCGAGGCCGAGGGCCCGTCCGGGGTCGGCCAGGGCGCCGGTGCCGTCGTCTCCGTCGCGCTCGGCCTGGTCTCCCTCACGGGTGGCTGGATCGGTACGGTGGCCGCCGCCCGCGAGACCCTCGTCGGCCAGCTCCAGACCTCGTCGACCGCGAGCGTCGCCACGCAGGTCAAGGAGGTGTACGGCGACGCGTGGGCGACCACAGCGCTGTGGGCCGGCTTCTTCGCGCTGGCCGCGCTGCTCACCGCCGTCGTGGTGCTGGCCCGGCCCGCGTTCGGTACCCCCGGCAAGTCGCAGGCGCCGTGGATCAAGTCGGTCGCCTGGGCGGGTGTCGCGCTCGGCGTCATCGGCCTGCTGCTGGCCGTCCTCAAGTACTCCGACGCGCTCCTCGGCCTGCCGTCGACCAGCTGAGCCGACTGCGGGGGCTCAGCTCAGAAGCCCAGGTCGGAAGGGGCCTTAGGGCGTCCGTAAGCACCTTACGGACGGTCTGAGGCCCCTTACGCGTGTCCGGGGTCCGGCGGCCCCGCGAAGATGCGGAACTCTCCCGATGTGGCGCACCCCCCTGGGAGACGAAGGTGGAGGCATCGCGGAAAGCGAAGCACAACCACCGACTCTCACAAGGGACACCATCATGTTCGAGTACGAACTCCACCGGATCCGCTCCGCCGAACTGCGCCGGCAGGCCGACGACGCCCGCCTCGCCCGCGAGGTCGTCCGCTCCCGCCGCGCCGCCCGCCGCGAGGCCCGGGCGGCCGGGGCGGCGGGAGCCGCCACGGCGGCGCAGGAGGCCCATACCGACCGCCGCGGCCGGCGCCGGCTCCCGCGCGCCGCGTGACCACGGGACGCCCGGGCGGGGCAGACCGCCCGGGGAACGGGACCGGGCACGGGACTGGGCACGGGACCGAGAAGGGGACCGGGAACGGGGAAGCCGGTGGCCGCACGGGGGTCGGCCACCGGCTTCTGCCGTCTCCGCCCACCGGTACGACGAGCGCACCGGTGCTGTGGAAAACCGCTGCCGTGGACTCCGGGCCCCATGCGATGCTCTGGCCTGTGGAAACCAGGTCCGTGAGTCCCGTGTTCGTAGGCCGCAACGACGAGTTGGACACACTGAACGACGCGCTGGAGCGTGCCGGGGCCGCCGAGCCGCAGGCGCTGCTGCTCGGCGGCGAGGCCGGCGTCGGCAAGACCCGGCTGGTCGAGGAGTTCGCCACCGCCGCCTGCCGTCGCGGCGCGGTGGTCGCCCTGGGCGGCTGCGTGGAGATCGGCGCCGACGGCCTGCCGTTCGCCCCCTTCTCCACCGCCCTGCGCGCGCTGCGGGCCGCCCTGCCCGACGAACTGGCCGAGGCCGCCGCCGGCCAGGAGGACGAGCTGGCCCGGCTGCTGCCCGAGCTCGGCGAGGCCACCTCCGGCCGCCACGACGAACAGGGCATGGCCCGCCTCTTCGAACTCACCGCGCGCCTCCTCGAACGGGTCGCCGCCGAGCGCACGGTGGTCGTCGCCCTGGAGGACCTGCACTGGGCCGACGCCTCCACCCGCCATCTCCTCGCCTACCTGCTGCGCACCCTGCGCACCGGCCGGCTCGTCGTCCTCGCCACCTACCGCTCCGACGACATCCACCGCCGCCACCCGCTGCGCCCCCTGCTCGCCGAACTCGACCGGCTGCGTACCGTCCGCCGCCTCGAACTCGCCCGGTTCACCCGCGAGGAGGTCGGCCGCCAGATCGCCGGCATCCTCGCCGCCGAACCCGACCCCGCCCAGGTCGACGACATCTTCGAACGCTCCGACGGCAACGCCTTCTTCGTCGAGGAACTGGCCGTGGCCGGCGCCGAAGGCTGCTGTACCGGGCTCACCGACTCACTGCGCGACCTGCTGCTGGTCCGGGTCGAGGCGCTGCCCGAGAGCGCCCAGCGGGTCGCCCGGATCGTCGCCGAGGGCGGCTCCACCGTCGAGTACCGGCTGCTCGCCGCCGTCGCCCAGCTCGCCGAGGACGACCTCATCGAGGCGCTGCGGGCCGCCGTCGGCGCCAACCTGCTCACCGCCACCCCCGCCGGCGACGGCTACCGCTTCCGGCACTCCCTGGTCCGCGAGGCCGTCGCCGACGACCTGCTGCCCGGCGAACGCTCCCGGCTCAACCGCCGCTACGCCGAGGCCCTGGAGGCCGACCCCCAGCTGGTGCCGGCCGACGCGCGCGTGACCCGTCTGGCCAGCTACTGGTACCAGGCCCACGACCCGGCCAAGGCCCTGCCCGCCGCCCTCGACGCCTCCGTCGTGGCCCGCCGCCGGCACGCCTACAGCGAGCAACTGCGACTCCTGGAGCGGGCGATGGAGCTGTGGGACACCGCCCCCGAGGAGGTCCGCGCGGCCCTGCGCCCCGTCGACTACACCGACGTCTACCCTCCCCCACTGCCCGAAAGGCGTGGGGGGACCCCCAGCGGCTGCGATCCCGCCACCACCCCGCTGCGCTACCTC
The DNA here is from genome assembly GCF_043201715.1 of Streptomyces sp. NPDC048291. Lineage (NCBI taxonomy): Bacteria > Bacillati > Actinomycetota > Actinomycetes > Kitasatosporales > Streptomycetaceae > Streptomyces > Streptomyces sp. NPDC048291. The sequence goes on from NZ_JBICZC010000013.1 coordinate 125,831, forward strand.
GACCTGATGGCGGAGGCGGCCGTCGCCGGCCGCTTCTGCGGGGAGCGCGAACGAGCCCTGAAGATCACCAAGAAGGCGCTGCGGATCCTCCAGGACGAGCACGACCCGCAGCGCGCCGCCTGGTTCTGGGTGCAGCGCTCCCGGCTGGTCCAGGGCCTCGCCCGCGGCGACGGCTGGCAGGAGCTCGGCACCGCCCAGGATCTGGTGCGCGGCCTCCCGCCGTCCGAGGTGCACGCCGACGTGCTGGCCAACGCCGCCGCCTGGTCCATGCTGCACGAGCCCGGCCCCGAGGCCTTCGCCGCCGCCGAACGGGCCGTGGAGTACGCGCGGATGGTGGGCGCCCGGGAGATCGAGCTCAACGCGCGCGTCACCCTGGGCACCCTCATGGTCGACGCGGGCGACGTCGACGACGGCCTCGCCGAGCTGGAGCGGGTCAAGGACGCGGCGCTCCAGGAAGGCGTCGCCCATGTCGCTGGCCGCGCCTACACGAACCTCCCCTCCGAGCTGGAGTCGGTGGGCCGCTCCCGCGAGGCGGTGCCGATCCAGCGCGAGGGCATCGCCTTCGCCCGCAGATACGGCCTGCTGGACTCCGAGGCATGGGTCTGGGGCAACCTCTCCGAGTCGCTGTACGCGCTCGGCCAGTGGGACGAGGCCGCCGAAGCAGCCGCGGGCGCCCTCGGCTCCGCGGCCAGCGCCAAGCCCCGGGGCGCCGGGGCCCTGCACCTCGCCCATATCGCCCTCGCCCGGGGCGACACGGCCGAGGCCGCCCGCCGGCTGGCCGTCGCGCGCGCCCACTACGGCACCCACGACCCGATGCCCCAGGCCCAGCTGCCCGTCGCCCGGATCGCGATCGGCGTCGCCGCCGAGGAGGGCAGGATCCTCGACGCCCGCGCCGAGCTGGACCGCTCCCTGGCGGCCGGCTTCCCGCCCGGCACCCACCGCTACGGCTGGCCCCTGCTGCTGGCCGCCGCCACCGCCGAGGCCGACGCCCGCGCCCTGCCCGCGGCGGCCGAGGGCCGGGCCGAGGCGCTCGACCGGCTCGCCGAGGCCGCCCGCAAGCTCACCACCGGCGCGCCCCTGTGGCAGGCGTACGAGCGCTGGACCCGCGCCGAGCTGCACCGCGCCCGGGGCACCGCCACCGCCCTCGTCTGGTCGGACGTGGTCACCGACTTCGAGCGTCTGGACCGCCCCTACGACCTCGCCCGGGTCCGCCGCCGCCTCGCCCAGGCCCTCCTCGAAGAGGCCACCGGCGACGACGAACGCGACCGCGCGACGGAACTCCTCCGGCTGGCCGGGGCCGTCTCCGACCACCTCGGCGCCCGCCCGCTCGCCGAGGCCGTCGCCCTCCTCGCCCAGCGCGCCCGCCTCATCCTCACCCCCCGAGCCGCCGCCCGCCGGGCCCTCGACCCCGCCGAGAGCCTCGGCCTCACCAGCCGCGAGCGCGACGTCCTGCGCCTGGTCTCGGCCGGCCGTACCAACCGCCAGATAGCCGAGGAGCTCTTCATCTCCCCGAAGACCGCGAGCGTCCACGTCTCGAACATTCTGGGCAAGCTGGGCGTTGCAGGGAGGGGCGAGGCGGCGGCGGTGGCACACAGACTGGGGATGTTCCCCGCCGAGGCCCTCGACCCGACCAGGTAGGGGACCGGCAGAGGAGGCACCGTGTTCAACATGTTCGAGGAGCTGTTCGCACCCGGCCGCAAACACACCCACGAGGAGCAGAAGCGGCTGGAGCTCACCCGGGAGGACGTGGGGGACACGGATCCCGGACGCGGACCGATAGACCTCGCGTCCGGCAAGGTCGTCATACGGGTTCCCCAGGAGGAGCCCGCGGTGGACACCGTTGCCGACTCCGACTCCGACTCCGACTCCGACGCTGACGCGGACCCCGGCGCGGACTCCGGGGACGGCGGGGCGTGAGCGGTACCGCCCCGGCCCCGCCTACTTCACCGCCAGTTCCAGGATCCGGTCGTCGCCCGTCTTCGGCTTGCCCCGCCCGTCGGTGTTGCTGGTCACCAGCCACACCTTGTCGCCGCCGGCCGCCACGACCGTGCGCAGGCGGCCGTACTCGCCGGTGAGGAAGGCCTGCGGAGCCGCGGCGGCGGTCGTGCCGTCCAGCGGGATGCGCCACAGCCGTTGGCCCTTCAGCCCCGCCATCCAGATGACGCCGTCGACGTAGGCGATGCCGCTCGGGGATGCGTCGTCGGTGTGCCACTGCGCGATCGGGTTGACGTACTTCGGGTCGGACGACTTCCCCTCCGCGTCCGGCCACCCGTAGTCGCCGCCGGGCTTGATCGCGTTCAGCTCGTCCCAGGTGTCCTGCCCGAACTCCGAGGCGAACAGCCGCTGCTTGTCGTCCCAGGCGAGGCCCTGCACGTTGCGGTGGCCGTAGGTGTAGACGGGGGAGCCCGGGAACGGGTTGCCGGGGGCCGGGTCGCCCTCCGGCGTCAGCCGCAGGATCTTGCCGCCGAGCGACTTCCTGTCCTGCGCGAGTCCCCGCTGTCCGCTCTCCCCGGTCCCCGCGTAGAGCATGCCGTCCGGGCCGAAGGCGATCCGCCCGCCGTTGTGGATGAACCCCTTGGGAATCCCCTTGAAGATCGTGTCGGGGGCGCCCAGCTGCTCCTTGGCCGGCTTGCTCTCGTCCCAGAGCATGCGGACGATCCGGTTGTCGGAGGCCGACGTGAAATACGCGTAGATCATGTGGTCCGAGGCGAAGTCGGGGGAGAGCGCGATCCCCAGCAGACCCCCCTCACCGGCCGCGGACACCCCGGAGACGACCCCCAGCTCGGTGATCTTCCCGGTCTTCTCGTCGACCTTGCCGATCGTCCCGTCGTCCCGGTCGGAGACCAGCAACCCGGACCCGTCCGGCAGCGGCGCGAGCCCCCACGGCGACTTCAGCCCCTCGGCGACGGTACGCACCACCGTGACCGACCCCTTGGCGGGCGCGGCCGACTCCGATGCCCCGGCGGACGCGGAGGCCGCTCCGGACCCACTCGCCGACGACCCGCCGGCCCAGGACGGCGTGGGCAGGTCCCCACCCCCGCCCCCGGCGGAGCACCCTGCCACCAGCAGGAGTCCAGCCGCAGCCAACAAGGCGGGCACACCTCGACGTTGCACGATCACAATCCCTTCGACCAGCCCCCGACCCCTCCGCCCGACGGTAGTACAACGCGCCCCGTAAGGGGCGCGGGGAACTGCGCGACCAGCCCCCACGGCGCCGCACCCGACCGACGACAGATCGCGGCTCATCCCAATGCGCGCTCAGTCCCAAGAACCCTGCGCAGCAGGCAGCCCACTCAACTCCGCCAGATCCGCCACCGACAGCCGGACCTCCACGGAACCGGCGTTCTCGGCCACCCACTTCCCCCGCTTCGTCCCCGGCACCGGCACCACATGCGCCCCCTGCGCCAGCACCCACGCCAGCGCCACCTGAGCCGCGGTGACACCACCGCCCCCCTGCCGGCCCGCAACCCTCCGCAACCCCGCCACGATCGGCTGGTTCGCCGCCATCATCTCCGCCGTGAAGCGAGGGTGCCGCGCCCGCAGGTCGTCGGGCTCGAACCCCTCACCCGGCGTGAGCGTCCCGCTCAGGAAGCCGTTGCCGAGCGGCATCGCCGCGAGGAACCCCACCCCCCGCGCCGCGCACCACGGCAGCAGCGACTCCAGTGCCTCCGGCGACCACACCGACAGTTCCGCCTCCACCGCGCTCACCGGAAACACCTGCTGCACCCGCTGAAGCTGCCGCAGGGTCGCGTCATGCAGTCGCGCGCCGGACCTGCGCCCCCCACGCGCCCCCACGGCGCACAACCCCAGCGCCCGCACCTTCCCCGCCTGCACCAGTTCCGCCATCGCGCCCCAGGTCTCCTCGACGGGAACCTCGGGGTCCGCGCGGTGCAGCTGGTAGAGGTCTATGACATCGGTCTGCAGCCGGCGCAGCGACGCGTCGCAGGCCCGTTTCACATAGCCGGGGCGGCCGTTCGCCACGATGTGCTGGTCGCCCACCAGCAGCCCCACCTTCGTCGACACGAAGGCCTCCGCACGCCGCTCCCTGAGCACCCGCCCCAGCAGCAGCTCGTTGGTGAACGGGCCGTACATGTCGGCCGTGTCAAGGAGCGTCACGCCCAGATCCAGCGCCTCGTGCACCGCTCTCGACGACTCGTCACCCCGCTGGCGCGACCCGCTGTACGCCCAGCTCATCGGCATGCACCCGAGTCCGACGGCTCCCACCGCGAGCGCCCCCGCGCCGATCGTCCTGCGCTCCACCAGCCCGTGAACCTCCTTCTTGGGCCCCCAACCTAACCCGGTCGCCCGAACACCTCTGACATAGCCTCCTGCCCATGACCTCTGACGTGTGGCTCCCCATCCCCCCGGCCGAGATCCAGGGGCTCCCGGAAGGTCCCCATTACCTCTTCTGGGACGGCGACCAGGACTTTCCCGCGGACCCCGCCGACTGCGCCGTGTACGTCGTCCCCTACATGAAGCGGCAGCCCGTCAAGGTGCGGCCGCTGCGGGGGATGCGCAACGTCCGCCTCATCCAGACCCTCACCGCAGGCGTCGACGACATGACCGCGGCCCTCGACCTGATCGCCCCCGGCGTGCAGCTCTGCAACGCGCGCGGGGTGCACGAGGCGAGCACCGCCGAACTCGCGCTCACCCTCACCCTCGCGTCCCTGCGCGGCATCCCGGGGTTCGTCCGGGCCCAGCGGCAGGAGCACTGGCAGAGCGGCTTCCACCAGGCCCTGGCCGACAAGTCCGTCCTCATCGTCGGCTACGGCGCCATCGGTTCGGCCATCGAGGACCGGCTCGTGCCCTTCGAGGTTGCGCGGGTGGCGCGCGTCGCGCGCTCCGGGCGCGCCTCGGCGCGCGGTCCCGTGCATCCGCTCACCGAACTGCCGAATCTGCTTCCGGAAGCCGATGTCGTCATCCTTGCCACGCCCCTCACGGACACCACGCGTGGCCTGGTCAACGCGGAGTTCCTCGCGCGGATGAAGGACGGCGCCCTGCTCGTGAACATCGCGCGCGGGCCCGTGGTGGATACCAAGGCCCTCCTCGCCGAACTGGAGAGCGGTCGCCTCACCGCCGCCCTGGACGTCACCGACCCCGAGCCGCTGCCGGCCGGACACCCCTTGTGGCAGGCGCCCGGAGTGCTGATCAGCCCTCATGTCGGCGGCCCCACCTCGGCCTTCCTGCCGCGCGCCAAGCGGCTCGTCACCGATCAGTTGAACCGCTACGTGAACCGGGAACCGCTGCGGAACGTGATTTTGACGACGGGATCCACCGACAACTGACCATCACGGCAATACGCGTGTAATCCGCTTCCGGTACGGTCCGCAACCTTCCGGGCGCGGTGTGTGCCGACATAGCCGCTGGTCGTCACGGAGCGTAGAGAAGCTATGTCCCTGAGTGACGAGACTGGTGTATCGTCCCGGAAGGGGCTGCGCCGCGTACCGAACGGCGCCGGGGATGGACATTTCAGATTTGTGAGGGGGGCGACGGGCGATGCACGGCCTATGGACGAACGATCCGACGCGGCGGAGCCGCCGGCGGCGACCCTGGCGCACGGCTGCGCGCAGACGCGGCCACCACACCAGCCATCACCACCACCGCAGGCACAGCGGACGCAGGAGGCACGCTCACCCAGCGCACCGGGGCCCACGGGACCCGGGAGCGGCGCAGACCGGGAGCATCCGGTGACAGCGCCGACGCCCGTGACGACCACCCTCCCCGGAGCGCTGCGGGCGCAGTCTCCGGCGGGGACGCCGCACCCCCGGCCGCCGGCCACCGGCGGCGGGACCGGTATGGTCCGCCAACTCGTCCTGGCCCTGATCTGCGCGGGATACGCCGTCGGTTCCGCGCTCGACTGGGGCTCGAACCAGATCGCCCTGTTCATGGGCGACTTCGGTCTGACCGCGGCCGCCGGCACCGCCGCCGTGTCGTGCTTCTTCTACGCCCGCTCCCCGCGGGTCCGCTTTCGACCTGCCTGGCTCCTGTTCGCCCTCTCCTCGGCGATGGCGGCCCTGGGCAACGCGGTCTGGGGGTGGTACGAGGTCGTGCTCCACCGGCCCGTGCCCAGCCCCAGCTACGCCGACCTGTTCTTCCTCTGCTTCGCGCCGCCCGCCATCGTCGGCCTGCTGGTGCTGGCCAAGCGGCCGGTGACCAAGGCCGGCTGGATCTGCCTGGCGCTGGACGCCTGGCTGATCGGCGGCTCGCTGCTCACCCTGTCGTGGAGCCTCGCGCTCGCCCAGGCCGCCCGGTTCGACGGGCCCAGCGTCGCGCACACCGCGCTCTCGCTGGCCTACCCGCTGCTGGACATCGCCCTGGTCAGCATGGTGCTCGCCCTGCACTTCCGGCGCTCGCCGGGCAACCGCACCGCGGTGAACACCGCGATCGGCGCCCTCGCCCTGACCGTGATGTGCGACGCGCTGTTCACCTCGCCCCTGCTGCACAGCAGTTACCGCTCCGGCCAGCTGCTGGACGCGGGCTGGTTCGCCGGTTCGCTGCTGCTCGCGTACGCCCCCTGGGCCGCCCCCCGGCCGCAGGGCGCGCAGGATCCCGAGGGGCACACGCGGGTGGTCCACGAGCACGTGCCCGGCGGCCGTGCCCCGGCGGCCAAGCAGCCGCCGGCGCCCGCCCCGGGTGGTGATCACAGCCGGTACCCGGCGGGCCGCCCGATCACCGGCTCGCTGGCCGCGCTCACCCCGTACCTGGCCGCCGCCGTGTGCACCCTGGGCATCCTCTACAACGTCCTCAACGGCCGCAGCCCGGACCACGTCGTCCTGATCACCGCCGGCTGCGTGGTCCTCGCGCTCGTCGTGCGCCAGGGCATCATGCTGCTCGACAACATCACCCTCACCCAGGAACTGGCGCAGCAGGAGAACCACTTCCGCTCCCTGGTGCAGGGCTCCAGCGACGTCATCATGATCGCCGCGCCCAGCGGCATGCTCCGCTACGTCTCCCCGGCCGCCGTCGGGGTCTACGGCCGGTCCGCCGAGGACCTGGTGGGCTCGGAACTGGCCAACCTCATCCACCCGGAGGACCTGGGCTGCGTGGTGCACGAGGTGCGCCGTTTCCTCGCCGCCAGCTCGCAGGACGAACCCACCACCCGCATCGAGTGCCGGTTCCGCTCGGGCGAGGGCGGCTGGCTCAACGTCGAGTCCACCGTCAACCGCCATCACGGCGGCCTCATCTTCAACAGCCGGGACGTGACCGAAAGAGTGCGTCTGCAGGCGCAGCTCCAGCACAACGCCGAGCACGACCCGCTCACCGACCTGCCCAACCGCGCCCTGTTCACCCGGCGGGTCCAGCAGGCCCTGTCCGGCCGCCGTTCCTCCGACCGGGGCCCGGCCCTCAGGAACACGGCGGTGCTCTTCATCGACCTGGACGGGTTCAAGGCCGTCAACGACACGATCGGGCACCAGGCCGGGGACGAACTGCTCGTCCAGGCCGCCCGCAGACTCCAGGACGCGGTCCGCCAGGGCGACACCGCGTCCCGGCTGGGCGGCGACGAGTTCGCGGCACTGATCGTCGGCGACGGCACCCGTGACCGCAGTGCCCGGGAGCGGCACATCCTGGAGCTCGCCGACCGCCTCAGGGTGACCCTCTCCCAGCCGTACGCCATTGACGGCAACGATGTCCGTGTCAACGCGTCCATCGGTGTCGCCTTCGCCGAACCGGGCCTCGGCGCGGGCGAGTTGCTGCGCAACGCCGACCTGGCGATGTACCGCGCCAAGTCGGCCGGGAAAGGCCGCGTCAAGCTGTACAAGCCGCAGATGCAGCAGGACGTCGTACGCAAGGCGGAACTGGCCACCCGGCTGCGGGCCGCCCTGCACGACGGTGAGTTCGCGCTGCTGCACCAGCCCGTGGTGAGCCTGGACAGCGGCCGGATCGAATCGGTCTGCGCGCAGGCCCGCTGGCGCTCCTCGCAGGGCGTGCTGTTCACGCCGGCCGAGTTCCTGCGGGTCGCCGAGGACAGCGACAAGACGGCCGAGCTGGACCGCTGGATCCTCCAGGAGGCGGTCGAGCAGGCCGCCGAGCGGGCCGCGAGCGGGCTCGTGGTGCCGGTCGCCGTCCGGACGTCCGCCCGGCGGCTGCTCGACCGGTCCTCGCCGCTCGGCTCCGTGGAGGCCCTGCTCACCCGGCACGGGCTGCCCTCGGGGGCGCTGCTCCTTGAGCTGTCCGACACCGACCCCAGGGTCCCGCTGGACGAGCTGGAGCGGCGGCTGACCGCGCTCAGCCGGCACGGTGTCCGGATCGCACTGGACGGCTTCGGCAGCGGCTACGCGGCGATCACGGCCCTCCGCAAGCTCCCCGTCGACGTGCTCAAACTCGACCGCAGCCTGGTCGAGGGGGTCGTCGAGTCGGCCCGGCTGCACAAGATCACCAGCGGGCTGCTGCGGATCGCCTGCGACCTGGGCCTGGAGTCCGTGGCCGAGGGCGTGGACCTGCCCGAGCAGGTCACGGTGCTCCGCGCGATGGGGTGCACGCACGGGATGGGCATGGCCTTCTCCGGCCCGGTGGACGAGTACCGGCTGCGCCGGGCGCTCGGTTCCGGCCACTATCCGGTTCCGCACGCCCCGGCCGAGCCCGCCTTCGCGGGCGGCGTGAGAGAGCCGGAGGGGCGCGTCGGTGTCGAGGGCGCGACCGCGCGGAGGCCCGAAGGGTTGAGCACGGTCGTGGCCTCGACACCGACTGGAGCGCCCCGGAGGTGAGCGAACGATGAAAGGGGGCGCGGGGGTGTACACCGGAGGTGTGCCCGCCGGTGTACCGGCCGTGCTCGGAGGCGGAAGTGGCCTACGCTCACATAATGAGACTCCCGTCCCACCCACTTGACACGTGGTGCGCGTCGGAGGGAGGGTCAGTTCCATGCGCACCCGAATTCTCGTACTTGGACAGCGCGTCGGCTGAGCTGGGACCCACCGGAGGACGATCCGGAACCCCCAGCGACCTCACCGGCGCGCTCCCCTCGCTTGCCTTTTGGCACGAGGGGTTTTTTGTTGCACCAGCACCACTCGTACAGCATGCGTACGGCAGCAGAAATCCGTACGAACCTCGCAAAAACCCTCAGCATCGAGAAGAGAATGCCGATGACCGAGCAGAGCGCCGCGGCCCACCATCCGCAGCCGCGGCCCCGTTCCGGAGGACAGCAGCCCGCCCCCGTCGAGCACGTCACGGGTGCGAAGTCCCTCATCCGCTCGCTTGAGGAGGTCGGCGCTGACACGGTATTCGGCATCCCCGGCGGCACGATCCTGCCCGCCTACGACCCGCTGATGGACTCCACCCGGGTGCGCCATGTCCTGTGCCGGCACGAGCAGGGCGCCGGACACGCGGCCACCGGCTACGCGCAGGCCACCGGCAAGGTCGGCGTCTGCATGGCGACCTCAGGTCCCGGTGCCACCAACCTGGTGACGCCGATCGCGGACGCGAACATGGACTCGGTGCCGCTCGTGGCGATCACCGGCCAGGTGGTCTCCGCGGCGATCGGCACGGACGCCTTCCAGGAGGCGGACATCGTCGGCATCACCATGCCGATCACCAAGCACAGCTTCCTGGTCACCAAGGCCGAGGACATCCCGCGGATCATCGCGCAGGCGTTCCACATCGCCTCCACCGGCCGTCCGGGCCCGGTGCTCGTGGACATTCCCAAGGACATCCTCCAGGCGAAGACCACCTTCTCCTGGCCGCCGGTCATGGACCTGCCCGGCTACCGCCCGGTGACCAAGCCGCACGCCAAGCAGATCCGCGAGGCCGCCAAGCTGATCACCGCCGCGAAGCGGCCCGTCCTCTACGTCGGCGGCGGTGTCATCAAGGCCGGCGCCACCGCCGAACTGAAGGTCCTCGCCGAACTCACCGGAGCGCCCGTCACCACCACCCTGATGGCGCTCGGCGCGTTCCCCGACAGCCACCCGCTGCACGTGGGAATGCCGGGCATGCACGGTGCGGTCACCGCCGTCACCGCGCTGCAGAAGGCCGACCTGATCGTCGCCCTCGGAGCCCGCTTCGACGACCGCGTCACCGGCAGGCTGGACAGCTTCGCCCCGTACGCCAAGATCGTCCACGCCGACATCGACCCCGCGGAGATCGGCAAGAACCGCGCCGCCGACGTGCCGATCGTCGGTGACGCCCGCGAGGTCATCGCCGACCTGATCCAGGCGGTGCAGAAGGAGCACAGCGAGGGCCACCAGGGTGACTACACCGCCTGGTGGAAGGACCTGAGCCGCTGGCGCGAGACCTACCCGCTCGGCTACGACCTGCCGGAGAACGGCTCGCTCTCCCCGCAGCAGGTCATCGAGCGGATCGGACAGCTCGCCCCGGAGGGCACCGTCTTCACGGCGGGCGTCGGCCAGCACCAGATGTGGGCCGCGCACTACGTGCAGTACGAGAAGCCCGCCACCTGGCTGAACTCCGGCGGCGCCGGAACCATGGGCTACGCGGTCCCGGCCGCCATGGGCGCCAAGGCCGGCCAGCCCGGCAGGACCGTCTGGGCGATCGACGGCGACGGCTGCTTCCAGATGACCAACCAGGAACTCACCACCTGCGCCCTGAACAACATCCCGATCAAGGTCGCCATCATCAACAACGGCGCCCTCGGGATGGTCCGCCAGTGGCAGACCCTCTTCTACAACCAGCGGTACTCCAACACGGTGCTGCACTCCGGGCCCGACGACGTCAACCCGGACGCCCGCGGCACCCGGGTCCCCGACTTCGTCAAGCTGTCGGAGGCCATGGGCTGCCACGCGATCCGCTGCGAGTCCCCGGAAGACCTCGACAAGGTCATCGAAGAGGCGAACTCCATCAACGACCGCCCCGTCGTCGTCGACTTCATCGTCCACGAGGACGCCATGGTGTGGCCGATGGTCGCCGCCGGCACCTCCAACGACGAGATCATGGCCGCCCGGGACGTCCGCCCCGACTTCGGCGACAACGAAGACGACTGAGCGAGAGACGTAAGAGAGAGACGCAGAAGAATATGTCCAAGCACACGCTCTCCGTCCTGGTGGAGAACAAGCCGGGCATCCTCGCCCGGATCGCCGCCCTGTTCTCCCGCCGCGGCTTCAACATCGACTCGCTCGCCGTCGGCGTCACCGAGCACGCCGACATCTCCCGCATCACGATCGTGGTGAGCGTCGAGGCGCTGCCCCTCGAACAGGTCACCAAGCAGCTCAACAAGCTCGTCGAGGTGCTCAAGATCGTCGAACTGGAGCCGGGTTCGGCCGTTCAGCGGGAACTCGTTCTGGTGAAGGTGCGCGCCGACAACGAGACGCGCTCCCAGATCGTCGAGATCGTCCAGCTGTTCCGGGCCAAGACCGTCGACGTCTCCCCGGAGGCCGTCACCATCGAGGCCACCGGCAGCAACGAGAAGCTGACGGCCATGCTCAAGATGCTGGAGCCGTTCGGCATCAAGGAACTGGTGCAGTCCGGCACCATCGCGATCGGACGCGGGGCCCGTTCGATCACCGACCGGTCGCTGCGCGCCCTCGACCGATCTGCGTAAGGCTTGAGCAAGGTCCGACACGGGCGGCCGGCGATCCGTCCCCGGCTCACCGGCCGCCCGTATACCGAGACCCCGAAACTTCCCCTCCGCCCACCGGCATACGGTGGGACGCAACACCTGCACACCAAGGAGAGAACCCAAAGTGGCCGAGCTGTTCTACGACGCCGACGCCGACCTGTCCATCATCCAGGGCCGCAAGGTCGCGGTCATCGGCTACGGCAGCCAGGGTCACGCCCACGCGCTGTCGCTGCGCGACTCGGGTGTCGACGTGCGTGTCGGTCTGCACGAGGGCTCCAAGTCCAAGGCGAAGGCCGAGGAGCAGGGCCTGCGCGTGGTGACCCCGGCCGAGGCCGCCGCCGAGGCCGACGTCATCATGATCCTCGTCCCGGACCCGATCCAGGCCCAGGTCTACGAGGAGTCCATCGCCCCGAACCTGAACGACGGCGACGCCCTGTTCTTCGGCCACGGCCTGAACATCCGCTTCGGCTTCATCAAGCCCCCGGCCGGCGTCGACGTCTGCATGGTCGCCCCCAAGGGCCCGGGTCACCTGGTCCGCCGCCAGTACGAGGAGGGCCGCGGCGTGCCCTGCATCGTGGCCGTCGAGCAGGACGCCACGGGCAACGGCTTCGCGCTGGCGCTGTCGTACGCGAAGGGCATCGGCGGCACCCGCGCCGGCGTCATCAAGACGACCTTCACCGAGGAGACCGAGACCGACCTGTTCGGCGAGCAGGCCGTCCTCTGCGGTGGCACCTCCGCCCTGGTCAAGGCCGGTTTCGAGACCCTGGTCGAGGCCGGCTACCAGCCGGAGATCGCCTACTTCGAGTGCCTGCACGAGCTGAAGCTCATCGTCGACCTGATGTACGAGGGCGGCCTGGAGAAGATGCGCTGGTCGGTCTCCGAGACCGCCGAGTGGGGCGACTACGTCACCGGCCCGCGGATCATCACCGACGCCACCAAGGCCGAGATGAAGCAGGTCCTCGCCGAGATCCAGGACGGCACCTTCGCCCGCAACTGGATGGACGAGTACCACGGCGGTCTGAAGAAGTACAACGAGTACAAGAAGCAGGACTCCGAGCACCTGCTGGAGACCACCGGCAAGCAGCTGCGCAAGCTGATGTCCTGGGTGAACGAAGACGCGTGAGCCCCAGGTGACAGGGCCGGGGCGAGCCGCCCCGGCCCTGTTGTCCGCCCCGTCGAATCTCGGACGGGTGATCCTTCCGCAGAGGCGCAGGACGACTCCTGCCACGCCACTACACTGCCGTACTACATACGCGTCAGGCCCACAGCGTCGTGCGTCTCCACGCGGCTAGCCAACCTCCACCGCCTGCGGCCGTCGGGACGGCCGTCCGCATTGGACATGTGAGGACTCACGTGAGCTCGAAACCTGTCGTACTCATCGCTGAAGAGCTGTCGCCCGCCACCGTCGACGCGCTGGGCCCGGACTTCGAGATCCGGCACACCAACGGAGCAGACCGAGCCGAACTGCTCCCCGCCATCGCCGACGTGGACGCGATCCTGATCCGCTCCGCCACCAAGGTCGACGCCGAGGCGATCGCCGCGGCGAAGAAGCTGAAGGTCGTCGCACGAGCCGGCGTCGGCCTGGACAACGTCGACGTCTCCGCCGCCACCAAGGCCGGCGTCATGGTCGTCAACGCGCCGACCTCGAACATCGTGACCGCCGCCGAACTGGCCTGCGGTCTCCTCATCTCCAGCGCCCGCCACATCCCGCAGGCCAACTCCGCGCTGAAGAACGGCGAGTGGAAGCGCAGCAAGTACACGGGCGTCGAGCTCGCCGAGAAGACCCTCGGTGTCGTCGGCCTCGGCCGCATCGGCGCCCTGGTCGCGCAGCGCATGTCCGCCTTCGGCATGAAGGTCGTCGCGTACGACCCCTACATCCAGCCCGCCCGCGCCGCTCAGATGGGCGTCAAGGTGCTGTCCCTGGACGAGCTGCTCGAGGTCGCCGACTTCATCACCGTGCACCTCCCGAAGACCCCGGAGACGGTCGGTCTGATCGGCGACGAGGCGCTGCGCAAGGTCAAGCCGTCGGTGCGGATCGTCAACGCCGCGCGCGGTGGCATCGTCGACGAGGAGGCGCTGTACGCGGCGCTGAAGGAGGGCCGGGTCGCCGGCGCCGGCCTCGACGTCTACAGCAAGGAGCCGTGCACCGACTCCCCGCTGTTCGAGCTCGACCAGGTCGTCTGCACCCCGCACCTCGGCGCCTCCACCGACGAGGCCCAGGAGAAGGCGGGCATCGCCGTCGCCCGGTCCGTGCGCCTCGCCCTCGCGGGTGAGCTGGTCCCGGACGCGGTCAACGTCCAGGGCGGGGTCATCGCCGAGGACGTCAAGCCGGGCCTGCCCCTCGCCGAGCGCCTCGGCCGCATCTTCACCGCGCTCGCCGGTGAGGTCGCGGTCCGTCTCGACGTCGAGGTGTACGGCGAGATCACCCAGCACGACGTGAAGGTGCTGGAGCTCTCGGCGCTCAAGGGCGTCTTCGAGGACGTCGTCGACGAGACGGTGTCGTACGTCAACGCGCCGCTGTTCGCGCAGGAGCGCGGTGTCGAGGTGCGCCTCACCACCAGCTCGGAGTCGACCGACCACCGCAACGTGGTCACCGTCCGCGGCACTCTCGGCAACGGCGAGGAGGTCTCGGTCTCCGGCACGCTGTCCGGCCCGAAGAACCTCCAGAAGATCGTCGCGGTCGGCGACTACGACGTCGACCTCGCGATCGCCGACCACCTGCTGGTGCTGCGGTACGAGGACCGGCCGGGTGTCGTCGGCACCGTCGGCCGCATCCTGGGCGAGGCCGGGATCAACATCGCCGGCATGCAGGTCGCGCGTGCGGCGGCGGGCGGCGAGGCGCTGGCCGTCCTGACCGTCGACGACACGGTGGCCGCCGGCGTGCTGGCCGAGGTCGAGGCGGAGATCGGGGCCACGTCGGCCCGTTCGGTCAACCTCGTGTAACAGCCACTTCCGCGAACGGCGGGCGGGCTGACGCAAGTCAGCCCGCCCGCCGTTCGCATGTCCTGCTACTTACCGGGCTTCCGCAGCGTCACCCCCGCCCCCACCGCGGCCAGCGTCAGCAGCACCGCCCCCGCGATCGCCGCCCCCTGCATCCCGCTGGTGAACGCCTCCCGTGCCGTGCGGGTCAGGGCCTCTCCCGCGGGCCCCGGCAGCCGGCCCGCCGCGGCCAGGGCGCCGCCCAGGGTCTCGCGGGCGCCGGCCGGGGCCGTGGCCGGCATCCGGTGGCGGTAGAGCGCCGTGCCGATCGAGCCCAGTACCGCCATGCCGAGCGCACCGCCGAACTCCGCGGCCGTCTCAAGGAGCGAGGACGCCGTCCCGGCCCGTTCCACCGGCGCGCCGGTCATCGCGAGGTCGGTCAGCTGGGCGACGATCGCGACCATCCCGCAGGCGAGGACGCCGGCGGCGGTCAGCACCAGCCACAGCGAGTCGGTGCCGACCAGGGCGAGCAGCACGAACCCGGCGGCCATGGCCGCGAAGCCGCCGGCGACGACGTACCCGCGGTCGGCGCCCCGCTGCACCAGCTGCGCCGTGAGCGGCCCCGCGGCCCCGATGAACACCGAGGGCAGCAGACTCCACAGCGCCGCCGCGAGCGGGCTCATCCCGAGGACCGACTGCAGGTACTGGGTGGTGAAGATCGCCGAGCCCATCATCGCGAGCGAGGCGACCAGGTTCAGGACCAGCGCCGGGGTGAAGCCCCGGCCCGTCAGCAGGGCCGGCGGGATCAGCGGGGAGCCGGTGGTGCGCTGACGGTGCACGAAGAGGGCGGCGAAGAGCAGGCCGACGGCGACCGAGACGACGTACAGCGGGTGCCAGCCCTCGGAGGGGATCTCCTTGACGCCGTAGACCACGGGGAGCACGGCGGCCATCGAGAGCGGGACGCTCAGCCAGTCGAAGCGGCCGGGGGAGGGGTTCCGGGACTCCGGGAGCAGGAACGGGCCGACGAGCAGGAGCAGGGCCATCGCCGGGAGGTTGACCAGGAAGACCGAGCCCCACCAGAAGTGCTCGACGAGGATCCCGCTCATCACCGAGCCGAGTGCGATCCCGCCCGTCATCACGCCGGACCACAGGCCGATCGCCTTCGCGCGCTGGCCCGGGTCGGTGAACATCGTGCGCAGCAGCGCCATCGTCGACGGCATCAGGGTCGCGCCGCCGATGCCGAGGACCGCGCGGGCGGCGATCAGGGTTCCGGCGCTGTCCGCGTAGGCGGCGAGCAGCGAGGCGCCGCCGAAGGCCGCGGCGCCGAACAGCAGCAGGCGGCGCCGGCCGATGCGGTCGCCGAGCGCGCCCATCGTCATCAGCAGGCCGGCCAGGACGAAGCCGTAGACGTCGAGGATCCACAGCTGCTGGGTACCGCTCGGCGCCAGGTCCGCGCCGATTGCCGGGAGGGCGAAGTAGAGGACGGAGACGTCCATCGAGACCAGCAGCAGCGGCAGCATCAGCACGCCGAGCGCCGTCCATTCGCGGCGCCCGGCAAGGGAGTTGGTCTCGGGTGTGGTCGTGCTCGTGGTCGTGGCCGTGCTCGGCGGGTTCGTCATGCCAAGGAATGTACGGGCGTATTAAACGCGTGTCTAGAACGAATGTATAAGTCATTCGTCTAGGACGGCTGTATGGATCCCGGGGTAGGGTGGCCGCATGGGACACCGTGAGGATCTGCTCGAAGGCGCCAAGCGCTGCCTGCTGGAGAAGGGGTTCGCGCGGACCACGGCGCGCGACATCGTCAAGGAGTCGGGGACCAACCTCGCCTCCATCGGCTACCACTACGGCTCCAAGGACGCGCTGCTCGCCCAGGCCTACATCGCGCTGGTGGAGGAGCTGTCCTTCGAGGGCGGCGACGGGGGACCGACCGGGGCGCCCGGCTCCCTCGAACGCTTCCGCGAGGTCTGGACGAACATCGTCGCCAGCATGCGCGAGCCCGGCACGATGTGGCGGCTGAGCGTGGAGATCATGGCGATGGGCGATCAGCTGCCCGAGGTGCGCGACCAGTTGGCCCGCGCCCAGCGCGAGGGCGGCCGTGGACTGACCTCGCTGATGATGGGCGTACCGGAGGAGGAGGTCTCCGACGAGACCGCCGACACCCTCGGCCGCTTCTACATGACCCTGATGTCCGGCCTGATCTCGGCATGGACCTTCGACCCGAAGACCGCACCCGACGGCGACGCGCTCACCGAGGGGCTGCGGCAGATCGTCGAGGCCGCGAACCGGAGTTGACGCGGCGGAGCCGCCGGCGCGCGGGTCAGCCGAGCGGGTACGTCAGCACGGCGCGGGCCGGGAACCGGAGCGCGTCGTCGTACAGCGGCGACCGCTCGACGGTGACCCGGACGCCGTCGGCGGGGCGGTAGTACCAGACGGGACTCTGCAGGGCGGGTCCGCACAGGCCGTCGGGAAGCTTGTACGGCTCGCCCGCCACACCGACGCTGCCGTGCCGCTCGTCGAACAGGTCCGCGCCCGCCGGCACGATGCCCGCGCCGCGCAGGAAGTCGGAGAGCAGGCCGCTCCGGAAGGACAGGACGGCCCTGCCGTTCCGGGTGAAGTAGTGGACGTCGGCGGCGTCGGAGGGGATCGGCGTGCCGTGGACGAGGATCCGCTCCGGCAGCCGCTGCTCGCTGCCGGCGCAGGCCCGGTCGTCGCCGAGCGGGTGGGGCAGGTCGTCCCGGAAGAGCCAGACGGCCCCGGAGGCGCACCCCGCGAGGGCGAGTGCGCCGATGCCCAGCGCGGCGGCCCGGCGGCCCGGCCCGAGCTGTCTGCGTCCCCCGCTCTCCTCGGCCGCTCTCGGTTCGCCGGCCTCGCCCTGCCGTATGTCCGGACCCGATTCACCCATGTCCGCCCCCGCCGACATCCTTGATGTGAACACGCATTCTGAACATGCATTCGGAACACGCGGAGCATACGCCGACCGGCATCCGCGCAGGGCACCGAAAGGCGCACCTCAGGCGAGCCGGGCCCCCTTCAGCGCCATGTGCAGCAGCAGGCGGTCCTCGCCGTCGTCCAGGTCGAGACCGGTGAGCTGTTCGACGCGGGACAGGCGGTAGTACAGGGTCTGCCGGTGGATGCCGAGCGCGGTGGCCGTGCGGCCCGCCTGGCCGGCGTGGTCGAGGTAGACCTCGGCGGTGCGGGCCAGTTCGTGGTGGGCCGGGGTGAGCAGCGGGGCCACGGCCGGGTCCTGCGGGGCCTGCGGCGGCAGCGCGGTCAGCAGCCGGTACGGGCCGATGTCCGCCCACCGCGCGACCGGCCCGAACCGCGGCTCCGCCAGCGCTGCCCGGGCCGCCGCCGCCGCCTCCTGCCAGACCGCGCCCAGCTCGGCCAGCCCGGTCCGGGCCCCGCCCACCCCCGCGGCGCAGCCCTGCGCCGCCGGCACCGGTCCCGCGAGCCCCGCGGCGACGGCCGCCGCCGTCCGTGCCCCGGCGCCGCGCGCCGCCGCCGACCGGGCCTCCTCCGCGTCCTTGAGCAGCCGGGCGGCGGCCGTCAGGGCGGGCGTGGCCGTGTCGGTGCTGCGCAGCCGGACCAGGACCGCGAGGCTGTGGCCCGTCGCCCCCCAGGGCAGCGCGCACAGCGCGGTGGCGTGCGGGACGGCGCGCGGGGACGGCGCGTCGTCCGGGTCGGCGGACGGCCAGGGGGCGACACAGACCAGGGTGTGCGGGGCGTCCGCGCGGGTGCCGAGAGCCGTGCGGAGTTCGGCGACCGCCATGTCCCGCTGCCAGCCGCCCTCCGCGACCAGCACCGCCCGCAGCTCCCGGCCGAGCCCCGCCCCCGCCTGCGCCTCGTCCGCGAGCAGCGCCCCGATCCGCCCCGCCACCCCCATGGCGGCGGCCAGCTGGGCGTCCGTCGGACCCGGATCCGAGTCCAGCAGCCACACATAGCCGAGGACGACACCCCGATGGCGTACCGGCAGGCAGATCCGCCCCCGGTACACGCCGGCCTCCGGGGTCGGCGGGATCCGGACCGGTCCGGTCGCCCGGGTGATGCCGAAGCCCTCGAACCAGGTGCGGACCGTCGCCGTCGAACGCCGGGTCAGGATCGAGCGGGTGCGGACCGGGTCGAGGGCCGACGGATCGAGGTCGCCCTCACTGTCGTACGCCCCGAAGACGATCAGCTCGAAGTCGCGGTTCTCCAGGGTCGCCGGGACGCCGAGGAGCTCCGAGATCTCGTCGACCAGCTCCTGGTAGTCACCCTTGAATTCCGACGTCACCCGGGCATTCTCCCGCAATTCCCGAGCGTCTTCATACATCTGTCTGAGATCCGTGGCACGGATGCGTGACAGCTGTCGATGGCCCACGATCGGAGGGATCCATAACTTTCACGGTGGTTCCCCGTGCCGTATCCAAATCGTCGGATCGCGGCTGTCTGGCATGTGTTGTGGAGGTGCCCCGTGCTGGGTCCCGTGATTCTCGCCGCGTCGCGCAGCGACCGGATGCGACGCCTGATCTCGGCGGCCCCGGTGACGAAGCAGGTCGTCGACCGCTTCATCCCCGGTGAGTCGGTCACCGACATCGTCCCGATCATCGAGCAGCTCACCGGCCGCGGCCTGGAGCTGACCATGGACGTCGTCGGCGAGGACATCACCACCCCCGAGCAGGCCGGTGCCGCCCGGGACGCCTACCTCGCACTGATCGACCGGCTGCGCGAACTGGGCCTCGGCGAGCGCGTCGAGATGTCGGTCAAGCTGTCCATGTTCGGGCAGGCCCTCCCGTCGCCCACCACCGCCCTGTTCGAAGGGCCCTCCGGGCCCGCCCCCACATTCCACGGCGGCCACGAACTGGCCCTCGCCAACGTCCGCCCGGTCGTCGAGGCCGCCGCCGCCATCGGCACCACCGTCACCCTCGACGCCGAGGACCACACCACCCTCGACTCGATGTTCGCCATCCACGAGGAGCTGCGGAAGGACTTCCCGCAGACCGGCTGCGTCATCCAGGCCTACCTCTTCCGCACCGAGGCCGACGCCCGCCGCCTCGCCGCGGCCGGCAGCCGCGTCCGCCTGGTCAAGGGCGCCTACAAGGAGCCCGCCGAGGTCGCCTACCAGCAGAAGCACGAGATCGACAAGGCGTACGTGCGGGTCCTGCGGACTCTGATGGAGGGCGAGGGGTACCCGATGGTCGGCTCCCACGACCCGCGCCTGATCTCCATCGCCCAGGAGCTCGCCCGGCGCGCGGGCCGCAAGCCCGACGAGTACGAGTTCCAGATGCTGTACGGCATCCGGAGCGACGAGCACCTGCGGCTCGCCGCCGAGGGCCACCGGATGCGCGTCTACACCGCCTACGGCACCGACTGGTACGGCTACTTCATGCGGCGGCTCGCCGAAAAGCCCGCCAACCTGCGATTTTTCGTCCGCTCGATGATCAGCAAGGGGTGATGCGCTGGATGAGCCACGGCTGTCGGTCGCCGAGAAGTTTCGGAGGCCAACAGTCGCAGCCCTGCGGCCGGCTGAGCCGGACCCAGATCCGTGGAAAGGAGTTACGGATCCCGTGACTCCGCCCCCGAAGGGGCTTCTCACGGCTCGCCTCAGCGAGTCCGTGACGGTCAAGCCCTGACCGCTGCTCACCATACGCAACTGCCTCGGCCCCCTCGGGCTGAAGCCAGGGAATCACTCGGAAGAGGTAACCCATGGACGCTGTGACCCAGGTCCCCACCCCTGTCAACGAGCCGGTGCACGGCTATGCCCCCGGCTCCGCCGAGCGCACCCGCCTGGAGGCGAAGCTCAAGGAGCTCGCCGAGAACCCGATCGAGCTGTCGATGACCATCGGCGGCGAGAAGCGGCTCGGTGGCGGCGAGCCCTTCCAGGTCGTGCAGCCGCACCACCACAAGGCCGTCATCGGCACCGGCCGGCACGCCACCCGGCAGGACGCCCAGGACGCGATCGACGCGGCCCTCGCCGCCGCGCCCGCCTGGCGCGCGATGGCCTTCGACGACCGCGCGGCCATCATCCTGCGCGCCGCCGAACTGCTCGCCGGCCCCTGGCGCGAGACGATCGCCGCCTCCACCATGCTCGGCCAGTCCAAGACCGCCCAGCAGGCCGAGATCGACTCGCCCTGCGAGCTGGTCGACTTCTGGCGGTTCAACGTCCACTACGCCCGCCAGATCCTGGCCGAGCAGCCCCCGGCCAACTCCCCGGGCGTCTGGAACCGCCTCGACCACCGCCCGCTCGAGGGCTTCGTCTACGCGATCACGCCGTTCAACTTCAGCGCGATCGCCGGCAACCTGCCGACCGCCCCCGCCCTCATGGGCAACGTGGTCGTGTGGAAGCCGTCCCCGACCCAGACCCACGCCGCCGTGCTGCTGATGCAGCTGCTGGAGGAGGCCGGTCTGCCCAAGGGCGTCATCAACCTCGTCACCGGCGACGGCATCGAGGTGTCCAAGGTCGCCCTGGAGCACCGGGACCTGGCCGGCATCCACTTCACCGGCTCGACCAAGACCTTCCAGTACCTGTGGAAGACGGTCGGCAACAACATCGAGAAGTACCGCTCCTACCCGCGTCTGGTCGGCGAGACCGGCGGCAAGGACTTCCTGGTCGCCCACCCGAGCGCCGACCGTGCCGTCCTCAAGACGGCGCTCACCCGCGGTGCCTTCGAGTACCAGGGCCAGAAGTGCTCGGCGACCTCCCGCGCCTACATCCCGGCGTCCATCTGGAACGACGGTTTCCGCGAGGAGTTCGCCGCCGAGGTCGACTACCTGACCATGGGCGACGTCACCGACCTGTCGAACTTCATCGGCGCCGTCATCGACGACCGCGCGTTCGCCAAGAACAAGGCCGCGATCGACCGCGCGAAGACCGACCCGTCCTGCGAGATCGTCGCGGGCGGCTCCTACGACGACTCGGTCGGCTACTTCGTCCGCCCGACGGTCGTCGTGTGCAGCGACCCGGAGAACGAGGTCTTCCGCACCGAGTACTTCGGCCCGTTCCTCGCCGTGCACGTCTACGAGGACGACGAGTACGACGCGATGCTGACCCAGATGGAGTCGGTGTCCGACTACGCGCTCACGGGCTCGGTCGTCTCCAACGACCGCGCCGCCGCCGCGTACACGATGGAGAAGCTGCGCTACGCGGCCGGCAACTTCTACATCAACGACAAGTCGACCGGCGCCGTCGTCGGCCAGCAGCCCTTCGGCGGCGGCCGTGCCTCCGGCACCAACGACAAGGCCGGCGCCCCGCAGAACCTGCTGCGCTGGACGCTGACCCGTGCGATCAAGGAGACGCTGGTCGCGCCGACCGACTACGCGTACCCGCACATGGGCTGATCCCCAGCCCCCCGAGCACGGGCCGGGAAGCCTGACCCACGAGCAGGCTTCCCGGCCCGTTCCCATGCCCGGCGCGGCTACGGCCGCCGGCCCGGCTACAGCAGCGTGCGCAGCCGGGCCGCGCCCTCGGTGTCCGGCGTCGCCGAGAGGATCACGATCTTCAGCTCCGAGTCGCCGTCCGTCAGGACGTCGCAGTCCACCTCCACAGGACCCACCCCCGGATGCTCGACCGTCTTGCGGTCCGTGCGGTGGGCGGCGACCGTGCCCCGCGCCCAGAGCCGGGCGAACCGCTCGTTGCCCTCGGCCAGTTCGCGCACCAGACCGGCCAGCCGGGCGTCCTGCGGGAAGCGGCCGGTGGCGCGGCGCAGGTCGGCCACGATCGCGAGGTCGGAGCCGTCGGCGTTCGCCACCCGCACCGGCCAGGACGAGAGGCGGGCCTCCCCGGCGCCGACCGGGAACCGCTCGCGGGCCAGGTTGCGCAGCTCGTGCGGGGTGGCCGCCGGGTCGCCGAGCAGCGCGGCCCAGCCGGTGTTCCACCACAGCAGCTGCCAGTGCGCGGTGAACACGCCGACCGCCACACCGCCGAGCCGGTCCAGCACGCGGAGCACACCCGGCGGGAGGTGGTCGGGGACCGGGCCGCCGTCCGGCGGGACCAGCCCGGCCATCCGGTAGAGGTGCTCGCGCTCGGCGGCCGTCAGTCGCAGCGCACGGCACAGCGCGGCGACCACCTGCCCGGACGGCGCCGTGGCCCGGCCCTGCTCCAGCCGTACGACGTAGTCGACCGACACCCCGGCCAGCTCGGCCAGTTCCTCGCGGCGCAGCCCGGTCGCCCGGCGGGCACGGCCGGTCGCGGGCACCCCTACGGCCGCCGGCGAAAGCCGCTCCCGCCAGGCCCGGATCGTCGGGCCCAGACCGGCCGCCTCTTTCCTCGCCATGCCCTCCATCCTGCCCCAACCGGGTGATCCTGGTAATGCCGTTCCTACGGTCGAGGCGTCCCTGGCAGAGGGCCCGCGCCGGGCCGACGATCGATCCATGACCATCACCTTCATCACCGGGGCCAACAAGGGCCTCGGCCGCGAGACCGCCCGCCGCCTCGCCGGACTCGGCCACACCGTCCTCGTCGGCGCCCGCGACCCCGAGCAGGGCGCGGCGGCGGCCGACGCGCTCGGCGCGCGGTTCGTCCGGATCGACGTCACCGACGACGCCTCGGTCGCCGCCGCGGCCGCCGACGTCGCCGCCCACGAGGGCCGGATCGACGTACTGGTCAACAACGCCGGCATCGCAGGACCGCACGTCGATCCGGGTGACCTCACCGCCGCCGACGCCCTCGCCGTCTTCGACGTCAACCTGTTCGGCGTCATCCGCACGACCACCGCGTTCCTGCCCCTGCTGCGCCGGTCGGCCGACCCCGTCGTCGTCAATGTCAGCAGCGGACTGGGGTCGGTCGCCGTCACCCACGACCCGGACCGCGTCGAGTCCACCGTCGTGGCGCCGCTCTACAACTCCTCCAAGGCGGCCCTCGTCATGCTCACCACCCAGTACGCCAAGGCCCTCAAGGACATCCGCGTCAACGCCGTCGACCCGGGCTACACGGCGACCGACCTCAACGCCCACAGCGGCCCGCAGACCGTCACCGAGGGCACCGACGCGATCGTCCGCCTCGCCACCGAACCGGCCGACGCCGGAACGGGCCGCTTCATCGACCGCAACGGCCCCGTCGCCTGGTAGTCCCGTACGACACTGGGGTCATGTCTCTCCCGTCGCTCCGCATCGCCCACACCGCCGACCTCGACCCCGCCGACCTGAGTGCCGCCCGGGCCCTCCTCCAGGAGGCGTTCGGCGGGGACTTCGGCGACAGCGACTGGGAGCACGGCCTGGGCGGCCTGCACGCCCTCGTCCACGACGAGGCCGGGCTCGCCGCCCACGGCTCGGTCGTCATGCGCCGCGCCCGCCACCGGGGCCGCTGGCTGCGCGTCGGCTACGTCGAGGCGGTGGGCGTACGGCCCGACGCCCGCCGCCGGGGGCACGGCGGGCGGGTGATGGCGGCGCTGGAACGGATCGTCGAGCGGGGGTACGACCTCGGCGCGCTCGGCGCGAGCGACGACGGCGCCCGGCTCTACACGGTCCGGGGCTGGCAGCGCTGGCCCGGCAGGATCTGCGCGCTGTCCCCGGACCGGGGGATCGTGCGGCTCGCGGCGGAGGAGGGGGACGTGTTCGTGCGGCCCGCCCTGGCCGGCGCCCTCGACCCCGCCCACGAGCTGGTCTTCGACTGGCGCGACGGAGACGTCATGTAACCCTTTCGCCCCACCCGCCCCAACCGTCAAAACCCCAGTTCACAGGCGGGTGGCCGACCTCGCCGTCTCAGATAGTAGGAAGTCCGAGTAATTGTGCAGACAGAAGCGGGCCGCTCCCTTACTTTTGTAGGAGCCGAACGTCTCGCTCGATCAAGCGAATGGCGGTCGTGAGCCGGGCCCCGTGCAGGCAACCCCTGCGGCACCGCTCCCCGCCCCTTCCGGCGTCTCGTATCTCCCCTTGCCGTACTCCCCGTATGTCGAAGGAGTCGATTCCCATGGCCGAGACGACCGTCCGCCGCCGAGTCCGCCACGTGTCCCGCACCAGCGACTCGGACCGCAAGAACGCCGCCGCCGCTCTCCAGCGCGCCCTCGACCGCCGCGACAACGGCGGCGAGACCGGCCACTGAGCCGCTGACGAGCCGTTGACGCACCGCCGGTATCACGTGTAGCAACCCCTCGACGGGAGCCGCGCCCGCACGGGGTACGGCGCGGCCGGGACAGCCGCGCCGTACTCCGGGGTCAGCCGCCCCGGCGTACCTCGAAGTGGTCGATCCGCGCGCCGCTCTGCGCCAGCGCCGACACCTTCAGCCTCGGGGCCGTACCCGCCTCCGCCTCGACCCTGAGGAAGGAGAAGCCGGTGTACCGGACCCGCGACCACTCCACCGTCTCCGCCACGCTGTGCTGCCCCTTGGTCCAGTGGGAGCTGTCCACCGCGTCGTGCCGGGTGACGTGCCCCTCGTAGCTGTCCTTCACCCCCGAGGGGAACCCGTACAGGCCCCGCCCGCCGCCGCCCGCCGTGACGTACACGATCCCGTCCCGTGTCGGGTCGGTCGAACCGCCGACCGGGACCGCGCGGCCGACCCCGCCGCCCTTCACCGCGTCCGTGCGCTCGTAGACGTGGTTGTGCCCGTTGATCACCAGGTCCACCTGGTACCTGGTGAACAGTGGCAGCCAGGCCGCCCGGATCCCGCCGTCGGAGGCGTGCGAGGACGTCGAGTACGCGCAGTGGTGGAAGAAGACGACCACGAAGTCCACGCCCGGCGCCGCCCGCAGCTCTTTCAGCTTCCGCTCCAGCCATTTCGTCTGCCGGCCGCCGCTGTAGCCGAGGTTGGCGGGGATCTCGTACGACACGTCGTTCGCGTCCAGCGCCACGAAGCCCACGTTGCCGTAGGTGAACGCGTACACGCCCGGTGACCCGTGCGGGTCGAAGCCGTTGTCGGGGAGGGCGAAGCGGGCGTACTGGCCGCCGTAGCCGTCGGGGGAGTACCAGGCCTCCATGTCGTGGTTGCCGGTCGTCACCATCCAGGGCACGGACCGCGCCACCGGGTCGTTCTGCTTCAGGAACCGGTCCCACTCCCGGGCGTCGTAGCCGTCCGAGGTCTTCCCGGCGCCGTTGCCGTCCGCGTAGCAGATGTCGCCGGCGTGCAGATGGAAGGCGGGGTCCTGCTTCAGCAGCGCGTTGTCGGCGGCCTTCCCGGCCTGGCTGACACCCTGGTCGCCGAAGGCCGTGAACACGAACCGCTCCGGGCTCGCGGGCGCGGTGCGGAACGGGGTGATGGTGCCGCGGTGGTTCGGGGCGGCCGGGTCCCGGCCGTCGTGGCCGACGCCGTAGTAGTACGTGGTGCCGGGCGTGAGGCCGGTCAGGGCCGCGTGCACGTAGTACTGCTCGACCACCGGGCGCACCCCCCGCACGCCGGGCGTGTGCAGGTGCCGGATCTCGGCGGCCACCCGCGTGCCCAGCTGGTCCGGGCGCGTCCCGATCCGCACGAACGGCTTCTTCACCGCGAACGGCACCTGCCAGGAGATCCGCATCTGCGTCCGCGGGTCGGCGCCGAAGGCGAGATGACGGCCGAACGGCACGACCGCCGAGCCCCGGACCGCGGAGGTCGCCGGAGCCGGGTCCGCCGACTTCGCCGACGGGTGCGCGCAGCCCGTCACCAGCGCGCCGCCCGCCAGCGCGCCCGCCGTCACCAGGGTGCGGCGGCTCACCAGCCGGGCGCGCAGGTACTCGTACTGCTCGGCCATGCTCAGCCGGGCGGCGAGCCGCGGCGGGATGCCGAAGTCGGGGATGTCCGTGCCGGGGTTGTCCATGCCCGGGAAGCTGCCCGGCGCGGGCCAACAGCAGCCACATGTACGGGTGAACGCCCGGTGACGGGACGACCCGCCGTGTCCGCATGCCGGACGCTCCATGTCATCCCATGGGACGAGGGGTAGGGTGCCGGGCATGTCTCGCAGCATCGATCTCGCAGTGATCCCCGGTGACGGCATCGGGCAGGAAGTCGTGGCCGAAGGCCTCAAGGTCCTCTCCGCCGTCCTCCCGGAGGACGTGAAGCTGGAGACCAAGGAGTACGACTTCGGCGCCAAGCGCTACCACGCCACCGGTGAGACCCTCACCGACGCCGACCTCGACGCGCTGAAGGGGCACGACGCCATCCTGCTGGGCGCCATCGGCGACCCGAGCGTGCCCTCCGGCGTCCTGGAGCGCGGCTTCCTGCTGAAGCTCCGCTTCGCCTTCGACCACCACGTCAACCTGCGTCCGTCGAAGCTGCTCCCGGGTGTCGCCACCCCGCTGGCCGGCGAGCCCGAGATCGACTTCGTCGTGGTCCGCGAGGGCACCGAGGGCCCGTACACCGGCAACGGCGGCACCATCCGCAAGGGCACCGAGCACGAGGTCGCCACCGAGGTCTCCGTCAACACGGCCTTCGGTGTCGAGCGCGTCGTCCGGGACGCCTTCGCCCGCGCCCAGGCCCGCCCGCGCAAGAAGCTCACGCTGGTCCACAAGAACAACGTGCTGACCTTCGCCGGGCACCTGTGGACCAACATCTTCAACAAGGTGGCCGCGGAGTTCCCCGAGGTCACCACGGACTACATCCACGTCGACGCGGCGACGATCTACCTCGTCACCGACCCCGGCCGCTTCGACGTCATCGTCACCGACAACCTCTTCGGCGACATCATCACCGACCTCGCCGCGGCCGTCTCCGGCGGCATCGGCGTCGCGGCGAGCGGGAACATCAACCCGAGCGGCGAGTTCCCGTCCATGTTCGAGCCCGTCCACGGTTCCGCGCCCGACATCGCAGGACAGGGCAAGGCCGACCCCACCGCCACGGTCCTGTCCGTCGCCCTGCTGCTGCGCCACCTCGGCTACGAGGCCGAGGTCGCCCGCGTCGAGGAGGCCGTCACCGCCGACCTCACCGAACGCCAGGGCAAGCCCGCCCGCTCCACCTCGGAGATCGGCGACGCGCTCGCCGTACGAGTAGCCGGCTGACCCGCCGAGCCCCTCGAAGACACTTCGAAGCCGCCGGGTCGCACAAGCGCCCGGCGGCTTTCCCATGCCTGCCGCCGGGTGCCACCATCAACCCCGGGTCCGCATTCACCCCGATTCCTTCCACCCCGGCCCCCGCGCGATAATCGAACGCGGAGCCGCGCCATGAGGGAATGCTCGGACGTCCTACGACAGGGCACTCGCCCTGCTACGGGACACCGGCCGTACGGGTGTGAGCGCGGCCCCATCACTACAACCGGTGCTGCATCTCCCGGGGGACAACCCCCGGACCCCCGGCCGAAAGACCGGAGCCGCCCCGGCCCCAGCCTGGAAGCGAAGGACACCTACCGATGACGACGCCCACGATCGAGCTCAAGCCGTCCGCACACCCGCTGCCCGCCGCGGAGCGCGAGGCGATCCTGGCCAGCCCCGGATTCGGCCGCCACTTCACCGACCACATGGTGACGATCAAGTGGACCGAGGGCCGCGGCTGGCACGACGGCCAGCTCGTCCCGTACGCGCCGATCCCCCTCGACCCGGCCACCAACGTCCTGCACTACGCCCAGGAGATCTTCGAGGGCCTGAAGGCCTACCGCCGCCCCGACGGCTCGGTGGCCACCTTCCGCCCGGACCAGAACGCCAGGCGCTTCCAGCGGTCCGCCCGCCGCCTGGCCATGCCCGAGCTGCCGGTGGAGACCTTCATCGAGGCCTGCGACCTGCTGGTCCAGCAGGACAAGGCGTGGGTCCCCGCGCACGGCGGCGAGGAATCCCTCTACCTGCGTCCCTTCATGATCGCCACCGAGGTCGGCCTGGGCGTCAAGCCGGCCAACGAGTACCTCTTCCTGGTCATCGCCTCCCCGGCCGGCGCCTACTTCCCCGGCGGCGTGAAGCCGGTCTCCATCTGGGCCTCCGAGGACCGCGTCCGCGCCGTCCCCGGCGGCATGGGCGACGCCAAGACCGGCGGCAACTACGCGGCCTCCCTGCTCGCCCAGGCCGAGGCGGCGGCCCAGGGCTGCGACCAGGTCTGCTACCTCGACGCGGTCGAGCACAAGTGGGTCGAGGAGCTCGGCGGCATGAACCTGTACTTTGTGTACGGCGACAAGATCGTCACCCCCACCCTCACCGGCTCCATCCTCGAAGGCGTCACCCGCGACTCCCTCCTCACCGTCGCCCGCGACCTCGGCTACGAGTCCGAGGAGGCCCGCGTCTCCGTCGAGCAGTGGCAGCGCGACTCCGAGAACGGCACCCTCACCGAGGTCTTCGCCTGCGGCACCGCCGCCGTGATCACCCCCGTCGGCACGGTCAAGCGCGCGAACGCCGAGTGGCAGCAGTCCGGCGGCGAGCCCGGCGAGGTCACACTTCGGCTCCGCGAGGCTCTCCTCGACATCCAGCGCGGCACGGTCGAGGACAAGCACGGCTGGATGCACCGGCTGGGCTGACCCCAGCGGTCACACAGGCGGCCGATCTTCGGTTGTCCGTTCGACGCGTATCACCTCCCCCGTAGGGGTATCTCCTGAGTCCGAACGGGGGAGGGAACACGCGTGAGTGGACGATCGCCGATGCCGCGGCTGCGCTGGCTGATGCGCACGTTACGGACACCGCGTCGCCCGCAGAGCCTCACCGTGCTCGGCCTGCTCGCCGCCGTCGCGGGCCTGCTGCTGTGGCGGGCCTCGACGATGGACAGCTACGGGCAGAACCTCGCCCTCAACCTCGGCACCGACCTCGTCGGCGTGGTCATCACGGTGTTCGTCATCGGCCCGCTGATATCCCGGGCCCAGGAGGGCCGGGTCCGTGAGCACACCCGCCTGGACTACGAGTGGTTCGCCGCCCAGGTGCACGGCTCCACCTCCAACGTGAAGGTCCTGGACACCTTCTCCAACCTGTTCGGCCCGCAGTTCTCCGAGCGCCTCTTCCGGGGCGTCAGGTCCGCCACCGCGAGCGGCGCCCGGGTGCAGATCCTGCTCCTGGACCCCGACTCCCTCGCCGTCATCCTGCGCGGCCGTGAACTGGGCGAGCAGAGCGCCGACATCCGCCGCGACATCATGCGCAACCTGCGCACCCTGGACGGGTTCGCCCGCCGCCTCGACGCCACCTCCCGGCAGCTCCTGGAGGTACGGCTGTGCTCCACCTCCCCCGGCGTCACCCTCTACCGCTGGGACGAGCGCTGCCTGGTCTCCTTCCTGACCGTCGGCAGGCTCTCCGGCGAGGGCGTCCAGCTGGAGGTCGCGGTCCGCTCCCCGCTGGGCACCTTCGTCGAACAGCGCTTCGACGAACTGTGGCAGCAGGGCAAGCCGATGGAACGGTTCACCCGTCTGCCCGTCACCCTCGTCGACGCCACGGACGGGCGACGCGAGTTCGTCTGCCACTTCGTCTTCCTCGACGACCGCCTCTACGTCGCCGCCCCCGACCTCGTCACCTACCTGGCCCGCCACCGCCTCGACCAACTCAGCGCCTACAGCGACGCGCTGAGCGCGTCCGGCGCCCACGACGTCATCGTGGTCGACGACGAGAGCGAGCTGCACCGACGGCTCATCCAGCACTTCGGGGAGAAGTACGATGCGCGGGCGGCCGCCTTCGTGGAGTTGCGGCCGTCCACGGTCCTGGTCACGGAATGAACAACAGAGGGCCCCGCCACAGATGAGCTCAGCGCACCACCCCCGTTTCCGCGCCTTCACGCCCC
The DNA here is from genome assembly GCF_043201715.1 of Streptomyces sp. NPDC048291. Taxonomy (NCBI): domain Bacteria; kingdom Bacillati; phylum Actinomycetota; class Actinomycetes; order Kitasatosporales; family Streptomycetaceae; genus Streptomyces; species Streptomyces sp. NPDC048291. The sequence goes on from NZ_JBICZC010000013.1 coordinate 155,809, forward strand.
GTGACCTGGACGGTCTGCTCCGGCGGGTCTGCCTGACGGACGATCAGCGGCTGGCGCTGCGGGCGGTCTCCTCGGTCCTGCCGTTCCGCACGAACGCCTACGTCGTCGACGAGCTGATCGACTGGTCGGCCGTCCCCGAGGACCCGGTCTTCCGGCTGACCTTCCCGCAGTCCGGGATGCTGCCCGCGCCCGACGTCCGCCGGATGGCCGACCTGCTGGGCCGCGACGCGCCGCGGGCCGAGATCCAGCGCGCCGCGCACGAGATCCGGATGCGGCTCAACCCGCACCCCTCCGGACAGCTGGACGCCAACGTCCCCGTGCACGAGGGGCAGCGGCTGACCGGCCTCCAGCACAAGTACCCGGAGACGGTGCTGGTCTTCCCGCGCCAGGGCCAGACCTGCCACGCCTACTGCACCTACTGCTTCCGCTGGCCGCAGTTCGTCGGCGAGGCCGACCTGCGCATCGCGACGGACGACATCGCGGCCACCGGTTCCTATCTGCGCGCCCACCCCGAGGTCGCCAGCGTCCTGGTCACGGGCGGCGACCCGCTGGTGATGAGCACGGACGTCCTGCGCCGGTACGTCGAGCCGCTGCTGCGGATCGACACGGTCCGCTCGATCCGCGTCGGCACCAAGTCCCTCGCCTTCTGGCCCTACCGCTTCACCACCGACCGCGACGCCGACGACCTGCTGCGGCTCTTCGAGGAGGTGGTGGCGAGCGGCCGGCACCTGGCCCTGATGGCCCACTTCACGCACCCGCAGGAGCTGCGCCCGCCCGTCGTACGGGAGGCGATGCGGCGCGTCCGTGACACCGGGGCCGTGATCCGCTGCCAGGGCCCGCTGGTGGCCGGGATCAACGACAGCGCGGACGCGTGGGCCGAGCTGTGGGAGGAGACGACCACGCTGGGGGCGGTGCCGTACTACCAGTTCGTGGAACGGGACACCGGGCCCCAGGGTTACTTCGGCGTCCCGCTGGCCCGCGGCCACGCCGTCTTCCGCGACGCCTACGCCCGCGTGTCGGGCCTCGCCCGTACGGTCCGCGGGCCTGTCATGTCGGCGATGCCGGGCAAGGTCTGCGTGGACGGCGTCGCCGAGGTGGCCGGTGAGCGGGTCTTCGTCCTCCATCTGATCCAGGCCCGCGATCCGGACCTGGTCGACCGGCCGTTCTTCGCGGCGTACGACGAGGGGGCGACGTGGTGGACCGACCTGAAGCCGGCCTTCGGAGCGAGCCGGTTCCTGCCGGGGCTTGAGCCGGGGTGACGGTCACTCCGGGGGCTGCGCCCCCCCGGACCCCCGGGCTTCGCCCACCCACCGCCCGACTCGGTCGGTCAGGAGGCGAAGCCCGGGGCGCGGTTCGTTACTCCGCCGGCTCCACCCCGGCGCGCAGCAGGCCGTACGTGTACGCGTCCTCCAGGGCCTGCCAGGAGGCGGCGATGACGTTCTCCGCGACGCCCACCGTGGACCATTCGGCGGTGCCGTCGGAGGTCGAGATCAGGACGCGGGTGGTGGACTCGGTGCCGTGCTTGCCCTCCAGGATGCGGACCTTGTAGTCGACCAGGTCCAGCTTGGCGAGCTGCGGGTAGATCTTTTCGAGGCCCACGCGCAGGGCGCGGTCGAGGGCGTTGACCGGGCCGTTGCCCTCGGCCGTGGCGACGATGCGCTCGCTCTTGGCCCAGAGCTTGACGGTGGCCTCGTTGGCGTGGGTGCCGTCGGGGCGGTCCTCGACGATGGCCCGCCAGGACTCGATGCGGAAGTAGGAGCGAGGCCTGCCCTCGACCTCGGCGCGCAGCAGGAGCTCGAAGGAGGCGTCGGCGGCCTCGTAGGTGTAGCCCCTGAGCTCGCGTTCCTTGACGCGCTCCACCACCCGGCCGACCAGTTCGCGGTCGCCGCCGAGGTCGACGCCGAGCTCCTTGCCCTTGAGCTCCACCGAGGCGCGGCCGGCCATGTCGGAGACCAGCATGCGCATGGTGTTGCCGACCAGGGCCGGGTCGGTGTGCTGGTAGAGGTCGGGGTCGACCTTGATCGCGGAGGCGTGCAGGCCCGCCTTGTGGGCGAAGGCCGAGACACCCACGTAGGGCTGGTGGGTGGAGGGGGTGAGGTTGACGACCTCGGCGATGGCGTGCGAGATGCGGGTCATCTCGCGCAGGCGGCCGTCCGGCAGCACCTTCTTGCCGTACTTCAGCTCCAGGGCGGCGACCACCGGGAACAGGTTGGCGTTGCCGACCCGCTCGCCGTAGCCGTTGGCGGTGCACTGGACGTGGGTGGCGCCGGCGTCGACGGCGGCGAGGGTGTTGGCGACCGCGCAGCCGGTGTCGTCCTGGGCGTGGATGCCGAGTCGGGCGCCGGTGTCCGCGAGGACGGTGGAGACGACGGCGTTGACCTGGGCGGGGAGCATGCCGCCGTTGGTGTCGCAGAGGACGACCACGTCGGCGCCGGCCTCGGACGCCGCCCGCACGACGGCCTTCGCGTACTCGGGGTTGGCGCGGTAGCCGTCGAAGAAGTGCTCGCAGTCGACGAAGACCCGGCGGCCCTGGGCCTTCAGGAAGGAGACCGTGTCGCGGACCATCTCCAGGTTCTCGTCGAGGGTGGTGCGCAGGGCCAGCTCGACGTGCCGGTCGTGGGACTTGGCGACCAGCGTGATCACCGGGGCGCCGGACTCCAGCAGCGCCCTGACCTGGGGGTCCTCGGCGGCCTTGGCGTTCGCCCGGCGGGTGGCGCCGAAGGCGACCAGCTGGGCGTGCCTGAAGTCGATCTCCTGCTGGGCGCGGGCGAAGAACTCGGTGTCCCGGGGGTTGGCGCCCGGCCAGCCGCCCTCGATGAAGCCCACGCCGAAGTCGTCCAGGTGCCGTGCGATGGCGAGCTTGTCCGCGACGGTGAGGTTGATGCCCTCGCGCTGCGCGCCGTCGCGCAGCGTGGTGTCGAAGACGTGGAACGAGTCGTCCAGCTCGTTGGTTTCCGTCTCGGTCATGGTCTCAAGGCTCCTGATGTCGAATCTCGGTCGTACCGGAATGACCGGCTCCACCGTCCCTCCATGGTCCCTCGCGCCTGTCCTCCGGCTGAAGGTGGGCCGGAAAACGAAAAAACCCCTCGCGGGTGCGAGAGGTCTGCGCGCGGGTCGAGGACGACGATGGCCACCCGTACCTGGTCGTACGTGGTGGTCACTGCGGACCGGCGCGCCTGCTGCCAATAATCATGGCGAACGAGAGCACGGAGGCAGTCTGGCACAGCCCGCCCCCGTCCTCACCGTCCGTCTCAGGATGCGAACAGTGTGCAGTCCGTCACGTGTCCGTGAGGAGGTCCGCTTCCAGGAAGTCGCGTACATGGCCGAGAACCTGTGCCCGGTCCGTGCCGCGCAGGCCGATCGCCACGTGGATGGAGAAGCCGTCGAGCAGGGCGCGCAGCCGGGCGGCGAACCGGTCGGGGTCGACGGGCCGGAACTCGCCGCGTGAGATGCCCTCGGCGACCAGCGCCACCAGGTCGCGGTGCCAGGCGCCCTCGATGGCGGCCTGCCGGTCGCGGGCCGCCTCGTCGGCGTTCTGCGAGCGGTTCCAGACCTCCAGCCAGAGCGTCCAGTGCGGGTCGCGGTGCCCGTCGGGGACGTACAGGTCGACGTAGGCGTCGAGGCGTTCGCAGGCGGTGCCGCGCCGGGTGAGCAGCCGGCCGCGCTCGGCGCCCAGCCGGCCCTCGCTCCACTCCAGGGTCTGGAGCAGGAGTTCGTCCTTGGAGTGGAAGTAGTAGAGGAGATGGCCGCTGCTCATGCCGACCTCACGGCCGAGCGCGGCCATGGTGAGCTTCTCCAGGCCCCGTCCGGCGATCATCGTCATGGCGGCGGCGAGCACGTCCTCGCGGGGCGGGGCGTTCCTGCGCGCACCGGCCATGTTCCGCTCCGCTCCTAGATCCTCGGCTGCTGCTGGGTGATGCAGTGGATACCGCCACCTCCCGCGAAGATCGTACGGGCGTCCACCAGCGTCACCGTCCGCTCGGGGAAGAGACGGCGGAAGATCCCGGCGGCGATCTCGTCGCGCGGGTCGTCGAAGCCGCAGAGCACGACCCCGCCGTTGCAGAGGTAGTGGTTGATGTAGGAGTAGTCGGCCCAGTGGCCGTCGGCCTCCAGGGCGGTCGGGGCGGGCACCTCGACGACCTCCAGGGTCCGGCCGCGGGCGTCGGTCTGGGACCGCAGCAGGCCGATGACCTCCTTGCTCACCTCGTGGTCGGGGTGCGCGGGGTCCGGCTGGGAGTGTGCGACCACGACTCCCGGGCGGGCGAAGGCGGCGACGATGTCGACATGGCCGAGGGTGCCGAAGCCGTACGGGGGGTAGTCGCCGGTGAGGCCGCGGGGCAGCCATATCGCCTTGCGGGTGCCGAGCATCCCGTGGATCTCGGCCTCGACCTCCGCCTTCGTCCAGCCCGGGTTGCGCTCGGGGCCCAGCTGCACGGTCTCGGTGAGCAGGACGGTCCCCTCGCCGTCGACGTGGATGGCACCGCCCTCGTTGACCAGCTTCGAGGCGTACGTCCGTGCGCCCGCGAGGTCCGCGACATGCGCGGCGATCTTGGCGTCGTGCTCCCAGCGGGCCCAGTGCTGGGCGCCCCAGCCGTTGAACGTCCAGTCGACGGCGGCCAGTTCACGCCCGTCGGTCAGGAAGGTGGGGCCGATGTCCCGCATCCAGGCGTCGTCGAGGTCCCGCTCGACGGTGTCGACGCCGGGGCCGAGCAGCGTCTGTGCCGCCGCCGACTGGCCGGGGCCGCACACGACGGTCACCGGTTCGAAGCGGAGGACGGCACGGGCCACCGACGCCCAGGCCATCCGGGCGGCGATGAGGTCGTCGGCGTCGTCGAAGGTGGGGTTGGGGCCCGGCCACGCCATCCAGGTGCGCTCGTGCGGGGTCCACTCGGCGGGCATCCGGAAGCCGTCGGAGGCAGCAGACATCGGCGATCCTTACAGGAAGTACAGGCGGTTGAGGGAGACGGAGTCGGCCGGTTCGGAACGCAGCGGTTCGCCGTCGAGGGTGACCAGGCCGGTGCGCTGGTCGACGTCGACCGCTCCGGTACGGGAGTTGCGCCGCAGGTCGGCCGGGCCGATGCCGCGGGTGCCGCGGACGGCGACCCGGCGGCGCCGGGTGGGCATGGTGTCGTGGCCCTGGTCCAGGGCGGCCCGGGCCACGAACGCGACGGAGATGTCGGCGGGGGTGGCGCCGTGCGCCCCGAACTGGGGGCCAAGGACGAGGGGTTCGCAGGTGTCGGTGGCCGCGTTGGGGTCGCCGGTGACGCCGAACGCCGGGAAGCCGGCCTTCAGCACCAGCTGCGGCTTCGCGCCGAAGTACTCCGGGCTCCACAGCACGATGTCGGCGAGCTTGCCGACCTCGATCGAGCCGACCTCGTGCGAGAGGCCGTGCGCGATGGCCGGGTTGATGGTCAGCTTGGCCATGTAGCGCAGCACGCGCTCGTTGTCGTGGCCGTCGTCCGGGGCGCCGAGCTCGGCCTTCATCTTCCCGGCCATGGCGAAGGTACGGCGGACGGTCTCGCCGGCCCGGCCCATGCCCTGTGCGTCGGACGAGGTGATGCCGATCGCGCCCAGGTCGTGCAGGACGTCCTCGGCGCCCATGGTCCCGGCGCGGATCCGGTCGCGGGCCATGGCGGCGTCGCCGGGCAGGTCCGTCTTCAGGTCGTGGACGGAGACGATCATCCCGTAGTGCTCGGCGACCGCGTCCCGGCCGAAGGGCAGGGTGGGGTTGGTGGAGGAGCCGATGACGTTGGGGACACCGGCCATCTTCAGGACGTTGGGCACATGGCCGCCACCGCAGCCCTCGATGTGGAAGGCGTGGATGGTGCGGCCTTCGAGCACCCGCACGGTGTCCTCCACCGAGAGGCACTCGTTCAGCCCGTCGCTGTGCAGGGCGACCTGGACGTCGTGTTCCTCGGCGACCCGCAGGGCCGTGTCCAGCGCCCGGGTGTGGGCGCCCATGTCCTCGTGCACCTTGAAGCCCGAGGCGCCGCCCTCGGCGAGGGCCTCGACCAGCGGGGCCGCGTGCGAGGACGAGCCCCGGCCGAGGAAGCCGATGTTGACCGGCCAGGCGTCGAAGGCGTTGAACGCGTGCTTCAGCGCCCAGGGCGAGTTGACGCCGACGCCCCACACCGGCCCGAACTCCTGCCCGATGATCGTGGTGACGCCGGAGGCCAGCGAGGCCTCCATGATGCGCGGCGACAGCAGGTGCACGTGCGTGTCGACGGCCCCGGCGGTGGCGATCAGCCCCTCCCCGGACACGATGGACGTGCCGGTGCCGACCACGACGTCCACCCCGTCGAGGGTGTCCGGGTTCCCGGCCCGCCCGATCGAGCAGATCCGCCCCTCGCGGATGCCGATGGACACCTTCCGGATCCCCAGCACGGCGTCGATGACGACGACGTTGCTGATCACGACGTCGCAGGTCTCGCGGACGGCGGCGGCCTTGAGGTGCAGCCCGTCCCTGGCCGTCTTGCCGAAACCGGCCAGGAACTCGTCGCCGTAGCGCTGGGAGTCCGCCTCGACACGGATCACGAGCCCCGAGTCCCCGAGGCGGACGCGGTCGCCGGCGCGGGGGCCGTGGGTGGCCGCGTACTCGTGCGGGGTGAGGCGGCGGGCCTCGGCGGGGTGTCCTCCGGGACGGCTCATCGATCGGCCTCCTCTGCCTCTCGTACACCCAGGTATCCGCAGGCGGCGGCGCGGCGCAGGGCCTCCTCGCGGGCGCCGGGCGCGTCCAGCGGCCCGTCGACGAGTCCGGCGAAGCCGATGGCGACCCGGCCGCCGCCGATCGGCACGAGGCCGACCTCCAGCGACTCTCCCGGCCCGAACCGCAGGGACGACCCGGCGGGCACGGCGAGCCGCAGGCCGTAGGCGGCGGCGCGGTCGAAGTCGAGGCGCGGGTTGGCCTCGAAGAAGTGGAAGTGCGAGGTGACGGAGACGGGGACGGCCGCGGTGTTGGTGACGGTCAGCCGTACGACCGCCTCCGGATCGGCGTGCTCGGGCCCCGGCAGCAGCGCGCCCGGACCCTCCTCTCCCAGCCCCCCGCCGCCGATCGGGTCGGTGACGACCGCGAGCCGCGACCCGTCGTCGAAGACGGCCTCGACGTGCACCTCGGTGACGATGTCGGCGACGCCGGGCAGCACGTCGGCCGGGCCGAGGACGGAGCGGGCCGCCTCGATCGCCTCGGCGAGCCGCCGGCCGTCCCTGGCGGCCTCGCAGACGGTGTCCGCGATCAGCGCGGTGGCCTCCGGCACGTTGAGCCTGAGGCCCCGTGCGCGGCGGGCCCGGGCCAGCTCCGCGGCTCCGAAGAGCAGCAGCCGGTCACGTTCCGTGGGGGTCAGCCGCACGCCCGGCACCTCCTTCGCTTCGTCATACCTGACTCGACTTAGAACAACACTCTAAATGCCGGATTACGAGAAGGGAACCATTGACATCGACCCGCAGCTCACCCACATTGAACGTCGCTCTAACTTTTGCGCGGCCGTCGAAGGGGACCAGCCATGCCGATAGAACAGCGCGGAGTCGACACGATCCCGGACGGGATGGGGGTACCTCCCGCGCTCGAACGCAGTTGAGAGCGTGGGGGAGCACCAGCGGGCCGAAGGACCTGGTCTCGATCCTGCTCGGCTCCAACCTCTGCCTCGGCGTGATCATCTTCGGCTGGCTGCCGCCGTCCTTCGGGCTCGGCTGGTGGGCGTCGGTGAGCGCGATCGTGGCGGGCACGCTGGTCGGCACGGTCTTCACGGCCCCGCTGGCCCTGGTCTCCCTCCGCACCGCGACCAACCTCTCCACCTCCTCGGGCGCCCAGTTCGGGGTGCGGGGGCGGCTGGTCGGCTCGGTGGTGGGCCTGCTGCTGGCCCTCGGCTACACCGGGCTGACCGTGTGGATCGGCGGCGACGTGATGGTGGGCGTGCTCGGCCGGCTGTTCGGTCTCCCGGCGGACGGGGTGGCGTACGCCGTCGTCTACACGGTGCTCGCGGCGGCGACGGTGGCGGGCGCGGTCTACGGCTACCGGGTGCTGCTCGCCATGTCCAAGGTCCTCGCCATCGGCATGACGGCCCTGCTGGTCCTCGGGATCCTCGCCTACGCCCCGCACTTCACGACCTCCGCGCTCCCGGAGGCCGGCGGCTACCTCCTGGGCGGCTTCTGGCCGACGTGGTGCCTGGCGGCGGTGGCGGCCGGCCTCTCCGGCCCGGTCGCCTTCATCACCCTCCTCGGCGACTACACCCGCTACATCTCCCCGGCCCGCCACACCTCCCGCCGGGTCCTGCACGCGACCTGGCTCGGCCTGATCCTGGGCCTGCTGGTCCCGCAGCTCTTCGGCACGTTCACCGCGTACGCGGCGCGGGCGGCGGCGGACTACGCGGGCCCGCTGGTCTCGGCCTCCCCCGCCTGGTACCTGGTCCCGCTCCTGCTCTCCGCCTCGGCCGGCTCGGTCGGCAACGCGGGCCTCATGCTCTACTCCATGGGCCTCGACCTGGACGCGATCCTCCCCCGCGCGTCCCGCGCCCGCGCCACCTACACGGTCGCGATCGTCGCCACGGCCTGCGTCTTCGCCGGCCACTACGCCTGGAACGCCCAGTCCGCGATGACCTCCTTCGTCCTCCTCCTCACCGCCGTCGGCACCCCGTGGGCGGTCATCACCCTCATCGGCTTCGCCCGCTGCCGGGGCGTCTACGACGCGGACGCCCTCCAGGTCTTCAACCGCCGCTCACGGGGCGGCATCTACTGGTACCGCGCCGGCTGGAACATCCGGGCCACCATCTCCTGGGCCCTCGGCGCAGGCGTAGGCCTCCTTGCGGTCTCCCTCCCGACGTACGAGGGCCCACTGCTGTCCCTGACAGGCGGGGTGGACTGCAGCTTCCTGCTCTCGGGGACGGTCGGTGGGCTGGTGTATCTGCTTCTCACCCGGAATCGGGCAGACACGGCCCACCCGATGTCCGACGACGACGCCCGGCCACGGCTCAGCCCGTCGGGCGTCTGAGGAGGAGGCCGTTCAAGCCAAGGGGGGCTGGGGGTCGTGCCGTGAGCACGCCGCACGCGAACAACCAAGGATGCCAAGTAGGTCGTGTCACAGCCCTGTTGGAGGGTGGGGCTTCCCCCCGGGGGAGGAGTGGAGTCAGCCTGTTGGCGCGGCCCTGGGCGTCGAACCTAGTCTCTGACGCATCGCCAGAAACGCCTCGCCTCAAGTGCGGTGCGGCTGCTGGCATCCGATACCGTGACCCCGAACTTCCGGAGAGCCCCGTGTTCCGCACGACAAGGATCGCCACCGCCACGACCGCCCTGCTCTGCGCCGTGACGGGGGCCGCTCTCACCGGCCTTCCCCAGGCGTCCTCTGCCGCGGCCGTGGTGCAGCAGAGCCGCCTGGGCAGCCCGGAACTGGCCGCCGCGGCCACGGTCGCGAAGCGCAGCGGCAGCCTGTTCACCGGTACCGGGAAGATCAAGGTCGGCGACCGGTCGGTGAACGTGTCGTGCACGGGCAGGCCGGCACCGCATCGGCCGGTCGTCGTACTGATGGCCGGCTTGGGTGACGGTCTGGACAGCCTGAGCGGCATACAGAAGACGCTCAGCTCGAAGGGCCGGGTCTGCTCCTATGACCGGCTCGGCGAGGGCGGGAGCGACGCACCGGCCGGCCCGCAGACCATCGACAGCACCGGAAAGGTGCTGACCGCCGTGCTCGACAGGGCAGCCGGCCACCAGCCTGTCGTCCTGGTCGGGCACTCCCTGGGCGGGCTGATCGCCGCCCGCTACGCTCCCGAACACCAGGACCGTGTCAAGGGCCTGGTCCTGCTCGACGCCACCCCGTCGACCATGGCCGCCGACCTCACCCGCATCGTCCCTGCGTCCGCGACCGGCCCCGGTGCCGAGGCACGCGACGGGTATCTCGCGGTCAGCCAGGGACAGAACCCGGAGATGCTCTCCTTCGCCGACGGAAGGGTGCGCTCGGCCGGTGACATCCCGGTGGAGGTCATCCGGCACGGGGTGCCGTACCTGGCGCAGTCCATCCCCACCTACGGACCGGCCCTGGAACGCGCCTGGGCCGACGGCGAGCGCGCCTGGCTCGCCCTCTCCACCAACAGCAGGCTGAGCGTCGCCACCAAGAGCGACCACTACATCTACGTCGCCCAACCCGACCTCGTCGACCGGGCCGTACAGCACGTCACCTCGCGGGTCTCCGGCCGGTCCTGATCCTCACGCCCCTCCCCTGAGTGGTGTTCCGCGTCCACGATCTGCACGAGCACCTCGGCCTGCCCACCGACGAGCCCTCGATCAACCCGGACGCGGCCGCTGTCAGAAGCGGACTTGACGCCCTCTGAGCCGCGTTCATGGCGATGCGGGCTTGCGGGCGAGGATCTGGATCCCGGTTGACTCGTGACCGTTCACGGTGGGCACTGTGATGGTCCGGGTGTCGATGGTCCGGAACCCGGTGAGCAGGGTGGAGAACCACTCGCGAGGGTGGTGGCGACAGACCGCACCGTCGCCGGTTTCGAACACGCCGTAGCTGCCGTAGTGATCGGCATGGCGGACGTATCGGTTGCGGTTGCGTTCGTCGTCCTGCAGCAGAAGATCGCTGACGTAGAGGATTCCGCCGGGCTTGAGGATGCGGTTCACCTCGGCGATCAACCGGTGCTGGGCTTCGTCGCCGGGGACGCAGGTCAGCACGGCGAAGAGCAGAACGGCGTCGAAGCCCGCGGCTGGACAGGGTGAGGTGGGCGGTGCGTCCAGGGCGGCGAAGCGCATGGTGGGGTGCAGGTGGCGTGCCCGGCTGATCATTCCCGGTGAGGCATCGACGCCCGTGAGGTTGCCGAAGCCGCGCTGTTCGAGCTCCTTCATGATGCGGCCGTAGCCGCATCCGTAGTCGAGGATCGCGGCATGCGTGCTGATCCCGTCGAGCCAGGGGAGGTGCAGCGGGTGAGTGAACGTCTTCGTGGCCGCAGCGGCATCCCAGTAGGGAACCTGGCTGTCGAGGTCGGACAAGGTGGATACCTCCCTGGACGCTTGCCGGAAGCCGGTCATGCTGCCACGGCGGTTGGGCGTTCGACGAGCTTGAAGACCATGGCCAGGGCGGTGGTGCGGGAGCCGGCCCCGCGGGTGACCTTGGTCCGCAGCCGGACGGTGGAGAACGTGGACTCGATCGGATTCGTGGTCCGCAGGTGGATCCAGTGCTCGGCCGGGAAGTCGAAGAACGCCGGCAACTCCTCCTGACCGCCGGTGATCTTCTTGACCGCATTGGGGAACTTCGCGCCGTAGAGCTGGGCGAACATCGTGACCGCCTTGATGGCGTGGGCGCGGTCCTCGGCGTTGTAGATGTCCTGGATCGCCTTCTTCGCGCCGGGCTGTGCGGACTCCGGCATGGCGTCGAGGACATTGGCGGTTTGGTGAACCCAGCACCTTTGCTCGCGGGTGTCGGGAAACACCTCGGCCCAGGACTCACCGGACTCGCGGTAGCCGTCCTTGAGCGCCACCAGCTCCTTGGAGCCATCGGCGCGAACCCCGATGAGCACCAGGACGCAGGCTTTGGCCTCCTCCAGGCGGACGTTGAGGTGGATGCCGTCGGCCCACATGTACACGTAGTCGACCTGTTGGTGTTCAGCGGCACCTCGTAACGCAGAAGAGCCCTGGTATCCGTCCTTGCGACGCGAGGGGACACCAGGGCCGATGGGGTTCGTCTACTGCAGGTGCCACTTCTGGTTGGCGGCCCCGGTGCAGGACCAGATCTGCGCCCGTGCCCCGTTCGCCGACGAGTTGTCCGTGACGTCCAGGCACTTGTTGGCCGCCGTGTTCACCACGTCGCCCGTGGACGAGTTGTACGACCACTGCTGCGCCCCGGTGCCGTTGCAGTCGTAGAGCTGCACCTTCGCGCCGTCCGCCGTCGACGCCGACGTCACGTCGAGGCACTTGCCGAGCGCCCGGACCGAGCCGTCGGACTGCACGGTCCACTGCTGGGCGGTGGAGCCGTTGCAGTCGTAGAGCTGGACGGCCGTGCCGTTCGCGGTCGAACCGCCCGCCACGTCCAGGCACTTGCTCGCGAGCCCCACGAAGGCCCCGGTCTGGCTGCCGCCGCCCGACTGGGTGCCGGACCAGGTGAAGGTCGCCGAGGTCTTGCCGGGGAGCGAGTAGGTGGCGTGCTGGGAGCCCCAGTTGACGGTCACCGTCTGCGCGCTGGACGAGTCGTTGTAGGCGATGAGCGCCTTCGAGCCGTCGGGGTTGCGCCAGGCCACGTTCGGCACGGTGGTGGACGCGGTGGAGGCGATCCGCTGCGCGCCGGGCCGTACGAACTTGGTCAGGTGGCCCATGTCGTAGTACTCGACGGTGTAGTCGACCGTCCCGCTCGCGCCGTCCCCGTTGTGCACGGTGACCAGGCCGGTGCAGGTGCCGCAGCCGCCGTTGTGCGGGCCCATGTTCTGGTCCACGGCCAGCGACCACTTGGTCACCGACTTCGCCCAGTTGCGGGTGTAGTCGATGATGTTGGACATGTCCTCCTTCTGCTGGTTGGCGACCCAGGTGCCGCCGGAGTGCTCGGTGCCGAAGGCGTCCAGCGTGGGGTACTGGTTGTGCACGGTGGTCTGCTCGGAGACGTCACCGCCGTAGCCGTGCCAGGCGATCCCGCCGAAGTTGGGGTGGTTGCGGATCGTCGAGTCGTTGACGAGTGCGGAAGCGTACGAGTCGTACACGTCCCAGTTCCAGTCGTGCGCGAGGACCTTGGTGGACAGGCCGGCCGACTGGAGCTGCGGCAGCAGGTCGTTCTTGAGGAAGTACTGCAGCCCGGACGCGTTCCAGCTCATCGACGGGTAGCCGGAACAGCAGGTGGGCTCGTTCTGCGGGGTCACGTAGGAGACGTTGACGCCCTGCGCACGGTACGCCTGGAGGTACTTCACGAAGTACGCGGCGTAGGCGGCGTAGTCCTCCGACTTGAGCCAGCCCCCGTTGAGCGAGCCGCTGTCCTTCATCCAGGCCGGCGCCGTCCATGGCGAGGACATGACAGTCAGAGAGGGGTTCAGCTGGAGCGCCTGCCTGGTGAGCGGGACGACGTCCGCGAGGTCGTGCGAGATGGAGAAGCTGTTGAGGTTCGGGTCGGTCTGTCCGGCGGGTACGTCGTCGTACGTGTACCCGTACCGCGCCAGGTCCGAGGCGCCCATCGGATTGCGCAGGAACGACAGACCGATGCCGTTCGTCGGCGAGAACAGCTTCTGCATGGTGGCGTCCCGGGTGGCCTGGGACAGCGCCCCGCTGCTGTTCATCAGCCAGGCCGCGGTGTCGGTGAAGGACGCGCCGCCGCCGGTGAAGGTCTGGTAGCGGGTGTTCTCGTCGACGGTGATGTTGGTGCCGCTGCCGCCGGTCCCGGAGGAGAAGGCGAACGGCGTCTGCGCCTGGAGTCCGCGGGTGACATGGCGTCCGGCGGAGTCGTCGGTGGTGGTGAGGTACGCGGTGACCTGCTCGCCGGCCGCGTGCGCCGGCGGTACGACGGCGCTGAAGCCGGCCGCGGTGAGCAGCCCGGCCAGCAGCAGCCGGAGGGTGCGGGGTGCTCTTCTCGTCGGCACGTGGGGGGTGCTTCTCATGGGCACATCGCCCTTCCTGACGGGACGTCTTGACGGGGGTGCGAGCCGTTAGTTAACTCACGTCGTGATCTAAGCCATGAGTGAACTGTGAGAGCCCCGAGTGAACCAGAGAGTCGAGGGAAGGTCCATGCCAAGAGCCGCCCTGCTCGTCTCCACCGCCCTACTCGCAGCCCTGATCCCCCTGTCCGCCGCCAGCGCCGCCGACGACCCGGCCCCCACCCCCGTCGACCGCTTCGAGGGCGAGGTCCCCTTCGCCTCCCAGCCCGCCGACGGCATCTTCACCTGGGGAAGCGACAGCGACGACCCGCCCGCCCTGCAGTTCGCCGACCGCGCCGACGCCCCCGAGGGCGCCAAGGTCCTCGCCGGGACCTACGACATCAGCGGCTACGGCGGCTTCACCCACGACTTCGCCGCCACCGAGCCGGCCCACGACTGGTCCGCGCACAAGGGCATCCGCTTCTGGTGGGACGGCCAGGACAACGGCAGGAAGATCGCCTTCGAGATCAAGGACGGCGGCGCCAACGGCGAGGCCTCCGAGCTGTGGACGACGTCCTTCACCGACGACTTCACCGGCTGGAAGCAGATCGAGATCCCGTTCGCCGACTTCGTCTACCGAACCGACTACCAGCCGGTCGGCGGCATCGACCACGTCCTCGGCCTGACCCGGATGTGGGGGTACGCGGTCACCCTCCCCGTCGGGATCCAGGGCCGGTTCGCCATGGACGACGTGGAGTTGTACGGCAAGGCCGACCAGGCACTGCGCGCTTCGGTCACCACCGACGCGGCCGTCTACCCGGTCAAGGAGGGCTCCACGGCGAGCGTGAAGGTCACCGTCGCCACCACCGGCTCCGCCCCGATCGACGACCCGGTCACCGTCGCCTACGAGACGACGGGCGGCACCGCCGAGGCCGGCCAGGACTACCAGGCGGTCTCGGGCACCGTCACCTTCCCCGCGGGCACGGCCTCCGGGGCCACGCGGACCATCAAGGTGCCGACACTGAAGGACCGGTCCGCCGAATCGGCCGAGACCGTCCCGCTGAAGCTCACGGTCACCGGCGCCAAGGCCCCCGCGGAGACCCCGCAGGTCGTCATCGACGCGCACGGACTGCCGTACCTGGACAGCAAGTTGCCCGTGAAGAAGCGGGTCGCCGATCTGCTCTCCCGGATGTCCCTGGCGGAGAAGGTCGGCCAGATGACCCAGGCCGAACGCGGCGCCGTGGGCACCGGCGGCGACGTCACCGCGTACGACCTCGGCTCGCTGCTCTCCGGCGGCGGCTCCACCCCCACGCCCAACACGGCCGCGGCCTGGGCGCGGATGATCGACGACTTCCAGCTCCGGGCCCAGGCGACCCGGTTCCAGATCCCGCTGATCTACGGCGCCGACGCCGTCCACGGCCACAACAACCTGGCCGGCGCCACGATCCTGCCGCACAACATCGGCATCGGAGCCACCCGGGACCCCGCTCTCGCCGAGCAGGCCGGTGCGGTGACCGCCTCCGAGGTCCGTGCCACCGGCGTCTCCTGGGACTTCGCCCCCTGCCTCTGCGTCACCCGTGACGAACGCTGGGGCCGGTCCTACGAGTCCTTCGGCGAGGACCCGGCACTGGTGAAGTCCATGGAGACCGTCATCCAGGGCCTCCAGGGCCGCGCCGACGGACGGGACCTGAAGGACGACGACAAGGTCCTCGCCACCGCCAAGCACTTCGTCGGCGACGGCGGCACCGCCTACGGCTCGTCCACGACCGGCACCTACACCATCGACCAGGGCGTCACCACGGTCACCCGGCAGCAGCTGGAGGCGATCCACCTCGCGCCGTACCAGACCGCCGTGGACCGGGGCGTCGGCACCGTCATGCCGTCGTACTCCTCGCTGGACATCGTCGGCGACGGCCAGGGCCCGGTGAGGATGCACGCCCGCGCCGACATGATCAACGGGGTGCTCAAGGGCCGGATGGGCTTCCAGGGCTTCGTGATCAGCGACTGGAACGCCATCGACCAGCTCCCGGGCGACTACGCGTCCCACGTCAGCACGGCCGTCAACGCGGGCGTCGACATGATGATGGTGCCGTACAGCTACCAGGACTTCACGAAGACCCTGACCGACCAGGTGAACGCGGGCGGCGTCAGCGAGCGGCGCATCGACGACGCGGTGTCCCGCATCCTCACCCAGAAGTTCAGGCTCGGCCTCTTCGAACACCCCTACGCCGACACGGGCAACGCCTCCAAGATCGGCTCCACCGGGCACCGGGCCGTCGCCCGGCAGGCGGCGGCCGAGTCGCAGGTGCTGCTGAAGAACTCCGACGGGGTCCTGCCCCTGAAGAAGTCGGAGAAGGTCTACGTCGCCGGGTCCAACGCCGACGACCTCGGCAACCAGACCGGCGGCTGGACCATCACCTGGCAGGGCCAGTCCGGCACCCACACCACCGGCACCACCATCCTCCAGGGCATGAAGAACGCCGGGGGAGACGTCACCTACTCCAAGGACGCCTCGGCGCCGACCTCCGGCTACGACGTGGGCGTGGTCGTGGTCGGCGAGACCCCCTACGCCGAGGGCGTCGGAGACGTCGGCAACGGCAACGACCTCACGCTGACCCCGGCCGACCAGGCCGCCGTGGACAAGGTGTGCGCGGCCATGAAGTGCGCGGTGCTGGTGGTCTCCGGGCGCCCGCAGCTGATCGGCGACCGGCTCGGCGAGATCGACGCCCTGGTGGCCTCCTGGCTGCCGGGCACCGAGGGCGACGGCGTGGCCGACGTGCTCTACGGGAAGAAGGCCTTCACCGGTCAGCTCCCGGTCACCTGGCCGAAGTCCGAGGCGCAGCTGCCGATCAACGTGGGCGACGCGTCGTACGACCCGCAGTACCCCTACGGCTGGGGCCTGACCACGCTGGCCAAGGCTCCCAAGGGCGGCGAGGCCACCCTGAAGGCGCTGGGCGCGGCGGCGAGGGCGGCCGAACGGACGGGCTCCGACGCGGCGGGCCGCAAGCTGGTCGGCAAGGCCCGGCTGCTGGTCCAGGCGAAGATCGGGCAGTCGGTCACCGCGGCCGTCTCGAAGCCCTTCGCCGACGCCGACCACCTGCTGCTGACCGGCAGGTACGCGGCGGCGGTGGAGAAGCTGACGGAGGCCTACCGGGCAGCGTAGGAGGACCGCGCTCCCCGGGAGGCTTCGGGGTAGGTTCGTAGCATGAACGCGGTGCGACGGACCACCCGAAGCCTCCCGGGGCTGCTGTTCCTGGCGCTTGCGCTGGCGCTGGTCGCCCTGACCGCGCCCGCCCCGAGGGCGGTCGCGGCGACCGGTGTCTCGGCGGTCGCCGACGCCCTCCGCAAGAACCCGGTGTACGTCGACCCGGCCGCCGCCGCCCAGCTCTCCACGGCCGACGCCGACGCGCTGGCCCGGCAGATCAAGGACGCGGACAAACCCCTGTTCGTCGCCGTCCTGCCGGCCGGCTACCCCACCAAGGACCTCTTCACCAACCTGCGCACCGCCACCGGCGTCACCGGCCTCTACGCCGTCCGCCTCGGCGACCGCTTCGACGCCCGCGCCGACTCCTCGGTCCTGCCCCGGACGGCCGTCCAGAACCTGGTCACCAGCGTCCAGGGCGAGAGCGCCAAGGCCCAGCTGACTGACTTCACCGACCGGGCCCTGACCAACATGGGCGGCAAGGCCCCCGCGAGCTGGGGCGGCGGCAGCACGGGCGGCTCGGGGGTCTCCAGTACGGCGCTGATCGCGCTCGGAGCGGTGGTGGTGGCCGGCGGGGCGGGCGCGTACGCGCTGGTCCGCCGCAACCGCCGGCGCCACGAGGAGGAGCAGCGGGCCGCCCTGGACCGGCTCCGGGTGGTCGTCGACGAGGACATCACCGCGTTCGGCGAGGAGCTGGACCGGCTCGACTTCCACCCGTCCGAGCCCGGCGCCGACGACGCGATGCGCACCGACTACGAGCGTGCGCTGAACGCCTACGAGCAGGCGAAGTCCGCGATGGCCGCCGCCCGCAGACCGGAGGACGTCCGGGTGGTCACCCAGGCACTGGAGGACGGCCGTTTCGCACTCGCCGAGCTGGCCGCCCGCCGCGCGGGCCGCCCGCTCCCGGAGCGCCGCCCGCCCTGCTTCTTCGACCCCCGGCACGGCCCCTCGGTCACCGACGCCACCTGGACCCCGGCCGGCGGCGCGCCCCGCGAGGTCCCGGTCTGCGCGGCCGACGCCACCCGCCTCGCCGACGGCCACGACCCGGCGGTCCGCGAGGTCGACACCGACTACGGCCGCCGCCCCTACTGGGACGCGGGCCCGGCGTACGGCCCCTGGGCGGGCGGCTACTTCGGCGGCGGCATCCTCCCCGGCCTCCTCATCGGCACCGCCCTGGGCGGCTGGATGTCCGCCCCCGCCTACGCGGCCGACTACGGCACCGGGTACGGCGACTTCGGCGGCCTCGACACCGCCGGCTACCAGGGCGGCGACGTCTCCGGCGCGGACTTCGACCCCGGGGACTTCGGATCCTTCGGCGGGGGCGGCGACTTCGGCGGCGGTGGCGGCGACAGCGGGGACTTCGGCGGCGGTTTCTGAGCCGCGCGGGCTACTCCAGGGTCCCCAGCCGCTCCAGCACGGAGGCGGCGAGCGACAGCACCCCGCGCTCGGTCTCGCTCAACGCCCCGAACGCCTCGGCCAGCCAGGCGTCCCGCTGCGCCATGTCGGCCTCCAGCGCGCGCCGCCCGTCCCCGGTGAGACGCAGCACCGACTGCCGCCGGTCGGCCGGGTCCGGCGCCCGCCCGACCAGCCCCTCCGCCGCCAGCTCCGCGAAGACCCGGGTCAGCGACTGCGGCCGCTGCCGCTCGGCCGCCGCGACCTCGCCGGGCGTGGACGGGCCGTGCCGGTACAGATGCCCGAGCACCGACAGCTGATTGGGGCTGAGGCTCCCGTCCCGGCGCTCCTGCCGCAGCCGACGGTTGAACAACAGGACGGCACGACGGACACGGGCGGCTTCGGCGAGGTGCTCCATGAGGAGATCCTACGCGCGAACTTACTACCTGTTGGGCAATAGACCCGTATCCTCCGCACCGTGACTCTCAAACTCATACGCAACGCGTACGAAGCCGGGCTGACGATGGCGGCCGTGCTGCTCTGCTGGGGAGCCGCGCTGGTGCTGGAGGGGGCCGCCGGGCTGCACACCGACGTGCTCGTCCTCGCGGTCGCCCTCACCCTGACCCTCGCCGGTACCCAGCGCACGGCCGACACCCGCCGCCGGCTGACGACACTGGTGCTGCTGCCCGTGACCGCCGCCGCCTCGATCTTCGTCGCCCGGCTGATCGCCTCGCACTACACGGCGGGCGCGGCCGTCTACACGGCGGGAATGGCGCTGGCCATCTGGATCCGCCGCTACGGCCCCGCCGCCACCAAGGCGGGCACACTGATCGCCCTCCCGCTGGTCGCCCTCCTCGTCGTCCCCGGTTCCGCGCTCCCGGCGGAGGCACAGAGCGGACTGGTGACCTGGGGCTGGTCGGCACTGGTCGGGGTCATGGCGTGCTGCTCGGTCTGGCTGGTGCAGGCCCTGGGCGACCGCTTCGGCCCCTGGCGCCCCGACCCGGCCCCCGCCGCACCCGCGCGCCGCTCCCGCCTGCACCCCCGCCCCAGCACCCGCATGGCGCTCCAGATGGCCGCCGGGATCGCCGCCGCCTTCACCCTGGGCCACCTGCTCTTCGACGACCACTGGCCCTGGGCCGTACTGACCGCGTACGTCGCGGCGAGCGGCAACCGGGGCCGAACCGACGTGCTGCGCAAGGGGATCGAGCGCCTGGCCGGCGCCTGCCTGGGCACGTTCCTGGCGGCGGGCGTCGCGGCGGCCGACGTCACCGGTCACGCGGCGGTGGCGCTGGTGTTCACGACCCTCGCGGTCGCCCTCTGGCTGCGCCCGCTCAACTACGCCTTCTGGGCCGCCGGCATGACCTGCGCCCTCTCCCTCCTCCTCGGCTACTTCGGCCAGGACGCCGCGTCCCTGCTGCCGACCCGTCTGGAGGGCATCGCGGTGGGCGCGGTCCTGTCGGTGGCGTCCGCGTGGTGGCTGCTGCCGGTACCGGGGCGCCCTGCGGCGAGCGCGGCACGGCCGCTGGCGGCGGGCTAGTGGTGCCAGGCCCGCCCGCCCGTGTCACGGACGAAGCGTTGCAGCACCTTGAGGGCGACGAGGTACTCCTCGTCGGAGATGCCGGCATGCCGTTGCGCCCGCAGTTCGTCCTGGCCACCACTGAGGCTGGGTGGTACCGAGCCCAGCGAGTGCGGCGCGGGTACGGTCGACGAGGGCCTCTCGGAGAGACCGACGGTAAGAACTCGACCTCGCTTGAGATCAAGACCCCTTACGGGGCGATGCGGACCCAGCCGGTCTGCTCAGCCGCGGGTGAGACGGTCGAGGAACTCGCTCCAGGTGGCGGGGGAGACGGTGAGTACGGGGCCGTCGGGTGTCTTGGAGTCGCGGATGTGGATGGCGGCCGGGTGGGTGGCTACCTCTATGCAGTCGCCGCCTTGGCTACCGCTGTAGCTGGACTTGAACCATGTCAGTGCAGCGGACTTCATGACTCTCCAAGCAATCCATTCAAGAGACGCACGCTCTCGTCGGGAGAGAGGGCCTGTGACCGCAGCATTCCATACTGCAGGTGGTAATCGCTGACCTCGTCGGCGTCGGCGACCAGGAAGCTGGCGCGCTGGACCTCCAGGTAGACCAGACGCTCGAACTCCGGTGTCTCCAAGAGCACCATGGGGCCGTCGAGGCAGGCATGCGGCGTCCGCGCCGCAGGCATGATCTGGAAGCTCATGTGGACCGGCTCGGTGTACTCCAGGATCTTGCGGATCTGCTCCCGCATCACCTCCGGGCCGCCGACCTCCCGCCGCAGCACACTCTCCTCCAGGACGAAATGGCCCACGGGCGGCCGGTCCCGCTGCCAGATCAACTGGCGTTCCATACGGGCGTTCACCCACTGCTCGGCGGTCTCACTGCCGATCGCCGGATACCGATAGCCGAACACGGCACGGCAGTAGTCCCTGGTCTGAAGAAGCCCGGGAACCACTTGACTCTGGTACGAGAGAACACTCACCGCCTCCTGCTCATGGTCGACCAACCCCTGCGCGAACTGCACGATCCGCTCCCGCACCGGCATCTTCGCCACCAGCACGGTCAACGCCCCGCCGGTGCCCAGCAGTTCGTCGAACTGCTCCGCCCGGTCCGGTTGCAGGGCAAGCCGTCCCTGCTCGACAGAGCCCACCGTGTCGACGTGCAGGTTGGCGAGTTCGGCGAACTGCTCCTGCGTGAGCCGCGCCTGTTTCCGGTAGTGGGCGACGAGCGCCCCGACCGCGTGCCACGAACCGACCTTCTTGGGCTTCCTCGCCACGTGCATGCGTGTCCCTTTCCCCCTGGGCGCCCGAACCGCTCGTAGTGGACTCGTAGAAGTCGGAACTACGACCTCACTCACTGATCCATGCTAATCACTCACGGTGACACTCGCCTCATGAACCCGGAACCCCAAACCCCCCACACCCGCGAGGCGTTCTACCGCCGGGACCGCAGATCGGTCGGCATGGCACGCGACTTCACGCGCGCGGCCCTGGCCGACTGGCGGGTCGGCCCGCGCGCCGACGACGTGCTGCTCTGCGTGAGCGAACTGGCCACCAACGCACTGCTCCACGGCGTCCCCCCGGGCCGCGGCTTCCGCCTCCGGCTGGCCCTGCACCCCGACGGAGTCCTCCGCACCGAGGTCCACGACAGCGGCCCCGGCGAACTCCGCTACGGCGACATGTCACCGGAGTCGGAGGGCGGCCGGGGCCTGCTCCTGGTCACGCTGCTCGCGGACAAGTGGGGGGCGGGGGAGCGGGAGCCGGGGAAGGTGGTGTGGTGCGAGTTCGAGGTGCGGGGATGATCTACGACTCGGCGAGTCGAAGGGCTGCCGCAGCCTCCTCGTGGCGGACCATGGCGAGAAGCGCGGTTTCGAGGTTGAGCCATGCCGTTGCTTCTGCGTGGCCGTCCTTCAGGAAACTGTTCCAGCCCCAAGCACGACTGTGGGCGTCGGCGGCTTCGTCGAACCGGCCGAGGCCCTGCGGGGCCACTCCCAGGTGGTTCCATGCCTTCGCAAGCTGTTGTCCCGGGCGCTTGGCCGTGTCGGTGCGTACGGGTGCCGTTGCGAGGTGACTGCGGATGTCACTGCGCCCTTTCCTCGCGGGCGTAGGCGTCGAGGCGGGCGAGTTCCTTGTCGTGGACGCGGTGCAGCCTGCGCGGCGCGATGATCCGCTCGACGAAGCCGGCGAAGCCGGTCTCGCCGTCGAAGCGGGAGGTGATGTTCACCAGCGCCTGCTCGCCGTGCGGGGTCACGGTGAACGTGGTGACGAGGCCGGAGCCGCCGGTGTCGGTGTGGACCAGGGTTCGGCCCGGTTCCGGCTCGGTGACCCGCATCCGCAGCTCCCGGACGCCCCCAGCGAAGTCGATCTTGAATCGGACGACGTTGCCCGTGCCCACGCCGCCCTCCTCGGCTCGGAAGTCGTAGAAGGGGGGCGGCAGGAACCGGGAGTGCAGTTGCGTGTCTGCCAGGTACCGGTAGACCTCGTCCGCGGGAGCGTCGACAGTGCGCTCGGCGGACGCGACGACGACGTGAGCCATGGGTCTGACCTCCGTGTTCATGGGGTGAAGTGCTGGGTTCTGCGCGCCGCCGCGGCGGGCGGACGGCTGGTTCAGACCGTCTTGACGGTGCCGCCGTCGATGACGTAGTCGGCGCCGGTGATGTTGCCGGCCACGTCGGACAGCAGGAATGCGACCAGGGCCGCGACCTCCTCGGCTTCGCTCATGCGGCCGGTGGTGATGTTCTGGGACTTCGCGATCTGCTGGACGAAGTCGGCGAGGCCGACGCCCGCTGCCGCGGCCAGCTGGGCGACCGGGCCGTCGGGGTCCTCGTAGACGGTGGTGCGGACCAGGCCGGGGGAGACGGTGTTCACGCGCACGCCCCGGGGGCCGAACTCCTCGGCCAGGGACTTGCCGAGCGCGGTGACCGCCGCCTTGACGGCGCTGTAGCTGGCCGGGACTCCCACGGGCAGGCGGGCGACGGTGGAGGAGATGTTGACGATCGCCCCGCGATGCTCGATCAGGCTGGGCAGGGCCGCGCGCGTGGCGCGGACGGTGGCGAGCACGTTGATGTCGAACATGCGGGTCCACTGGGTGTCGTCGGCGTCGAGGAAGCCCATGACGGCTTCGTCCCCGCCGCCCACGTTGTTCACCAGCAGGTCGATGCCGCCCAGTTCGGTCAGCGCGCCGTCGATGAGGGCGGCGACGCCTTCCGCGGTGCTCAGGTCCGCCGACACGGTGTGGGCGCCGGTCTCCTTCAGCTCGGGCGTGATGGTGCGCGCGGCGCCCACGACGCGGACGCCCTCGCCGACCAGGGTCCGGACGGTGGCCAGGCCGATGCCCCGGCCGGCGCCGGTGACGACGGCGGTCTTGCCCGTGAGGTCGAGGTTCATGGGGCTCCTCCAATGCATATGACTTGAATGCTTCAAGTCATATCTATCATGGGTTGAAGCAGTTGGGTAGTCTGGAGTCATGGCTATGACGAAGGCGCAGGCGGAAGCGCAGTGGGAGCTGGGCAAGCTGGTGCACGACCTGGACATGCAGAGCAGTGCGCGCATGCGTGAATGGGTGGCCGGGCTCGGTCTGACCGTCGCGCAGGCCTCGGCCCTGCGCGAGATGACCGGTCCGATGACCATGCGCGAGCTGGCCGGGCGGATGAGCTGCGAACCGTCCAATGCCACCGTCGTGATCGACAAGCTGGAGGGCCTGCAACTGATAGAGCGCCGTCCCCACCCCACCGACCGCCGGGCCAAGCAGCTCGTCCTGACCCCGGAGGGTGCCGGGCTGCGGGAACGGCTGCTGAAGGTCCTGGCCGAGGAACCCCTGTTCGCCGGCCTGACGCAGGCCGAGCAGGACGCGCTGGAGGGTCTGCTCAAGCGGGCCCTTCACCGCGCAGAAACCCTCCAGGCCTGACGGCCCACGCAGGTGAGTGAGCCGGATGGCCGCCCTAGACTTGAGAGTCCGGGAGGGGGATCCCGATCCGGGAGGACGCGATGGCGCGGCAGACCAGGCTGGCCGGGGAGTCCGAGGAATATCTCGGCGCCCGCGAGGAGCTGCGGCTGGCCGAGATCGAGCTCATGCGGCACCGGGAGGAGGTCGCGGCCCGGCGCCGGGCGCTCCCGCAGGGGCCGCCCGTCGACGACTACGTCTTCCTCGAAGGCCCCTCCGACCTCGACGCCGGTGACACCCCGGTCCGCGAGGTCGCGTTGAGCGAGCTGTTCTCCGCGCCCGGACGGCCGCTGATCGTCTACCACTTCATGTACGGCAAGCTCCAGACCGGTGCCTGCCCGATGTGCACGCTGTGGATCGACGGTTACGACGGCATCGCCCACCACGTCACCCGCAACGCGGACTTCGTCGTCGCGGCGGCTGCCGACCCGTCCACCCTCCGGAAGTACGCCCGCGACCGCGGCTGGCACCGGCTGCGGCTGCTCAGCTGCGGTGACAGCACGTTCAAGTACGACCTGGGCAGCGAGGACGAGGACGGCGCGCAGGACTCCACGGTCTCCGTCTTCACCCGCGACGGCGACGGCACGGTCCGGCACACCTACTCCGCCCATCCCCGCATGGCCGACGACATCCAGGAGCGCGGCATCGACCTGCTGACCCCCGTCTGGCACCTGCTCGACCTGACCCCGCAGGGGCGCGGGGACTGGTATCCGACCGTCGACTACTAGGGCCGGGGGCCCGCGGGACCGTCCGGACACGGCGGAGCGCCGCCCTCGGGGGAGTGGAGGGCGGCGCTCAGCGGGCGTGGTCGGGGCCGGCGGTCCGGCGCCGCGGGATCACGCGTTCTTGATCGCCGAGATGTCGAAGTTCAGCTTGATCTTGTCGGAGACGAGGACGCCACCGGTCTCCAGCGTCGCGTTCCAGGTGACGCCCCAGTCGGAGCGCTTGATCTCGGCCTTGCCCTCGAAGCCGACGCGCTCGTTGCCGAACGGGTCCTTGGCGGCGCCGTTGAACTCCAGGTCGATGGTGACCGGCTTGGTGACACCGAGGATCGTGAGGTCGCCGGTGATGCGGTAGTCCTCGCCGCCGAGGGCCTCGGCCTCGGTGGAGCGGAAGGTCATCGTCGGGAACTCGTCGATCTTGAAGAAGTCGGCCGACTTCAGGTGACCGTCGCGGTCGGGGCTGCCGGTGGTGATGCTGTCCATCTTGATGTCGAGGGAGGCCGTGGACTTGGACGGGTCCGAGCCGTCCAGGTGCAGGGTGCCCTCGAACTCCTGGAAGCTGCCCTTCACGTTGGTGACCATGGCGTGCCGGGCCACGAAGCCGAGCGTGGTGTGCGCCGGGTCGATCGTGTAGTCGCCGGTCAGTGCGGCCGTGTCGGCGCTGGTGCCGGCGGTGGTCTCGTCGTTCTTGCGGCCGAAGATGCCCATGAGGTGCTCCTTGAGGGGACGGGTCGCGACTTCGAAGCGGTGCGTGCAGCGGTACATGCGGAAGGCGCGGCCTTGATGTTTAACGTTCAACGAACTCAACGAGAGACACCGTAGACCCATTCCCTTCAACCTTCAACATCATCGACCCGCGTGTCACGACCATTACTCACCGTAACGTCGCGTCGCTCGATGTCGCGCCGGGACCCGCTGGGGAGAGCCGCTAGGCTCTGTGTGGGTGAACCGCCGTCCGGAGGCCTGTATCACTCCGCGGGTGGTATGGACCGCCGGTGAATGTGAGGCGCATCTCAGCCCCGCCTTTGTGGCACCCCTACAACGACGAAGCCCTCTGAGCAGTCGGAACGGCTGCATGCCGTTCTGGTTCTGTTCAGTGGTTCCAGGAAAACGCGTCGGAGACTGTACGGAGTCGACGTCTCGCATTCCTTGGTGTCCTTCGTAAGGTCACTACATGACCGTTTTGGAAGAGACGACGGGCGAGCCCACCGGTGAACCTACGGACGCGCGCGGGCGGGTCGCCGAGCTGCACGAGATCCGTGCGGCGGCCGTGGCGGGCCCCAGCGAGAAGGCGACCGAGGCGCAGCACGCCAAGGGCAAGCTGACGGCCCGGGAGCGCATCGAGCTGCTCCTGGACCCGGGTTCCTTCCAGGAGGTCGAGCAGCTGCGCCGGCACCGCGCGGTCGGCTTCGGCCTGGAGGCCAAGAAGCCGTACACCGACGGTGTCATCACCGGCTGGGGCACGGTCGACGGCCGTACCGTCTTCGTCTACGCCCATGACTTCCGGATCTTCGGCGGCGCGCTGGGCGAGGCCCACGCCACCAAGATCCACAAGATCATGGACATGGCCATCGCGGCCGGTGCCCCGCTGGTCTCGCTGAACGACGGCGCCGGCGCCCGTATCCAGGAGGGCGTCTCCGCCCTCGCCGGCTACGGCGGCATCTTCCAGCGCAACACGAAGGCCTCGGGCGTCATCCCGCAGATCTCGGTCATGCTCGGCCCGTGCGCGGGCGGCGCGGCCTACAGCCCCGCCCTCACCGACTTCGTCTTCATGGTCCGCGAGACCTCGCAGATGTTCATCACGGGCCCGGACGTCGTCAAGGCGGTCACCGGCGAGGAGATCACCCAGAACGGGCTCGGCGGCGCCGACGTCCACGCGGAGACCTCCGGCGTCTGCCACTTCGCGTACGACGACGAGGAGACCTGCATCGCGGAGGTCCGCTACCTCCTCTCGCTCCTTCCGCAGAACAACCGCGAGAACCCGCCGCGCGTCGAGTCCACGGACCCCGTCGACCGCCGCAGCGACGTCCTCCTCGACCTCGTCCCGTCGGACGGCAACCGGCCGTACGACATGACCAAGGTCATCGAGGAGATCGTCGACGACGGCGAGTACCTGGAGGTCCACGAGCGCTGGGCGCGGAACATCATCTGCGCGCTGGCCCGGATCGACGGCCAGGTCGTCGGCATCATCGCCAACCAGCCCCAGGTCCTCGCCGGCGTCCTGGACATCGAGGCGAGCGAAAAAGCTGCGCGCTTCGTTCAGATGTGTGACGCTTTCAATGTTCCGATCGTCACATTCCTGGACGTACCGGGCTTCCTCCCCGGTGTCGACCAGGAGCACGGCGGGATCATCCGGCACGGCGCGAAGCTCCTCTACGCCTACTGCAACGCGACCGTGCCCCGGATCTCCCTGATCCTGCGCAAGGCGTACGGAGGTGCCTACATCGTCATGGACTCCCAGTCGATCGGCGCCGACCTCACGTACGCCTGGCCGACCAACGAGATCGCGGTCATGGGCGCCGAAGGTGCCGCCAACGTGATCTTCCGACGGCAGATCGCCTCCGCCGAGGACCCCGAGGCCATGCGGGCCCGCATGGTCAAGGAGTACAAGTCCGAGCTGATGCACCCCTACTACGCGGCCGAGCGCGGCCTGGTCGACGACGTCATCGACCCGGCCGAGACCCGCGAGGTGCTCGCCAAGTCGCTGGCGATGCTGCACAGCAAGCACGCCGACCTGCCGTCCCGTAAGCACGGCAACCCCCCGCAGTAATCCTGCGGAAACCTCTCTCACGGAGACTGACACCCATGAACGTGCCTGACATCCGCGTCGAGAAGGGCAATGCCGACCCGGAGGAAGTCGCCGCCATAACGGCGGTCCTCCTGGCCCGCGCGGCCGCCCGGCCGACCGCCGACACCGAGCACCCCCACCACCGCCACGCCAAGGCCGCCTGGCGCCGCCTGGAGCGCGAGAACGGCTTCCGCGCTCCGCACAGCTGGCACGGCTAGGCCGCGCCGCTCAGCCGACAGCAGGTATGGAGAAGGGCCCCTCTACTCAAGAGGGGCCCTTCTCCGTGTGCGCCAAGGGCTGTCGGCCGCTTCGGCACCGCCGAACACCGCCGTCGCGGCAAGCGCCGTTGCGGCGGAAAGAAAGTGACGGGCTGCGGCCGTGGCAAAAAGTTCGGGCCCCTTCAAAGAAGGGGCCCTGCGACGCGCCCCGTCAGGGGCGCGGGGAACTGCGCGACAAGCCACGATCCGCCCGCGGTCGGCGAGCGACCGGTCGTGGCAACCCGGTGGCCGGAAGCTACCGCAGCCGGGCCATCAGAGCGTGCTCGACCAGGGTGATCAGCGCCGACTTCGCATCGGCACGATGCCTCGCGTCCGTCGTGATGATCGGGGTGTCCGGGCCGATCTGGAGGGCCTCGCGGACCTCTTCGGGGTTGTACGGCTGGCTGCCGTCGAAGCCGTTGAGTGCCACGACGAACGGCAGGCCGCTGTTCTCGAAGTAGTCGACCGCGGGGAAGCAGTCGGCGAGACGCCGGGTGTCGACCAGGACGATCGCGCCGATGGCGCCGCGTACCAGGTCGTCCCACATGAACCAGAAGCGGTCCTGGCCGGGGGTGCCGAACAGGTACAGGATCAGGTCCTGGTCCAGGGTGATGCGGCCGAAGTCCATGGCGACCGTGGTGGTCGTCTTGTCCCCGGTGTGGGTGAGGTCGTCGATGCCGGCAGACGCGGACGTCATCACGGCCTCTGTGCGCAGCGGGTTGATCTCCGAGACGGCACCGACGAACGTGGTCTTGCCCACGCCGAAGCCGCCCGCCACCACGATCTTCGCGGAGGTGGTGGAGCGGGAAGGACCGCCGCTAGAGCTTGCGAAGTCCACTGAGCACCCTTTCGAGCAGTGTCACGTCTGGCTGGCCACCGGCGTTCTCGTCGCCGCCGGGCTGATGGATGGCGACCAGGCCCGCCTCCGCCAAGTCGGCGACGAGGATCCTGGCCACGCCGAGAGGGATCGACAGCAGGGCCGAGACTTCGGCCACCGACTTGATCTCCCGGCAGAGGTTGCAGATCCGCTGATGCTCGGGCAACTGGCCCTGCATCTGGTGCGGCTGCGCGGTGGTGTGCACCAGCGCCTCGATGGCGAGCTGGTACCGCGGGCGCGTCCGGCCGCCGGTCATGGCGTACGGGCGCACCAGGGGGTTGCTGGCCCCCGAGGCCGGCGCCGGTTCGGGGCGGCGCTGCGGCTGCACCGGCTGGATGCGCGGTGCCGGCGGCTGGTCGTACGGGGACGGGCCGGGGCCCTGCGGGGCGTACGGCTGCCGGTGGCTGGGCGTGGAGGGGAAGTTGTACCGGTTCCCGGAACCGTCGCCCTGGCCCTGCGCAGGCCCGTACGACCAGTTGCCGTTATTAGAACCGCCTGGGGGTGTTGCCACTTTCTCTCCTCCTCCGACCGTGCCGGGCACCCATCCTTGTGGAGCCGCGTCCCGAAACCTTACGGCCCCGGGACGCGAAAACGCACCGTCTGACTATTAGTTGAGAAGGCTTCCCTGGAGTTCCGCACGCAGATCCGGGGTAAGAACCGTGCCCGCGCGGTCCACCAAAAGGGCCATCTCGTACCCAACCAGGCCGATGTCGGCCTCCGGGTGGGCAAGGACCGCGAGTGAGGAACCATCGGAAATGGACATGATGAACAGGAACCCCCGCTCCATCTCCACAACCGTCTGATTCACGCTGCCGCCCTCGAAGATCCGGGAGGCGCCTGCCGTCAGAGACGTCAGACCGGAGGCGACGGCCGCGAGCTGGTCGGCGCGGTCGCGGGGGAAGCCTTCGGACATCGCCAGAAGGAGTCCGTCGGCGGAGACCACCACCGTGTGGGACACCCCCGGGGTGTTGTCCACGAAGTTGGTGATCAACCAGTTCAGGTTCTGTGCCGCCTGGCTCATCGGGCTCACACTAACGCTCCTGGTTGTAGGTGCTGTCAGGACCGAAGCCCTGGCCGTTCGTTTCACTGCCTGCGCTGCGTCCGCGCTGGACGCCTCGACGCAGGTTGCTCAGCCTGCCCCGGACGTCCTCCGGGGCGCGGGAGACCTGAGGGCCTCCCTGGGGGGTGCTCGCGGCGGCTCCCTCGACCAGGTTGGCCTTGGGTACCCGCCTCGGCAGGCCGGAGGAGGTGACCCCGCCCGCCTTGGGCTTGCGCAGCGCCGAGGCCTGCTGCCAGCGCTCGTCGTTCTTCGAGCGCCAGGAGTCGTCGCCGGCCGGTTCGGGAGCCGAGGGGGCCGCCGGCGCCGCCGGTGCGGCGGCCGGAGCCTGCTGCACGTGACCCGCGCCCTTCGGGCCGCCGCCGCCGGAGCCCCGGCGGGGCAGCCCTGCGTCGGTCAGCTGGTGGCCGTTGGAGGGGGCCGTTCCCGGACGGTCGAAGCCTACGTGGTTCCGCTCGCCCACGTCACCGGCCTGCGCCGACTCCGCCTGGGGAGCGTACTGGGCCGGGTAGCCGTTCGTGTAACCGTCCTGCTGCGGCCAGTCGTCCTGGTAGGGCTGCTCGCCGAAGGCCGGGAAGGCGTCCGCGGCGGCGGCCTGCGCGGCCGCGGGCTCCTCCTGGACCGGCTCCGGGTAACCGGGCTCCGGGTAGCCGGCGTTGACGGAGAACGCGTCGGGGGCGAACGTGTCGTTCTGCGGCAGGCCGCCGTTCGGCGCGTAGTACTGCTCGTCGTACCCGCCCTGCGGCTGCTCCTGGTACGCCGGCTGCCCGTCGTAGCCCGTGGGCTGCTCCTGGTAGCCCGTACCGTTCGTGTCGTAGCCCTGCCGGCCGCTGTCGAACTCGTCGGTGTACGCCGGGATCTCGGCGGTCTCCTGGGGCGCCTGCGGGGCCTGTGCGCCCTGCGGGGGCTGCGCCTGGGCCTCAAGGGCCGCACGGCGCTCCTCGCGCATCAGCGAGCGGCCCACGGGGTCGAGGTCGCGGATGTCGTCGGGGACCTCGATGTAGCGGCTGTCGTCGAAGCCGAGTTCGGCCGCCGTACGCATCGGCTGGAGCTGCGGCTGGCTGAAGTTCTCGGCCTGGAACTGCTGCTCCGGGATGATCTGCGAGACGGTGAAATTGTCGCGGTCCACCTGCTGTTCGCCGCCACCGCCGTGCGTGATCGCGTCCGGCAGCATGACCAGCGAGGTGGTGCCGGCCTGCTCGCCCGAGGGGCGCAGCTGGACCCGGATGCCGTGCCGGTCGGACAGCCGGCCGACCACGAACAGACCCATGCGCTGCGAGATCGCGGCGTCCACGGTCGGCGGGTTGGCCAGCTTGTGGTTGATGTCCGCGAAGTCCTCGGCGGTGAGGCCGATGCCCTTGTCGTGGATCTCGATCATGATGCGGCCGTCGGGGAGACGGGTCGCGGTGACGCGGACCTTGGTCTGCGGCGAGGAGAACGTGGTGGCGTTCTCGAGCAGCTCGGCGAGCAGGTGCACGAGGTCGGTCACGGCACGGCCGTGGATCTCGGCCTCCGGGACGCCGGAGAGCTCGATGCGCTCGTACTGCTCCACCTCGGAGGAGGCGGCGCGCAGCACGTCGACCAGCGGGACCGGCTGGTCCCAGCGGCGGCCGGGCTCCTCGCCGGCGAGGACCAGGAGGTTCTCGCCGTTGCGGCGCATACGGGTCGCGAGGTGGTCCAGCTTGAAGAGGTTCTCCAGCTGGTCCGGGTCGGCCTCGTTGTTCTCCAGGTCGGTGATCAGGGTCAGCTGGCCCTCGATCAGCGACTGGTTGCGGCGCGACAGGTTGGTGAAGATCGCGTTGATGTTGCCCCGCAGCAGGGCCTGCTCGGCGGCGAGCCGGACGGCCTCGCGGTGGACCTGGTCGAAGGCGCGGGCGACTTCGCCGATCTCGTCGGTCGAGGTGATCGGGATCGGTGCCACCCGGGTGTCGACCCGGCCCGGGTCGGTGCGGGAGAGCTGGTCGACCAGCATCGGCAGGCGCTGCTCGGCGATGCCGAAGGCGGCGTTGCGCAGCTGGCGCATCGAGCGGGACATCTGGCGGGCCACCATGCCGGCCAGGATGAACGCGGCGAGCAGCGCGACCATGACCGCGGCACCCGTGATGAAGGCGTCCGTCTTCGCGCTGTCCGCGATGTCGGAGGCCTCGCTCACCGCCTTGTCGGCCATGTCCGACTCGATCGTGCGGTAGGCCTGGTACTTGAGGGTGTTGACCGTCCACCAGTTGTCGGCGGTGACGCCCTGGGTGGCCAGCGCCTGGCGGGTGCCGGGGTCGGTGTCCTTGAGCGTCGCCAGCGCGGAGACCATCGCGTTGGCACCGGACGGCGGGGCCACGTAGTTCGGGTCCTTGGCCTTGGCCTGCTGGACCAGCGCCGCGCCGTCGGTCTTGATCTTCTTCTCGAGGTCGGTCAGCTTCTGCGCGTCCGCCTCGGTGCCACCGCCGATGTACTCCTCGACGGCGATGCCCTCGAGGTAGGCGTACGAGGAGAGGGCGACCCGCTGGCTGGCCAGGTT
This sequence comes from Streptomyces sp. NPDC048291, assembly GCF_043201715.1. NCBI lineage: Bacteria > Bacillati > Actinomycetota > Actinomycetes > Kitasatosporales > Streptomycetaceae > Streptomyces > Streptomyces sp. NPDC048291. The sequence goes on from NZ_JBICZC010000013.1 coordinate 187,612, forward strand.
GCCGGCGTCCGGGCCGGGCTTGACCAGCAGGTGCATGCCGATCGACCGCTCCAGCGACAGGGCCGCCTTGGTGAGCGAGATGGCGTAGACGGTACGGCCGTAGGAGGTGATGTTTCCGGTGCCCAGACCGAGCTCGTTGGCGAACTCCATCAGCGGGTGGGCGACCTGGGTGTAGCCCTCTTCCGTCTTCACACCGCCGAGCTTGCTGGTGTACGCGGCGGCGCGCAGGTTCGTGAGGGTGGGCTCCGCCTCGCGGAACAGCTTCAGGCGGCGCTCCAGGCCCGGCTTCTGCGGCATGTTCTGCGCGGCCGCGTCGAAGGCGTCGGCGGCCTTGTCGGTCGCGGCACGGGCCTGGGTGACGGTCGCCTTGTCCTTGTTCAGGAGCAGCGGTGCCGCACTGACGTCACGCTCGTTGTACAGGGCGTCGCCGTAGGACAGGGCGGCACGGACCAGGCGCGCGGTGTTCTCCGCGTCGCGGGCGTCCTGCCAGGTGTCGATGGAGCTCTTCACCTGGAAGCCGCCCATCACGAGGCCGACGGCCACGGGTATGAGCAGGATCGCGTTCAGCCTGGTCGGCACTCGCCAGTTCCGCGGGGAGAAACGGCCGCCGCTCTTCGCGGGCGCGGCCGGTGGTTCCGCGGCTGGCACAGGGGTGGGCGCCGCAGCGCGCGGCGGCGGGGTGAAGTTGCCCCGTGCCGACGGCTCGGGACCGTTCTTGCTTCGCCTCACTCGACCAACAACCTCTCGGCGGCGGGCACCTGTCGTCGTGCCGCAGTCTCTCAGAGCCCGGTGTGTCTCAGACCACTACTCAGTACGTCGTTGACTAATGGGCAGTTCAGGCATTCCAGCACGGGGGCCGGTGCACTTCCAAACAGTCCATTGGGGCAGAGCGCACGGATGTAAGCCCCAGATAAAACGGTCATAAAGAGCGAGCCCCGCCAAAAGGCGGGGCCATTGTGAGCGCAGCGGTACCGCGTGACCGCGACGCGTGGCGATACCACTGGATTCCTCTGCCGAAACGTTATGAACACCGAAGCCGACCGTGTCAAAGGCCACAGTCGGCTCCGGTTTCCTTACGACAACTGCCGTACACGACGACGAACTTGGCTACGGCGCGGTGGCTACCGCAGGCGCGCCATGAGAGCGTGCTCCACCAGCGTGATCAGCGCGCTCTTCGCGTCGGCGCGGTGCCGGGCGTCGGTCGTGATGATCGGCGCGTCCGGTCCGATCTGCAGCGCCTCGCGCACCTCTTCGGGTGTGTAGGGCTGGTGTCCGTCGAAGCCGTTGAGGGCTATGACGAACGGCAGGCCGCTGTTCTCGAAGTAGTCGACCGCGGGGAAGCAGTCGGCCAGACGCCGGGTGTCCACGAGCACCACCGCGCCGATCGCACCGCGCACCAGGTCGTCCCACATGAACCAGAAGCGGTCCTGGCCGGGCGTGCCGAACAGGTACAGGATCAGGTCCTGGTCGAGCGTGATACGGCCGAAGTCCATGGCCACCGTGGTGGTGGTCTTGTCCCCGGTGTGCGTCAGGTCGTCGATGCCCGCCGAGGCGGACGTCATCACGGCCTCCGTGCGCAGCGGGTTGATCTCGGAGACCGCTCCCACGAACGTGGTCTTGCCGACGCCGAAGCCGCCCGCCACCACGATCTTCGCGGAGGTGGTGGCCCGGCCTCCGTCAGAGCTTGCGAAGTCCACTGAGCACCCTTTCGAGCAGCGTCACGTCAGGAGCGCCGCCGTTGTTCTCGTCGCCGCCCGGCTGGTGGATGGCGACCAGGCCGGCCTCGGCGAGGTCGGCCACCAGGATCCGGGCCACACCGAGCGGCATGGCGAGCAGGGCCGAGACCTCGGCCACCGACTTCACCTCGCGGCACAGGTGGCAGATGCGCTGGTGCTCCGGGAGCAGCCCCATGAGCGCTGCCGGGTCGGCCGTGGTGCTGATCAGCGCCTCGATGGCGAGCTGGTAGCGCGGCCGGGTCCGGCCGCCGGTCATCGCGTAAGGACGTACCAGCGGCTGGTCGCCCTCGTCCCCGTACGGCTCCGCGTACGGATCATGAGAGGCGGTGGGCGGGGTCATCGTTCCTCCGGGCGGGACAGCAAGTCGGTCGGGCTAGCCGTCGGACGTGGCCGGTGGGGGGATTGTGGCGGCCGGACGGTGATTTGGTGAGGCGGGTTGGATCCGGGCTGTCAGTGGAGCAGACTGCCTTGCAGTTCGGCGCGCAGGTCGGGCGTGAGCACCGCGCCCGCGCGGTCGACCAGGAGCGCCATCTCGTAGCCGACGAGACCGATGTCGCACTCCGGGTGGGCCAGCACCGCGAGGGACGAGCCGTCGGAGATGGACATCAGGAAGAGGAAGCCGCGTTCCATCTCGACGACCGTCTGCGCCACGTTGCCGCCCTCGAAGATCCGGGAGGCCCCGGCCGTCAGCGAGGTGAGCCCGGACGCGACGGCCGCCAGCTGGTCGGCACGGTCGCGTGGGAAGCCTTCGGACATCGCCAGAAGGAGGCCGTCGGCGGACACGACGACGGTGTGGGACACACCTGGGGTGTTGTCCACGAAGTTGGTGATCAACCAGTTGAGGTTCTGTGCCGCCTGGCTCATCGGACTCAACTAACGCTCCTGCTGGTGAGTGGGGCTCGGGAAAGTGCCGGTCTGGGGGCCGGTGCCGGCCTGTCGACCCTGTGCGATACCCCGACGGAGATTGGTCAGCCGGCCGCGAACGTCATCAGGCGAACGCGAGACCTGCGGACCCGCTTGGTGCTGTTGCTGCTGTGCCGTGCCCGGGACGAGGTTCGCCCGCGGGACCCGGCGCGGCAGACCGGAGGTGGTGACGCCGCCCGCCGCCGGCTGCCGTACGCGCTCCGCCTGCCGGACGAGGTCGTCGTTCGGGGAGGTGCGCCAGGTTGCCTGGGCGGGACGCTGGGGGGCCGCGGCGGCGGGCGCCGGCGGCTGGGTGGGCACCGGCGGGATCGGCGGGACCGGTGCCGAGCCGTTGCCGTTGCTCTGGTGCTGCTGCTCCTGCTGGCCGCCGTGGAACCAGTTGGTCTCCAGCGTGTCGTACAGCGGGGTACGACCGTCACCGGGACCGGTGGCCGGCGGCAGCGCCTCGGGCTCCTGGCGGACCGGCGGCGCGGGCGGGACCGGCGGGCGCTGCGGCGCGCCGAAGTCCAGGCCGCGGCCGTTGGTCCCCGGACGCTCGAACTGGCCCGTGCCGTACTGGCCGTTGCCGTTCTGAGCGTTGCCGTTCTGGCCGTTGCCCGCGTAGCCGTTCTGCCGGCCGGGCAGGGAGTGCTGCCCGGTGGAGCCGCCGTCGTAGGAGGACGGCGTGGCGAACTGGCCGGTGGAGCCGTTGTCGTAGGCCTGCGGGGTGGCGAACTGCCCGGTGTTCTGGGAGCCGCTCTGCGGTCCGGCCGGCGTGCCGAAGACGTCGGAGCGCACGAACTGGCCGTTGTCCTGCTGGCCGTTGACGTTGGGCCGCGGGAACGACCCCGTGTCGTGCTGGCCGTTCGCGTTCGGGCGCGGGAAGGAACCGGTGTCCTGCGGGCCGGTGGTGCCCGGCCGCGGGAACGACCCCGTGTTCTGCGAGCCGTTCGGCGCGTTGAAGTCCGGGCGCGGGAACTCGCCGGTCGACGGAGCCTGCGGGATCGCGGGCATCTGCGAGGTGGCGCCGAAGTCCTGCCGGTCGTCGATGCGGGGCATCGGCGCGGTGTGGGCCGGGTCCCGCTCGTCGTGGCCGCGCGGGGTGTCCAGCGAGGCACGGGAGAGCGGCGGCTGGGCGTTGTCGTCGCTCCAGCTGGGGCGGCCGGCCGGCGGGTTGGCACCGGGCAGCTCGGCCCGCGGGCCGCCACGCGGCGGCAGCTGGGGCTGACGGCCCTGGTCGGAGGAGTTCGCGGAGCGCTGCGGCGGGACCGGGGTGCGGTTGCCGAAGGCGTCCTGGCCGCCGAAGGAGTCCTGCGCGTTGCCGAACGCGTCCTGGTTGCCGAAGCCGCCGGCACCCGTGTTCGGCCGGCCCTGCGAGCCGCGCCCGCCGCCCTGCTGCGTACCGGGACGGCCGCTGTTCGGGCCCGCGCCGGGCAGCGCGGCCCGGGGACCCTGGCCGGAGCCGACCTGGCCGCGCGGAGCCGCGCCGGCACCGAGCAGTCCGCCACCGGAGGGGGCGCCGGAGCCGAGGGCACCGCCGCGTCCGCCGGCCGCGGGGGCACCGCCGCCGAGCGCCGGGGCGGGGGCACCCGCGCCGAGCGAACCACCGGCACCGCCCTGGCCGTTGCCGCGACGGGCGGCGGCCGCACCGGCCGCGGCCTGCGCGGCGGCCGGGCCGCCGGACGTGACCGGGGCACCGGGCTTGCCGGGAGCGGGCTTCTTGCCGCCCTGGGCGACGTCGACCGGGAGCATGACCAGCGCGGTCGTGCCACCGGAGTCGGACGGCCGCAGCTGGATGCGGATGCCGTGCCGCTGCGACAGACGACCGACCACGAAGAGGCCCATGCGGCGGGAGACGGAGACGTCCACGGTGGGCGGCGAGGCGAGCCGCTCGTTGATCGCCGCGAGGTCCTCGGGGGAGAGGCCGATGCCGGTGTCGTGGATCTCGATCAGGACGCGGCCGTCGGGCAGCGCGTGACCGGTGACCTTGACCTTGGTCTGCGGGGAGGAGAACGAGGTGGCGTTCTCGAGGAGCTCGGCGAGCAGGTGCACGAGGTCGTTGACCACGCGGCCGGCCACTTCGGTGGTCGGCACGGCGGCCAGTTCGATGCGCTCGTACTGCTCCACCTCGGACGCGGCGGCGCGGAGCACGTCGACCAGCGGGACCGGGCGGGTCCAGCGGCGGCCGGGCTCTTCACCCGCGAGGACCAGAAGGTTTTCACCGTTCCGGCGCATACGGGTCGCGAGGTGGTCGAGCTTGAAGAGGGAGGACAGCTGGTCCGGGTCGGCCTCGCGGGACTCCAGTTCGGAGATGAGCGAGAGCTGACGCTGGATGAGGCCCTGGGAGCGGCGCGAGAGGTTGGTGAACATCGCGTTGACGTTGCCCCGCAGGAGGGCCTGCTCGGCGGCGAGGCGGACCGCCTCGCGGTGCACGTCGTCGAAGGCCGCGGCCACCTGGCCGATCTCGTCCCGGGAGTGCACACCGACCGACTCCACGGACGTGTCGACGTCCTGCGGGTCGGACTCGGAGAGCTGCTTGACCAGCTCGGGCAGGCGGTCCTGGGCGACCTTGGTGGCGGTCTCCTGGAGGCGGCGCAGCGAGCGGATCATGGAGCGGGCCACGATGAAGGCGCCGACCAGCGACACACCGAGGACGAGCAGGATCAGCGCACCGGAGATGATCGCCGACTGCTCGGAGGAGTTGCGCAGCTCGCGCGCCTTCTGCTCCATGTCCTCGAGCAGCGTGTGCTCGATCTTCTGCATCTGCTCGATCTTGGTCGAGCTGTCGTCGACCCAGTCCAGGTACGAGCGCTTGCTGAGCTCGTTCAGACCGTTCTGGGCGCCGAGCGCACGCTTGGCGTAGGTGTCGGCGGACTCGATCGTCGGGTTGTTGCCGTCGATCGGGCTGAGCAGGTCGGCCGCGTTGCCGGCGTAGATCTTCCGGAAGATCGTCAGCTCGGAGGTCTCGCTCTCCTGGGCGGACTCGCCGTACAGGCGGTCGTTCTCGGAGAGGTCGCCGGAGCTGGTGCCGTTGTCGGGCAGGGCCGCGGCGATGACGGCGCGCTGCACGGACGCGTACTCCTTGGCGGTGGAGAACGCCGCCAGGGCGCGGGTGCGCTGGATCATCTCCGGGTTGCTGGAGGCCTGCGCCATGTCCTGCGAGAGGTCGATCAGCTGGGTGATCAGCCGGTGGTAGGCCTCGACCGTCTGGGTCGAGTTCTCCTTCTGCTGATAGGCGTCCTTGCGGATCTTCGCCAGGTCGTCCAGCTGGCCGGCCAGACCGACGAGGCTGTCGCGGACGCCCTGGAGCTGACCGTTCTTGCTCGCGGTGTCGATTTCCTCGGAGGCGTTGAGGAAGTTCTCGCGGGCCTGGTCGGTCTGGTCCTCGAGGCCCTTGACGGCGGGGCTCGTGGGCGAGCCGTTGTGCGCCAGCGGACCGGCGGTCTTGTCACGCTCGGTCTGGAGCGCGGTGGCCAGCTCGGTCGCCTGCGTGGTCATGTCCGTCAGCAGCTGCATGTTGTCGAGCTGCTGGATGGAGTCGAGCGACTGGTTGATGCGCACCGCGCCCAGCGTCGTCGCCGCCACCACGGGGAGCGCGAGCAGCGACACCAGGCGCGTGGAGATACGCCAGTTGCGCAGGGCTATGCGCGAGCCCGGGTTGGACGGACCCTGGGGGGTCTTGACCGTCGGAGTCGGAGTTGCGGCCGGCTGGGGGCCCGAAGACCCCGAAGACGCCGACACGGCGGGGCGCCCGGAGCGCTCACCGCCGTCGCCACCACCGCCGGCCGGGGCCGGGCCCGGGTTCTGGGCGTGCTGGGGCGAGGAACCGCGGTCGGTCCCGCCGTGCGCCTCCGGCTCAGCCGAAGCGCTGCCATCCCTCTTGAAACGTCCCTGCACTAGCGTCGCAACCTCTGGACCAGGCGCCCCTCCGGGAACGGAAGGACACGGTGTCGGCGTTGAACGGGGAGCGCCCTGAATGCGCACCCTGTTGGTCGTGAGTGTGACCGGCGCTGGCTCCCCCTGTCTCGCCGCCACTCGGCGCTGCGTTGCGCCCCCTGCGCGCCGGCTCGATCCTGCGGCGGTCCGTGGAATTCCAGCACAGTGCCGGATCTCCAACAAGGGCCGTGGACCGAGCTGTGACCTCTGTGACAGCGTGTGAGTGACACGTTACGAGATGTCGAAGTCGATCGCGTACATAAAGGGCGTATCCCTGTCAGTCGCCGGTGCGTGGGCCGTGTCCCAGTCGCCATGATCAGGAGCGGAATGACAGGTTCAGTTCGCCAATGTCCGTTTCGTTGCGGTGAGTTGTCGGCCGGATATGACCGCTTTGCCCCCGAGGCCGTGAGCAAACTCACATGCGGATCCAGGCCTCTTCGCCGCTTCGGCCGGGAATTCGATGTTTAGCCTGGCGCTTTACAAGAGGGAAGTCTCTGCCAACCCACACACGACGGGGTCCAGTACAACCGTGAAGACGACGATGATGTTCCGCAACATAGCCAACCCCCGGCGCACCACCCTCGCCCACCTCAAGGACGCCGAGGAACTGCAGACCCCCGAGCTGCCCGAGCACTCCCTCGATCTCCCCTCCCAGACCGCCAACCCCCGGCGCACCATCCTCATGGAGATCCCGGCCGGGACCTCGGTCGCGGAGTAGTACGGCACCCGCCCGCCGATCACTCACCCACCCGGTGACCGGGTTATTCCGCGGCGGCCACCCCTCATCACGTTAGCCTGGAGCGTCAGACTCCAGCCGGTTCAGTGAGGGGCGCAGGATCCCGTGCGCATCGCCAGATTCTCCATCGACGGGAACGTCGCCTTCGGCGCGGTCGAAGGCGACAAGCAGGACGAACTCGTCCTCGACATCATCAAGGGCATTCCGTTCACGGACTTCGAGCTCTCCGGGACCAAGGTCCCGCTGAGCAAGGTCCGGCTCCTCCCGCCGGTGCTCCCCAGCAAGGTCGTCGCCTACGGCCGCAACTACGCGGAGCACGCGAAGGAGCTGGGCAACGAGGTCCCGGACGCCCCCTTCGCCTTCTTCAAGCCGTCCACCTCGGTGACCGGCCCCGGCGACGAGATCCAGTACCCGTCCTTCTCCCAGGACCTCCACCACGAGGCCGAACTGGCCGTGGTCATCGGCCGGCTGTGCCGCGAGGTCCCGCGCGAGCGCGTGGCGGACGTCGTCTTCGGCTACACCTGCGCCAACGACGTCACCGCCCGGGACGTCCAGAAGCGCGAGAAGCAGTGGGCCCGGGCCAAGGGCTTCGACACCGCCTGCCCGCTCGGCCCCTGGGTGGAGACGGACCTGGACCTCGCCACCGCGTCCGACCTGACGATCCAGCTCACGGTCAACGGCGAACAGCGCCAGCTCGGCCGTACGAGCGAGATGATCCACTCCATCGAGGACCTGATCGTCAACATCACCGAGGCCATGACGCTGCTCCCCGGCGACGTCATCCTCACCGGCACCCCGGCAGGGGTCGGCCCCCTCAGCGTCGGCGACGAGGTCGCCGTCACCATCGAAGGCATCGGCACTCTCACCAACAAGGTTGTCAAGCGTGGCTAGCGCATCCGGCACTCCCGTCCGCGTACGTTTCTGTCCCTCGCCCACCGGTAACCCGCATGTGGGCCTGGTCCGCACCGCCCTGTTCAACTGGGCGTTCGCCCGGCACCACCAGGGCACGCTGGTCTTCCGCATCGAGGACACCGACGCGGCCCGCGACTCCGAGGAGTCGTACGACCAGCTGCTCGACGCGATGCGCTGGCTGGGCTTCGACTGGAACGAGGGCCCCGAGGTCGGCGGCCCGCACGCGCCGTACCGCCAGTCGCAGCGCATGGACATCTACGCCGACGTCGCCGCCAAGCTCCTCGACGCCGGCCACGCCTACCACTGCTACTGCTCCCAGGAGGAGCTGGACACCCGCCGCGAGGCCGCCCGCGCCGCCGGCAAGCCGTCCGGCTACGACGGCCACTGCCGCGACCTGAGCGCCGAGCAGGTCGAGGAGTACAAGGCCCAGGGCCGTACCCCCATCGTCCGCTTCCGGATGCCCGACGAGACGATCACCTTCACCGACCTGGTCCGCGGCGAGCTGACCTTCACCGCGGAGAACGTCCCGGACTACGGCATCGTCCGCGCCAACGGCGCCCCGCTCTACACGCTGGTCAACCCGGTCGACGACGCCCTGATGGAGATCACCCACGTCCTGCGCGGCGAGGACCTGCTCTCCTCCACCCCGCGTCAGATCGCCCTCTACAAGGCGCTGACCGAGCTGGGCATCGCGAAGCAGACCCCGGCCTTCGGCCACCTGCCCTACGTGATGGGCGAGGGCAACAAGAAGCTCTCCAAGCGCGACCCGGAGTCGTCCCTCAACCTCTACCGCGAGCGCGGCTTCCTCCCCGAGGGCCTGCTCAACTACCTCTCCCTGCTGGGCTGGTCGCTCTCCGCCGACCAGGACATCTTCTCGATCGGCGAGATGGTCGCGGCCTTCGACATCGCGGACGTCCAGCCCAACCCGGCCCGCTTCGACCTCAAGAAGTGCGAGGCGATCAACGCCGACCACATCCGCATGCTGGACGTGAAGGACTTCACGGAGCGCTGCGCCCCCTGGCTGACGGCGCCCTTCGCGCCCTGGGCCCCGGAGGACTTCGACGAGGCGAAGTGGGAGGCGATCGCCCCGCACGCCCAGACCCGCCTCAAGGTCCTCTCGGAGATCACCGAGAACGTCGACTTCCTGTTCCTCGCCGAGCCGGTCGAGGACGAGGCGTCCTGGACCAAGGCGATGAAGGAGGGCAGCGACGCCCTCCTCGCCACGGCCCGCGAGAAGCTGGAGCCGGCCGACTGGACCTCCGCCGAGTCCCTGAAGGAGGCCGTCCTGGCCGCCGGCGAGGCCCACGGCCTCAAGCTCGGCAAGGCCCAGGCCCCGGTCCGGGTCGCCGTCACCGGCCGCACGGTCGGCCTGCCGCTCTTCGAGTCCCTTGAGGTCCTGGGCAAGGAGCGGACGCTGGCCCGCATCGACGCGGCGCTGGCGAAGCTTGCCGCGTAGGTACGCGCGCGTAGGCAGGGGCGGCGGCCGGGGCACCGGCCGCCGCCCCGCACGCGTTTCCCGGCCGTCTCCCGGAGTTCACCTGGACGGCCGAGCCCCGCTTCCTGAGTGCACGTTGGATGTTTCCTGTGCGCATGATGTGCATGCGCGGCCGGTGCAGGGGGTGGGGGACGTGACCCGTTCACGAGACGAAGTGATCCGTTCGCGAAGACTGGCCACGGCCGTCGTCGCCGCAGCGGCGGCGCTGACCTGCGCCGGAGCGACCTCGCCCGCGCAGGCCGGGCCCGTGCCGTCGCCGGCCGGCTTCGTCACGTTCCGGACGGAGGAGCCGACCGTCGTGTACTACATGTGGGCGGGGGATTCCGGGTTCCAGTGGGAGCCGCAGACCGCCGCGGGCCCCGGTACCTGGGTCGACTACCCGGGCTTCGTCCCGCCCGCGCACGCCGGCCCGGACGACCTGGCCACCGGCACCGACGTGGTCAGCACATGGGACGAGGGCGCCCAGGTCACGCAGCGGCACCGCTCGACCGGCGTGACGGCCACCGTCACCGTCCCGGCCGGCCAGACCTACCGGACCACCTCCGGCTGGAGCGTGCTCACCCAGGACGCCTCCGGCACCCCGCACGTCCTGCGCGCCGCGGCCGACGGCTCCACCACCGACCTCCCGGTGACCGGACTCCCCGCGGGCGCCGTGCCGACGGGTTACATCCCGGGCGGCTCGGTCCGCCGGGCCGCCATCGTCTACACCCTGGACGGCACGACCTCCGTGGGCCTCGTGGACCTGGGCGACGGCACCTTCCGCACCTACGTCACGGGGGTGGCCGCCGATCCGACGGTCCGCTTCAACGACCGCTGGCTGGTCGCCGACTGGAGGTACATCCGCGTCGACGCCGCCCCGGGCACCCAGCCCACCCAGATGCCGCGCGGGGGCGCCGAGATGGTGGCCGTCGTCGGTGACCAGCTCCTCACCGGCAACCAGCCCTTGCAGGGCGGCACCAAGCCCGCGCTGACGGCCCGCTCACTGATCACCGGCGGGACCGGCACCGTCCTCGCGGACTCCTCCGGCGGGATGGCCCCGACCCCGGACGGCGGCGCGCTCGCCACCGCCGGCACCTCCAACGTCGACTGGAACATCTATCGCGTCACCCCCACCGCGGACGGCGGCACCGCCACCCGGAAGGTGGCCCCTGCCCCGCCCGGACGGGAACGGGTCGAGGGGCTGGCCATGGCCGGGGGCGAGCTGTTCCTCGACGGCAGGCAGAGCCGTGGCCACCGGATCTCCGGCTTCGCGCTGGACGCCTCCGGGAGCCCGGTCGGCCCCCAGGCGCCGCGCAGCCCCGTCCTGGGCGACGTGAGCTGCCTCCCGGGCGACACCGCCTGCCCGCAGCTGGAGGCACTCGGCGACGGCAGTGTCGCTGTTCTGTCCACCGACGCCCTCGGCCACGAGAACGTGCTGCGGACCGGCCTCGACACCGGCTCCTCGCCGAGCGCGGACACGGGCGACTCCGGCGGTCGCATCGCCGGCGGCACCGGCCGTTACGTCCTCTACAACGGCGGTACGCCCGGCGTGCAGCAGATCGAGGACTTCCCGCGCGGCGCCACGTCCGGAAAGACCGCGCTCAGCCGGAACCGCACCACCGCGGCCCTGTGGGGCCAGGTCCTGTGGACGCCCGGCAGCGCCAAGGGGTCGATCACCGGCCACGACCTGAAGACCGGCAGGACCACGACGACCGTGGTCACCGGCGCCCGGTGCGTGCCCACCGACATCCAGGCCGTCAACAGCAGGCTCTACTGGAGCTGCGGCCCGTCCGGCCCGGCCGGGGTCTACGACCGGGCGGCGAAGCGCAACATCTCCGTGCCCGCCGGCCGCTCCCCGGCCCGTCTGGGTGACGGTTTCCTGGTGCGCGAGAACCGGACCACGCACCAACTGCTGCTCACCGATGTCCACACCGGTACCGCGAAGACGCACGTCGTGGCCGTGCTGCCCTCGACCGATCTGAACACCGGCGCGAGCAACGGCCGTTGGGCCGTGGACCGGTTCGGCGGCCAGATCGCCTACCTCGGCAGCTACGAGAAGGTGTGGATCGTCCCCAGCCGCGTGCCCACCTCACCGCTCGCCCAGATGGACGCGCAGGTCTACTCGCCGTCCGTCGTCACCGGGTCCGCGCCCTGGTCCCCGGTGTGGCAGCTGAACAAGCCGTCCAGGTGGACCCTGACCCTCGCCACCCCCTCGGGCACGGTCCGGCGCACCCTGACCGGCGCCTCCACGGGCGCGGCCGTCCGCCCGGCCTGGGACGGCAGGACCGGCAACGGCGGCGTCGCCGCGGCCGGCAGGTACACCTGGAAGCTCACCGCCCGTCCCCGCGACGGCCAGGGCCGGACCCTGACCCTGTCCGGCGGGATCACCCTGGGCTGACGGTGGTCGCGGAGTATCGCGGAGTACGGTCGGTGTCATGACGATCAGGGCCGTGGTGTGGGACGTGGACGACACTCTCTTCGACTACACGAGCGCCGACCGCGAGGGCATGCGGGCGCATCTGGCGGCGGAGGGGCTGCTCGCCGGCTGGGGGAGCGCGGAGGCGGCGCTGGTGCGGTGGCGGGAGATCACCGACCAGCAGTGGGCGCGGTTCTCGGCGGGCGAGCTCTCCTTCGAGGACCAGCGCCGCGACCGGGTCCGGGTGTTCCTGGAGAGTGAGCTGACCGACGCCGAGGCCGACGACTGGTTCCACCGGTACCTGACGCACTACGAGGCCGTCTGGACCCTCTTCCCGGACGTCCTGCCCGCCCTGGACGCCCTCGCGAGCGGATACCGACACGCCGTGCTGTCCAACTCCAGCCTGCACGTCCAGGACCGCAAACTGCGCACGCTCGGGGTGTACGACCGCTTCGAGGCCGTCCTCTGCGCGGCCGAACTGGGCGTCTCCAAGCCGGCCGCCGGCGCCTTCCTGGCGGCCTGCGCGGCGCTGGAACTCGCCCCGCACCAGGTCGCGTACGTCGGCGACCACCCGGAGATCGACGGGCGCGGCGCCGCCGACGCCGGGCTGCTGTCGGTGTGGATCGACCGCCACGGGCTGTCCACCGGCCCGGCCACCAGGGCCGACGCCCCCGCCGGCCCGCACCGGATCGCCTCCCTCGCCGAACTGTCCGCGATCCTCCGCGCCGATACCCGTTTTGGAGCCCCGTCCACCTTCAGGTAATGTTCTTCCTGCGCCGCCGGGGAGCGGGCCGAAAGGCCGGAACCGGAGGCGCGAAACTAGAACAAGATCCCCTCAGGGGCTTGCGTTCCAGTGGCCTATGGTGTAATTGGCAGCACGACTGATTCTGGTTCAGTTAGTCTTGGTTCGAGTCCAGGTAGGCCAGCTCGCAGAGCTCATCTGCAAAGCCCCCGTTGTGTAGCGGCCTAGCACGCTGCCCTCTCAAGGCAGTAGCGCCGGTTCGAATCCGGTCGGGGGTACGGAGATCTTCCACGGATGATCGCTAGGGCCCCCGTTGTGTAGCGGCCTAGCACGCCGCCCTCTCAAGGCGGTAGCGCCGGTTCGAATCCGGTCGGGGGTACGAACTGGTCTAAACCATCATTGGTCTATGGTGTAATTGGCAGCACGACTGATTCTGGTTCAGTTAGTCTTGGTTCGAGTCCAGGTAGACCAGCTCGGATCTGCGGCGGTGTAGTTCTAAGCGCTCGTAAGATCCATGCCCCCGTTGTGTAGCGGCCTAGCACGCCGCCCTCTCAAGGCGGTAGCGCCGGTTCGAATCCGGTCGGGGGTACGCGATGAAGGCCCTCCGCTTCGGCGGAGGGCCTTCTTTTTTTCACCTCTACGGTGCGCCCTACCCGAAACCGTAGCGCCGGGCCGACTCCTCCTCCTGGGCCAGTCGGTGCAGGGCCTGCAGCATCGGCTCCACCAGTACCGCGCTGGCCACCGCAGCCTCCGCCTTCTCCTCCTCCGACGGCTGCGTCTCCATGAAGTCCAGATCGGCGACGGCCGCCTGGTACATCAACTTCGCCCGCGGCACGAGGAGTTCGGCGTCCCAGTCGTAGCCGAGCCGGCGGAACGCGGCCAGCGCGACCACCAGCCGGCGGTACGCGGGGGAGATCGTCGTCAACTGCTTGGCGTTCTCCCAGCCGAGCGTGTCGAGCAGGGCGTCGGCCTCCCGGTGCGCGGCCCGCACGTACTCGTCGTCCTCGTCCGGCTCCGGGAGCTGCGGCAGTGCCCACAGTGCGGCGCCCACCCGGATCGTGCGGCCCAGCGAGTCGTCGTCGACATGCCCGAGCACCTCGCGGACCGTCGCCACGGGGATCCGGCCCACCTGGATCATCGCCCGCACCAGCCGCAGCCGCCGCAGGTGCTCCTCGTCGTACTCCGCGGTCGTGGCGTTGACCTGGCGGCCGGGCGGCAACAGCCCCTCGCGCAGGTAGTACTTGATCGTCGCGACGGGCACCCCGCTGCGCTCGCTCAACCGGGCAAGCCGCATGTCTTGCGCGCCTCCTTGGTAAGTGCCACTATCCAAGCATCCACAGAAGGATAGTGTCGCTATCCGACAAGGCTCCGGGGGTGTCGCTCCACATGGTCTCCATGTTCGCCAAACCGATTCCGGGCCGTACGACCGCTGCCCGCGAGGGTGACGCGGTGGTCCTGCTCATCGGCATGCGCATCAACCACTTCTGGGCGGTCCACCAGTGGCTCCCGGTCATGGTGTCGATGTTCCGCATGCTGGCCGAGCTGGCGCGGGACCCCGGCCGGGGGCTGCTCGGCCGCATCCTGCTGACGGCCTCGCCGCGGACGTACTACGTCGTCCAGTACTGGGAGTCCAAGGAGAAGCTGTACGCGTACGCGAGCGAGGTGGGCCTGCTCCACCACAAGGTGTGGGGCGCCGTGAACCGCAAGGAGAAGGCGGGCAAGCTGCACGCGCACGTGGGCCTCTGGCACGAGACGTACGTCGCCCCCGAGGGCTCGTACGAGTCGATCTACTTCGACATGCCGGAGTTCGGCCTGGGCGCGGCAAGCGGCGTGATCCCGGTGGAGAAGCGAGGCCGCTACGCAAAGGACCGCTTCGCTCACAGGAGCGCCCTGTAGGGGGCGCGGGGAACTGCGCGATCAGCCGCGATGGCGCGGCAGCCGACTGACGGCCGGTGGCTGTGCGAAGGGCTGCTTCGCTTGG